>JBEKAA010000026.1:0-39534 GCA_050018455.1 Thermoanaerobaculaceae bacterium | reverse complement strand
GTGACTCGGAGCGGCTGACTCGAGGTGACTTCAAGCGCCCCCGACCCGCTCGAATTAAGCAACCCGACTCCGACAACGTCGTCGAGGATCGACTGCGCCCCGGCCGCCACGGAGGCCGTGTTGCTCACCATGCCGCCACTGCCGAAGAACTCGATCTGCACGTTCGCCGTCACCGTACCGGGGTTGAGCAGCCCGAGATCGCTGCGCCATTGGCTGCTGTTGAGGCCGCTCGCGTGGCTCGCCACCGGCACCCAGACGAAGTTGGAAAAGGTCACTCCCACCATGATTGTGGCCGTCACGGAGTCAGCGTGGCCGCAGGAGTTGCTGACCCGCACCCAGTAGCTCGTAATGGCGGTCAACGTCGGGGTGGTGAATGAGCTTGAGTTGGTCCCGACCGGGTGCGAGGTGTCGCCGGAAGTGCCCTGGTACCACTGGTACGAGAGCGACGCGGTCCCCGTGGCGGTGACGGTCAACGTGGCGGTGTGCCCACTTTGGATACTCTGGCCCAGGGGCTGCGAAGTGATCGAAGGCGAGGTGCAGGTGGCCGCCGAGACGTTGATCTGGAGGTGGCTGTCGGTGGCGGTCGCCGACGCCGCGTCGGTGACCTTGAGCACCACGGTGTAGGAGCCGGAAGCGGAGTAGGAGTGAGTCGGGTTCTGCTGGGTCGATTGCGCACTCCCGTCGCCGAAGTTCCAGCTGTAGGTGTAGGGCGAGGTGCCGCCGGCGGCCGAGCCGGTGAAGTTCACGGAGAGCGGCGCGGTCCCCGACGTCGCGCTGGCGCTCGCCGTGGCGGTGAGCGCGCCGGTGGCGCCGCAGATATCGGTGACGGTGGCAGTCGTGGTGATGGGGCTCAGCGAGATCGTCGAGGCCGTGACGGTCGCGTTCGTCTCCGCGATGGTCGTGGTCACCGGCGTCACGTTCGTCGCGGTCACCGTGACCGGGAAGTTCACCGGGGTCACACTCGTGGGGTGAACCAGATCGCAGCCGGGAAGCTGGCCGTTCGAGTCGAGAAGTACCGCGAGCATGTCGGTTCCGCCCGCGCCCCATGATGTGGTCGAACCGCTCAGCATCAGCCCACCCCCGGAAAGCCTGGCGATTTCGCCGGACTCGTCGCCCGTGCCGCCGTAGGCGTTCTGCCAGACCGGATCGCCCGAGGCGTCGGTCTTGATCACCCAGGCGTTTTCCCCGCCGCCGCCGAAAGAGGAGGTCGTGCCCATCAGCAGGAAGCCGCCCGTGGAATCGGGCAAGGCAAACAGCTCGTCGGCCCCGGACCCGCCGTAGGTCTTCGACGAGGTCACGTTGAGATTGGAGTCGAGAAAGGCCATCCACCCGTCCGAGGAGCCCGCGCCGGAGGAGTCCGTGTACCCGGAGAGCAGGTACCCACCGGTCACGGCCTGGAGGACCGCGGCGTCGTCGCCGGCGCCGCCGATCGTCTCCTGCTTCACCACGTTGCCCGAGGTGTCGATCTGGATGAGCCACACGTCGGACTTGCCGGCCCCGAAGGCTGTCGTCGAACCGGCGATCAGGTAGCCCCCACTGATCGGGAGGGCCGAGTACGCGGAGCTCCCGGCGGAACCGCCGTAGCTCTTCTGCCACGTGACGTTGCCGCTGGCATCGAGCTTGACGACGAGGATGTCGGTGTCGGCGGGGTTGGACGCCGCGGAGGTCGTGCCCACGCCGATGTAGCTCCCGTCAGAGAGCTGCCCGAACGCCAGGGTGACCGGCTGCGATGAGCTGGACTGCTTCTGCCACAGGATGTTGCCGGAGGAATCCGTCTTGATCAACGTGCCGACATAGGTGACCGTCGAGCCCGAGATCTGAACCGTCGAACCCTCGATGAGGAAGCTATTGTCCTTGAGCACGGCGGCCGCTTTCAGGCCCTCGCTGCCGGTGCCGTACTGCTTCTGCCAGACGCTTGTCAACGAGCTGTTGAGCTTGACGAGCTGCAGGACCGCCTGTCCCGGTGTGGGCTGGGAGACCAGGCTGACGAAGAACCCGCCATCGGGCGTCGGGTTGATCACGCCGGTTTCCGTCTGCGCCGTCCCCCACACCTGTTGCAGGACCAGGTTGCCGTTCCCGTCCAGCTCGGTCAGCCAGGGGTTGAACGTGCCGAGCCCGAACGATTGGGTCGTGCCCCAGAAAACATAGTTGTTGCCGACCTGTGCCATGAAATACCCGTTGTCGGCCTTGGTCCCCCCGTACGCGCGGGCGAACCCGCTCCCGCCGGTGGCAGCCGGGGACACCGCAACCGGAAGCGCCGTCTGCGCTCGGTCGAACCTGGCAGCGAGCTCCCTCATTGCGCTGACACTGTCCCCGCCATCGCCGGCGTTCGCCATTGCAGCCATGCCCACCATGACCGCCATCGAGATCGTTCGCGTCAACCTGACCTTCGCGCCTGTACTCACATTCCACCTCCGCTCTCGGACGGGCCCGCGCCCGCATCTCTTTCGCGACCTGCCCCGCGTCGCCGGTTCCCGCGTAGCATATCAAGTTTGACCACGGGGTAACGGCTGCAACATGCCGCAACGTGGCCTCGGCAGGCTGCTCTGCCGTTTACCGCAAGCTGCTCTTTTTCGCGATGCCGCGGAGCTTCGACTACACACAGGAACGTCCTTGAGACCTTGGCAGGCATGATTCCCGGCGTGGACGCCAGCGCCACGCGCCGCAGTAAGGAACGCAGGCGTCTGCTGATCAGCGTACGCCTTCAACTACTTCAATCGGCACATGGTCGAGAACGGTCGCGGGCGGGCGCGCGACTTCACGGTCGAAAAGGTCACGGACAGGTGGGTCCAGCTTCTATTCGACACGCTGCCCGCGGCTGCGCGGCGGTACCCGGAGCGTCACTACGCGCTCGGGCCGCGGCGCCTCCGCACGCTCCTTCGCAAGGCGAGCTACGCGACGCGTGGCACGCCGCGCAAGTGAGTGATCCGGCCATCGAGGGCGCCGGGACAAGACTCCTCGTGCCGCCGCAAAGTCTCGATCAGCGCTGCATCGCCACCGTGGTCGGGTCGTTGGTAATGTTGTCGATCACCGAGGCAAACCCGAACACCCCCGTTCCCGACTGCACCGTGATCGTGGCGTACCCACTGCCCATCGCCGTCTGCCCCCCCGGGTTCTTGAACGGCTGCGTCGTCTGCACCCACTCCCCTGCCGCCAGGCTCACCGTGTATTCGGCAAGCTCCGCCATCGTCCCGCCGTAGAGCGTCACCAGCACCGTCGCACTCCCCGTCCCCGTGTTGACCACCCCGATGTTGCACCGGTACGACGCGTCCTCGGTCAGTCCCGCGAGGTACGCGCTCTGCCCCGCGCTCAGTCCGTTGCCGGAGACCACCGCCGGGTAGTCCTGGCCCTGCGTCCCGTTGGCGTAGCAGGTCACCGCGGAGGAGACCTGGTTGTACGTCCGTGCCGTGACCCGGAGCGGCTGACTCGAGGTGACTTCGAGAGCCCCCGAACCGCTGGAATTGAGCAACCCGACTCCAACAACGTCGGTGAGGATCGACTCCGCCCCGGCCGGCACGGAGACCGTGTCATTCACCGTGCCGCCACTGCCGTAGAACTCGATCTGCACGTTCGCCGCCACCGTGCCTGGGTTGAGCAGCCCAAGGTCGCTCCGCCACTCGCTGTTGTCGAGGCCGCCCGTGTGGCTCGCCACCGGCACCCAGACGACAAGGCCAGGCGCCGTCGCCTGCATGGCGACCGTGGTCGGGTCGTTGGTGATGTTGTCGATCACCGAGGCAAACCCGAACACCCCGGATCCCGACTGCACCGTGATCGTGGCGTACCCACTGCCCATCGCCGTCTGCCCCCCCCGGGTTCTTGAACGGCTGCGTCGTCTGCGACCACTGGCCTGCGGTCAATGAGACCGTGTAGTCCGCGAGATAGTCCCCTTCTCCGTCGTAGAGCTTCACGAGCACGCTCGCATTCCCGGCGCCCGTGTTGACCACCCCGATGTTGGTCCGATACGAGGCGTTCTCGGTGAGTCCCGCGAGGTACGCGCTCTGACCCGCGCTCAGCCCGCTGCTGGAGGCCACCGCCGGGTAGTCCTGGCCCTGGGTGCCGTCGGGGTAGCAGGCCGCCGTGGAGGAGACCTGGTTGTACGTCCGCGCCGTGACCTTGAGAGGCAGGTCGGAAAGGATCTCGAGGGCGCCTGAGCCGCTCCCGTTGAGCTGCGAGACCACGTCGGTCAGGATCGACTGCGCCCCGTTCGCCACCAGGGCTGTGGTGCTCACCATGCCGCCGCTGCCGTAGAACTCGATCTGCACGTCCGCCGTGAGAAAGCCAGGGACGTCCTCAAGAGGGAGGAGCAGCCCGAGATCGCTGCGCCACTGGCTCTGGTTGAGCCCGGGGGTATGGCTCGCCACCGGCACCCAGACGACGTTGGAAAGGTTCGCTCCCACGATGACCGTCGCCGTCGCGGAGTCAGCGGAGCCGCACGAGTTGCTGACCTGCACCCAGTAGCTGGTGTGGAGGGTCAACGCCGGGGTGGTGAACGAGCTCGAGTTGGTCCCGACCGCCTGCGAGGTGTCGCCGGAAGCGCCCTGGTACCACTGGTACGAGAGCAACGAGGTCCCGGAGGCGGTGACCGTCAACGTGGCGGTCTGCCCGCTCTGGATACTCTGGCCCAGGGGCTGCGAAGTGATGGATGGCGCCGTGCAACTGCTGGCGCTGGTGGTCGCGGAGACCTCTGTCGACGGACCGCTCGTCACCGTGTTCTGGTTGTTGTCGTTGGGAAAGGTGACGCTCTCGACGATGAAGTAGTAAGGCGTCCCAGGCGCGAGGCCGGTCACGGTCCCACCGGTGACGGTCTTGTCGGCGGTCGTCCCGGAGAGGGTGTAGGGGCCGCCCGAGACGGTAGCGTAGTAAACCTCGTAGCCGCCGGTGTCGGCCGTGTAGGCGATCGGCGTCCACGAGAGCGCCACCGACGCGCTCGTGATCGTGCCGACGGTGACGCCCGTGGGCGCGATGGTCTGGGTCGACTGCCAGTCACCAAGGTACTGCGCGGTGTCGAGAAAAGTCGTGAGCGTGGCGTCGGTGCTGTACAGGGCGTTGTAGGTCAGGTCGCTCTCATCGGCAGCCAGCTGCGTGAGATTTTCCAGCGAGGTCGGAATCGCGCCGGAGAGCACGTTGCCCCAGATGGTGAGGTACTCCAAGCTCGCAAGGCTCCCCAGTTGGGTCGGGATCGAGCCCGAGAGCTGGTTGCCGTAGAGGTAGAGGACCGTCAGGTTGGCGGCGAGGTTGCCGAGGTCGGGGATCGAGCCCGTGAGCTGGTTGGTGTCGAGGTCGAGGTCACCCACGTTGGTGAGGTTGCCGAATGAGGTCGGGATCGAGCCTGTGAGCTGGTTGGTGTAGAGGTAGAGGTACTCCAGGTTGGTGAGGCTGCCTAGCTGGGTGGGGATTGAACCGGTGAGCTGGTTGGTGTCGAGGTCGAGGTACTCCAGGTTGACGAGGCTGCCGAACGCGGTCGGGATCGAACCGGTGAGCTGGTTGGTGTCGAGGTCGAGGTAGTCGAGATTGACGAGGCCGCCGAGCTCGGTCGGGATGGAGCCCGTGAGCTGGTTGGTGTCGAGGTCAAGGTTGTACAGGCTGGTGAAATTGAGGAACTGGGACGGAATCGTGCCCGTGAGCAGGTTGTCGTGGAGGTCGAGGTACTGCAGGTTCGTAAGGTCTCCAAACGTCGTGGAAAACGGCCCCGAGAGGTTGTTGCCGTAGAGTGCCAACTGCTGGACGGTCGTCCCGGCACCGTCGCAGGTGACGCCGTACCAGCTGCACTCGGTTCCGGCCGCCCCGTTCCAGCCCGTGCTGGTCGTCCAGCTTGGCCCGTTGGTGCTGGTGTAGAAATCGAGGAGCGCCTGCCGCTCGCTGGTCGGGATGTTGCTGGCGTGGACGATGATCGCCTGCGACGCCGCGCGCCTCTGCGCGGTCCCAAGCAGCCGCGAGCGCAGCATTTGCTGGGTCACCACCTCGTGAACCACCCTGTGAACCGCGGCGATGACCGCGTGAGGGCCGCGAGACTCGCCGGCCCTCGACCGTTCGGCGTCAAACCTGGTGATCACCAGGGGCACAAGCGCCGCGGACGGCACCGACACCGAGCCCTTGCCGGCCATCCGAGCGATCTCGCGCTCGAGCATCTTCTCGATTACCGCCGGGGGAACCGCATCCGCACTCGTGACTTGAGCCTGAGCGGCTCGCGCGCCGGGCGCCACGCCCGTCGCGAGCAATCCGGCAATCACGATGAGAGCAGCCACGTTTGCGATCCGACGAGGTGTTGCGAGTCTGGGGAGCATGGGGTCATCCTTTTTCTTGCGTCTGTCCGCTTCGCAAGATCTGACAATGAGATCTAGACCTGTTTGCGATCACTGTCAAGCTCCGTGTTTCACAAGCGCCGCCCTTTCCCTTCTTCCCGGGACTCCCGGTGGCAGTGCGAATGCGTGTGGTGACCCCCTCAAATCAAGCCACCGGCTTGAGTTCTTGGGCACGTCATGGAGAGACTCACCTTAGGTAGTGCTGCACGAAGGGCGGGCGGGCCATGTAGACTTTGCTTCCGATGCGACGGCTCCAGCTGATTGAGCTCCACGACCTGCCGCGATTTCCCGCAGTGTGGCGCGACCTGCTCACGGACTTCATCGGGTGGTACGCCACCGTCTTTCGGCCGTACCGTCTCGTGGTTCAGGTGCTCTCTGAAGCGCTCCGAAGCGCCGGCACCACCCGCATCGTCGACCTTTGCGCAGGTGGCGGCGGGCCGCTGCTCGCCCTCAAACCGTCCCTTGACCGGGCGCTCGGTGCCCAGGTCACCGTCACCCTCACCGACAAGTACCCTAACTTGGATGCCTTCAAGGCCGCCGCGGCGCGTTCCCCGAGTAGCGTCGACTTTGTGCCCGAGCCGGTCGACGCCACCGCGGTGTGCGAGACGGCCACCGGCTTCCGGACCCTGTTCGCCTCGTTTCACCACTTCCCGCCCGAGCAGGCCCGTGCCATCCTCGCCGACGCGGTCCAGAGACGCCAAGGCATCGGCGTCTTCGAGTTCACCGAGCGCAGGCTGCTGGTGTGGGCCGTGCCCCTCCTACTGATGCCGGCCGTGGTGTGGTGCGTGACCCCCTGGATCCGGCCGCTGACCTGGTGCCGCCTCTTATGGACCTACGTGGTGCCGGTCGTGCCGTTGGTCGCCGCGTTCGACGGTCTGGTCTCGGTGCTTCGCAGCTACTCGGTCGACGAGTTGAGGGCGCTGGCACACGGCCTCGACGGCAACGGCTACGGCTGGCAGATCGGGAGCGTGCGCTCGTTCGGCGCGTCGCGCGTGACCTACGCCATCGGCGTGCCGGCGACCTGAGCTTTGGTCGCTTCGCGGGCTTCGCCGACTCGCCTCTGCCCCTACGGCACCTTCGCGCTGATCGGCGCGGGCGACATGAGTGGCGCGTACCGCGCCCAACCAGAGCACGAGTTGATACCAATTCACCGTCTCTTGTAGAGAAATCACTGTCATCGCGAGGAGTCCCGCCACAGGCGGGGCAGAGCCTGCCCCGAGGAGGCGCGAAGCGACGACGTGGGGGAAGCGATCTCGTCCCCAATCCGGTACCCACGACCCTCCGTGAACCGCGAGACTGCTTCGCGAGCTGTCCCGCGACAGCGGGATTCGCTCCTCGCGATCTTCATGAGCCGTGGGCTCACACCGGACCATGAACGTGGTATTTGGAAACGCAGGGCCGGTGGGGACCGTCTGTATCGCGACCTCGTTTCACGGGCGGCCGCAAGGGCCGCCCCTACAGAAACAGAGACGACCCTCACCCGGGAATGCTGTGCGTCTTCTTGTGTAGGGGGCTTGCCCCCGCCCTCGGTCCGCAGATCGCCACAAGCCGGGAAGACTCTCTGGACAATGACAGGCAATCCTCTACGACTGATGGCAAATTGGTATGAAAGGACCCGATACCGAGTTGCGTTGCAAGATCGATCGAGAGACCTGTCATTGCGAGGAGCCGCGTAGCGGCGACGTGGCGATCTCGTTCATTCGATCGCCATTGCCACCGTTCCCTTTCTGCGCTCCGGAAGCCCGCAACGACCCCGAAAGGAATGAACGCGAATCAGGGCGAGAGAGCCACGACAACCTAGGTCACTTCCCACGGATACCGGCCATACCGAAACGGCTGGTTTCGTCGTCAGCGTCGAGAGCTGTCAAGAGCCGCGAGACGCGGGATTCGTCTCGAGAAACGGGGCTATACTCGCAATGTGGCCAACCGCTGGCTTGTAGGTAGGTCCAGCGCTAACTCTGTGCTGCCGGGGAGGCCCATTTCCAAGCAGGTACGCTCGCCAGCAATCAAGGGGCGGCTTCCGGAGAACGGGGGAGCCCATTTCGGCTTAGTTGGCCTTCGCTGCTGTTTTTCTCGTCGTACGGCGTCCTCTAGAATCCCCGGCCCACACTGCCGTGGTGCCAAGGTTCGTGAAAGGAAAGGAAACCAATGAAAGGCTTTGCCTTCACCTCCATCGTGCTCGTTTCCCTCATCCTCGCTTGCGCGGGCTCCGTGCAAGCCCAACAAGGCGCGGTGAGTCAATCCACGCAGGCGGCCGCTCAGGAGTCTCCCCTCACAAACGCCGATGTCGTCAAGCTCTGCAAGCTTGGGCTCGGCGACGACGTAGTCGTGGCAAAGATCAACCAAGCCAAGAGCGTCAACTTCGACTTGGGTACGGATGCGCTCGGCAAACTCAAGGACGACGGGGTGAGCAAAGACGTGATCGCGGCAATGCTGCGGCGCACGAGCCCGCCGCCTGCGCAGTCTGCGCCTGCCTCCACGGGGTTTGATGTACGCCTCCTTGCAAAGTCCGGCGACATCCAATTGAAAGGCCGCAAAGGTGAAGCGAGCACGACCTTTGCCTTCGTTACCGCGCTCGTGTTCATCGACTATCCTGGCGCTGCTTCCGATACTCGCACCACCGATCCGCGCCCGGCCATCCTTGCCCGTCTCAACGACACTCCAAAGGCCAGCCTGGCCTTCATCGTCAAGACCAACCCGGACAAGAAGAAGGACATACGATCGCTCAAGGTCGGCAAACGGAAGATGTTCTCCGCAGGCGGTTGGTCCACCCCGGATGAAGACTGGACGCTCCCCTTCGACGCGACCGAGGAGGCACCCGGCCTGTGGCGGCTCACTCCCAAGGCGGACCTGAAGCCCGGCGAGTACGGGCTCTATGTTCAAGGGCAGTTATACGACTTCGGCGTTGACAAGTAGCGGAGCTGGAACTTGCCCCGATGAAGTAGACACTCTGACCTGCCGCTGCGTGCCATTGGCGTAACAGCTCGCAGTGGACGAAACCTGGTTGTAGCTCCACGCCGTGACCCTGAGCCGCTGGTCGGAGAGGATCTCGAGCGATTCCGAGCCGCTGGCGTCAGCAGATGCGGGGAAGCTCGGCCCCGGCCAGCAGGTCGAGGGGGCGCTCGGTCTTGTAGAGGGTGCGCAGCACGACGGGCGCCTCGCCGCGCCCTCGCTCAGTCACCCAACCGACGCGAGCGGCGCCCTGACCGAGCGGGTGATCCCGCAACACCTGCAACGCGCGGTCGGCGTCGCCGGGGGCGACGAAGGCGACAATCCGCCCCTCGCACGCGACGTACAGCGGGTCGAGGCCGAGCACCTCGCAGACGCCGCGGACCTCGGGCCGGACGGGCACGGCCGCCTGCTCGAGCACGACCCGCAGGCCGGATCGGGAGGCGACCTCGTGGCAGGTGGTGGCGAGCCCGCCCCGGGTGGGGTCGTGCATCGCGTGCACCTCGACCCCCGACGCGAGGAGCGCGGCCACGAGCCCCGCGAGCGGAGCGCAGTCGGAGCGCAGCCCAACGCCTGCGAGCTTGTGCCGGCACGCCATCACGGTGGAGCCGTGGTCGCCGAGCGGCCCCGAGACGAGGACGGCGTCGCCCGCGGCGACGCGGTGGTCGCCGAGGTCGCGTCCCACGGGCACGACGCCCAGACCCGCCGTGGTCACGTAGGCGCGATCGCCCTTGCCGCGCGGGACGACCTTCGTATCCCCTGCGACGATGCTCACGCCGGCCTCGGCAGCGGCCCTCGCAGCGCCCGCCACGAACGTCCGCAAGAGGTCGATCTCGAGGCCTTCCTCGAGCACGAGCGCCCACGTGAGGGCGACCGGCGCGGCGCCCGCGACAGCGAGGTCGTTGACGGTGCCGCACACCGAGAGGTACCCGAGGTCGCCGCCGGGGAACACCGGCGGGTCCACGACAAACGCGTCGGTCGTGAGGGCAGGGCGCCCGGGAGGCAGCTCCGGCAGGACCGCGGAATCCGACAGGACCTTGAGCGCGGGGTTCGAGAGCGCCGGCAGGAACAGCTCCCGCACCAGCTCTTGCGTGAGCCGGCCGCCACCACCGTGCGCGAGGAGGATCCGGTCGGGGGGCTTCATGCGGCCCCTTTGCCGCGCACCCGCGGTCTTGGATCAGCAGAGGAGCAGAGGGGCAGAGGAGCGGAGGGGCATGGACTGTTCGAAGGTTTGAAAGTTGGAAGGTTGGAACGTTTAACAGCAATCAGGTCAAACGGGAAAGGGAAAACGTCAAAGGGAAGACAAGGCACAACGCGCCCGCACCGATCCCTGACAAGGATTCCCGACTCGTTCTTCCCTTTGCCCTTCATTGATTTCCCTTTGACCTTTCCCCTTTTCCCTTTTACCCCGTCGGCAGCGAACTCTCGAACCTGCGAACCTGCGAATAGCATCTGCTCCCCTGCCCCTCCGCTCCTCTGCTCCTCTGCTCTCCGCACCGTCAGGACCATCAACGCCTCCCGTCCGACGCATCGCCGGTCCGGTCGAAGCGCTCGTGGCGGTACCACGCCGCGCACGTGCCCTCGCTCGAGACCATGCACGCGCCGACCGGCGTGATCGGGGTGCAGATCCCGTCGAACAGCGGGCATTCGGGCGGGTCGATCACGCCCTTGAGGACCTCGCCGCACCTGCAGCCTGCGGGCTCGAGGGGCTCGGGCAGCTCGACCTCGACGAGCGAGGCGTCGCGGTGCGCGAACTCCGCCCGCAGCGCGAGGCCGGAGCCCGGGATGGTGCCGAGGCCGCGCCACACGACGTCGGCGGTGACGAAGAAGCGGTCCACCAGCGCCTGCGCCGTCGTGTTCCCCTCGGGCTTCACGACGCGCGAGTAGAGGTTGATGACCTCGGCCTTTCCGGCCGCGAGGCACTCGACCAGCGCTTCGACGCCTCGCATCACATCGGTCGGGGTGAACCCCACGACCGCGGCGGGCATGACGAACTCCTCGGCCACGAACGCGAACGCGCGCGAGCCGACGATCACACAGACGTGGCCGGGAAGCAGATAGGCGTCCACCTGCACCTCGGGGTCCCGCGCGAGGGCGCGCATCGGCGGCGGCATGATCTTGTGGCCGGAGAGAATGAGGAAGTTCGGCACGCGGTCGGCCTCGGCTTCGGCGAGCGCCCCGGCCACGGTGGGCGTCGTCGTCTCGAAGCCGACGGCGAGGAAGACCACTGTGCTGCCGGGGTTGTCGCGGGCGATTTGCAGGGCGTCGCGCGGGGAATAGACGATGCGCACGTCCGCGCCCTCCGCGCGGACTCGCTCGAGGCTGCCGCCGCTCGACGGAACGCGCATGAGGTCGCCGAACGTCGCGACGATCGTCCCGGGCCTGCGCGCGAGCGCCTCCGCGCGGTCCACATACCCGACGGGTGTGACGCACACCGGGCACCCGGGCCCGGCGATCAAGCGCACGCGCTCGGGCACGAGCCGTCGCAGGCCGGCCGCGGCGATGGTGTGGGTGTGGGTGCCGCACACCTCCATCAGCGTCACGCGGCGCTGCAGCTTCTCGGCCGAGCGCGCGACGCGCGCCGCGAACGCCGCGACCGCCGCGGGGTCGCCGTAGGGAGCCGTGGCGCTCACAGATTCTCCATCGAGTCGGCCACCTGGCGCAGGAGATCGAGCGTCGCGTTCGCCTCCTCCTCGTCCACCAGGCCGATCGCGTACCCGGCGTGGACGAGAACGTAGTCCCCGACCTTGGCCTCGGGTTGCAGCATGAGCGAGACCTCGCGCCGCACGCCGTCGAGCTCCGCGATCCCCAACGCCTCCTGGCGCTCAATCAGCTTCATCGGAACTGCAAGGCACATCACGCCTCCCCTTTCAGCGACGGCTCCACGCCACGGGCAACGGCGACGGCGCCAAGGACCGCCTGGCCGTACGAGAGCCCGCCGTCCCCGGGCGGCAGCCGCATCGGCAGCAGCGGCTCGAAGCCGGCGTCGGCCAGGCCATCCCCCAAGCCACGGCGGAGGAGCCGGTTCACCAGGCATCCTCCGCCCAAGGCTACCACCTTGACGCCCGGCGGCACCACGCGGGCGGTGAGCTCGACGGCGAGCCGGCAGAACGTCGCGTGGAAGCCGGCTGCCACCCGCGCGGGCTCTTCGCCCCCGATCACCCTGCGGGCCGCGGACGCGAGCAGCGCGGCGCTCGGCAGCAACCCCCGGGCTGCAGGCCGGACCTCGACCCAGGGGGCAACGGGTCCCGCCTTTTCGGCGAGCGATTCGAGGCGGGCCGCAGCCTCGCCCTCGTAGCCGTTGACCGCCGCGAGGCCAAGGAGCGCGCCGGCCGCCTCGAACAAGCGGCCAGCCCCGGTAGCCCGCGGCCAGGCCGGCTGCGCGGCCAGCTCCACGATCGTCACGAGCGTGTCGAGCGGTACGAGGCGAGCCATCGGCAGGCTTCCGAGCAGCCCGGCGGCGCCTGCCGACGCCAGCCCCACCGCCGCGACGCGCCACGGCTCGCGCACGGCGGCCTCCCCGCCCACGAGCGGCAACGGCTCCAGGTGCGCCAGGCGCGACCACCCCAGCTCGCCGTCGAGCATCAGCCACTCCCCGCCCCACGCGGTGCCGTCGGGACCCCATCCGGTGCCGTCCAGCGCAACCGCCGCCGCGCGCGCGCCGGGCGCCGGGAAACGGCCGTGCTCGGCGAGCACCGCCGCGGCATGCGCCAGGTGGTGTTGGACCGACAGGATGCGAGCCCCCCGCTCGCTCGCGAGCGCCTGCCCGAGCCAGGTGCTGGGGTAATCGGGGTGCGGGTCCACAACGATCAGCTCGCCCCGGGCCTCGAGAAATTTCTCGAGTCCTTCCGCCGCCTCGGCGTGGAACGCCCGGGCCTTCTCGCTGTCGAGATCGCCGACGTGCTGCGAGCAAAAAGCCTCGCCGCCCACCGCCAGGCACGCGGTCACCTGCAGAAACGCGCCCAGCGCGAGCACCGGGACGGGCGCTTCGACCGGCAGGGGCAGCGCCTCCGGGACGTAGCCTCGAGCCCGCCGGATCATCGCGGGCCCGCCGGGCCCGGTGCGCGCCACCGAGTCGTCGGTGCGCCGCACCACGTCCCGGTCGTGCAGCAGGAAGATGTCGGCGATCCCCGCGAGGCGCGCGAGTGCGTCGCGGTTTGTCCGGCAGATCGGCTCGTCGCTCGCGTTGCCCGAGGTCATGACGAGAGCGTCGAATGGCGCGTCGCGGAAGAGTTCGACGTGGAGCGGCGTCGTGGGCAGCATGACGCCGAGGTCCGCCAGGCCGGGCGCGACGCCGGGCGCGACCGCGGCGTCGGGAAGGCGCGGGGCGAGAAGCACCGGCGCCCGCGGCGAGGCGAGCAGCGCCTCGTCATCCGACCCCAGTGCGACCAGCCTGCGGGCGGCCGCGAGGTCGCGAACCATGAGCGCGAGCGGCTTGGTCGGCCGCCGCTTGCACTCGCGCAACTGGGCCACGACCGCTTCGTCGTCGGCGCGGCACGCGAGCTGGAACCCGCCGAACCCCTTGACCGCGACGATCACGCCCCTCTCCAGCGCAGCACGGGCAAGCCCGATCGGATCGGAGCTCTGCCCCGGAAGCCCCGCGCCCGGCTGCTCCACCCACAGCCGCGGGCCGCACGCCGGGCAACAAACCGGCTCGGCGTGAAAACGGCGATCCGCCGGGTCCGAGTACTCGCGCCGGCAGTCCTCGCAGAGCGCGAAGCAGGCCATCGAGGTGCGCTCGCGGTCGTACGGCAGCGAGCGGACGAGCGTGAACCGCGGGCCGCAGTTTGTGCAGGTGGTGAAAGGGTACCGGTAGCGGCGGTCCGCCGGGTCGTCCATCTCGGCGCGGCACTCAGCGCAGAGCGCCGCGTCCGGCGGGACCAGCGCCCGACTGCGCTGCCCTTCCTCGGACGCGAGCACCTCGAACGCGCCCCCCCCTGCGAGCGGGACCGGCGCGGCGTCCATCTCGTCGAGACGCGCGAGAGCCGGCAGGGAGCGCGGAAGCGTCTGCATGAACAGACGCACCGCCTTGCCCGTCCCCTCGACCTCGACCGCGACGCCGTCGGGGCCGTTGCGCACCCAGCCGACGAGCCCGAGCGACGTCGCCAACCGGTGAACGGCCGGCCTGAACCCGACGCCCTGCACGACGCCGCGGCAGACGATCCGCAGCCGCTGGCGGGCGGCGTCAGGCGTCATGCCGCTCCCGAAAGCCCCACGAGGCAACTCTCTCGAAAAGGCAAAAGGGAAAAGGGGAGACGTGAAAGGGACGACACGACCGGTTGCGTTGAGGCTCACTGCTTTCGGAGTCTCTCGTTTCTGTCTTCCCTTTGACCTTTGCCCTTTTCCGTTTGACCGGAGTCCCGCCCGACCTTTGGACCTTCGAAAGTCCGAACCGTTCCCTCACCTCTGCTCCTCGGCTCCCATGCCCCCCTGCTGCCGGAATCACCCCTTCACCTTGCGCTTGGCGGCCAGGCGCTCCTCGATCAGCGCGCACCACGCCCC
Organism: Thermoanaerobaculaceae bacterium; assembly: GCA_050018455.1. Taxonomy (GTDB): domain Bacteria; phylum Acidobacteriota; class Thermoanaerobaculia; order Thermoanaerobaculales; family Thermoanaerobaculaceae; genus RBG-13-68-16. The sequence continues at coordinate 24,781 of JBEKAA010000026.1, read as the reverse complement.
GATGCCCTCCCCGGTCTTCGAGGAGGTGACGAGGAGGCGTCCGCCCGGGTTGAGCGCCGCCACCTGCGCGTGCACGGCCTCGACGTCGAACGTGACGTGCGGCAGCAGGTCCGACTTCGTGACGACGGTGACCGCCGCGCGGGCGAATATCGCCGGGTACTTGAACGGCTTGTCGTCCCCTTCGGCGACCGACAGCAGCGCCACCTTGAAGTCCTCGCCGAGGTCGTACGTGGTGGGGCAGATGAGGTTGCCGACGTTCTCGATGAACAGGACGTCGAACACCGGGAAGCGCGCCTCGTCCATCGCCTTTCCGATCTGCCGGGCGTCCAGGTGACACGCCCCGCCGGTGAGGATCTGAACCGCCGGGATGCCGAGCGCCCGCAGGCGGTCGGCGTCCCGCTCGGTGGCGATGTCCCCTTCGATGCCTGCGAGGCGGAGCCGGCCCGCAAGGGCCTTCACGGTCGCCTCGAGCAGCGTCGTCTTCCCCGAACCCGGCGACGAGATCAGGTTGAGCACCAGCGCGGAGCCGGCCCGAAACCCGTCTCGCAGCTTGGCCGCCGCCTGCTCGTTGGCGGCCAGCACCCGCGCGCGGACGTCCACCACCTCAGCCATCGTCGTGCTCCCCCTTTCCCGCGCCCTCGCCCTCGTCCGCCTGGAAGGTGACGCGCAGCACGTCAAGCTCCATCCCCCCGGTGACGGCCAGCGGCATGCCGCAGTCCGGGCACAGGCGGAGCCAGCTCCCATCCGAGCGGGGCTTGTCCGAGCTGCAGGCGGCGCAGAACTGGCGGGCGGCGTGCCACTCCACCTCGAGCGTGCTGCCGGCGTCCGGACCGCCCTGGGTGAGCGCCTGCCACGCGAAGACGAGGAGTTCGGGCTCGATCGCCGATAGCTCCCCGACCGCCACGGTGACGCGCTCGAGCCGGCCGCTCCCGTGACCCGCCACCGCCGCGCAGCTCACCCGGTAGATCTCCTCTGCGATCGACAACTCGTGCACCGGCCTCCCGATCCGCCACGGCCGCAGCCCGCCGAACGTTCCCTTGACGCCTTCCGGCGGCGAACGAATACCAAATGATACAGCGCCGCAGGCTAAAGCGGCGTAACCTTATTGGATGCCCGACGTCTCAAAAGGGAATACCGCCGCGGCATCGGCGGTATCCGTAGCCGGTTGCAGGCGCGAAGGAACGCGCAGCGAGGCGGGATCATGACGAACGCAAACACAAAGACTTGGATCGGCAGCCGCGCGATCCTGATCGCTGCGCTGGCCCTCACGATCGCCGGCGCGGCGAGCGCGGCGCCGGCGGGACAGGCATCGGCGGGGCCTTCGATGCAGCTCCCTGACGACCCGCGGCCGTGGACCGAGAAGGTCGCGCCGGACGTCGTGGCGCTCGCCGTGTCGTCGACCGCCGACCTCGACGTGCTGGTGAAGTTCCGGGAGCCGGACGCGGTGCACGCCCTCACGATCGCCGACCAGGCCTCCCCGGTCCGACTGCAGTGGATCGCCGACACCGCCGACGGCATCGAGCGGGACTGGTCGGCCGGCGGCGTCCGCGTGCTCAACCGGTACTCGCACATCGCGTCGGTGCATGCCGCCGTGCCCGTCCAGGCGCTCGCGGCTCTTGCGGAGGATTATCGCGTGGACGCGATCGTCTTCAACCGCAAGGTCCACAAGTTCGACGCCATCGGCAACGCGTACATTCACGTCAGCGCGATTCAGCCACCGGACACCGGCACGGGTGTCGGCATCGCGATCATGGACACCGGCGTGGACTGGACCAACGCCGAGCTGGCGCCGCTCGGCACGAAGACGATCGCGCTCTACGACGCCTATAACACGCCGGGAACCTCCGCCTACGCCTTCGATGACAACGGCCACGGCACCGAGGTCGCCGGCGTCGCCGGGGCCATCGGCATCAATGCGTCCGCGATCGGGACGGCGCCTGCCGCGACCATCGTGTCGGTCAAGATCCTCGACAGCACCGGCAGCGCTTCCGAGAACGAGATCATCGAGGGCATCGATGCCGTTCTCACCAGCGTCGGGGCCGGTAACCCGTACAACATCCGCGCGGCCAACTTCTCGCTCGGCGGCTACGACAGCGGCTCGGGCGCCGCGGGCGTGCCGACACAGCCGTGCGACTCCGAGGACACCACGATGGCCGGTGCATTCCAGCAGCTCACCAACGCCAACGTCATCCCGGTGGTGGCCGCGGGCAACGGCAGCTGCACGACCGGCATCGCGTGGCCGGCCTGCATTTCGTACTCTCTCGCCGTCGGCTCCGTCTACGACCAGGCGTACGCGTCGGTCGCCTATAGCGGGGCGCTCCAGTGCGGTTCTTCGAGCGGCTGCACGGATAACAACCCGAACCCGGGAACCATCCCCTGCTACTCCGACTCCGGAACCAAGCTCGACGTGTGGGCCCCAACCGGCTCGACCGCGCCGCTCATGGGCGGCGGCTATGACAGCAACGGGTTCTTCGGATCGTCCTGCTCGGCGCCCTACGCCAGCGGCCTCCTTGCCCTGCTGGGTCAGGCGTCGCCCTCGACGTCGGCCGCCAACGCAAAGCTAGCCATCCGCAACAACGGGCAGGCGATCACCGACCCGCGCAACGGCATCACTCGCAATCTCATCCTGGCCGACCAGGCGCTCGCCGGCGTGTCGTGCACGCCATTGGCTGCCCCGGCCACCATCGGCGTCAACCAGACCAGCGTGTGCGCCGGCCAGCAGGCCATCGTGAGCTGGAGCCCCGTGTCGGGCGCCACCTCGTACACGGTGCAGATCGGGACCGACAGCGGCTTCTCGAGCCCCACGTCCGCGACTGTCAGCACGGCGTCGTACACGTTTTCGAGCACCCAGGCCACCGCGGGCACCTTCTACTTCCGCGTCCAGGCCAACACGTCCTGCGGAGGCTCGTGGTCGAGCACCGCCCAGGTGAACTACACGCCGGAGTGCCAGAGCACGTACGCCTACACGTACTTTCTGTCGGGGATCGCGCGTCTCCCGGGTTTTGCTCCCGCGTACTGGTACTCCGACGTGTCGATCCTGAACGCCGGCACCACGCCGGCGAGCCTGCAGCTCACCTTCTACGGCCAAAGCTCGTTCCCGCCCCCCTACACGGGCACTCTCGGCGGCGGACAGCAGCTCACCTTCACCGACGTGCTCGGGAGCCTGTTCAGCGTGAGCCAGGACAAGGGAATGATCGTCGTGCAGAGCAACGTGCCCCTGCAGGCCGTCTCACGCACGTACTCGAAGGTCACGACCGGCACTACCGTGGACACCTATGGGCAGTCGTACGTCGGCATGCAAGCCGGGCAGGGGCTTACCACCGCCGCCACCGGGTGGTTCCCGGGGCTGCGCAGCGACGGCGTGTTCCGCACGAACATCGAGTTCATAAACACCAGCGCCGTGCCGACGGGCGTTCTGCTGAGCTTCTTCACCGCCGGAGGGTCGCCGATCAGCGGCGGCACCACCACCGTGACCGTTCCGGCGCTCCGCTGGGTTCAGATCGTGCAGGCGCTGCCGGCCGGGCAGCCGTCGGCGTTCGCGAAGGTGCAGGTGCTCGCCGGCGGCGCCCAGATCCTGGGCTCGGCCTCGGTCATCGACGGGAACTCGACCGACCCGACGACGATCCCGATGTGGGTGCAGTAGGGCGCCGGTTGGCCCCCTTTGCTGTCCCGGCGTCAGAGGTTCATCTTGCGCAGCAGCGCCTGGAAACGGGGGTGCTCGCGCAAGCCGGCGAAGAGGTACGAGCCCTTGACGCCGTAAATGGCCCCGGACCGCTGCTCGAACGCGCGCTCCAGGCAGTCGATGGCGGCGTCCTGCTCGCCGAGGCCTGTGTAAACATGGGACAAGTGGTAGGCGGCCACGTATTGGGTCTCGGCCAGGGCTTCTAGCTCGGTGAGGATCGCCCGCGCTCTTGCTTCGTCTCCCGTCATGCCGCACGCCTGGCCGAGCTGGGCGAGGAAGAGCGTGCTGCCCGGCGAGAACTCGACGGCGCGCCCGAGCGCGGCGAGGCCCTCGGTCGTCCTGCCCAGCGCCAGGCACGCCCAGCCGAACACCGCGTGACAGCGCGAGAAGGTAGGATCGAGCGCCAGTGCGCGCTCCGCCTCGGCGAGCGCTTCCCGCGTCCGGCCCGCCCGCATCAGCTCGTTGGCGACGTCGCTGCGATGCGCTATCGGATCGAGCTCTTGCGCCCGCCGCACCAGGGCGAGCGATTCGTCGAAGCGCCCTTGCGCCGAGCAGAGCCAGCCGAGGTGGTCGTGGATGTCCGCGCTGCTTGGGCTGAGCGCCAGCGCCCGCCGGAACTCCGCTTCAGCCCCTTTCCAGTCGAAATCGCGGGCGAGACGGAGAAGGCCCAGGATACCGTGCGCTTCGGCCAGACCGTCGTCGAGCGCCAGGGCGCTGTCGACTGCCTGCTGCGCGCGCGCGAAGGCCTCCGAAGGCACCACGCCGCTGATTCCATCGATGCTGAACTCGGTGTGCGCGTGCGCGATCGCAGCGTAGGCCAGCGCGAAGTCCGGGTCGCGCGCGACCGCCTGCTGGAACAGGGCGAGGCTCCGGGTGAACCCCTCCTTCGTGAACTTCACGAAGTAATGCCGCCCCTGCAGGTAGAGCTGGTAGGCCCCCAGATCGCGGGTCGGCCGCCGCCCGATGCGCGAGCGCTCATCGAGGGTCAGCTCGGCGCGCAGCGCGGCGGCGATCTGCAGCGCCACGTCGGTCTGGATGGCGAAGATGTCGTCGAGCTCGCGGTCGTAGCTCTCGGCCCAGAGATGCTCGTCGGTGCGCGGGTCGACGAGTTGCGCCACGATGCGCACGCGGTTGCGCGAGCGGCGCACGCTCCCTTCGACGAGCATCCCGACGCCGAGCGCGGCCCCGATCTCGCGCAGGCTCCGCTCGCGTCCCTTGAATGCCATGACCGACGTTCGCGAGATGACGCGCAGCGTCCGAATCTTGGCGAGGTGAGCGATCACGTCCTCGGTGATGCCGTCGGCGAAGAACTCGTTCTCGGGATCGGTACTCATGTTCACGAACGGCAACACTGCCACGGAAGGGAGACTGACTGCACCGGGTTCGGTCGGGGCCGCGGCCGCTCGAAAAGCCGCCGGCACGCCCCACCGGCTGGCGGGGGGCGCGGGCGCTTCGACGGCTCCCCGCGAGGCGGAATCGCTCGTCTCCGGAAGCCTGTCCCGGAGCCGCGCGAGATCGTGGGCCAGGTCTCGCGTCGACGCGTAGCGCTCTTCCGGGTTCTTCGCGAGACACCTCTCGACGATCCAGCGAAGCTGGGCCGGCGTCCGCGGCGCGCCGCGCTCGACTGGTTCCGGGTCCTCACGAATGACGGCCGTCATCGTCTCCGCGGCGCTTGCCCTCCCGAACGCCCTCGCACCCGTCAGCATCTCGAACAGCATCGAGCCGAAGGAGAACTGGTCCGAGCGGAAGTCGACCGGTCGGCCGAGAGCCTGCTCGGGCGACATGTACGCGGCCGTCCCCATCACCACCCCGGGCTCCGTCACCTCCGAAACCTTCGGCGCCGTTGCCCGGCCACCGGGATCCTCCGGCGTGACCAGCTTCCCCAGGCCGAAGTCAAGGATCTTCGCGAAGCCGTCGGCCGTGACGATCACGTTCTCCGGCTTCAAGTCCCGGTGCACGATCCCCGCGCCGTGCGCCTTCGCGAGACCGTCGGCAACCTGCGCCGCGATCGCGAGGAGCTTCTTCGTCGGCAGCGCACCTTCTGCCAGGAGGTCGCGAAGCGTCCGCCCATCCAGCAGCTCCATCGCGATGTAGGACGTTGCCCCGGACTCCCCGACGTCGTAAACGGTGACGATGCTGGGATGGCTCAGGGCCGAGACGAGTCGCGCCTCCTGCTCGAACCGCCGTAGCCGTTCCGGGTCCCGTGACAGATCGGCCGGGAGGACCTTGACGGCGACTTCGCGTCCGAGCCGCGTATCCCGCGCCCTGTACACGTCCCCCATCCCACCCGTGCCAAGGGAGGCGAGGATCTCGTACGGGCCGAGGCGTGCGCCCGCAGAGAGGCTCACCGAGTCGCCTCCGCGAGGAAGAGGTGGGAGATCATCATGTTGGTCCCATAGGCGTACGTCTGCTCGTTCTCCGTGATCAGGATGGGTCCGATCCCCAGCACGCCGGCGAGCTCCTGCGGGCCGAGCGTCCGGACCGGTTTTCGCTTGCCCGTCTCGAGGTCGAGCCGCTCGACGCGCGCAGGTACCGCCGAAGGGTCATAGACAAGAAGCGAGCGTCCGTCGGCGGACCATCGGATGACGGACTCCACGGAGGTGACACCGGAGACGGCGCGCGGACTTCCTCCGCTCGTCGGGTAGAGCCTCCACCCATCGACACTCTGCTTGACCACGACCAGGGTTCCATCCGGTGACACGATCCCTTCGCTCGTGCCTTCCGGGGTCACGGCGCGGGGTTCGCCCCCGGAACCCGCCTGCACGTAGCACCGCACGGCGTGCCCGTCTTCGTGCCCGCACGTAAGGACACGCTGCCCATCGGGGAAGAACCGCGCGGAGTAGTAGTTCGCGATCGGACCGCGAGGGAGCAGACGGGTTTCACCGGCGCCCGTGGGGTAGATCACGAGTTTCGGGGGCGATGTCGGGACGATGCTGAGGGCCCACTTCCCATCGCGCGAGAGGTCCTGTCCGAACCCCTCGCCGAGACGAACCACGGGGGAGCCATCGGTCTGGCGCAGGCAGACGGCATAGTTGTCGCCGAGGCTGCCGCTCTCCTCGCCGAACAGGAGTGACTCCCCGTCCGGAGAAAGGGCGGCAGGCTGGGAGAAGTCCAGCCACGAGAGGTCCCGCTCGGCAGCGGCACCGGGCACGAGGACCGGCATGCGCTGCAGGATGTCGTCCCTCGTAACGAGCAAACGGCCGTCTTCGGCCACGTCCTGGATCGTCAATCCGCCGGCACTCGCAAGGGCCTCGCGGCGACGGCCCGCCAGGTCCACGGCGTAGATCTTGAAGTTGTTGTACGCCGTCCCCGCGGAGAAGAGCACCTCTGTCCCGTCCCTCGACCAGGCCAGGCCCTCTTCCCCCCAGTAGCCTTGCGAGAGCACGGTCTTCCTTCCCGTCAGGTCGACCGCAGCCACCAGCCCCCGGTCGTCCCATTTGAACGGGTGCTCGAAGAACGCGATGCGATCCCCAGCCGGCGAAAAGCGCGGGTTGCTCAGGTACCCTCCCGACCTGTACAGCACCTTCCCGGCGGGAAACTCGAGGGTGTCCGTCCCGTTCACCTCGCGAATCACCGTCAGGTCCTTCGCATCGGGGGACCAGTCGGCCTCGCGGACGCGGTCGAGGATCTCGCGCGGGGCGCCCGCGTCCAGGGACATCCGGGCGAGCGTGCCTTCGAACACACTGTGTGCGATGTAGCGCGCGTGCGTGAGCACGGCCAGTTCGCCTTGACTCGAAACCGCGAGGAGTTGGAGATCGGGCGGCCCGAGACCGGTGGCGCCCGGAACGCCCACGCGGACCGAGAAGACACCGGGCTGGTTGCCCAGGGGAGCGGCGCTGTAGAGGATCGTCTTTCCGTCCGGTACCAACCGCGCGTTGAAGATCGGCTCCTGCCGGTAGCTCAATGGCCGGAACACGACGCCGCCCGGCCTGGCCCGCCGCTCGAGCCGGCGCCCCATGATGTACGACGCCGATGCGGCCAGCACGAGCGCTCCCCCGACGCCGGCCGCCACGACCGCACGCCAGGGATACCTGCGCGAGCCGGACGTCCGAGCCGGGGACCCCGCGCTGGTTCCGGAGATGTTCGACAGCGCCTCGAGGTCGAAGGCGAGGTCGTGCGCCGAGCGGAAGCGCGCCTCGGCGTCCTTCTCCAGGCAGTGGCGAACGATGCGATCGAGGCCCGGCGGGATCGACCGGGTGGCGGCGGAGAGGTCGGGAGGTTCCTCGCGCAGAATGGCGGACATGGTGTCCGCGGCGGAATTGCCTCCGAATGCCCTCAGCCCCGAGAGCATCTCGTAGAGCACCGCGCCGAAGGAGAAGATGTCCGAGCGGGGGTCGGCCGGCAAGCCTCGCACCTGCTCCGGCGCCATGTAGCCCGCCGTCCCCAGCACGACCCCGAGCCCGGTTGCGCCCTCGGGCGGCGTCGTCAGGGTCTTGCCCGAGTCCTTCAGGGGCGGCCCGCCGATCTTTGCGAGCCCGAAGTCGAGGATCTTGACGTGGCCGTCCTTCGTGAGGAAGACGTTCTCCGGCTTGAGGTCCCGGTGGACGATCCCCTTCTCGTGGGCCGCGGCCAACCCCCTCGCGATCTGGGCGCCGATGTCGATTGCCCGTCGGACCGGCAGTGCGCCGCCCTTCAGGCGCTCCCTCAACGTCTCCCCTTCGAGCAGCTCGGTGACGAGGTACGGGGAGCCCTCGTCCTGGCCGACATCGAAGACCGAGAGAACGTTGGAGTGGTTGAGCGCCCCTGCGGCCCGCGCCTCCTGCTCGAAACGGCGCAGCCGGTCGGGATCCGTGGTGAACTCCGGCGGTAGCACCTTGACCGCGACGTCCCGGCCGAGCCGGGTGTCGCGAGCCCTGTACACCGCGCCCATCCCGCCAGCTCCGAGCGGGGCGATGATCTCGTACGGACCGAGGCGCGTGCCTGGCTTATCGCTGATCACGGCTCACCTCTTCAGGCCTTCCGTCCAATGCGTCACTAGGGTCAGCGGCACCGCCGCGCCCTTCTCCGACTGGAGGAGCAGGACACGATCGCTTTTCGGCGCCACCGCGTAGCTCCACGCGCCCGGATTGGGCGATGCCATCTGGACTTTGGAGAACTCGCGCGGCGCACCGACCTCCACCGCCGGGCCTTTGGCCGCCACGGATACCTCCATGAGCCGTCCGTCGGGCGTCGAGTAGTAGAGCTCTTGCCCGTCGGCCCGCCAGGAGGGAGTGAGCCCTCCTCCCTGCGACACCTGCCATTTGCCGCCGGCCTGCGGGAAGGGTGTGATGTAGATCTCGGACTTACCGGATTCGTTGGACTGGTAGGCGAGCCAGCGACCATCCGGCGAGAACACCGCGTTGCCCTCGTTGAACGGCGTCGCGAGGAAGGGGTACGGCGTGCGATCGCCGAACAAGGGCAGGATCCAGATGTCCGCACCGTTGTTCCCCTTCGGGTCGAGCTGCGTGTACGCGACGAAGCGGCCGTCGCGGGACCAGTCAGTGCAGTACTTGTCCGCCTCGGACGCGAGGAGCGTCTCGGCCTCGCCGGCGCCGGTCGAGCTCTTGACGTAGAGGTCGAAGTGGCCCTTCGTGTTGGAAGCCCAGGCGATGCGGCTCCCGTCCGGTGACCAGACGGGGTCGAAGTCCGCGGCGGGATCGAACGTGAACCGCGTCTTCACCCCGCGAGCAAGGTCCACGAGCCAGACGTCCACGTTCTTCGTCTGCGGCTCCTGGACTATCTCTGCGAGCGTCTGACCGCCCGGCGATAGCCGGATCCCTCCTACGATCGCAGCGTCGCCTACGGGGCCCACGTCCTGCCCTGAGGCGTTCAGCCAGATGGCCTGCGACCGGTCGTTCTGGCCCGTCAGGTACACGAGGCTCCGGTCCTGCGACACCGAGAAGCGGCCCAGCCGGTAGCTCTCCGGGCTGGCCACGTCCTCCGCGACCGGGAACGCCTCTCCCTTGAACTTCAGGCTCCCCGCGTCGAACGGGTGGGCCATCAGGCTCTGTTCGCGCAGGTACAGCAGGTAGCCGGGCAGGGCGTAGAGCGCGTCGCTGTCCGCCTGCAGGAGGAACCGCTGGCCCTTCTCGTCGAGCGTCCCGACGTAGATACCCTTCGTCTCCTGCGAGCTCGCGGTGGGGTTGCCCGCCCAGTACAGGAAGTGCCGCCCGTCGGGGAGGAACACGGGCCAGCGCTGGCTGGTCTGTCCGCGCGACCGGTCGAGTTCCGTGATGGCGACGGACGCTCCGCCGGCGCTCGAGACCCGGCGAAGACCGCCGTAGACGTCGGAGGCGAAGACGATCGCACCCTCCTGACTCCAGGTCCCGCCGCGGCCGCTGCTGGCGTCGCAGATGCTCTGCGGAGGACCCCCGAGGATGTCGATCTTCTTCAGCTTGCCGGGGATGAAAAAGCCGACGAACCGGCTGTCCGGCGACCAGAACGGGTACGACGCGCCGTCCGTACCCTCCAGCGGCTGGGCCGTGAGCGAATCGAGCGGGCGCAACCAGAGCAGCTTCCTGCCGGAGTCGTCGCTCGCGGCGAAGACGATCCGCGTCCCGTCCGGCGACAGCTCCGCGCCGCCCATCGACCCATTGAAGATGAAGTGGTTCTTGTCGGGGGGCAGGACGTACGAGCGCACGGTGTGAGCGTGCACCGAGGCCGCCCGCACGTAGGCCACGACGGACCCGACCGCAAGAACCAGGCCGAGCGCCGCGGCGATCCACGGCAGCGTGGCGGTGCGGGCCGGCGCGGCTACCAAGACCGGCGCGGGCGTCGGCGCCGCAGACCGCGGTTCCGCGCCGGAGGAGCGCATGCCCTCCTCCAGCTCGAACCTGGCGTCGCCGATGTCGCGGAACCGCCGCTTCGGGTCCTTCTCCAGGCAGCGTTGGAGCGCCTGCCGGGTGTGGGGCGTGACCCCGGACGGCAGCGTGCTCCAGTCCGGCTCTCGCGTCACCACCGCGGCGATCACGTCGGTCACGGTGTCCCCGCCGAACGTCCTCTCGCCGCTGAGCATCTCGTACACCAGGCAGCCAAACGCCCAGATGTCCGCCCGCTTGTCCACAGGCTTCCCGCGCGCCTGCTCCGGGCTCATGTACGCCGCCGTCCCCAGGATCACCCCCGCCCGCGTGTGGTGACTCGTGATCGTCGGCGACAGCGCCGGATCCGAGTTTGCAACCTGCTCCTCCCACGCCTTCGCCAACCCGAAGTCCAGGACCTTCACCGTGCCGTCGGGCCGCACCTTCACGTTCGCCGGCTTGAGGTCGCGGTGAACGATCCCCTTCTCGTGCGCAGCCTCCAGCGCCTCCGCGATCTGCACCGCGATCGGGATCGCCTCGTCGGGAGGGACCGGTCCACGGGCGATCAGCTCGTCCAGCCCTTCACCTTCCACCAGCTCCAGCACGAGCGCGTGATGGTTGTCGAGGTGCTCGAGCCCGTACAGCGCCGCGATGTGGGGGTGGTTGAGGGACGCGAGAAGCTTCGCCTCGCGCTCGAAGCGGGCGTGACGCTCCGGGTCGGTCGCGAAGTCCGGAGGCAGGAACTTCAGCGCCACCTCCCGCCCCAGTCGCGTGTCCCTGGCGCGGTAAACGACGCCCATCCCGCCCGCGCCGAGCGGCGCGACGATCTCGTACGGTCCGACTCGGGTTCCTGCCGTCAATTCCATCGCACGCTCCCGCGAACAGCGCCACGGGTTGCCCAGGGGCACCGTTGCTTCACGGCCTGCTTTCCATCATCGACACGATCGCCTTGAAACGGCCCGTCCCGCGGACCGGGTCCAGATCGCTGTCGTGCTCGATCCAATCCCGCCCGGAAAACCCCGCGCGCGCGGCGCGCTCGAGGCAGTCCAACGCGCGCGAGGCGAAAATCCAGGATCTTCAGCCGCCCGTCGTTGGTGATGAAGACGTTCTCAGGCTTGACGTCGCGGTGGACGATCCCCTTGTCGTGCGCGGCGGCGAGGCCGTGGGCCAGCTGCACCGCGAACCCCGCGGTCTTGCTGGCAGGCAGGGCACCGCCCGCAAGACGCTCCCTCAGCGTTTGCCCCTCGAGCAGCTCCATCACCGCGAACGCAGTCCCGTCGATCGTGCCGAAGTCATGAATCGCGAGGATGTTCGGGTGCGAGAGCGCCGCCACCGCTTTGGCCTCCCGCTCGAAGCGGGTACGTGTCGCCGGGTCTCCGGCGATCGCCCCCGGCAGCACCTTGAGCGCCACGTCGCGGTTCAGCCTATGGTCACGCGCCCGCCACACCTCGCCCATCCCGCCCACGCCGAGGGGGGAGAGGATCTCGTACGGTCCGAGGCGACGACCATTCTCGAGAATCATAATCCTGCGTCTCATTTGTAACACGACACGGATCGGCATTCTTCCCGGCCGCCCCAACTCACCGTCCCTAACCAAGGAATGGCTGTCAGTGCGAGGCCCCGGAGGGGGCCGAAGCAGTCCCGTCCAAACCCGCGTGTCACTGCGAGGAGCGAATCCGGCTGTCGCGCGACAGGTCGACGATGCAGTCTCGTTCAGCCTGGATTATTCGTGGGGGTTCGTCGCGAGAACACGGAGGTGGCTGGGATGGTGGACTACACCTCGTTGCGGGGGGTACGGCACCGCTCCACCCAGCCAAACGGCGTCTCGAGCCCCCGGCGCCCCCGAACTCGCGCGGCGGAGCCTCGCTCGCTCCAGGGTGAGGAGCCGAGTCGTATCCTCCGCGATACATCGCAGGCACCGAACCCCGAGTACGCCCGCCAGGCCGGCCAGATCCGCGTTCGCAGCAGAACCCTCATGAATAGTTCAGGCTGGTTCCGCGGGATCGCCACGTCGTCCCGCCCGCGGCGGGACTCCTCGCGACGACAGGGAACCGCTCCGTCACCCTTTCATCGTCGCGCGCAACGCCGCGCATGCTTGCTCGACGCCCTCGAGGCCCGGCGGCACCGGACTCCCCGGAACGATCGCGGTCCGGGCCCACTCGAACAGCTTCGGGCCGCTGACGGGCTCGACCAAGGAACCGGCGGCTCGCCGGTACGCCTGAAGCAGGGGCCGCGTCCTGGGAAACAGGTGAAAGTGGAGCCGCTGGTCGATCTCGCAGAACGAAAGGACGTACAGGCGTTCAGGCGTGACCACTTCCCCGATCGCGCGGGCGGTGCGGGAGAGCATCTCGCCCAGGCGACCGGAGGCCTGGTGAGCGAGTTGACCCATCGTCACCGCAGGACCCTTTAGCCGGAGTATCAGGTAGCCGGGGATCAGGCAGGAGCCGCACTGCTCCACCGTGAAGTGCTCGTCCTCGAAGACCTTCAGCTCGTCGGGTGGGCTATCGCTCATCGTTCCTCCGCTCTCGCATGTCCTATCGTCTACCGTCGAGATCTGCTCTCCGCGCCATCCGATTCGGCTCCCACGCTCATCATTCGCCAGGGAGAACCGCATGATGCACAGGTCGCCCCGGATCGGCTGAAAGTGCTCCGCGCCCAGGCGCGAGTAGAAACCGGGGATGTCCGTGCCGAGGAACATCTCGTGAAAGCCGAGGCGCGCCGCATGCTGCGTCAACTCGCGCACGAGCGCCGTGCCGACCCCGCGGCGCCGATGCTCGGGCACCACGACGAGCGCGGCGAGCCAGGGGTGGAGGTCCGGTCTCGTCTCGCTGTCGGTGTGGACGAGGTTGACCGTCCCGGCGGGGTGCCCATCGGCGAGAGCGAGGAGCGAGAGCGGCACGCGGTCCGGGTCGCGAGCCTGTCGCAGCAGGCTTTCGAACGTCGCGACGGAGTAGCCCGGCTTCCCCTTCCAGAACTCGTCATAGATCCAGCCGGCGACGAGGCGAATGTGCTCGGGGTGGTCGAACAGGTGGTCGATGTGCGTTCGCATTTCGAGCGTCGGCCTCGCTGGACGGCGCCGGCCCTGCGTCACGTAATCCGGAGTTCCAAGTCCATCGTGGCCGTGACCTGGCCCTGTGCCACAATGCTCACCCGCTGGGGCTTGCCCTCAGAGCCCAGTGGCGCGAAGCCGAGCACGTCCTCGGGTGCGACGAGCTTGAAAGACAACACCTGCACGGGGCTCGGTCTCGCCGCCTTCGGGTCCGCAACCAGCTCGGCGTAGCCTAGCTTCTGCGAGTAGCTGTCCTTGCCCAGCTGCAACGATTGTGCGGGGTCGATCAGGTCCGCGAGGCTCACCGTCAACAGGCTTACCTTGCCCAGGAACGATTCGAGCACCGACGAGAACATGTCTCCGGCGGCCACCTGAAGCCAGTCGCGCTCGACGTCCTGGAAGTGGTGGATGCGGATCCGCACGGGTTCGTCGAACGCCTGCGTGAAAGGCTGACCCTTGAAGACCAGAGCGTCCGGCAGCGCCGCGGCCAGCTCCGCCGCGGCGACCGGCCCTTCCATCGAGCCGACCGCGAACGACGCGGTCGGGTTGTCGTCGTGTCGAGTAGGATGAAGGAACTGGAACACGAACCGGTTGGCGACCTCGGTGCGTCCCACCCGCCCGTTCGGCCCGATCGCCAGCCGCGTGATCCTCAGAGCAACGTGCCTGTCCGCCATGAACGGTCCTCCGCGTTTTCGGTCCGCAGCTTCTCACTCCGGTATCTGATATCTCAATTCCAAACCGCACTGTGAGACGTGGTTCTGCGGAGCGGATTACGACAGGACGCACAACCCGTGTCAAGACCCGGCTCAGGGCGCAGGGCATAGAACGAACGTTGGTCGTGGATCGTGGTCCGAAGAAACGGGCAGAGGAGCGGAGGAGCCGGGGAGCAGAGGAGAAAAGCTGAAGTCGCACCAATCTCGTCTGCTGCTCCTCAGCTCCCATGCACCTCTGCCTCCACCGTCGTCGTAAGCGTGCGTGGAGCCGCGTCCTATCCGCCCAGGCCGGTCCTGACGGGAAGCCTCACCTCGACGGTTTGGCGTTCCAAACGGCGAGCACATCCGGCGAGCCTTGGCTCCGAAGGCCGTTGTCCCCGAGGATGTCGTCGGTGGCAGCCATCACCTCGCTCCTCCGGAAAACGAGCGTCTCGCTTTGCCGACCGTCAAACTCCAAGGTGATGAAATCCTCCTTCGAGTCTCGTAGAACCTGGACGAGGTGAGCGAGGTTCTTTATCGGGGTGCCGTTGACGACCTTGACGACACGGCCGATCGGGTTTCCATACCCCTTACCCACCTTGTGCGAGAACAGAGGAGACGAGACCACTACCAGACGCTCACCTTCAAACGCAGGCTTGTCACCCATCCGTTTGACCATTGGGTTACCCGTGAGCGAGAGGAAAGCCATCCGATAGCCGGCGCCATCTCCTCTCGCGTAGCCCCCGATGAACTCTGACGTGGCGTTCGAGAACACGAGCGGTCCATAGACGAAGTACGACGGATACGTGCCTTCGAGACCTGGGATGACTCGCGGGCGAGACAGCAACACCGGAAGCTCGATCGTGATCTCCTTGCCGCCGCGCGCGACGGTGAGCGGCACTATGCCGTTCCTGGCGATCTTCTGCACCAGGTAGCAGAACTGGACACGCACGTTGTCACTGATCCTGATCATTCCCTGATCGTCCACGGGCGTGTCGCCGATCTTCGTGATGACGTCCCAGGCACGGAGAGGATAGCCAGGGTCCGTGCTGAAAGGCGCGTTCACGACCACTCCCGAAACCGACGGGTCGACCTTCAAGAAACTCCGAAGCGCAGCGTTCTCCAGCGATTGGAACTCGTCGAAAATGGCGGGCTTGCCATCGTACCGTCCATCCGCGGCGTCGCTCAGGAAAAGGTCGATCTCCTCGTTGGGGATGATGTAGCCGATGTTCTCTGCGCCACCAAGATGGCTGAATGCGATGCCGATCATCTTGTCGCCTACCACCGCCGGTCCACCGCTGTTCCCGGGGTTGATCGCAGCGTCGATCTGGATCCTCAGCCCGGAGACCGGGAAGTTGTAGGACGTGAACTCGATCCGCGAAACGATCCCTTTGGTGATCGAGAGGCTGTTACCCCCTTTCGGGTACCCGTAGGCCATCACGGCGTCCTTGATATCCGGCAACGTCGTCGCGCGCGGCAGCGGGAGGTGCGACTCGAAAAACTTCTCATCATCGAGTCGCAGCACGGCGAGATCGATCCCCGGGGCAATTGCCTCGACGGTTGCAGAGAGCTTGTCTCCCGCCTGGTTCGCCTGGACCTGAACCTGGCTCGCGTACAAAACGACGTGGGCGTTGGTGAGGATTCGCTTGCCTTCGATGACGACCCCGCTGCCCGTGAATTCGTTCGGAGCCTGCTTGGTCCACGGCTGGTAGAGATCCGGGTACCGCGCCGTGGTGAACACCTTCAACACGGAGTTCTCGACGGGGTCGGCCTTGGCCTCGGTGCGCGACGACGGGACGGTTGGCGTGGCGGACTGGCCGGCCCCGGCAGCTGGCTGGGCACCTACGAAATCCGAAATGGAGAAGGCGAGCGCCACGGGCAAGAGCAGGCGCACAACGCCGCCGTGCCAGCGTGAGTGATGAGACAGGCATTCGTGCATGGAGGGGCGTCCTTTCTCAATTCCGCTGATGGTACCGTGGCGTAGGGCACTGTCAAGGCTGGCGGAGAGACCGTGGTCAAAGGCCCTAGGAGACAAGCAGAGCGGGCAAAGGTGCAGGGGAGCTAGGGAGCAGAGGAGCCGGGGACAGTTCAGAGTGAAGAGTTGAGGAACCGTTCGCACGTTCGAAGGTTCGCAAGTTCGGACGTGGCGGGGTCAGAGCAGGAAGGGAAGAAGGTAGAGGGAAGACAAGGCGCGTGTTCCGTCGCCCGTCTTGCCTCTCCCGTCTTTCCTTCTTCCCGTTCCCTCTCAATCGAAAGCAGGCCCTCACACCACGGCGTTTAGCCGCGCCGCCGAGAGTGGGCCGGATGCAAGGAAGGCGAGGCGCCCGCACCGGAGCGTAGCCGGAGGCTACGTGAGGATGCGCGGCGCCGCAGCCTGACGCCGCAGACGGTCCGCTATCGGCGGCGCCCGTTAGCGGGCGTACTCGACGGCGCGGGTCTCCCGTATGACCGTCACCTTGATTTGCCCCGGGTACGTCAGCTCGCCCTCGATCCTCTTGGCGATGTCCCGCGAGAGCCAGACCGCATCCTCGTCGGAGAGCTTCTCGGACTCGACTACGATGCGCAGCTCACGGCCGGCCTGGATGGCAAAGGCCTTCTGCACGCCCTTGAACTCGTTCGCAATGCCTTCGAGCTTCTCGAGCCGCTTGAGGTAGCTCTCGAGGATCTCGCGCCGGGCGCCGGGCCGTGCCGCCGAGAGCGCGTCCGCCGCCGTCACGAGGACGGCCTCGATCGAGCGCGGGTCCACGTCGCCGTGGTGGCACTCCATCGCGTGGATGACATCCTCGGACTCGCCGTACTTGCGCAGCATGTCGCGGCCAATGGTGAGGTGGGTCCCCTCCATCTCCCGGTCCACCGCCTTGCCGACGTCGTGAACGAGGCCGGCCCGCTTGGCCACCCGGACGTTGACGCCGAGCTCGGTCGCCATGTGACCGGCGAGCCATGCGACCTCCTTGGAGTGGGCCAGCACGTTCTGGCCGTACGAGGTCCGGTACTGGAGCCGCCCCAGGAGTTTGAGGATCTCGGGGTGGAAGTCCGGCTGACCCAGTTCGATCGCGGCAGCCTCGCCGTCGCGGAAGATCTTCTCCTCGAGCTCCTGCTGGACCTTGCCGACCACCTCCTCGATGCGGCCGGGGTGGATGCGCCCGTCAAGCATCAGTCGCTCGAGCGAAAGCCGTGCGACCTCCCGCCTAATTGGGTCGAAGCACGACAGCAGCACGGCGCCCGGCGTGTCGTCAACAATCAGGTCCACGCCGGTGGCGGTCTCGAGGGCCCTGATGTTGCGCCCCTCACGCCCGATGATGCGCCCCTTCATCTCGTCGTTGGGGAGGTCCACGACGGAAACCGTGCTCTCGACCACGTGCTCCGCTGCGATTCGCTGGATGGCAAGGGAGATGACGCGGCGGGCCCGGTTCGTCGATTCCTGATTCGCTTCCTCTTCGAGGCGGCGCACGGTCTTGGCCGCGTCCATGCGGGCTTCGTTCTCCATGGCCCGGATCAATTCGGCCTTCGCCTGGTCGGACGTGAGGCCGGCGATCCGCTCGAGGTGCGCCCTCTGCTCGGCGGCGGCGGCCGCGAGGGCATCCTCCTGCAGCGAAAGGGCGGTCTCGCGCTCCTCCGCCTGTAGTTTCCGGCCGTCCAGATCCTTCGCAAGGCCGTCCAGGGTTCGCGAACGCTCGTCGAGCGAAGCCTCGCGCTGGTCCAGACGACGCTCCAGCCCTAGGAGCTCTTGCCTGTACTCGTGGGTCTCGCGCTCGAACTCCGAACGCGCCGCGAGCAGCCTCTCCCTCGCCTCCACGCCGGCATCACGGAGGCGCTGCTCGGCCTCCTGCTGCGCTACCGCAACAACGCGACGGGCCTCCTGCTCCGCGTCACGGTGCGTCTTTTCGAGCCTGGCCCTGGCCCTCCGACCGACAAACCAGACCGCCGCGAGTGCCGCCAGTACCGCTACGACCGCATCCGCAACAACGAATAGGGCGGTCACACATCCCCCCTTTCAATGAACCTGGGCGCATCCGCGCTATCGGGGTGGATGGAGGTAGGGTTATAAAAGGCCCCCGCCTCGGCCGTGTGAGCAAACCCATTTGAACCTGCATACCACAGGTTGGGGTCCTGCCCACTCCCCATCACTCGCCGTGAGGCTGCTCAGGAGAGTGGGACTCGGAACCCATCAAATAGGTGTTGGTTCAAGAATAGTTTCGCTCATCACTAACCGCGCAGGGGCCCCCTTTTCAAGCTCACCACTACCCTCCCTTAGGAGGGCGTTAGCACCTCATCCAACTTTCGTATCAGCCCTTCCACCCTTTGTCGCACTTGTTCTGATCGCGTCCCAGGTTCTGTCTCTTGCTCCTTGAAAAGTTCGTCCGCTATGTTTAGCGCCGTCAGCACCGCGAGCTTGGACGTGTCCACGTGCGGAGACACCTCGGCCAGCTCTCGCATTCGCCGATCCACGAAGCGGGCAAGCTCTTCGACGCGCTCGCTTCCCTCCGTGGCGCGCAACTCGAAACGCCGTCCGAAGATCTCTACCGTCGTTTGGCTGCTCACGGTCGGCGCACCCTTCCTAATTGCAGTATACACCGACCGTCAAACCCCGGCGGGAGAGCCGCTTCAGCGGCTCCTGAGGGTTTCGGCCGCGGGCGGCGTGTCGGTCTTCATGACGACCCGCCCGTCGAGCTTCGCGCCCTGAACCACGTGCAGCGCGGGAGCCGAGATGTCACCCTTCACGACGGCGCTCGCCAGGAGCTCGACGAGCTGGCTCGCGCTCACGTTGCCGGTCAGGGTGCCGGCGATGCGCACGACGGTCGCCTCGACGTCGGCCTCGACGGATGCGCCCTGGACGATCTCCAGGGGAGCTTCGAGATGCACGGTTCCCTTGAGTCCCCCGTCCACGCGCACAGCTCCGCCGCCGGTGATCGCGCCCTCGACTCGGGTTTGGCGGGCGATCAGGGTGGTGTTTGCCGCCTGTCGCGGGTCCTGCATCGTGCTCTCGGTGTCTTTCGCCACTGGACCCTCCCGCCTCCAGGAGGTGGAGCGGGCAACGGGATTTGAACCCGCGACTTTCAGCTTGGGAAGCTGACACTCTACCAGCTGAGTTATGCCCGCTCGCTCGCGCCCGGATGGGCAGAAGGAAGGTAGCGTGGGGTCGCCGGGCTGTCAAGGTGGCCTTGCGGCGAGGACGATGCCGGCCTAGGATGCTCGCAAAGGAGGGTACGATGAGGGTTGCGAGGATTTGCGCGGTCATCATTCTGCTCGCGTCTGCGGCGGTCGCCGCGGAGAAGAACGAGGTTGTCGAGAAGTCGTTCCCCTCGCACGCCGGGAAGGTCGTGCTCGTGGACGCCGGGCCCCTCGACGTGTCGGTCCGCGCCTCCGACATCCCCGACATCAGACTCCGGATCCAGCTGACCGCCGACGCTTTGAGCGCGGCGAAGGCCAGTTCCTGGGTCGAGGCCCACCGCCCGACCGTGGAGGACACCGACGGCGAGCTCCGCATCACCGCCCCGAACCCCTCCGGCATCAGTCTCTTCAAGGGCGTCTTCGTCACGAGGGCGCGCATCGAGCTCACCCTGCCCTTGAACGTCAGGCCTGACCTGTCCGCCGGTTCGGGCTCCCTGCGGGTCGAGGGCGAATTCTCCGACGCGCGTCCCTTCCGCATCCGTACCGCTTCCGGCGACAGCGAGTTCACCGGGTGGGCACCCGAGATCGAGGCCCGATCCACCTCCGGCGATATCGTTCTCCGCGCCGGCCGGGCCTTCGAGAAGCTGATGGCGCGCTCCGCCTCCGGGTCGATCGAGCTCTCCGGGGGCGCTCGGAGCGCCCGATGCGACACCTCAAGCGGCGAGGTCCACCTCTCGGGCTTGCTGGGGCCGGTTGGGATCGCCACCACCTCCGGCAACATTGTCGCGAGGTTTGACGCCCTGACACCCACCGACGAGGTCCACATCACGACTACTTCAGGCCGCGTGAAGGTCTCGCTTCCCCCCGACAGCCAGCCCGGCGGCGAGCTTTCGAGCAGCAAGGGCGAGATAAGGTCGACGTTCCCCGGCCACAGCGACCCCAGAACGATCAGGTTGACCCTCTCGGGCAGCGGGCCGAAGGTTTTCGTGACCACCAGTTCCTCGAGGATCGAGCTCTTCTGACGGGTCGAGGATCGGCTCGCGGCGATACGAGTTCCCCCGGCCGGGGCCGCCGACCGTGATTCCGCCGTCGTTTCGCGAATCTCGACCTTGCCGGGGAAGCCGAGCTTGGCCAGGGTGTTGAGGACGCTGCGGCCCGGCCAGGCCTACACTTTACCAGGGATGAGGCCCGTGTTAGACTCCGTGGCCCAAGGGGTGGGGCCGTAGCTCAGCTGGGAGAGCGCTAGAATCGCACTCTAGAGGCCGGGAGTTCGAACCTCCTCGGCTCCACCAATCAAAACAAACGACTTACGGGCCGCCGAGAGGCGGCTCGAATCGTTTTGTCTGCCAGCTGTTTGCCAACCTTTTCTTCTCACCTTCTCACCGCTTCGGTTTCGCTTTCCCTTTGCCGAAGACTTCCTGCCCGATCAGGAGGGCAGCCGCCTCTTGGCCGCTCGGCACCACGTGCGTGTAAGTCGAGAGAGTGAAGCCGGGGTTCGCGTGCCCGAGCCTCTCGGAGACCGTGCGAAGCGACACGCCGCGAGCCAGGAGTAGCGAGGCGTGCAGGTGGCGGAGATCGTAAGGGCGCAGCCCTTGTAGCTCCTTGAAGGGCGAGGGGGCGTGGCCGGCGTCGGCTTCGTGGCCGCCGACCAGCACCGGCCCGGCGTGCTTAAGCGTGTCCTTCGTCGGCTCGCGCAGGGGCAGGCCCCAAACCGAGCACGCCATCACGGCGCGGCGGAGTGACCTGCCCCCCGTTCCGGTGACCCAAAACCCGAAAACTGGTCCAGGTGAGCGTCGAGTCCGGCCCCTATCGGTGGTCTCCTGGCGTGGCGCGGAAGGGGGATGAGATGCCGAGGCGAGGACGCACCACAAGCTCAAGACGGGCTGCGGCGACGTCTTACGTTCCAGGAGGGTCTACTCCGTCGGTGGAGAATACCCAGAGATCGACCGTAAGTCCTCGCCCGACCCCGTCTTGAGGAGCTGAGCGGTTCACTCGATCCGTGGACACGCTATGCTAAGGTGAGACAAAGAGCGGGAACGCCACCTCTGACTTGCAAATTCTATGCGGCGCGATTTGCGACCTCCGCGGAGTGCTCGACGTAGCCCGGCTGCGACCTCAAGTCCCGTCGGTCACATTCGCCCGCACACGCGATCCGGGCTGCGAACGGGGCCCCCGGCCGCACCCGTAGAGGATGCGATGTCGGCAGCAGGGAGGGACTGTTGCGAGTAAGGAGCAGCACAGGTGCCGCCGTGCGCCGGCAGGCCTCGCGAGTCCTCCTGGAGGTAGTGGGGTTGGCGGCCTGCTATCTGGTCGCTGCCTTTGTCGGCCTCAAGTTCGCAATCCCTCCCGGCAACGCCACCGCCATCTGGCCGCCGTCCGGTATCGCACTCGCCGGTGTCTTGCTTCTGGGCCCATGGGCCTCGCCTGGCATCTGGCTCGGAGCTACTCTGGCGAACCTGACCACGGCGGTCACCTTCCCCGCTGCGGCAGCAATTGGTCTGGGCAACACCCTGGAGGCTTTGATCGGTGCGTGGTTGCTCCAACGCAGTGGACGCACCGCGCGCGCCTGCTTCCAGGACGCAAGAGGGGTATTTGTGTTCGCGACCGTTGCGGTGGCCGCGAGCGTTGCTGCCGCAACCGTGGGCGTGGCCGTTCTCGAGGCTACCGGCCACCTGCCGTGGTCCTCGCTGGCATTCAACTGGGTCACCTGGTGGCTGGGGGACATCGCGGGCATGGTCATCGTGACCCCGTTCCTGGTGTCGCTTTGGGGCGCTCCGCGCTCCCTCGTCTCCAAGCCGCGATGGCTCGAAGCCGGGCTCGCAATTCTGGCACTGGCGCTGGTGAGCCAGGCACTTTTCGGTGGCCTCCTGGAGGGTGCGTTGGCCAGGGACCTCCTCTACCTTCCCCTCTTCCTCCTGATCTGGCTCGCGCTGCGCTTTGAGCTCCACGGGGTGACAACGGCCGCCCTCCTGATGGCGGCCGCAGCCGTCTGGGGGACCTCGCGCGGGGTCGGTGTGTATGGTGGCAGGTTGGTCCCCGCGTCGTTTCTTAACCTCCAGGTCCTCATGATCAGCTACGCCTTGACCGGTCTGGCCGTGGTTGCGACGGTCAACCGGCGACGAATGGCTGAGAGTGCGCTTCTGCGTCTGGCAACCGCACTCGACTCAGTCGGCGAGGGGATCATGATCACGGATGCCGACGCCACGATCACCCATGTGAACCCGGCCTTCGAGCTCATGACCGGCTACTCGCGGCACGAGGTCGTAGGCAAGAACCCCCGCCTGCTGAAGAGCGGTGAGCACGACGCCGGCCTCTACCGGCAGCTCTGGGCGACCATCTTGCATGGTGGCGTCTGGCGCGGCTCGTTGGTCGATCGCAAGAAGGACTCGGCTCTCTACGACGTGGACAGCACCATAGCTCCGATCCGCGACGCCGACGGCAGCTTGGTCGGGTACGTTGCCGTGAGCAGGGATGTCACCTTGCAGAGGGACACCGAGAGGGCGCTGCGCAACAGCGAGAGCCGCCTGCGGACGATCTTCGACTCGGCCGCCGACGGGATCATCACGGTTGACGAGGACGGCGTGATCGAGTCGGCCAACGCGGCGGTGGAGGCGATGTTCGGTCACGCGATCGGGGAGCTGGTCGGCTGCCCGGTCTTGACGTTGCTGGCGCCACTTGAAGGGCACGAGCCCTCACAGGTGCGGGAGGGGCTCCAACTGGGGGAGGTCAGGCTGCCACTTGGAGTCGTCAACGAGGTCGTCGGCCGGCGACGGGACGGGACGACGTTTCGAATGGACCTCATGGTCAACGAGCTGCAGCTTGAGGGTCGGCGTCTGTTCGCTGCCTTCATCCGCGACGCCACCGAGCGGTACGCCCGGCTTGACGCCGAGCGGTCCGTACTCCGCAGCAACGAGGAGCTCCGCCTGGCCCGCACCATCCAACAGCGCTTCTACCCCACCGTCGCGCCTGCGGTTCCTGGCTTCGACATCGCCGGCGCTTCCCACCCGGCCGAGCAGGCCGGCGGAGATTACTTCGACTACCTCCCGATGACTGGCGGGCAGGTAGGGCTGGTGATTGGTGACGTGAGTGGGCACGGCCTCGGGCCGGCGCTGTTGATGTCTCAGACGCGGGCCTACCTGCAGGCCCTGCTCCTGCGTACTCAAGACGTCAGTGACCTGCTCACCCTCCTCAACGCCTTCCTCATCGCGGACTGTGCCGAACAGCAGTTCGTGACTCTGTTCCTCGCCCGCATCGACCCGAAAGAGCGCAAGCTGGTTTACGCGAGCGGGGGTCACCCGTCCTACCTGCTGCGAGCCAACGGACGCGTCGAAACCCTCGCCGCGACAGGCATCCCCCTCGGCATTCGGCCCGGTCCGATGCGTGGCGCACCCGAGCTGTTGCTTCACCCTGGCGACCTGCTGGTGATGGTGACCGACGGGATCGAGGAGACGGAGTCGCCCGACGGCTGCGAGCTAGGCCGCGCGAGGGTTCTGGAGGTGGCGCAGGCGAACCGCCACCGGTTCGCTTCCGAGATCGTCACCGCTCTGTGCTCGGCGGCCCGCGACTTCTCCGCTGGTCGGGCGCAGCAGGACGACATCACAGCCGTTGTCACCAAGGTCCTGGGTTGAGCGGAGGCAGCGGGGCGCACCCTCGCACGCCATGGGAGGACTAACATAGAAACCGGTACCGGAACGGGGGGCGGGTCACCGGGCGCTAGGTTCCATCCCACGGGGTCGAAAAGACCACGGCATTCACTCGCAGCGCGATCGCCTCGCCCGGCCTTGTCACGCTCCCCGAAAAGCTCCCCTGATCGGACCCAGCTCAGATTTCCAGCCCTTCACTTCAGACACACCCTTTGGGCTCAGGCAGGGACGTACGAGGCGTGCGGGCGGGACCCTGCCGATCGCCTTGCTTGCGCAGCGCAGCGACAACTCAACGACTTCGGGAAGTTTCACAATGAAGCGCTTACCGCGCAAGTGCGGTCCGTCGCTTGCACCAAAGCCCACCAGTACGTCCGGAACAATGTCCATCACTTCGTTTGAACCATCGGCGCGGAAGCGGACGGAATCAGGGACCTCCAGTACAGCCTTGCCATTGCGAAGCGTGGTTGGGGTGCCGCCGTCGGTGTGGCCGCAACCGCCGCTTGTGTTCACTCCCATTGCCCCGCCCGGGAAGACTGGACCAGTTTTCCGGTTTCGGGACAGGTCAAACCCGATCGACCATACTAGGTGGTGTCGCGGCCGGGGCCTTGCTGCCTTCCTGCGAAGGGAGAGTCTGTGACGCGTCGCATCTCGGTCCTTCTCGTCGCGCTGATTGCGATCCTCACCGGTCAGCGTGTACTCGCGGGACCGCCCTTTCTGACTGACGACCCCGAACCCGTGGACTACCGGCACTGGGAGACCTATATCTTCTCCACGTACGACCGCTCCTTCGGCGCAACGGCCATTCAGGGTCCCGCCGTGGAACTCAA
>JBEKAA010000025.1:0-76906 GCA_050018455.1 Thermoanaerobaculaceae bacterium | reverse complement strand
GCTCAGGGCAGGCTCCGCGAGGGATCTGGGAGGGGGCTGGTAGATCCAGGCTTTCCCCCACCCAGATTCCTCGTCGCTCCGCTCCTCGGAATGACATGTTCGATGGCAAACTGGTATCACACGAGCAACGCGCCCTGGGTGGGCCGCCTCAAGGCTTGGCTCTTGCCTGCGAGCAGTCGATCGTCTGTTTGCCGGGGACGGTGAGCGCGACTTCCGGGGAGACGATCTCCCGGCGGTCCGGCAGCCTCTCAGCGACGCGAACGAAGAGCGCGGTCGGCGCACCATCCGGGCGATCCTGGCCGAACGCGTAGCGCCCCTGGGCGGGCATCTCCACACGGTCGAAGTAGACCCCGCTCCGCGGGCCCACGACCACCGCGAAGCGCGTGTCCGGCGAGGCCGCAAAACGCCAGCGGACCTGGTAGCCGTCCAGGACGATCACCGCCTTCACCGCCGCCACGATCTGGCGGGCGCGGGCTTCCCGCACCTCGTGCCACGGCACCGCGATCCCCCCGCTTTCGAAAGCCCGCAGGGCCGTGTCATCGCAATACGCCAGCATTTCATTCAGGGGCACCAGCTCCGTCGCGATCCGGCGGCCGGTCGATAGCTCGGTGAGCCGGCGCAAACCTTCATAGAAGTAGGCCGGCTGCCGGGCGCGCACGAATGCCCGCGTGCCGCTGGTGAAAACAGCCGCCTCCGCGGAGCTTTCCCGGCGTTGCCCGACCAGGCGCCAGCACAGGTCCACGTTCTCCAGGACGAGGAGAACGGCCAGGGCAGCGGCCCCCAGGCCCAGCGCGAGTCGCAGCCACGGCGGCGACATCGGCCCCGCCCTGTTGAGAGCGCCGACAGCGGCAGCCAGCAGCACGACGGTGAGATGAAACACGAAGCGCCCGTTCTCGACGGTCGCTACCGGCAGGCGCGCCGCGATCGGCAGCAGCGGGGCCGCGAGCAATCCCACGATGACCGCTCCGCGCCAGAGCGATCGACCCGCACCCACTGCCGCCAGCGTCAAAGGGAGGGACACCAGCCAGACCGCCCCGGGGAACCAATGGACCGCCAGCGCCTGCGGCACGCCTTTCAACAGGAGCACGATGGTCGAGACGTCGAAACCGGCCTGGTCGACGTAGCCCCCGAGACCACCCATCATCCACACGCGCCACGGCGCGTAGATCGCGACCGCCAACCACAACGGCATGGTGAGGCGCCAGCGCTTCTGCAGGGGGCCGGTGATCAGCAACCAGCTCACGGCGGGCAGCGCAACGAACACTTCCTTGTCGAGGCAGGCGGCGAGCGCGGCGGCGCCTGCCCACCAGGGTGCATGCGTCCGGCCTTCCGCGCGCCGGACGAGCACGAGGGCGAGCAGAGCCCAGGCCAGACCCTCGATGTAGTGGCGCGAACCGGCCCAGGTGGCGACCGACAGGGTCACCGGGTTGGCGATCACCAGTGCCACCGCTGCCAGCGCCACGAGCCGCGAGAACCAGCGACGAACCACCAGGTAGAGCAACCCCAAGGCCGCCACCAGAGCGACCAGGTTGTGGATCGAGCTGCCCAGGGGCTTGAGCCCAAAAAGATGCCAGTCGACCGCATACGACACCGCCTGCAGCGGAGTGAACGAAGTCGTCATCGCTCGCAGGCGCTCGGGCGAAAAGAAGAATGCCGGCAGCGGCGTGGAGGCTACCGCCCACAGGGAGAGGAGATCGTCGGCGTAGAAGAAGGCGCCCAGCAGACGGCCATACGTGCCGGCCAGCATGGCCACGCAGCAGCCGGCGATTGCCGCCTCGGCCCACGTCTCGGGGGATTTCCGTATCACCGTGGTCAATGTACCCCCTGCCCGGGGTGCCGTCGAGGGCAAGAACAGCCCGGTAATCGGCACCGAATTTGCGGCGAACGAGTACCGGATTTGAGCGGATGGGAAAGGTCGCCTTCGCCGCCGCACCTTGCACCCGGCCCCGTAGCGTCCGTGACGCGACCGCCCCGAACCGCCGCGACAGGCCCCCGAAGGCGGCGTTCAGGAGCGCGCGCCAGTTGTGTTAGCCTCGCGCCGTGGAGAACCGAGACGGCGGCTCGTCCCCTCGGCTTGGCCCAAGCGTAGAAATTCGCGGCGTCGCCAAGAGGTACCTTCTGTTCGGCCGCCGCCGCGACCGCGCTATGGCGCTGCTCGGGCGGACCCGGCGGCTGACGTACCTGACGGCGCTGCAGGACATCGACCTCGAGGTTTCGCACGGCGAGGCGGTCGGGATCATCGGCGAGAACGGGTCCGGGAAGAGCACGTTGCTGCGGCTCGTGGCGGGAATCTCGGCGCCGGATGCGGGAACGATCCGCGTCGCGCAGCCGGTGGCGCCGATTCTCGAGCTTGGGCTGGGTTTTCACCCCGACTTCACCGGCCGGCAGAACGCGTTCCTGTACGGCACTCTGCTCGGCGTCAGCGAGGAGGTGATGGTCGAGCGTCTCGACGATGTGGTCGCGTTCGCCGAGCTGGGGGAGTTCGTGGACCAGCCGCTGCGGACCTACTCGTCGGGGATGGCGGCGCGGCTGGCCTTCGCGGTTGCCGCCAACGTGGACCCGCAGGTGCTGGTGGTGGATGAAGCGCTCGCGGTGGGGGACGGCGGTTTCCAGAAGAAGTGCATCGACCGCATGGTGCGCTTCAAGGAAGACGGCAGGACGGTACTGTTCTGCTCCCACGCCATGTACCTCGTGACGAGCTTCTGCGAGCGAGCCGTATGGCTTCACCAGGGGCGGGTCCGCATGCAGGGGCGGTCGCCGGACGTCGTCCGGGAGTACGAGGCCTACCTCATGCAGCGCGAGAAACGACGCTTGACGGACGAGACCGCGTCCGAGACTTCCTCGGCGCTCGGCGCGCCGGGCGGCCGGCGGGCGCGGCTGAGCCAGCTGCGGGTACTGGACCTTGACGGTGCTCCGGCGGAGACCGTGGAGCCCGGCGACGGCTTTCAGGTCGAGCTGGGGGTCGAATGTCTGAACGCCGCGGCCTCCTTCCACGTAGCAGTGGCAGTGGACACTCAGGACGGGCGCTGCGTTTTCGCCGCCGCCACCCACAGGGACGGCCTGCCGCCACTCACGGGCGGCACGCAACACACCGTGCGGCTACTGGTGCCCGGCTTTCCGGTCGCCTCCGGAGGGTTCTCGGTGAGCGGTTTCCTGTTCGACGAGAACGGGCTGCACTCGTACGACCAGGTGGTCGTGCCCGCCGCGCTGCGCGTCGCGGGCGAGCGTTGGACGCCGTCGCTCCTCGACCTGGACCACGAGTGGGTGCTCCCCTCGTGAAACGGCCACCTCTCTCGATCGTCTATCTGCTCGAGGACACCGCCCTCTTCGGCGGCGTCAAGATCGTGCTGCACCAGGCCGAACTCATGGCGCGCCGCGGGCACCGTGTCACCGTCGTCAGCAAGGGAGAGCGGCCGGCGTGGTTCCCGTTGCGCGCTGCTTTCCTCCGGGTTCCGGCGCTCGAACCCGGGCTGCTGCCGCCCGCGGACGTCACGGTGGCGACGTTCTGGACGACGGTCGCGGCGGCGGCGGCGGCCGTCGCCTCGGGCCAGGCGGTCCACTACTGCCAGGGTTTCGAGGCGATCTACACGCACAACACCGGCGAGCACCCGGCGATCCTGGAGGCGTACCGCGCGGCCGTGCCGTGCTTCGCGCTCTCACCTCACCTCGCCGCGCTCGTGCGCGACCGGTTCGGCAAAGCCGCCAGGGTAGTGCCGCCGGCACTCGCGCCGTACTGGCGACCTGCGTGGCGTGTGGGCCCTCGGCGCACTGTCCGCATCGTGATCGTCAACCCGTTCGAGATCGACTGGAAAGGCGTTGCCACCGGTCTGGAGGCCGTCCGACTGCTGCGCAAGCAAGACGTCCCGTGCCGCCTTGTCCGGCTCTCGCAGTGGCCGCTGTGCGAGGCGGAGCGCGCGGCTCTGGTCCCGGACGAGTTCCATTACCATCTCCAACCCCGTCAGGTGGCGTCTCTTCTGCGGCGCTGCGACCTGATGCTCGCGCCCTCGTGGGAGCAGGAGGGGTTCGGGCTCCCGGTGCTTGAGGCGATGGCCTGCGGGGTCCCGGTGGTGGCATCGGACATCTCGGCGTTCCGGGCGTTCGCCGGGGAGGGGGCGGTCCTTGTCCCGTTCGACCAGCCCGAGAAGTTCACAGCCGGCGCGCGCGAGATTCTGGACAGCCCCGCCCGGTGGCGAGAGCAACGCCGCCGAGGGCTCGAGGCGAGTCGGGCGTTCACCCAGGAGCGCGTCGCGCGCATCGCGGAGGACGCCTTGTACTGGGTGGCGGATGGGCGATGGACCCGCGAGCCGTGAGGGGCCGGGCCGGCGCGCTCCGGCAACGGGCGGCGCGATGACCGCCGACGTCTCCCTCGTTCTGGTCACGTTCCGGTCCTCTGCGGTCGCGCCGGTCGCCGCTGCGAGCTTCCGGGCGGAGGCGCGACGCTGCGGCCTGGAAGCCGAGATCATCGTGGTGGACCACTCGGAGGACGGCGAGGAGGCGGCTCGACTGCGCGAGCTGGAGCCACGTCGACTGTTGCTTCAGGCAAACCGAGGCTACGCAGCGGGTGTCAACGCAGGGGTCCGGGCCAGCACCGCGCCGACCGTGATGGTTGGAAACCCCGACATCTCTTTCTCCGAAGGGTCTGTTGAAGCCCTGCTCCGGACGCTCGACGGAGGGTTTGATGTCGTCGGCCCCCAGTTTGCGCTCGGGCGCTTCCTGTTCCCACCGGCCGACCGGCAGACGCCCGGCGAGCATCTCCGGCGCGTGGCCGCCGGCCTGTGGAGCGCGGCGTGGACGCGCCGGCTCAACGTTGAGCTGCGCCGGTGGCGAGGTGTGTGGGAAGCGACCTCCCCGGTCGCGGTCCCCGCGCTTGCGGGAGCGCTGCTCGGCTTCCGACGGAAGACCTTCGACCTCGTCGGACCCTGGGACGAGGGGTACTTCCTCTATTTCGAGGAAACCGACTGGCTCCGCCGTGCAGCCTCGCGCGGGCTGCGGCCGGCGTTGGTTCCGGCGGCGCGTGTCGAGCACCTGTGGGGGCACGCCGCGGACCCGGAGGCGTGTGCCGCCGCTTTTGCCCGGTCGCGGGCACGTTTCGTCGCGACGCACTTCGGGTGGGGCGGGCGCCTGGCGAGCCGCCTCCCGCTCCGGACGGCGCCGGTGGAGCCGCAACCGCTCCCCGGCCCCGACCGGCTGCCGTCGGGAGTTCGCTGGTGGTTGCTCTCGCCAAGCCCGCTCGGGCTTCCGGCGGCCGGATTCCTGGGGACCGCCGCCGACCTCCGGCCGGCGCTGGCCGCCGTCTCGGCGGCGCGACAGGGACGCGGCCGCTACCTCGTGCTCGCCGCCGACCCCGGGGGATCGCGACCGGTCGCCGCGTGGCGATGGGAGGCGAGCGATGGATGACGTGATCTTCCGGCGGTTCCAGCCGGGCGACGAGATCGCGATCAACGAGGGCTTCAACCGGATCTTCGGAGTGTCGCGGTCGCTTGCGGAGTGGGCCTGGAAGTATCAGGCGGAGCCCGAAGGGCGGTGGATCTTCCTGGCGACGGACCCGGACGGTGTGGTCCTTGCCCACTACGGTGTGGTCCCGGTCAGGCTGCAGGCGGGAGAGATCACCGTCCGGGCCGGGCAGATCGTCGATGTCTACTCGCGGCATGGCGCGCGGCGGGGGCTCGCCGCCGCGCGGATCTTCCTCCGCACGGTCTCCACCTTCATCGAGCGGTACTGCAACCCCGACCAGCTCGGCCTGTGCTATGGGGTTCCCGGCATCCGGGCGTTGAAACTGGGAGTCCACGGATCAGGGTACGATCAGGTGCCGCCCCAGCCCGTGACGGTCTGGCGCAGGCGCGCATCGGGGCGGACCGCGCTCCTGACCGGGCACACGATCCGGAGCGGCTTCGACCGCGACTCGGTCGATGTGCTCTGGCAGCGCGCCCGTCGCCGTTACCCGCTCGCGGCTGTCCGCGACGGCGCCTGGCTTGGCCGGCGGTTCGTCGGAAGGCCCGGGGTTGAGTACCTTCACCTCTCGGCGTGGCGGAAGAAAAGTCCCCACGCCTGGACGGTTGCGCGGGCTACCGGTTCCGTCATGCAGCTTGCCGAGCTGGTGTGGGACGGCGAGGATCGGCGCTCCCTGGTCGCGCTGGACCGCGCGGCGCTCCGGGCGGCGCGCGGCTTCGGCGCCGAGACCGTCGAGATGTGGCTGGACGCCGACCCCGACGCAGCGCGGGTGCTGGCCAGACTCGGCTGGGAGGCTGCGCCGCACCCGGAGATCAAGCTCGTCGTGCACACGTTTCATCCCGGCATCTCGCCGTCGTCGGTGCCCGGCCGCTTCTATCTCACGATGGGTGACACCGACCTCGTCTAGGGTGAGCGGCAGGGAGGGGCCGAGCCGCCCGGAAGGACTGGCGCAATTGCTGCTCCTGGGGGTACGCTCGCGGCGGAGGCGGCGATGAAGAACGGCCGGTTACCGGTGGAGAACGAGCTGATTCCGTACGCGGCCGGGTTCCCTCCGGGCAGCCGCTGGCTCGTGCTCGCGCCCCACCCCGACGACGAGGTCTTCGGGATCGGCGCCACGCTCGCGCTCGGCGTCCGCCGCGGCGTCGAGGCGCACGTCGTCGTGCTGACCGACGGCGGCGCCCAGGGAGAGCCGAGCGAGCGCGAGGCCGAGGCGCGGACGGCGGCCGGCGCGCTCGGCCTGCCGGAACCGGAGTTCTGGCGTTTCCCGGACCGCTCGCTCAGGGCGGACGACCCCGCGCTGGGCACCCGCATCGAGAGGGCGCTCGAGCAGTACGCGCCCGATGTGCTCTTCGTGACTTCGCCGGTCGAGTTCCACCCCGATCACCGCGCGCTGGCGCTCGCCGCACGCCGCGTGGTGCGGAAGATGTCGCTCTGGGGCCTCCGCCGGGGTCCGCTCCCGTGGATCGCCGCGTACGAGGTGGCGGCGCCGCTGCGGCCGAACCTCCTGGTGGCCGCGGACGAGGCGTGGGATTGCAAGATGCGAGCCGTCGGATGCTACGCCGGACAGATCGCGGTCCGGCGGTACGACGAGGCCGTGGAGGCCATGGGGACGCTGCGCGCTCTTACCCTCGACGGGGTGCGGAAGGCGGAAGCGCTGCACCTCGACGAGGCGCGCCGCGTGGCGTTCCAATCGGCCTCGCAATGGGCAACGAGGATCGGGACCTGGGGGAGTCCCGGCGCCGGCCGGCTCGGGTGACGCCCAGGGGATCTTCGTCCCCGCCAGGGGACACATGCGCGCGAGGAAGACGCTCGGGATGGTGCCGGCCCGGGCATGGCGTTTGCTTTATGAAGTCGGCGGGAGGGTCTGCACCATGCGCGCGAAAGTTCTCATCCTGCCGGTTGCCGCGCTCGTGCTTGCGGTGGCGGCCCCTGCCGGTGCGTACTACCACTGGCACGGCGGTCCTGGATGGTATTACGGCGGTCCTGGGTGGTACTACGGCGGTCCCGGATGGTCTCTTGGATTCGGCATCGGACCGTTGTGGTGGGGGCCCTGGTGGGGTGCACCCGTCGCGTACCAGCCAGCGCCCGGCACGGCCGTGAGGTCGGACCTTACGGCCGTGGACACCAAGGTCACACCCGAGCACGCCCGCGTCGTCCTGAACGGTGAAGTCATCGGCGTCGCCGACGACTTCGAT
This sequence comes from Thermoanaerobaculaceae bacterium, assembly GCA_050018455.1. GTDB lineage: Bacteria > Acidobacteriota > Thermoanaerobaculia > Thermoanaerobaculales > Thermoanaerobaculaceae > RBG-13-68-16. The sequence continues at coordinate 69,260 of JBEKAA010000025.1, read as the reverse complement.
GGCTCCCCAGGCTATCTGTACCTCAAACCTGGACACTACACGATCGAGTTCAGCCTGAAGGGGTACCGCACCGAGGAAATGGAGATCGACGCCCAACCTGGGCGGTTCTACCCGATAGAACTCAAGCTGGCACGGATTCCAGGCGAGACGCCGGCGCCGTGGTACAACCGGCCCGAGGGTCTGCCGGTGGGCCGGGTGTTCGGGCCCATGGAGACCGCCCCGCCGGCAGCTTCGAACCCCGGCCCGGATACCGGCATGCGGCCCGAGTTTGGCGAGCGTCCTCGTGAGGCGCCGCCGGCCGTCCGCACGGTGACCGGGGCCGCTCTGGACCTTCGCGTCACGCCGGCCAACGCGGCGATCTACATCGACGGCAAGCTCGTCGGCACGGGGGAGGAGCTGGGTCGCCTGGAGCGGGGTATCTCGGTGGCTCCGGGCAAGCATCGGGTCGAGGTGATGGCCCCCGGAATGAGCTCGAGGAGCATTGACGTCGATGTTCCGGAAGGTCAGCGCCAGCAGGTGGTTGTGGCTCTCGAGGCGGGTGCTGGACAAACCTAGCGAAAGGGCCTATGCTGTGAATAGCAGTACGACTAGAGGGAGGCGGCGGTCAAGCAACCACTCTTGCAAACCAGCCAAACAAAGAGCCTATCAAGCTTGACCTTTCAAACCGAGCCTGCCTGCAAAGGCCAACCTAATCTGACTTGAACCACCGACCTCCCATTTTCACCCAGCCGCCGGTACCCACCGGCGGCTTTTACACTCTCAGGCCGGCCGTGACGAGCGGCTGATACCAATCTGCCAGCTGTCGTAGAGGATTGGCTGTCACTGTCCAGAGGGTCTTCCCGGCCTGCGGCGATCTGCGGACCGAGGGCGGGGGCAAGCCCCGCCCCTACACCAGAAGACGCACAGCATTCCCGGGTGGGGGTCGTCTTTGTTTCTGTAGGGGCGGCCCTTGCGGCCGCCCGTGAAACGAGGTCGCGATACAGACGGTCCCCAGGCGGCCCTGCCTTTCCAAATACCACGTTCATGGTCCGGCGTGCGCCCGACCCCACGTCCGGCCATTGTAGCCCGCGACGGGACTGGCTCGTCACTGCGCTCCTCGCCATGATGGGGATTCCTCTACGACGGACGGTGAATTCCCATGGCTGCCCGCGCGAGGACACCGACCACGACGCTCTCCGTGTCGAGATGAAGGATCACGCGGCGGTTCTCGGCGATCAGCAGGGCCGCGTCGGCGTCCAGGAACCCCTCCGCCCTTTCGTCGGAGGCCCGTCCGGCGAGCTTGAGAAGGACGGAAGTTGCCAGAGCGACGCCTCCCGGGGCCTGGCGCAGGAGGGCCGCCGTGCGCAGGATGGCCAGCCCGTCGCCGGCCAGGGCCGCAGCCAGCAGCTGCTCGAGGGCTGCCAGCGCGGCTGGAAGGTCGTCGGCTCCGGCGCGGAGTATGAGCTCGGCATCGCCGTCGGCGGCCGTCAGAAGCTCTTCGGCGCGCTCCGGTGTGCAGGCCTGCGCGGCGGCTACCACGGCCGCCAGCTCCTCGCGACTCGGCGGCGGAACGCGCAGCTGCACGGTACGCGAGACGATCGTCGGCAGCACCCGAGCCGGGTTGCTCGCGAGGAGCAGGAAGATGGTCTGTGGCGGCGGCTCCTCGAGCGTCTTCAGGAGCGCCGAGGCGGCGTTGGAGTTGAGCGGCGGCGTCTGGCACGAGTCCACGATGTACACGCGCCGCATCCCCTCGTACGGGTGCTGGGCGAGCGACTCGACGATACGATGCGCCTGCTCGATGGAGATGTCGCTCTTGTCGGGCTGCACGGCCACGATCTCGAGATCCGGATGGACCCCGCGGCGGACGCGCTCGCAGGAACCGCACGCGCAGCCGGCTCCGCCCTCCCGTCGACAGATCAGCGCGGCGGCGAGCTCGAGGGCCAGGGCCTCGCGGCCGAGGCCGGATGCGCCCACCAGCAGCAGAGTCGCCGGCAGGGCACCGGAGGCGTGCAGTTCGAGACAGCGGGCGAGCAGGCGCTGAACGCCGAGCCAGGCAGCCGGCTCGAGCGCGGCAGAAGGCCACGGGAGCTGGCTCGTGCTCACGCGATGAGGTCCCCGACGGCGGTCACGGCGCGGGCGTGGACTTCCTCGGCCGTGCCGGTCGCATCGACCAGGACGACCCGGTTGGGCTCTCTCCGGGCGAGGTCGTGGTAGGCGGCGGCGACGGCCCGGTGGAAGCAGATAGCCTCGTCCTCGAAACGCCGGTTCGCGGCCGTCGTGCTCGGCCGGTGGCGCGCCCGCGCGAGGGCGAGCTCCACGTCAAGGTCGAAGACCAGGGTGCGGTCCGGCACGATGCCCGCACATGCCAGCGCGTTCAGTTGCTCGACCGCCGCCCTGTCGATCCCTCGGGCCCCCGCCTGGTACGCGACCGACGAATCCGCGAAACGGTCCGAGAGCACAAACTTGCCGGCGTCGAGCGCAGGCCTGATCACCTCGGCCACGACCTGCGACCGGGCGGCTTCCAGCAGAAATAGCTCGCCGACGGCAACCGGGACCAGCAGGGGATCGAGGAGCAGGACGCGCACCCGCTCACCCAGCGCCGTCCCTCCGGGCTCGCGCGTCGTCACAACCGCGAGGCCGCTGTCCTCCAGGCGGCGGGCGAGCAACCGAAGCTGCGTGGTCTTGCCACACCCCTCGATCCCTTCGAACGTGATCAGTCGTCCCACGGACACCGCGCAATTCTAGCCCGGAATGCTCACCGGAGGATGGTACTCGTGCGGTACCGCGGCCCCCTCTGGCCCGGATCGCGTCTCCCTGCCCGGCGGAACCCCTTTTGCGCCCGCCGCGTAGTATCGTTGTGGCGATCATGAAGCACGGACGCTCGCCCGGGCTCCTGCCCGTCCTGATGTTCGGTGTGGCCGCGTTTCTCGTGGCCTGCCTCTCGATTCTCGACATGTTCCTGCCGCGGCCGTACGACGGGGTGATCCTGGATCCCGACCGGAGCGAGCTGGTGGTCAGGTCGCTCGCTCACGACTCGGGCGCCGCGGCTGCCGGCGTCCAACCGGGCGACCGGATCGCCGGCGTGGGCCGCGAGGTCGTTCGCACCGCGCCCGAGGCGGCTCGCGCGCTGCAACGGCACAACATCGGCGAGCGCGTGCCGTACCTTCTGGAGCGAAACGGGACGCTGATCGAGTTGGAGGTAAAGCTCGGGCCCCGACAGCTCGGGGACGCGTCGTACGTCTATGCGTGCTTCTCGGGGTTTCTCTTCTTCTTCATGGGCCTGTACGTTCTGTGGCAAAGGACGGACGAGCCGCGAGGGGGACCGAGCTACGTCTTCTTCACGCTGTGCACGTTGTTCCTGCTGTTCCTCGTGTGCCGCCTGCGGCCCGCCTCCTACTCGTGGGCGGACGGCGTCGTGCTCAACACGGGCACGCTGTCGCTGCTCGTGCTGCCGGCCGCGTTCCTGCACTTCTTCCTGGTCTTCCCGCGGCGCCTGAGGCTGACGCTCGTGAACCCCGCCGAGCCGTGGGAAGGCTCCGGGGGCCGGCTGCTGCGAGCGACCGAGCGTTTCGTCAACGAGTCCCCCGCGTTCTTCCGCCTTCTCTACCTGCTCCCGCCGATGTTCTTCGTGGTCACGCTCGCGGTCGGTTCGCTCTTCGCGGTCCGGATCCGGCTCGTGTCGGGGGCGCCGATCTCGAGCTGGGTGCTGATGGGGGATTACCTGGTGCTGGGTCTCCTGGCCCTCCTCGGCTCGCTGTTGCGCGCCGAGGAGGGGCGGGAACGCCGCCAGATCGCGGCTGTCTTCATCGGCACGGTGGCCGGCATAACGCCCTTCCTCGTGCTCGGCGTGGTTCTCCCATCGCTGCTCCGGACCGACCGCTTCCTCTTCTGGGGCGTCGCGCCCCTCATCCTGGTGCCGCTCACGTTCGCGTACGCGATCGTCCGGTTCCAGTTCTTCGACATCCGGGTCATCGTTCGGAAATCGCTCCTCTACACGCTGGCGACGGCGATGGTGGCCGGGATCTACGGGCTGGGTATCGCCGCTTCCACGCTGCTCTTCTCGGGGTCTTCCCGATACTTTCCCCTGCTCCTGGCGCTGGCGGTCCTCGCGATCTTCGACCCGCTCCGGCGCCGTCTCCAGGAACCGGTCGACCGCTTCTTCTTCCGCGAGGTGTACGACGCCCGTCGCGCGGTCGAGGAGGTGAGCGCGGCCGTCGTGCGCGAGTTCTCGATCGACGGCGTCGAAGCCTTGCTGGCAACGAGACTGTCCGAGATCATGCACCTGGAGTGGGCGGCGCTCTACGTTCGCGAAGGCGCGGTGTTCCTCTCACGCACCGCACCGCCGCCGCTCCCCAGGGAGATCTCCGCGCGAACGCTTGTCGTCGAGGAGCTCGCGCGCCAGGACGAGCCGGTTCGACCGGCGGTGCTCGAGCCGCTCAAGACGCTGGACGCCGGCTCGCGTCACCTGCTCGAGCAGCTTGCGGGCAAGGGGGCGCGTCTCCTGGTTCCGCTGCGCACCCGCGCCCAGCTTCACGCGGTTCTGGCCCTGGGTCCCAAACGTTCGGAGGAGGAGTTCGGGCGCGACGACCTCCGGCTCGTGAGCACGCTCGCCAACCAGGGGGCGGTGGCGATCGAGAATGCCCGTCTCCTGCGCGACCGAACGCACCAGCTGGAGCTCGAGAAGGAACTGGAAATCGCGCGGCGCGTCCAGTTCTCGCTCATTCCACCGGAGCTGCCGGCACCGGCCGGATGGCTGGTCGCCGGGCGTTGCGTCCCGGCGCGCCAGGTGGGCGGCGATTTCTACGACGCGATCGCGGGCGACGGCGACGGCTCAGTGGCCCTGGTGGTGGGGGATGTTTCGGGCAAGTCCGTGGCCGGCGCGATGCTCATGGTGGCTGCAAGGGAAGTGTTGCACACGGCGGCCATCGGCGGGGCCTCGCCGGAGCAGATCCTGGAAGTCGCCAACCGGCGCCTCTACACCCCCCAGCACAGGTTGTTCGTTGCGCTCGCGTACATGCTGCTCCGCTCCGAGGGCACCGGCGTGTACGCGCTCGCCGGCCAGCCCGCGCCGCTGCTTCGACGCTCCTCCGGGAAGGTCTCGGAGTTGCCGGCGCCGAGAAACCGTCTTCCAGTCGGAGCGCTCAAGGAGGCCCACTGGGATGTGATGCCGTTTGCCGCCCAGCCGGACGACCTGCTGCTCTTGTACTCGGACGGCCTGACCGACGCCCGCACGCCCGACGGGGAGCCCTTCGGTGACGAGCGGCTCGCTCGGATCCTGGCCGAGTCGACCGGGGATCCGCGAGGCGTGGTGGACGAGGTCATGCGCGCCGTGGATGCGTTCAGCGCCGGGAGCGAGCCCTACGACGACATCACGCTCGTGGCAGCCCAGTGGACCGGAGTGCCGAGATGACCGCGAGCACGCGTGAGGGGTGGCGTCGAGCCAGGCTTGAAACCATCCTGGACCTCTCGCTCGCCCTGGCCGGACCGAGGCGCGAGGGCGAGGTCGTCGAGGAGCTGGTGCAGCGAGCGGTCGGGCTGCTGGACGCGCGCGCAGGCATCGCGGTGTCCCTCGCGGCGTCGCTGGAACCGGCCACCGTGGTGTCGGTCGGGTGGCCGGCCGAGCCCGGCAGCGTGGAGCGCCTGGTGGCGGCGCCGTCGCTGCAGGAGGTGCGTGCGGGCGCGGTGGCGCGGATCGCCGGGAGCACGCTCGACCTCCCATTCACGGAGGTGCTGGCCGCGCCGTGCCTGTGGCGAGAGGAACTCATGGGTGTGGTCGCGGTCGCGGACAAGGAGGCACGGGAGGGGCGTGCGCGGTTCGACGACGAGGACGTCACCTTCTTGCGTTCGCTGGCGCTGATGGCCGCGCCGGCGATCGCATCGGGACGCATGCTCGAAGAGGCCCAACGGGGGCGCCTGCTGCTCGAGGAGGAGAACCGCGCGCTTCGGATGGGCGTCGGGGATGAAGCCGGGCTCATCGGCCAGGCGCCTGCCTTTCGCCGGGTGCTGGAGCTCGCCAGGCGCGTGGCGGCCAGCGACGTCACGGTGCTGATTCGCGGCGAATCCGGCACCGGAAAGGAGCGGCTCGCACGGTTGCTCCACTCCCTCTCGGCGCGTCAGAAAGGGCCGTTCGTGCCCTTGAACTGCGCGGCGGTGCCCGAGACTCTGCTGGAGGCGGAGCTCTTCGGCATCGAGAAGGGCGTGGCGACGGGTGTGACGGCCCGCCTGGGCAAGTTCGAGCTGGCGAGCGGCGGCACGCTCTTTCTCGACGAGATCGGCGACCTCACTCCGGTGCTGCAGGCCAAGCTGCTCCGGGTGGTCCAGGAGCGCGAGGTCGAAAGGGTGGGTGGGAGGCAGCGTATCAGGGTCGACGTTCGGCTCGTCACGGCTACGAATCGGGACCTTGAAGGGATGCTCAGTCGGGGTGAGTTTCGGCAAGACCTGTACTACCGCTTGCGCGTCGTGGAGCTCACGCTCCCGCCGCTGAGGGAGCGCTACGAAGACATTCCCCTGCTTGCGCAGCACTTCGTGCGGTTGCACGGCCGCCGCATGGGAAAGGACACGCTGAACCTCGCCCGGGGCGCCCTCGAGCTGTTGCTCCGGCACGATTTTCCCGGCAACGTGCGAGAGCTCGAAAACCTTCTCGAGGCGGCGGCGGCGCTGGCATCGGGGGACCGCGTCGGTGCCGAGGACGTGCTTCTCGCGATGGGTGCCGGCCGGGTTCCGGCAGGCGGCCAGGGCGGGACTCTCGACGAGGTCGTCCGCCTGCATGTCACACAGACGCTCGAGCGCTACGGAGGCAACCGCGCCGCTGCAGCGCGGGCGCTGGGCATCGACCGGACGACCCTCTATCGGATGTTGATGAGGTGGAATGCAACATATGATGCACAACGCAGCATACTGAAAAAAGGCAGCCCCACTAAGGATTCCGGGCAGGAGGACCCGTCGTGAGTTCGGCGGTCTGTTGCATAGTGCAACATTTGTGGCCGGGCCGCGCGCCGGGCGATTTCATGCATCATGTTGATTCTGAAATAGTTCTGCATCCTGGCCGGGGAATTGCACACTCCGCTGGTCATGGTGCCGTTCCCCTCAGTCAGCCTGCTCGCCGGTCGGTTCCTGGAGCCGCTCAGCAAACCGTGGGCGGTGGTCGGCGCGGGGGTGGTCGGCGGCGGCGTGTTTCGTGCGGCTGCGATCGCCCAGGGTGCTCGGCTCGCGTGGCGCCTGCTCACCGTCCTCTTGGCGCTGTGACCCCGAGGAAGGGAAGCCCTGCGAATGGCTGAGCCCGTTCGGCTGCGCCTCGTCCTGCCTCGCGTTGCGCGCGCGGAGTTGATCGCGGGCGACGCGGTGGACGATCTCGGACGGCGTATCGCTTTTCCGCATGATACCCTTGCGGAGGTCAAGTTGGCGGTGGTGGAGGCATGCCTCAATGCTCTCGAATACAGCGCCGGTGAGGTGGAGGTTGAGCTCACCGCCCATGGCGGCGACGCCCACCCGTGGATCGAGGTGGTCGTGACGGATCACGGCCCCGGCTTCGATCCGTCGGGAGTCTCGCGTCCAGTGCTGGAGGCCAAGCTGCACGCACCGCGCAAACGCGGCTGGGGACTCGAGCTGATCCGGCGCCTCATGGACGACGTCACGATCACGTCTCACCCCGGTCTAACCATGGTTCACATGATCCGGCGCACGGGAGGCGAGTGACGGTGGATACGTTTGAGCTCACGCTGGCAGCGCGCGAAGGTCAGACAGCAGTGCTGGAGGTCGCGGGCTACATCAACAACGAGGGCGGCGAAGTCATCGCCCGCGAGGCCCGCACGCTCCTCGACTCGGGCTGCCGAAATCTCCTCCTTGACTTGCGCGCGACACGGATCATCAACTCGATCGGGATCTCGCTTCTGCTCGAGGTCCTCGAGCGGACGCTGGAGATCAAGGGAACCCTCGCGTTCTGCTCCCTGACCCCCAGCATCGCCAAGACCTTCCAGATCATGGGACTTGCGCAGTACGCCCGGATCTTCCCCGACCGGCCCACAGCCCTCGAGGAGCTCGCCCGGGCCCAATGAACGGCGTCTTGAAGGTCCTCGAGTGCGCGGCTCACCCGCAGAAAGAGGACGGCACCCCGCTCCCGCACGCCGTGCTCGTTGCTCTTGTGGCGGAGACGGGCGCCGTCGGCGGGGTGATAGGTCGTGCTGCCGAGGCCCTCGCGAGCACCGGCGCGTCCCCGGTAGCGTCTCGCAGATTCGAGCTTCCGTCGGGCCGGGATGTCTTCTGGCTCGACCTCGCCGGCGGCGTCGACCCGCCGGACGCGTTGCGGCTGGCGGCCGCAGTCGTGCTCGGCTCCTGGGTGTTGCGCGAGGATCTCAAACAGGCGCGCTTCTCCGAGCGCCGGCGGATGTGGGAGGTGGAGTCGCTGCGGGCGATCGGCGAGGCGCTCGGCGGGACCCTTGAACCGGCCCGAATCGCGGAGGAGCTGCTGATGCACGCCACCGCGCTGCTGGATGCGCGGCGAGGCGAAGTCTGGCTCACCGCCCAGGGCGCAGCGAACCTCGGCGCGCGCATCACCGGAGCGGAAACGACGGAGGTCTGCGCCGACGGTGGATGCATGATGGCGGCGCGCGTCGGGGGGGCCGTTCTGAGCGCAGACGAGGCGCGGCTACTCCCGGATGAGGGAGTGGTCGAGCCGAAGAGGCTCGCGGTTCCCGTGACGGGCCGGCGCGGCCGGCTCGGCGTGCTGGCGCTCGCGGAGCGGGAGGTTCGGGGCGGCACCGCTCCGTTCGCGGCGACGGACGCCGAAACGCTTGCGCTGTACGCCTCCGAGGGGGCGGTGGCGCTCGAGAGCGCGACGCTCCACCTCGAGTCCCTGGAGCAGGAGCGCACGCTTCGCGAGCTGGAACTCGCGGCCGCGATCCAGCGCCAGCTTCTTCCCGCGTCGATCCCGACCCCGCCGGGACTCGACATCGCCGCGAAGAGCGAGCCCTCGCGCCGGGTGGGCGGCGACGTGTACGACGTCATCGCGACCCCCCAGGGGCTCTTCCTCATGCTCGGCGACGTGGCGGGGAAGGGCGTCCCCGCGGCGCTCCTGGCGGCGTCGCTGCAGGCGGCCGTGCGCATTCTGGTGCAGAGTTCCCCGACGCTCGAAGAGCTGGTTCGCAAGCTCCACGTGCACGTCCTGACATCGACGCCTGACAGCAAGTTCGTCACGGTTTTCCTGGCGTACCTTCGCAACAACGGCGAACTGGAGTGGGTCTCGGCCGGGCACAACCCCGTTCTGCTGATTGCTCCCTCGGGCGCGTTTTCCGAGCTGCGGGCGCTCGGCCCGCCGCTCGGGCTCCTCCCGGACGTGACGTATACCGCGAGCCGCGCCGAACTGGCCCCCGGTTCCGTGCTGCTCGCCTACACGGACGGCTTGTCGGAGGCACCCGCACCCGGCGATAACGGCGCCGATTTCGGAGTCGAGGGGATAGCCTCCCTGGCGGCCGCCAACCCGGGCCTGAGAATGGAGCGCCTGGTCGGCGAGCTGTTCGCGGCGGTGACGGCTCACACGAACGGGGCCCCGGCCCACGACGACCGCACGGTGCTGGCCGTACGCCGCATATCGGCGTGACGCGCGTCACCGACAGGGGAGTCGACGAGGACTAGTCTCACTTCAGATTCGCTCTCTCCTTCCTCCGGCGCCCCAATCGTGGGGCGCTCATTCTGTTACGACGGACGGGAAACTGGGATCAATTCTCGCCTTGATGCCCGGCAGGCAGACTCGCGTGAGGCCGGGCTCTCGATCCCCCGGCGCCCCCCCGCTGGCGCGCTCCCGTTTCAGCCGTCTGATACCCCTTTGCCGTCCGTCGTAGAGCAATGGTGTCATCCCGAGCGAAGCGAGGGATCTGGGCGGGGGCTGCTTGATCTGGGCTTTCCCCCACCCAGATTCCTCGTCGCTACGCTCCTCGGAATGACATGGCCGATAGCAAATCGGTATGAGGGGTCTGGGGAACCACTGTCATCGCGAGGAGTCCGGCAGCAGGAGTTTCGTTTGCCTGTCATCCTGAGCGAGCGCAGCGGGCGAAGGATCTCCTGGGAGCGCACGGCCCCGGTCGCTCGCGGGTTCGGGGAGATCCTTCGTCGGCCCGCCTCCGGCGGTCCTCCTCAGGACAGAGGTAGGGGAGACTTTCTAGGCAATGACAACGATTCCTCTGCGACGGACGTCGAATCGGTAGCAGACATGCGAGGGGCATGTTTCTTTGCGGTAGTTTGTGACGAGTCGCAACAATGTTGACGAGTTGACCCGCGTTCAATAGAGTGAACCTCAACAACCCGCCGTACCGGGGGCCAAGGGAGGGAGATGGGCATGAGAATGGCGAGAAGGATGGGCTTTCTGGCGCTTGCGGCGTGTCTGCTGCTGGTGCCGACCGCTGGCTTCGGGGCCGGCTTCGCGCTCTTCGAGCACGGAGCGCGCGCCGTGGGCCTGGGAGGCGCGTTCGGGGCGACCGCCGACGATCCGACCGCGATCTACTTCAACCCTGCCGGCATCGCGTTCCTGGATGGGACGCAGTTTGCGATCGGCACCGAGCTCATCACCGAGTCGGACACGTTCTACGGCGCCAACCCCTACCCGGGCCAGGGGTACTCGGTGGACATGAAGAAGCAGATCTTCGCTCTGCCGCAGCTCTATCTCACGGGCGTGCTCACGCCCAACGTGCACTGGGGCATCGGCGTCTACACCCCCTTCGGGCTCGGAACGTGGTGGCCGAACGAATACGCCGGCAAGTACATCTCCAAGAGGGTCGACCTCAAGGTGATGAACGTCAATCCGACGCTGTCGTTCAAGGTCACCGACAATCTCGCCCTGGCTGCCGGAATCGACTACTTCTACTCGAACCTCGACCTCACCCAGTCCCTCGGCGCGGTCAACCCCTACACCCAGCAGGTTTCGGAGGTCGGCCAGGTTCACCTGTACACCGCCTTCAAGGGCGCCTTCGGGTGGAACGTGGGCCTTCTCGGCAAGCTGGACGGCGGGTTCTCCATCGGCGCGACGTACCGGTCGAACGTGAAGATCGATTACACGGGGAATGCTTCGTTCACCCAGTTCTCGACGGGTTACCCGGACTTCGATGCGATCGTGGGGAGTCAGATCCCGTTCGGCACGAAGCCGACCGCCAAGACGTCGATCAAGTACCCCGACGAGAAACGCATCGCGCTCGCGTGGCACGGCAGCAAGCTGGGCATCGAGGCCGACGTGGTGCGGATGGGGTGGTCGAGCTTCCAGGATCTCCCGGTCGAGGTGGTGGGATACCCCCTCCTGTCCCAGGTCCGCCCCGAGAACTACAAGGACGCCAACTGCTACCGCCTCGGCTTCGAGTACAAGACATCGCCGTCGCTGGCCTGGCAGTTCGGTCTGGTGGACGACAAGACCCCCGTCCCCACGGCGTCGGTTTCGCCGCTGCTGCCGGACTCCGACCGCAAGGGCGCGAGCATCGGCGCATCCATCGGCCTCTCTCCCAAGACGCGCCTGGACCTCAGCTATTTCTACCTGAAGTTCAAGGACCGCAGCACGGATGGCATCAACTCCGACGGCTACAACGGCACCTACAAGACCACGGCCAACCTGCTCGGCATCACCGTGGTCCACAAGTTCTAGGAGGGAACGATGAGAAAGGTACGCACAACTCTGCTCCTCGGGCTCGTGGCCGCGCTCGCAGCGGGGGCCGCGTTCGCCCAGGTGAACTTCTCGCAGTACGAGGCTCTCGGCGACAGCCTCACCGCCGGCTACTCGGCCGGCGCGCTCACGAAGTTCTACCAGGACTATTCGTACCCAGAGCTTCTCGCGCAGCAGTTCGGCATCACCAGCTTCCAGCAGCCGACGATCTCGGATCCCGGGATCGGCAGCTACGGCACCGTGCTTGAGCTGACGGCCCTCCAGGTGGTCAACGGCAGCGTGGTTCCGGTCATCGGGCCGACGCCGGGCAACCCCGGCCAGCCGATCAACTATGCCTTGCCAGTCCCCTACAACAACCTCGGGATTCCCGGCGCGAACCTGGGCAACCTGCTGACCACGACCGGCAACATCACCAATCTGCTCACCGGCAACATCAACCCAAATACGATCATGTACGACCTCGTACTGCGCGACGGCCAGCACACGGCGATCCAGCAGGCGATCGGCGCCGCCCCCACGTTCGTCACGGTGTGGGCCGGCAACAACGACGTGCTCGCCGCGGCAATCTCCGGTGTGGCAATCGTAGGGGTCACCCTGACCCCGACAGCCCAGTTCCAGCAGGAATACACCACTCTGATCGGCGCGCTGCGGCAGAACCTTCCCAACGCGGCGGTCGTCGTCGGCACCGTTCCCGACGTGACGGCAATCCCCTTTGTGACCACGATCAAGCCGTACATCGTGAACCCGGCCAACGGCACCCATATCCCGCTGCTGGGCGAGAACGGCCCTCTCACCGAGCAGGACTACGTGACGCTGAGTGCTTCATCCCTGCTCGCCCAGGGGATCGGCATTCCGCAGGCCGCCGGCGGCACCGGCCTGCCGCTGCCCGAAGGCTCGTTCGACCCGACGACGGGCACGCTCACCGCCGGCGTGATCCTGCGGGCGAGCGAGATCGCCCTCATCCAGCAGAGCACCAGCGAGATCAACGGCGTCATCTCGACCGTGGCCGGCCAACTCGGCGCCAAGCTCGTGGACTTCAACGCGTTCTTCGCGAACATCGTTGAGAACGGAGTACTGGTGGGGGGGATCAGGCTGGAGCCGACGTTCCTCACCGGCGGGCTCTTCGGGTACGACGGGATCCACCCGCAGCGGCTGGGTTACGCGATCGTGGCCAACGAGTGGATCAACGGTATCAACGCCGCGTACGGGACAAACGTGCCCCTGGTCGACCTGCGCCCGTTCCTCACCGGCGAGGGCACCCTGACCACAGTTTCGGCCAAGAGTGCGGTGTTCACGAGCGAGGCGGCGATCTCGGCGATCAAGCTCTTCGCCCCGAACGCCGTCACCGACAAGCTGGAGCCCGCGCACGTCGTGCGTCACCGCCTTGTGGCCCTTCCGGTCCGTGAGGAGAGCACCGTTCCGGACCCGTGATCTCGTGCGGCACCGCGATTTCCAACGGGCCACCCTCGGGTGGCCCGTTTTTCATGAGAGACCGCGCTCCAGCCTTGTCGGAAATGGTAAAGTTCGGGTAGCGTTCGATCGGTATGAGGAAAGGAGGCCGGAGTGGACTACCCAATCTGGAACCTCGGGCTGGGCGGCGGCGTGCTCATTGGGATCGTCGCGATCGCCCACGTCCTCGTCTCGCACTTCGCAATCGGCGGCGGGTTCGCGATCGCCGTGATCGAGACGCTGGCCGTGCGGCGGCGCAACCCCGCCATGCGCGCCCTGGCGAAGCGCAGCTCGCTGATGCTGATCCTGATCTCGACGGTTTTTGGGGCGATCTCGGGGGTCGGCATCTGGGTGACGATCGGTCTCGTGCAGCCGGTGGCGACCTCCGCGCTCATTCACAACTACGTCTGGGGGTGGGCGGCCGAGTGGGGTTTCTTCATCCTCGAAGTGGCGACCGCGCTGCTTTACTACGCCACCTGGGAAAAGGTCAAGCCCCGCACGCATCTCGTGATCATCTGGCTGTACTTCTTCGCGGCGTACATGTCGCTGGTCATCATCCAGGGGATCATCTCGTTCATGCTCACGCCCGGGCGCTGGCTGGAAACCCGCTCGTTCTGGGACGGGATCTTCAACCCGAGCTACGTGCCGGGTCTCGTGCTGCGGACCGGCATCTGCCTCCTCCTGGCGGGTGCGTACCTGACGCTGGCGGCGCAGCGTGAAGCCGACGCGCCGGTGCGTGTCCGCATGGTGCGGCTGCTCGCGGTGTTCCAGGTCGTCGGGGCGCTGCTGGCGTACGCCGGCTACCGGTGGTGGGAGTTCGTACTGCCCGGGTCGGTGAGGGCTATCTTTCTCGGTGCCAAGCCGCTGCTGGCGGCGCTGTCCTCCACCCGGCATCTTGTTCTGTGGGCGCTGGCCGCATACCTGCTGGTTGCGCTCTTCGCTCTCGCGGCGCCCAAGTTCCACCGCTGGCCCACCGCCGTGGTGGCCATGCTCGTTGCGTTCGCATTCTTCGGCGGATTCGAGCGGCTCAGGGAGGGGTCGAGAAAGCCGTTCGTGATCCGCGACTTCATGTTTTCGAACGGGATTCTCATGAGCGAGATCGCCAATCTCAACCAGCGCGGCGTCCTGACGAAGGCCGTGTGGGCGGCTCGCGACAGCGCGGCGAGCATCGAAGCAAAAGGACACGCCGTGTTCCGCGCCGAGTGCGCCTCGTGCCACACCATCGACGGTTACCTGTCGATCCGCAAGCTGGTGGCGCCGGTGGACCCCGACATGCTCAAGGGGGTTCTTTCGGCCCTCCACGATGAAGGGAACGACTACGCCACGGGGAAGTACTCGCACCAGGGGCACGTTGCCACGGAAAAACTGGACTACCCGCTGATGCCGCCGCTGGTCGGAACCGACGAGGAACAGGAAGCCCTGGCCGCATACCTCTTGTCCCTGAAACCGTCGCACGTCGCGGAGGCGAGCCATGCCAACTAGCCTGATACCCGCACTCGATCCGGCGCCACTGCCGGGGCCGCCGTGGCTCTTCCACGTGCTGTGGGTGCTCACCTTCTTCATCCACCTGCTGTTCGTGAACACCGTGCTGGGAGGGACGCTGCTGGCGGCCTTCGCCGGTGCCGCGGGCGCCGGCCGGCGAGAGATCCGGGCCCTCTTCGTCGAGGCGAATTCCTGGGCAATTTCTCTCGCGATCACGTTCGGGATCGCGCCGCTCCTGTTCATACAGGTCATCCTGGGTCGCTTCTTCTACACGGCGACGATCCTCGTGGGCTGGGCGTGGTTCGGCATCCTGGTCCTCCTCACGGTCGGGTACTACCTGAACTACGTCGCGAAGTTCCGGCTGCGCGCGGGCAAGGATGCAGGCGCCGTCGTCGTCCTGGAAGCGGTCTGCTTCGTGGCCATCGCCGCAATCCAGGTGACGGTCAACCTCCTGCATCTGCAGCCCGGGCGCTGGGAGCAGGTCGCGGATCGCGCCTGGGCGGCGCTGGGCGACCCCTCGTTCCTGCCGCGGTTCTTCCACTTCGTCCTGGCGGCCGTTGCGATGGCCGGGGCGCTCGCCGCCTTCGTCGCGGTGCGCCGCGCCGCGAGGGGAGGCGACCCGGAGGCGCTGCGGGGGATGGCACGCTTCGGAGTGAAGGCCGCTCTGATCGCGACGCTCCTCCAGCTCGTGGACGGTTTCTGGCTCCTGTTGGCGCTGCCGGAGGACGTCCTCCGGGCTTTCATGCGCGGCGGTGCCGTCACCATGGCGCCGCTGGGCGTCGGAATCCTCGCCGGAGTGGTGTTGCTCGTAGTCTTGGCGCAGATATCCGACCCTCTCGTCCAGGCGACCAAGGTTCGGCGGGCGGCGGAGTTAATCGTCGGCGCGATGGTCTTCATGATCGTCACGCGTCACGAACTGCGGAACTTCTACCTCGCCAACGCGCGCGCCGGCGAGCAGGTGACGGTGGCTCCGCAGTGGGGCTCGCTCGCGCTGTTCCTCGCGGTCTTCGTGCTGTGCGTCGGGCTCACGATCTACGCGCTCGTCCGAGCCGCCAAGGACCGCCCCGCACCCGGCGAGGACGCCGCGTAGCAAGCAAGACCCGGGCTGCCGAGGCCCGGCAGCAGAGGGGCAGAGGAGCGGGGGAGCAAGGGACCGTTCGCAGGTTCGCACGTTCGCAGGTTCAGCTACAGAGGAGCAGAGGAGCGGAGGAGCAGAGGGGCTGAGGAGCGAGGGAGCAAGAAACCGTTCGTAGGTTCACACGTTCGAACGTTCGCAGGTTCAGCTGCAGAGGAGCAGAGGGGCGGAGGAGAAAGGCACAGCTTCCGCCTGATTTGCTTCGTGCTCCTCTGCTCCTCAGCCCCTCTGCTCCCCTGCTGCAACCAAACCCTCGAACCTCCGAACCTTGGAACCTTGGAACCTTGGAACCTTCGAACTTCAGAACTTGAGAACGTCGCGAGCGGCTTGCAGCGTCGCCTCCACATCGGCGTCGCTGATCTCGTAGTGGGTGACCATGCGCACCTCGGTGGCGCTGAAGGTCCCACACAGGACGCCGCGCTCCTTCAGGCCCGTGACGAAACGCTGCGAGGGCGCAACCTCGGCTGCGCCCGGAACCCCCTCGGGCCGCAGCCGGAAAACCACGATGTTGGTGTAGACGCGGGCAGGGTCGATATCCACGGCGGGAAGCTCGGCGAGCCCCTCGGCGAGGCGCCGCGCCCGGGCGTGATCCTCACCGAGACGGTCCACCATCTCGGTGAGAGCGACGATCCCAGCGGCCGCGAGGACGCCGATCTGGCGCATCCCGCCGCCGAAGAGCTTGCGCGCCCGAATCGCCTCGTCGATCAGTTCCCTCGTCCCGCACAGCATCGAACCCACCGGAGCCGCGAGCCCCTTGGAGAGGCAGAACATGACTGTGTCGCAGCCGGCCGCCAGCGCGGCCGCGGTGGTGCCGAGGGCGGTGGCGGCGTTGAAGATGCGCGCGCCGTCGAGGTGCACACTAAGCCCGTGGGCGTGTGCGACGGCCGCGAGCAAACGCGTACGAGAGGCGTCCATTGGAAGCCCGGACCAGAGGTTGTGGGTGTTCTCGAGGGCCAGCAGGCGGGTTGGCGTGCGGTAGGAAACCGCGGGGGCGATCGCGGCCTCGATCTGGGCGGGGTCCAGAAGGCCCTTGTCGGTAACGATCGGTCGGGGCAGCGCCCCGGACCAGACGGCCATGGCCCCCATCTCGAAGTTGAAGATGTGCCCCCGGGACTCGATGATCACCTCGCTCCCGGGTCTGGTCTGAAGGTGGACCGCGAGCTGGTTCCCCATCGTCCCCGTCGGGACGAAAAGCGCCGCCGGGAAGCCCAGCGTGGTTGCTGCGAGCTCCTCCAGGCGCAGCGCCGTGGGATCCTCGCGGTAGACGTCGTCGCCGACCTCCGCGTCCGCCATGGCGCGGCGCATCGCCGGGGTCGGTCGGGTCACGGTGTCCGAACGTAGATCGATCATGACAGCTATCATAGCGGGCCGGAGGGTCGTGAATGACAGACGGGTTCGAGGTGCTTGCCCAGGAGCGCGGAGTGGAAGAGTTGAAGCTCGCGAGCAACGGGTTGCGGGTGCTGCTCCTCCCCGACCCGAGCGTGCCGGTGGTCGCGTCGTGCGTCGTCTATCACGTCGGATCGCGCAACGAGGCGGTCGGGCACACCGGCTCGACGCACCTGCTCGAGCACCTGATGTTCAAGGGTTCGCATAAGTTCAACCCGAGCGAGGGGCGTCCCATCGCGCGGGTGCTGGAGCGCGTCGGGGCGTACTTCAACGCCACGACGTGGTTCGACCGCACGAACTATTTCGAGACGCTCCCGCCGGAGCACCTCGAGCTGGCTCTCGAGCTGGAGGCGGACCGCATGCGGGCGGCTCTGCTAAGGCCGGAGGACCTCGCCACCGAGATGACCGTGGTGCGCAACGAGTTCGAGCGGGGCGAGAACGACCCCTTCGACGTGTTGCTCAAGGAGTCGTTCGCAATCGCGTTCCGCGAGCACCCGTATCATCACCCGACCATCGGGTGGCGAAGCGACATCGAGGCGACCTCGATCGACCGCCTGCGGGCGTTCTACGACACCTTCTACTACCCGGACAACGCGTCGCTGGTCCTGGTCGGCACGTTCGACAGGGAGGCGGCGCTCGACCTGGTCGCCCGGCACTTCGGCCCGCTGCCGCGCGCGCCGCGACCCCTGCCCCCGGTGGTGACGCGCGAGCCCAGGCAGGAGGGAGAGCGGCGCTTCGTCGTGCGCCGGGCGGGCGAGGTGGGCTGGGTGGCGGTGTCGTGGCGCGCGCCCGAGGCGGTGCATGACTCGACCCACGCCCTCGCGGTGCTGGCGGACGCCCTCGGGGGCGGCGTGACCTCGCGCCTGTACCAGCGGCTCGTCGAGACGGGCCTTTGCCTCGACGTCCAGGCGATCTGCTGGCAGTTGCGCGACCCCGGTCTCTTCCAGATCTTCGCGACGCTCAACCCGGCGACCGGGCACGCCAAGGTCGAGCGGATCATCCGGCGGGAGCTCGCTGCGGTCGTACGCAAGGGGCTTTCGAAGGCCGAGTTGGTGCGCGCCAAGGCCCAGGTCGAGGCGCAGACGGCGTACCATCGCGATTCCCCGGCCCAGGTCGCTGCAGCGATCACGGAGGCGATCTCGTCGGCGGACTGGCGCTTCTACCTGGACTATCCCGACCGCATCAGGGCGGTGAGCCGCGAGGATGTCGTGCGGGTGGCTGCCCAGACATTTGCCGACGATTCGATCTCGGTCGGCTACTTCGTGCCGAAGAACGGCCACGGAGGCTCCGGCGCCGTCCCCCTCCCGGCCCCGACCGGCCTGGCGCCGCGCCCCTGCCACTTCCGGAGCGACCTCGCCGCGAAGGTCGAGGAGGTGGACCTCCCGGGCGGCGGCCGGCTTCTCCTCCTGCCCAGGCACGCCAACACGACCGTGCACCTGCAGGGATCGCTCCTCGCCGGGCACGGCCTTGTCGCGCCGGAAGCCTGGAGCGCCGCCTCGCTCATACCCGACATGCTCGAACGTGGGACCGCCACGCACGGCCGGCTCGAGCTGGCCCGCATCATCGAGGACCGCGGCATCGAGCTCGACGTGTCCGGGGACGGGTTCAACCCGCTCGAGGTGTACTGCTCCGGCAGGTGCTTGTCCCGCCACCTGCCGCTGGTGCTGGAGCTGCTGGTCGAGATGCTCCAGCGCCCGGCATTCCCGGCGGAGGAGCTGGAGAAGCTGCGCGTCCTGAGGCTCGGCGAGCTGGCCCACGCCCAGGAGGACACGTTTCACCGGGCCTTCGAGGCGTTCTCGCGCCTTGTCTTCCCCTCCGGCCACCCCTACTACCGCCGGCCTCTGGACGAGCGCCGGGCCGGGTTGGAGCGGGTCGCGCGCGAGGATCTGGTCGCCGTCCACGGACGCGTGTATGGGCCGGCGTCGCTGCTGCTCGCCCTGGTGGGGGACTTTGAGCCGCCAGCCGTGGCGGAACGGCTTCAACGCCTCATGGAGGGCGCGAAAGGGGGAAGCGGAGAGATACCGCCGGTGCGGCGCCGCACGGCGGCCGACGTCGATCCTGCCGAGGTGCGAGAGATGATGCCGGACAAACCGAACCTCGACGTGGTGCTGGGTCACCCCGGTGGGCTGCGGCGGCGGGACGAGGACTTCTTCGCGGCCGCCCTCGGGAACGCGGTCCTGGGCCAGTCCACGCTGTCGTCGCGGCTCGGGGTGCGCCTGAGAGACCGCGAGGGGCTGACGTACGGCGTGATCTCGCGGTTCTTCGGGGCGTCGCTCCTCGACGGCCCGTGGGCGGCGACGTTCTCCGTCGCGCCTTCGAGCCTCGCACGTGCGGAGGCTGCGGCGAGGGAGGAGATCGCCCGCTTCGTGGAAGGGGGTCCGGACGAGCGTGAGCTCGACGACGAGCGCGCCGCGATGGCCGGTGCGTACAGGGTCGCGCTTGCGACGCCGGGGGCGCAGGCTCGCGAGATCCTCCGCCTCGGCCGTCACGGGCTGCCGGTCACCGAGATCGATCTGATCCCGGGCAAGATCCTCGCCACGGGGCGCGCCGAGGTGGTCGAAGCGATCCGCCGCCACATCGACCCCGCCCGGCTTTGCCTGGCCGCTGCCGGCGGGCTCGTTGCAAACCCCGCCGCCGCCGATTAGCATTCCCTCACTATGCTCCGGGAGCTGGAGGTCCGGGACCTCGGGATCATCGAGAAAGTGCGGCTGGAGCTGCCGGCCGGGTTCATCGTCCTGACCGGCGAGACGGGCGCCGGCAAATCCCTGCTCGTGCAGTCGCTCCAGCTCCTCGCCGGAGAGAGGGCCGATGCCGACCAAGTGCGGGGAGGCCGCGACCGCCTCATCGTCGAGGGGTGTTTCCTGACGCCGCCCGACGACCTCGCTCTGGGATTGCTGGGCGAGCTCGGGGTGGAGGTCGGCGAGGAGCTGGTGCTGCGGCGCGAGGTGTCGGCCAACGGCCGCTCCCGGGCCTGGGCGAACGACGTGCCGGTCACGGTGGGCGCACTCCAGCGGTTGGCGCCCTTCCTGCTGGCGATCCACGGCCAGCACGAGCAGCGGGGGCTCACCGACCCGGCGACGCACATTGCGCTGGTTGACGCCGCCGGGGGGCTCGGCGGCGAGCGCGCAGGGGTCGCCGCCGCCTACGCTCTCTGGCAGGAAGCGCGAGAGAGGCTCGATTCGCAGCGGCGTGCCCTGGCGAACCGCCGAGACAGGCTGGACGTGATCGCGTTCCAGGCGCGCGAGATCGAGGAGGCGCGCCCAGAGTGCGGCGAGGAAGACGCCCTCCGGGAAGAGCGCGCCTTCCTCAGGCACGCCGAGCGAATCGGAGAGCTCGTGGCCGCGGCGCTCGCGTCGCTCGCCGGGGAGGGCGGCGCCGTGGCGCTGGCGCGTGCCGCCCGCGCGGTGCGCGAACTGCACGCCCTCGGTATCGGCGTCGGCGACACGGCCTCCGACCTCGAACAGGCGCAGGTGCTCGCGGAGGAAGCCGAGAGGGCCGTTGGCGAGCTTGCCGACCGGGTTCGCCCGGACCCGACGCGCCTCGAACACGTCGAGAGCAGGCTTGCGTTGCTCGAACGGCTCGCACTCAAGTACGGCGGCTCGGTGACCGCGGTGCTCGAGCACGGGGCACGGCTGCAGGCCGAGCGTGACCAACTGGAAGGCGTCGAGGACGACATCGCGCGCCTCGAGCAGGAGCAGAAGCGCCTGGCTGGACAGTATCTCGAGCTTGCGCAATCACTTTCGCGTCAACGGGTGGCGGCCGCCGAGCGCTTCTCCGGGAAGGTGATCGACGTGCTCAAGGGGTTGGGAATCCCACGTGCGCGCCTCAGATTGGCGCTGACACCGCGCACTTCGGCGTCCGGCACACTGGAGGTCGATGGCGCTCGGATCGAGCCGGCCGCGGACGGCATCGACGCCGGGGAGTTCGAGCTCTCCACCAACCCCGGCGAAGCAGTGCGCTCGATGGCGCGCATCGCGTCCGGCGGGGAGCTGTCGCGCATCCACCTCGCGATGCGGACTGTCCTGCGGGACACGCTTCCACGTCGCGGGGTGCTGACCCTCCTGTTCGACGAGGTGGACGCGGGGATCGGCGGCACCGTTGCGGACGAGCTGGGGACGTTGCTCGCGTCCCTGGGCGGGCGCGACCAGGTGATGGTCGTGACGCATCTCCCGCAAGTTGCCGGGAAGGCCTCGACCCACCTGGTCGTTCGCAAGGAGGCCTCGCGCGGGCGAACGGTCACCCACGTGGAGCCCGTCGCAGCCGACGCGCGGGTGGAAGAGCTGGTTCGAATGCTCGGCGGGGGCGAGCCGACCGCCGCCGCTAGGCAGCACGCCCGCGAGCTTCTGAAGATCTCCTGATGCTCCGGCTGCCGTTCACCTTGAAGGAGCACCTGGCAGCGGCGGCAGGGGCGGTGAGGAGCGCCGTCGCAGGCCACGGGGTCACTGCCATCCCGACCGAGACGTTCTACGGCCTCGCCGTGGACCCCCGGGACAACGAGGCGGTCGGGCGGGTCTTCGACCTCAAAGGGCGGCCTGTGGAGAAGGCGCTCCTTGTCGTCGGCGCCTCGCTGGCACAGCTCGAACGGCTGGTCGTCGTTCCGCCCGATTGGCGAAGCCGCCTCGAGGCCGCCTGGCCTGCGCCGGTGACGGTCGTGCTCCCCGCCTGCTCGAGGCTCGCGGCCGGCGGGGCGGGGCGGACCCTGGCGGTAAGGGTCCCCTCCAACGACCTCCTCCGAGCGCTGCTGGAGGTGGTCGGGCCTCTCACGGCCACGTCGGCCAACCGGAGCGGGGGCGCGCCTCTCGTCAGCGCGGACGATGTTGCCGATCTCCTTGGCCACGGGCTCGCCGTCCTGCTGGACGGGGGGGACACCCCGGGCGGCGCGCCCTCGAGCCTCCTGGACCTCGCTGTGGACCCGCCGCGGCTCGTGAGGGCCGGCCCCTGGGAGCCTCCGACGGCGTGGGGCGTAAAGCCGTGAAGGCCGCCTGAAGATTCCGCAGTTTTTGCGGAAAAGCTTGCGGAAAAGTCGCTCCACGGGCGGGAAAGCCCCCCTATCTCAACGGGTTATGCATCGTGCACTGCCACGAGTGCGGTGGTATAAGTCCTTGAACAATAGTGGGTTGTGCGTATTGTGTGCAAATTGTGCCACTTGCCGGGAGCGGTTCGAACGGCTGTTCCACAGGGTTTGGCCTTCCGGCTCGGAGCGTGGCTCGTTGCCCTAGGCGGCTGTGTGTGTTAGCGTGACCGGCCTGAGTGGAGGTGCGAGCCTTGAAGGTGCGGTCCTTTGCCGGCAAATCGCCTCGCTTCGGTCAGCGCGTTTTCGTGGCGTCCACGGCCTCCATCCTGGGTGACGTGGATCTCGGCGACGACGTGAGCGTGTGGTACGGCGCCGTGCTGCGGGCCGATCTGCACGAGATCCGAATCGGGGCCCGATCCAACATCCAGGACAATGCCGTCGTCCACGTCGACGAGCCCGACTTCCCGACGCTGGTGGGCGAGGATGTCACGGTCGGGCACGCAGCGCTTCTGCACGGGTGCCGGGTCGAGCGCGGTGCGCTCGTAGGGATGCACGCCACGGTGCTCAACGGGGCCGTCGTCGGGGAGGAGGCTGTGGTCGCCGCAGGCGCCCTGGTCCCGCCGGGCATGGTCGTGCCGCCCCGAACGCTGGTCGCCGGCGTACCCGCCAGGGTGCGCCGCGAGGTGGGGGCGGAGGAGCTGGAGCACGTTCGCCGGGGGGTCCGCAGCTACCTCGAGCTCAAGACGCGGTATCTGGCGGCGGACGACGAGCGTGACCTCGGCGACGGCTCCGAGATGGGGAGGGAAGCGTGATCCAGCGCCCGCGGGGTACCCGTGACCTGCTTCCGCCTGAAACCCGCCTCTGGCTGGCCGTCGAGGCGGTCGCCCGCGAGGCGTTCGGCTCGTTCGGCGGGGAGGAGATCCGCACGCCCATCTTCGAGGCCACCGAGCTGTTCGTGCGGTCGGTCGGGGAAGGCACCGACATCGTTCACAAGGAGATGTACACCTTCCCGGACCGCAAGGGGCGCTCGCTGACCCTGCGGCCGGAGATGACCGCGGGTGTCGCCAGGGCCTGGATCGAGAACCGCCTGGGAGACCGCAGTCAGCCCCTGCGCCTGTTCTACATCGGGCCGATGTTCCGGTACGAGCGGATGCAGCACGGCCGCTACCGGCAGTTCTCGCAGATCGGCCTGGAGATCATCGGCGCCGACACGCCGCTCGCCGACGCCGAGTTGCTCGCTGCGATGCACGAGTTCTTCGTTCGGCTCGGGTTTTCTGACCTCCAGATCCACCTCAACAACCTCGGCGACCCGGAGGACCGCGCCCGCTACCAGGAGGCCATCCGCGCCGCGTTGACGCCCCGCCGGGCCGAACTCTGCTCGGACTGCCAGCGTCGGCTGGAGGAGAACCCGCTCAGGATCCTCGACTGCAAGGTCCCCGCCTGCCAGGTGATCGCCGCCGATGCTCCGGGGGTGGACGAGGTGGCCGGCGATTCCTCGCGCCGGCACGTGGCCGGTGTGGAAGCCCACCTGCAAGCGCTCGGCATCCCCTTCGTCCGCAACCGGCGGCTCGTGCGGGGGTTGGACTACTATCTGCGCACGGTCTTCGAGGTGGTGTCCCCCCAGCTCGGAGCGAACACGGTGCTATGCGGCGGCGGCCGCTACGACCGCCTGATCGCCGACCTCGGCGGGCCAGCGGTGCCCGGCGTCGGGTTCGCGATCGGGGAAGACCGTCTCGTCGAGGCGCTGCCTGGACGGTTCAGAGATGCCGTCCTGGCGCGAGCCGCGCTGTATGTGGTGCCGCTGGGGCCCGTCGCGGAGAGCCGGGTGCTCGAGCTGGTGCGAGGCTGGGTTCGGGGAGGGGTTCCGGTGGAGATGGAGATCACGGGCCGCTCGCTCAAAGCGGCCCTCAAGAAGGCCGACCGGGACGGCTTTCGCGCCGTGGCGATGCTGGGTGATGACGAGCTGAAGACGGAGACCGTCACGGTGCGGGACCTCGCGGCGGGCAGCCAGACGGCGGTGCCGTTTGCCGATCTGCCGTCCTGGTGGCGGGTGCTGCCGACAGTGAGCGGTGCCCCAAGCGCCAAGTAGCCTGGAGCGAACCACGCGTTCGGGCCGGCGCGCCACGACGGCGTTTGCAGGATCGCGCGGCATCGAGGAGCGGATGAAGGAAACCGACCTCGCGCCGGGTCGGCGGTGCGGCAGCCGCCGGGTCGAAGCCCCCGGTCAGGTCGAAACCGTGGGGGGCGGTAACCCGTCCGGGGTACGCGTCGCGGGTTGGCCCTCGGGCAGCGAGACGGAGGTCGCTCCCTGGATCCCCTGGCCGTAGGCGGTCGCGAAGGCATGCACCGTCACGCAGTGGGCGATGAACCTGGTCGCGAAGATTCCGACGCAACAGAGCACCAGTCCGAGCTGGGCGAAGATCTCGGCGCCGAGCGCCACCAGGAATGCCAGCGCGTAGGGCCCGAACGCCCTCCCCACGGTGACCGTCACGCGGTCGAAGCTGAAGGCCGCGCCAGGCGTGCCCTCGGAGACCATGGCCAGGAGCCCGGCGGGCACGTACGCCAAGGTGAGCAGCGCCGCCGGCGGTCCGACGAGGATCACCGGCAGCCAGGCGAGGGCGGGTGAAGTGAGCGCCATGACGAGGAGCGCGAGCCCCGCCGTCACCGCTACCGCCGGCAGCCACAGCGCGATCGCGACGAGCCACAGCTTGAGCCCTTCCAGCAGGTCGTCCCCCATTCGGTCCCACGCGGGAAGGCCGGTCGAGCTTCCTTCGAGAACCCCACGCGCCGCTCGGCCCAGATAGCCGAAGACGATGAAGCGGCCCGCGAGGCCGAGTGCGGCCGCGACGGGCATGAGCAGAACGGCGGGCCAGGCGAAGACGTGACGGTGTCGGACGAGGCTGAGGACGGTCGGGAGCAGCAGCACCAGCGGCACGACCTCCAGCGCCGCACCTACCAGCGTCCGCCCCACCCAGGCGGGGTGGCGGAAGGGGTACGCGAAGCTGTGGCCGACGTCGCTCACACTTGACGGTACGCACCGTGTCGGGCAAGGTTTCCGGGTGGCATCTCCGAGAAGTGTATCGCGACCGGGATGGAATCTTGACCCGCCCGGTGTCCGGTTGGACGGGGCCCCCGGCTGCGGCCCGTGGGTGGTGGAGGGAGGGGGCTGCCGTGAGCGATAGGTCCGGAAGCCACGCGGTGGTGCGTCGCCTGGTTTCCGGCGGTCAGACGGGCGTGGACAGGGCCGCGCTCGACGCGGCGATGTCGCTCGGCATCCCCTGCGGCGGATGGTGCCCGCGGGGACGGAGGGCCGAAGGCGGACCGATTCCGCACCACTACCCCGTTCAGGAGGCCCCCACGAGCTCGTATCCCCAACGGACCGCGTGGAACGTGCGGGACTCCGACGGCACCCTCATCGTGACCAGAGGCGTGCCGAAGGGCGGTACGGCGCTCACCGTCAGCCTGGCGCGCCGCGGCGGCAAGCCATTCTTCGTGCTCGATCTCGACGGGCGGCCCTTGGTGTCCGAGGTCGTGGAATGGATCGGTCACGAAGAGGTCCGAACCCTCAACGTGGCGGGGCCGCGCGAGAGCGAGGCCCCCGGGATCCACGACCAGGCGTTGGCGTTCCTGCGAGTCCTTCTCAGCTTGCCTGGCGGGTGAGATCGACGTGGTCGATGATCCCGACCACCACCGAGCGGACGGGCCCGTCGCTCGACGAAAGGACCTGTCGGGCGCCGTTTCCCTCGTCGAGCACCAGGACGCGCTCGCCGACGCCCGCGCCCACGACGTCCACCGCGATCAGGTAGTCTCCGGTAGGGAGGCCTTCCGGGTCGGTCTTCTCCACCACCAGCAGCTTCTTGGCGTCGTAGAAGGGGTGGTTGATGGTGGAGTGGATCGCTCCCGCGACACGGCCGAGAATCATGGCGCCGCCTCCCGCTCGGGGAGGTGCAGCTCGTCGACGATCCCCACGATGGCATGATCCACCGGGACGAACGCGGGGTCGAGGGCGAGGGCCGCCTCGCGGCCGCCCTCGTAGTACACCAGCTCGCCGGGCCCGGCCATCCGGGTGGAGTCTGCGGCCACCAGGGTGCGCCCCGTGGGGCTCCCCGCCATGTCGAGCGGCTGCACCACCAGCATGGGGGTGCCTTCGAGCCCTTCGCAGATGACACACGGCACCATCGCGCCGACAACCCGGCCCAGGAGCATCAGGTCTCGCCCTCTTCGCCGTCGAGCTCCAGCAGCGACGCCGAGCCGAAATAGGTGCTGCCCCCCACCTGCCGCGCCAGCGCCTCGTGCGGGGCGGAGATGATCTTGAACCCGACCTGCACGCCGCTGCGTTCGAGGAACCCGACCGCGATCTCGACGGCCGCCTCGACGTCGTGCAGCTCGCCCTCGAAGATCGAGAGCCCCTTGCCGGAGAGCCCGGTGTCGGCGAGGCGGATCTCGACGAGGTCCACCGTGGTCCCTTTGAGCGCCAGCTCGGCGGCGCGGACGTTGGAAGACACCGTGCCGGTCTCGATGATCGCGATGGAACCCGGGCCGACGGTCCTGCGATGGCCGAGGATCCCCTCGTAGAGCTGAGGGTGGACATCCGCGAGCATGACGTGGTCGAGCACGCTGTCGTCGCCCTGGGCGAGCCCCTCGGAGACGGCTTCCTCGACCGACGCGGTAGTGCCGCCGATCAGGGTCAGGAAGCGGCCTCGGCTGATCGTGCCGCACTTCACGAAAGCGATGGGGGAGCGCTTGAGAAGGGCGTCGGTCGCGACGACCCCGACGGCGATGTCTCTGAACTCGAGCACGGCGATGGCGGGGTGCCTTTTCATCATGTGATCCTGAAGTGATCCACCAGCACGCACCGGCGGAACCGCGAGAACGACCGCGGGCCGGTCATCCCCTCGCCGGTCGGGCTCGCGATGGTGAACGAGCAGTGGCCTTCGCCGTCGAGACCGAGGCCCGCCTGGGAACGGCCGTTCTTCACGAAGATGCTGCAGTTGCACTCCTTGGCCATGCGCGAGAGGTTGTCGAGGTTCTTGGAGTGCATCACCGCGGTGTGGCGGTTGCCGCCCTCCACCTTGACTGCAAGGTCGATGGCGTAGTCCGCGTTGGGGACACGGCAGAAGGGCATGATGGGCATCATCTGCTCCGTCCACAGCAGGGGGTGGTTCTCGTCCACCTCGACGACCCCGAGCCTGATCGAGTCCGGCACCGTCATTCCGACCTTCGCGAGGATGACGCCGGCGTTCTTGCCCACGAGGTCGCGGTTGATCTCGGCCTGCTGCCGCGGCCCGTGCGTCTTCGCGAAGACGACCTTCTCGAGAGCAGGGAGGCGGTGCCGCTCGATCAGGACGGCGCCGCTGCGCGTCATCGCATTGAGCAGCCCGTCTGCGACCATGTCGACGCACAGCGTCTCTTTCTCGTCGGTGCAGATTATGTTGTTGTCCGTCGAGGCGCCGAGCACGATGTCGCGGCCTGCCTTGCCGATGTCGGCGGTCTCGTCCACCACTACCGGCGGGTTGCCGGGCCCGGCACAGATGGCGCGCTTGCCGGACGCCATCGCCGCCTTGACGACGGCGCCGCCGCCCGTGACCACGAGGAGACGCACGGCCGGGTGGCGCATGATCTCCTGCGCGGTCGCGATGGTCGGGTTCGCGAGGCAGGCAACCACGTTGGGCGGACCGCCAGCCTCCGTGATGGCCTGGTTCAGGAGCACCACCGTCCGCATCGAGCATGCCTTGGCGCCGGGGTGGGCGTTGAAGACCACCGAATTTCCGGCGGCGAGCATGCCGATAGCGTTGCAGATGATCGTGGAGGTGGGGTTGGTGACGGGTGTGATCGCGCCGATCACCCCGAACGGTGCGGGCTCCGTGAGGGTGAGCCCATGGTCGCCCGTAACCGTGGCGGGACGGAGGTCTTCGAGCCCCGGGGTCTTCTCGGTCACCAGGCGGTTCTTGACCCCCTTGTCCTCGACGCGGCCGAGGCCGGTTTCCTCCCACGCGGAGCGCGCCAGGGCCTCGCAGTTCTCCAGCATCGTGGTCCGGATCGCGGCGATGATCTTGGCTCGCAACTCGAGGGGGAGTGCGACGAAGATCGGTTGGGCAACACTGGCCGCCCGTATGGCGTCGTCCACCGTCGTGAAGATCCCGAGTCCCGGGCCGGGAGGGACGCCGCCAGGGTCAGGCCTCGCGCGGGCGCGGGGCTCGATGTCCGCCGCGATGCGGCGTGCGATCGCCTCGACGTCCTGGTCGGTCAACCTGGTCATGCTCGCCCCGCCCCTGCCAGACCGCCCTGGTTTCTCATTTCTTGTACTTCACGACCCCTTCCACGCTCCACGAGTCCACGATCGCCATCACGACCGCGTCCACCGGCCGCTTGTCGGTGGCGCGGGTCTGGCGCGCGGAGCTCCCGGAAGCGATCAGGACCATCTCCTCGGGGCCCGCGCCCACGGCGTCAGCCGCGACGAGGAACGCCCCGCTCTCGCGGCCCGCCTCGTCGACGGCGCGGACGAGGAGCAGCTTGAGCCCCTCGAGGCTGGTCTCCTTCTGGCTGGCCACCACGGTTCCAACGACCTTGGCGAGCTGCATGGGTGTGCGTCTCCGCGCCCCGCCCCCGGGCCTCCGGACGGTCCGCCGGGGGCGAGCCGCTACTTCTTCGCGGCCTTGGCCGAGGCTTGACGGCCCAGCGGCATCACCACGTCCACATTCACGTGCGGGCGAGCGATCACGTGGACGGCCACCACCTCGCCGACGCGGCCCGCGGCAACCTGACCGGCGTCGCACGCCGCCTTCACCGCCGCGACATCGCCCCGCACGATGACCGACACGTAGCCGCCGCCGGTCTTCTCGTACGAGACCAGCTCGACCTTCGCGGCCTTGACCGCGGCGTCAGCGGCCTCCACCACGGCCGGAAAGGACCTCGTCTCGATCATGCCCAACGCTTCCGTCATGTCACTACCTCCCTCTTCCGCGTACTCGCGGTTGGAACCGTCCGCGCGCGGCGACTATGCGCCGCCGATTTTCACCTCGCGTCCCTTGATGTCCGCGATGGCCTGCTCGGCCGCGCGGTAGCCGACGTCGATGTCCCGTTCCTCGCCACCTAGGTACACGCGGCCGAAGCTTCCGAACGCGCGCACCTCGAGGACGTTGATGTTGGCCGCCTTCTCGGCCTCATTGGCTGCAATTGCGGCGTACCCGGCGGGCGCCACCTCGAGCACGTAGAGGGTGTGCCCGGGCAGAATCATGTCGCCGTGCCGCGTGCGGTTGATGAGCTGCGTGTGATACGGCGAGACGTTGCGGATCACCTGGCTCGAGACGAGCTGCGGCCTGACGCGATCCTCCTCCTTGAGGCCGAGGGACTCCAGGATCGCGAGTCCGGCCTGTCGGACATCGGCCTGCGAGTCGGAGTGGATCTCCAGCATGCCGTACAGGCGCTCGATGATCAGCATGCCGGGCCTCACGTCGGTCGCCTTCAGCGCGACGTCGGTCACGCGCATGATGTCCATCCCGGGCGCTATCTCGACGAAGAGAGAGGCCTGTCCGGGCGTGGGGAGGAAGCCCTGCGCCACGGTGCCGAGGAACGAGGCGAACTGCGGCTGGAGGCTGTCGAGGAAAACGTAGCAACGAAGCTCCGCCATCCGGCTATCCCTTCCGCGCGGCGAGCTCCCGCGCCTCCTCGATGATCTTCACGCTGCTGCTGCACCCCACGCGGGTGGCACCGGCCTGGATCATCCGCACGACATCCGCGTACGTGCGGATCCCGCCCGACGCCTTGACGCCGAGTTTCTTCGGCGACACGGTTCGGGCCATCAGCCCGACGTCTTCCACGGTCGCTCCGCCGCTCGAGAACCCCGTCGATGTCTTGACGAAGTCGGCGCCCGCCTTCATCGAGAGCTCGCAGCCGCGAACCTTCTCCTCGTCGGAGAGGAGCGCGGTCTCGAGGATGACCTTGCAGGCGGCGCGGCCCTCCTTGGACGCCTCGACCACGCCCCGGATGTCGCGGCGGACCAGATCGTCGTCGCCGCTCTTGAGGGCGCCGATGTTGATCACCATGTCGATTTCCTGGGCACCCTCGCGGATGGCGCGGCGTGCCTCCAGGGTCTTGATCTCGGGCGGTTGTGCTCCGAGGGGGAAGCCGACGACGCAGCAGACCTTGACGGGAGACCCACGGAGCAGCGTCTTGGCATCGCGTACGTACGAGGGGTTCACGCAGACCGAGAAGAACGAGTAGCGCCTCGCCTCGTCGCACAGTTTCTGGATGTCCGCGCTCGTCGCCTCGGGCTTCAGAAGCGTGTGGTCGATGAGCTTCGCGAGCTGCTCGGGCGGCACCGGCACGGGCTGAGCGGCATCTCCTCCCGCGGCGCCCAGCAACTCCTTCACCCTTTCGGTGATTCGGGTGATGTCGTCGGCGGCGAGGTCGCCGGGTGCTCCGCCGCCCCTGAGAGCCTCGGTCTCGATTTCCCGGATCAGCCGGACTCGCGAGCGATGCCGCTCGAGGGTGCACTCGGTCGAGAGGAAAGCGTCGAGGATCCTTCCCGCGGCCGCGGCGTCGACGTGAGCCGCGCCGAGTGTGAGCACGTTCGCATCGTTGTGCTCGCGCGCGTTGCGCGCAAGCGCCTCGCTGTAGCAGGCGGCCGCGAGCACGCCCGGGACCTTGTTGGCGGCCATCGCCGAGCCGATCCCGGCTCCGTCGACCACGACCCCGAAATCGGCCGCACCCGCCGCAACGAGCTTGGCCACCGCCTCTGCGAAGGTCGGATAGTCGACCGGGTCCTTGCCGTGAGTTCCGCAGTCCTGGACAGTGTGCCCGAGGCTTCTAAGATGTTCGATGAGCTGCTGTTTGAGCTCGTAGCCGCCGTGGTCGGCTCCGAGCGCCACCTTGAGATGCCGCGCCATTGGGGAATGATACAACTGTTCGCGCGCTTCGCGGCACGGGTCTCATCCGGATGGAGAGAAAGCAAGAGCCCGTGCGCCGAAGGAGGGCCGCCGCCTCCGGAGCACGGGCTCGGGGTTTCGCGAAGATTTCGAGTCTACTTGGGGGCTTCTCCCGCGGTGGCCGTCGGGTTGATGTCTTCGAGCACGATCCCGAGGCTCTTGGCACCGTGGTCGTTGCACATGTCCATGAAGCGGGCCACCTTGTCGTAAGAGAGGTTGCCGTCGGCGGCGAAGAACACGACCTTGCCCTCGCGGCCCCTGGTCACTTCGTCAAGCTTGTTGAGGAAGTCCCTCTCGGTGTACTGCTCCCTGTTGATGAACATCCCGCCGTCCTCTGTGAGACGGACGACAATCTGGTCCATATTCTGCGGGGGCGGTTGATTCGTGGTCACCTTGGGCGGGACCTTGGTCTCGTACCCGCGCTGGAGCAACGGCGTGACCACCATGAAGATGATGAGAAGCACCAGCACCACGTCCACGAGAGGAGTGATGTTGATGTCACTCTTCATGTCCCCCATCTTGCCGCCGGTCATTGCCATGGCGTTTCTCCTTCAGCCGAAAGCGGGCGCGCCGCGAGCGTCAGCTCGCCCCTTTCTTCGTTGTGATCAAGCCGACCTTGGTGAAGCCGGCGTCGTTGAGCGCCTTCATGACCTCGCGCACGTCCTTGTACTTGAGGCGGCGGTCAGCCTTGATGACGACCTCTTTTTTGGGGTCCGCCTTCAGCATCTCGTCCATTCGCCTGACCAGTTCAGCCTTGCTCGGCACCCAGTCCTGGCCGATGAACATCTTGCCGTCTTCCTGGATGGCGACCTTCACCTGCTGCTGCACCTCTGGGTACTTCTCCGGCTTTCCGGTCTCCGGCAGCTGCACGGGGACGCCGGACTGCAGCAGCGGGGTGACGACCATGAAGATGATCAGCAGCACCAGGCAGACGTCCACCAGCGGGGTGACATTGATGTCCGACTTGACGTCGCCCCCGCCGATCGCGGGCCCCTTGTGTGGTTCAGCGTGCCGCCGAGCCGATTGCATCGCTTCCTCCGTGCTTCTTGATGAAGAAGTCGATCAGTTCCGAGGAGGAGTTCGCCATCTCGACCTGGAAACGCTCCACCTGGTTCAGGAAGTAGTTGTAGAGCCACACGGCCGGGATGGCGACGAACAGGCCGACGGCGGTGGTGACGAGGGCTTCCGCGATACCCGCGGAAACCGCGCCCAGGCCGCCCGATCCGGTGATGGCCATGCCGCGGAACGCGTTGATGATGCCGACGACGGTCCCGAACAGGCCGATGAACGGAGCCGTGGCGCCGATGGTCGCCAGGCCGCCGAGGCCGCGCTTGAAGTCCGCGGTCGTCATGAGCGTGGCGCGCTCGATGGCGCGACGGGCCGCCTCGATGACGTCGTAGCCGGTGAGCGGGCTGTTCTGCTCCTCGACCATGAACTCGAGCAGGCCGGCCGCGACCACCTTCGCGAGATGGCTTGCCTTGAACTTCTTGGACGCCGCGATCGCGTCCTGCGGACGGTCCTGCTTGAGGTACTGGGTGGTGAGCAGCGCGAACTGGAGCGACTGCTTCTTGGCCGCGCGATACCGCCACCAGCGCTCACCCGACAGCGTCAGCGAGTAGATCGACAGAATCACCAAGAGGATGACATCCAGCTTGGCGATCATGCCCATCGAGGTCCACAGTCCTACGAGTCCGAATTCCATTACATTTTCCTCCTATCTCTCTCGGCCTACTGGCCTATTGCAAGGTAAAGGTTACGGTCACTGTAAGGTACACGCTCACCGGCCTGCCGTTCAGCGTGGCGGCCTTGTACTTCCACTTTTGAATCGCGGTGGTCGCCGCCTCGGATACGCCCATGGGCAACCCGCGGAGCACCCGCGCGTCGGTCACGTTCCCCTGCTTGTCGATAATGGCCTCGACGATCACCACGCCCTGGACGCGGGCCTTGCGGGCGATCTCCGGGTATACGGGCTGGATCCGGTTGACGAGCTCAGGAGGCACGACCTCACCGCCGATGCGGATCGGCGGTTCGTCCACCACACCGCCCGGGACGCCCCCTACGACTCCACCCGGCACGCCGCCCGGGATACCCCCGGCAATACCGCCCTCGACGCCGCCCTCGACGCCGCCCTCGACGCCTTCGGTACCCGCCCCGGACGACTTCTCGGGGACCTTGTCCGGGATCGTCACGGGCTGCACGACCGGGGCTGAAACCGGCTGTTGGATGACGGGCTTGGGCGCGGCCGCTGGGGCCTTCGGCGGCGGCGGCGGCGGCGGTGGCGGCGGCGCGGCCTGGAAGAAGCTCACCTGGATCGGCGGGTCGGGAACTTCAGACACCGACCACATCTGGCCCACCACGTACCCGGCGAGCACCACGACGTGGATGGCCAGCGCGATCGGTAGGGCCAGCAGCAGTTTCGTGTTGGCCTGCTGTTTCTTCGATGCGATGAGTGTGTTCTCGAACATGGCTCCCCCGGTTACGACTTGGCCAGCGAAGTCTGCTTCTTGAGCTTCTCGCGCAGGGCCAGCGCCTTGGTGCGCCACTCTTCAGCCTTGTCGAAATACTGCTGCTTCGCGGCGTCGGTGGTCTGGAGCTTGGCCTTCTCGCGGAAGAGAAGGTTGGTGTAGATCATGGCGTCGAAGTACTCGGGCTGCATCTGCAGGGCCTTGTCGGCCGAGGTCAGACCGAGGTCGATGTACTCGGTGCGCTGCTGAGGCGTGATGGAGGGATCGCGGTACGCCTTGTCCCAGCAGTAGACCGAAACGAGGTAGTACGGCTCCGGGTCGGCCTTCGGGATGTGGGAGGTGACCCAGTCGTACGCCTCCTTGATCCGCTGCGTCCGCAGGTAGATCGTGACGACGGCCTTGTTCGACTTGATGTCGCCCGGGTTCTTCCTGATCTCACCCTGGAGGTAGTTGAGGACGTCGTCGAACTTGCTGGCGTTCATGTACGTCGTGATCATGAACTCCTGCGCCTTCTGATCCTCCGGGAAGGCGGCCAGGTACTTCTTGAAGGCATCGATGGCGGTGCTGAAGTACTGCCGGTTCTCGGTATTGTCGACGCCGGGCTGGTAGAGGGTCATCGCGCTGAGGGCCACCGAGCGCCAGGCGAACTTCAGGCTGGGGTCGAGCGCGAGGCCCTTCTGGAACTCGATCAGGGCGTCCTTGTACTTCTCGTTCTTGTAGTACGAGTTGCCCTTGTTCAGCTCCATCCGGGCCTGAAGCGTGTCGCACCCGGTCAGGAGCGCCCCTGCGACCAGCATCAGCAACAGAACTTGGGGTACGGCGACTTTGCGCATAAGAAGTTTCCTCCAGCTGGCGCCAAGCGGATGTTTTGCTGAGAAAGGTTCAGGTCAAACCTGAGAAGGTCGCCTCCACCCTGCGGTCAGCTCGTTGGCGTCACGTATCCTCACCATGCTTCCGGGTGGCTCGCCTCCCAGTTTGGACTTTCGGCCTTTGCACCGGAAAGGGTGAAGCCGCTGTGGCGTGGCTTCCTGCCGTGTATGACCCTCGTGCGGTGCCAGTTCCCAGCCTCCTCCCGCGCGGGCGCCAATATGAGACTGCCGGCACGGGTTGTCAAGAGGGGGAAACTGAGCGCCCAC
The DNA here is from genome assembly GCA_050018455.1 of Thermoanaerobaculaceae bacterium. Taxonomy (GTDB): domain Bacteria; phylum Acidobacteriota; class Thermoanaerobaculia; order Thermoanaerobaculales; family Thermoanaerobaculaceae; genus RBG-13-68-16. The sequence continues at coordinate 34,649 of JBEKAA010000025.1, read as the reverse complement.
AGTGATGTGAAAATGCGGCACAAGCGCAGTTGCCTGCGCCCGGCGCGGTGATGAAACCTCCCTCAAGACGCGGCGACGGGTGCGGCGGAGCGCTGGGAGGAAGAGCGAGCGATCGTTCCGTGATGGCGCCGATGCAGCCATCGGTTGGGGGCCTTGGGGGAGCATACTGACTCGGTTGTGGCTCCGGTTTCGGTTCCGGCGGCGGGGGTGTCTGGCGAAAGGCGTAGGGAAGGAGGCGACGCGATGAAGGTTGCGGTCCTGGGTGCCGGTGGAGTCGGCGCGTACTACGGTGGCTTGCTTGCGCGCGCCGGAAACACGGTGGTCTTCTTGGCGCGAGGTCCGAACCTCGACGCGCTCAGGGAGCGCGGCCTCGAGGTTCGCACGCCGGAGGAGACGTTCACCGCCGCCGTCGAGGCGACAGGCGACACGCGGGAGATCGGGAGCGCTGACCTTGCCGTCGTCGCCGTGAAGAGCTACTCGCTGGCCGAGATCACGCCGTCCGTCCGCCGCGTCGCCGAGGCGGGCGCGGTGGTCGTGCCGTTGCTCAACGGTGTCGAGGCTGCCGACCGGCTCATCGAGGGCGGGGTTCCGAGCGGCACGGTCCTCGGGGGGCTGACCCAGATCAGCGCCGTGCGGATCGCACCCGGAGTGGTTGAGCGTCGGAGCGCGTTCCAGCGGGTGGTCGTTGGCGAGATCGCGGGCGGGGGTTCCGACCGCGCCGAGAGGATCGCCGCAGCCTTTCGAGCCGCGGGCGCGGACGCGGAGGTCTCCCTCGACATCTCCGCGGACCTGTGGCGGAAATTCGCCTTCATCGCGTCGATGGCTGCCGCCTGCGGACTGGCCCGCTCTGCCGTCGGACCGATCCTCGCCTCCAGCCTCGGACACCTGCTCGTCGAGCGGGCGGTGCGGGAGGTCTTCGCTGTCGCGAGGGCCAGGAAGATCGCCCTATCGGACGACGAGGAGTCGAAGGTGCTCTCCTTCATCGACTCGCTGCCCGGCGGCCTGAAGCCGTCGTTCCTCCTAGACCTCGAGTCGGGGGGCCCGACCGAGCTCGAAGACCTGTGCGGGGCGGTTTCCCGTCTCGGGCGTCATGCGGGCGTCGAGACACCGGTACACGACACGGCCACTGCGGCTCTCTCCGTCGGGTCGCAACCGGGAGGCTCTTCGAAGGCGCAGTAGGGAATCTCCGGCCCGACGTGGAGAGGCCCTCGATGGAGCGGCTCGCACCCCGCCAAGCCGAAAAGGTGTCATCCCGAGCGCAGCGAGGGATCTGGGAGGGGGCTGGTAGATCCAGGCTTTCCCCCACCCAGATTCCTCGTCGCTCCGCTCCTCGGAATGACATGTTCAATGGCAAATTGGCATGAGCGGTGCAAGAGACTGCGAGGACCAGCTGGGAAATTGGAGAGTCTCGTTGCAAAGGCGCCTCCCACGCCTGTCGCATTCGGGCAAGAGCTACTGCGGCCGTGCCTCGCTGCCGACGAACTCGAAAAGGAGGGCTTCCGGGTGGCCGGGCACCTCGATGCGGCGGAACGCGCTGCTGTGCCTGACCCTCTCCAGGATCCGCCAGGTGGCCCGGTACTCCCGCATGGTCTGACGGTCGGTGGTGTAGAGGTCGGGGAGTTTGTACGACGACGGCTCGGCGTCGACGAAGTAGGCCGGCGGGGATTTCAGGAGGTTCTGCCATCCATTCGCGGCCGCAGCAGCCTCGTCGGTCCCGCCGGTTGCGAGCGTCCTGGCCCAGATGATCTCGCACCCCGTCCTGGCCGGCGCGCTTTCGGCCAGGTAGTAGAAGCGAAGCAGCGCGGCGCCCGGGGGTCCCTGCCCGCACGCCACGACCTGTTTCACGGGCGATGTGCCGCAGGTGAGGCGGACGATGCGTTTCGCCAGATCCGCCTGGCTCACGTCCCGGTCGAGCGACCAGAGGTGGAGTTCGTAGAGCGACGCGTCCCGGAACATGGCCCGCGGACGTGGGAGGTTGAAGGTCACAGCCTCGGCCCCCGCCACCTGGACGAGACAGACCGCGACGACGGCGGCGGTGAGCCACGCCCGGTCGATCCGTGCCAGGCTCCAGACGAGAAGCGCTGCCAAGTACGGCAGTGTGGGGAGGAGGTACCGTGTCGTGTCGTTGACCTGAGCGGACATGACCGTCAGGGCCACGAGGATCTGGAGGCATGACACCAGCGCGAGGGTGTCGGCCGCTCGCGGTCTGGGGCGCCGAATCAGGTGAAGGCCCGAGGCGACCGCCAAAGCCGCAAGCATGAGGTACGGCACGAAGCGCATGAAGGAGTCGTTGCAGAGGGCGTCGGACCAGTACGCGAACTTGTTCAGGAAGGTGTCGTGCCGGCCCCACATGGGGCGGGAGCTGGAGAATTGCACGAAGCCGACCACGTGGCCGAGGTTCCTCCAGTACCAGACGAGAGTCGAAACGGCGAGGACGAGTGTCGCCGCAGTCAGCAGCCCGTGTCGACGCACGTCCCAACGCCACGTGCGCGGGCCCTGCCGGAACGCGTAGAAGAGCGCCACCAGCCCCGGCCCCGCGCAGTAGAGAGGGGAAGTCACCTTGGCCAGCATGGCAAGGGAGGCGGCGGCCGTCACGTGCAGCACGGTGCCGAGTCCATCCCGGCGAGGCGCGCGGGCCATGAGCACGAGAAACCAGATCACGAGGAGAAGCTGGAGCGGCTCGACGAGGAACTTGGTCGACAGCCCCACGAAGAGAGGGGCGGTGCCCACCAGCAGGAGCCCGGCGAACGCCAGGGACCTCGTGGCGAACGTCTCCTCGAACAGGCGCCAGGCGAGGATGAGCGTCACGTACTGCGTCAGGGCCATCATGAGGTCGAGCCCGATCGGGATCGAGCCCAGCAGTCTGCCCAGCGGCACGAAAACCTGCCCCGCCCAGAAAATGAGGGGCGCCTTGTGGGTGTATGTGTCGAAGAGCGTGCACAGCCACATCGAGGGGTTCCGGATCAAGGTGTTGTAGAGCTCAATCGCAGCGCTGCCGTACTCGCAAGCGTCGTAGCTCCAAAGCGCTCGGCTCAGGACTATCCAGGTCACGTTGGGCAGTACCAACGCCAGCGGAGCGGAGCGACGAGGAATCTGGGTGGGGGAAAGCCTGGATCTACCAGCCCCCTCCCAGATCCCTCGCTGCGCTCGGGATGACACCTTTGCTCTACGACTGATGGCAAATTGGTATGAAACGGTTTCGTCCCTGTGCATGCCCGGCGATGGTACTACCTGCCGGGATGCGAGCGCGGCGGTCAACGAGCCGCGGGCGCCGCGGCAAACCCTGACCGGCGCGGGTCGGGCACGCCGGCGAGCATCCCGGTCAGGGGGTCGATGAAGGCGGCGTTGGTTCCTCCGAACGCCGAGATGTCGACCCAGCGCGCGGGAAACTCGAGCCGGTAGATCGCCTGAAAGCCGCGCTTCTCCAGGGCATCGGCTCTCTCCGGCGAGCTCGACAAACGGCCTGGGATCGCCCCAGGTGGTTCCCCAGATCGCGCGTGGGGCAGCCACGGCCTCGCACGAATCGAGGCCGCGGTCGGCGACCCCCGAAATGACCGAGACCATCGTCGGCACGACCCGGTCGCTCCCCGCGCTTCCGAGCACGAGGAGGGGCTTGCCGTCCTTCAGGATGATCGTTGGCGTCATGGCCGTCGCCGGCACCTGCCCCGGGCGGAGATAGTGAGGGCTGAGAGGGTTCCTGTAGTTGAAGGCGTTGAGGTTCGCGTTGTAGAAGAACCCGAGCCCCGGCGTGGCCACGGCTGCACCGAAGAATGCTCCCAGCGTCTGCGAGAGGGCAACGGCGTTCCCCCAGCGGTCGACCACGGAGACCTGGGTGGTTCCGACCGCGAGGTACGGTTCCGGGACGTCGCCGCTGATCTCGCCCGGACGCAGAGCGCGGTCGAACCGGATCAGTTTGGCTCGTTGTGCGGCCCACAGCCTGTCGGTCAGTTGGTGATCGACCAGGGGGAGAGGCATCCACGAGTTCTGGTTGTCCGCCCAGGTTAGGCGGGCCGCTTCGACCAGCAGATGGAGCCGGTCGAGCGAGGCGTCCTGCAGGAGCTTCGAGGGAAACGTTTCGAGGATGTGGAGCATCTCGATGAGGCTCCCGCCGCCTCCGGGGTACGGGAAGGTGATCACTTGGAGGCCGCGGTAGCTGTCGCGGATCGGCTGCCGCTCGACCGCCCGGACCGTCACGAGATCGCTCTTGCGCAGGTATCCGCCGTGGCGGTTCATGTCGGCGTCGATCTCGTCGGCGATGCGACCGCGGTAGAACTCGGCGGGCCCGAGCGCCGCGATCCGCCGTAGGGTTTTGGCGAGATCCGATGCGCAGAACACGTGGTCCGGGCCCCACGCGTCGGTAAAGTCCTTAAGGATGAGGCCGGCGACGTAATCCTGGTGCCGCAGATAGGGGCTCAGACCGTCGATCTCCGCGATCGTGCTTGGATTCAGGTTGTATCCGAAATCCGCGAGGTCGATTGCGGGGGCGAGCACCTCGGCCAGGCTCTCGGTGCCGTAGCGCTCGAGGGCGTACGCCAGCGCAGCCAGAGAGCCGGGGACGGCAACGGAGTTGTAATCCTGGATGTAGCCCCTGTCGGCGGCGACGCGAGAACTCTGCAGTTCGTCGGGCCGTGCCAGGTGGGGGACGTAGCAAGATCCGTCGATCGCTTGCGTGCGGCCGTCGGCGCCGTAGATCAGGATGAGCGCCTCGCCCCCGAGTCCCGAGGTCATCGGCTCTCCGTGACCCCGAGCGCGAACGCCGTCGCCACGGCGGCATTGACCGCGTTGCCGCCCGCCTCCAGCACCGCTGCGCCCGCCTTCGAGGCCTGTTCCGAACCCGATACCACGATGCCATTGGCGGAAACCACCTCGGCCGGCCAGAGTTGGTAGGGTAACTCCGTGCGTCCCGGGTTTCCCGCAGAAGTCGGAGCGACGGATGCGCGGGACGCGGGCTGAGCTGGCCCGGCGGAAAATGCCGGCGCGGCGCAGCCGGCGACCGTCAGCAGGAGCACGGCCGGAGAAACCGTCCGCCGGATGCTTGTCAGCCTCATAGGCGTCCTTTCGCCGGCATGGTACCCCGGCGGACGCGCGGATGACGGGGGTCACGAGCGGCACGCGAAGGTACCGTGGCACTGCCTCGGCCGCCTGCCTCCAGAGAACGGCGGGTTGCGCCATGTGACCGCTACCGCGACCCGACGGACGACCGGTGATCAAGGATGCAACCCGCGCATGCGCCAGTTGTGGTACAAGGGTGCACCGGCGCGCGCCGGTGGCTCAATGGATAGAGCACCTGACTTCGGATCAGGCGGTTGGGGGTTCGAGTCCCTCTCGGCGCGCCAGCTTAAATCACACATTTCAAAATCCTTACGTTCCAACCTCTAACAAGCTCCGCCGGGACAAAAGACCTTCGGTAACACCCCGGTAACACCGCGGCAGAAATTCACCGCTCGTTCTGCCTCGGGCGGTCCTGCCGGGTGCACATCCGTTGCCGCAATCTCCGGACCCCTTTCGCCGCAGTGGATCGATCGCACCATCCATCGAATACACCCAGCCTTCTACACTTTCGAGCAGGAGGTGCCCAATGCCAGGCGATCTCTCCTTTCAGGCCCTCGGAACGGAACTCGCGTCTGTTCCAGCGCTACTTCGGGAGATACGGGCCGAATTGCAGGGCCTCCGCCTCGCCATAGCGAGGGAGTGGCCTGTCGAACCCCGCATAACGAAAGACCAACTCCTCACTACCGCACAGGTGGCCGAAATTCTTGGGGTCTCGGAGGGCACACTGTCAACCTGGCGCTGCACCAGACGAGTTGAGGTGCCATACTTAAAAATTGGCGGCCGTGTTCGCTACAAACGGAGTGAAGTCGAAGCCTGGGCCAGAACCCAGCGACAAGGAGGAACCCCCGCAGACTAGTCGGACTCGCGGGCGGTGGCTGGCCCGCGGGTCTTGGTGGCGGGCAACTGCCGCCCCAGTGGGCGAGGCGTATCATTTCCAGCGACCGAGGTTGCCGCAAACTCAAACGACCGCCAGGGACGGAGGGGCCGCGTGACACCCGAGACCCACCAGCAGCTCGCCGGCTTCATCTGGGACATCTGCAACCTCTTGCGCGGCCCGTATAAACGCAACGAGTACCGCAAGGTGATCCTGCCGCTGACCGTGCTCCGTCGCTTCGACTGCCTGCTCGCACCGACCAAGGCCCGTGCGCTCAAGGAGTGCGCACGCCTCGAGGGGAAGCCCGAGAGCGTCGTGCGAAGCCTGCTGGCGAAGATCACCGGCCGACAGTTCTACAACCTCTCGAAGCTGGACTTCCCAAGGCTACTCGACGACCCGAACCAGCTCGCTCCCAACCTGAACGCCTACATCCAGGCGTTCTCCCCGAACGTGCGCGACATCATGGAGCGCTTCGCGTTCGACCAGCAGGTCGCCCGGATGGCGGAGAAGAATCTGCTGTTCGAGGTGATCAAGGCCTTCTGCGGCCCCAAGGTGGACCTCTCCTCCGAGAAGGTGGACAACGTCCAGATGGGGTATGTCTTCGAGGAACTGATCCGGATCGGTGCCGAGCAATCCAACGAGGAGGCTGGGGAGCACTTCACCCCGCGCGAGGTGATCAAGCTCATGGTCAACCTCCTGCTATCGCCGGAGAAGGACCTCGGCCGCAGCCACCTCGTCAAGACCGTCTACGACCCGGCCTGCGGAACAGGCGGGATGTTGTCGGTCTCGGAGCGCTACATCCGCGACCTCAACGTCGAGGCGAAGCCAGTGCTGTTCGGCCAGGACTGGAACGACGAGGCGTGGGCGGTGTGCAAGTCCGACATGCTGATCAAGGGCGAGGACGCCGACAACGTCAAGCTCGGCGATACCTTCCGGAACGACGGCTTCGACCGCGACCAGAAGGGTCGGAAGATCACGTTCGACTACATGCTCGCCAACCCACCGTTCGGCGTGGAGTGGAAGCAGCAGCAAGCCTTCATCGAAAAGGAGAAGGACACCCTCGGCTACGACGGCCGCTTCGGGGCGGGGTTGCCGAGGATCAATGACGGGGCCCTGCTGTTCCTCCAGCACATGCTCGCGAAGATGCGCCCCGCAGCAGACGGCGGCAGCCGCATCGGAATCGTCTTCAACGGTTCGCCGCTGTTCACCGGCGACGCGGGCAGCGGCGAGAGCAACATCCGCCAGTGGATCATCGAGAACGACTGGCTCGAGGCCATCGTCGCCCTGCCCGACCAGCTCTTCTACAACACGGGCATCTCAACCTACGTCTGGCTTCTGACCAACCGCAAGAAGGCGCACCGTAAGAGCAAGATTCAGCTGATCGACGCGCGCCAGATGTTCGTCAAGATGCGCAAGAGCCTCGGAAACAAGCGAAACAAGATCGGCGACCCGGCCGACAACGAGCGCGAGCCGGATCAGATCGCTGACATCACGCGCATTCACGGGCACTTCAAGGACGGGGAGCCACGCACCCTGGGCGTCAACAGCGAGGAGAAGACGCTCGTGGTGAGCAAGCTCTTCGACAACGCCGACTTCGGTTTCCGGAAGATCACCGTTGAACGCCCCCTCAGGCTCAACTTCCAGGCGAGCCCTGAGCGCATCACGCGGCTCGATGAGGAGCCCGGGTTCCGCGGACTCGCCACGAGCAGCAAGAAGAACGAGAAGGCCCGTCTCGAAGAGATCGAGGCCGGCAAAGCCCACCAGGAGGAGATTCGCACGATCCTTCGCTTCCTGTCCGAAGCAAAGGGGCAAGAGCTCTACCGCGACCGCGAACCGTTCCTTGCTGATCTCAAGGAGACAGCGCGTCAGCATGGCGTCCGACTCTCGGCTTCCGAGATGAAAGCGATTATCGGCGCGCTCAGCGAGCGCGACGAGACCGCCCAGGTGTGCCGCGACCGCAGCGGCGACCCCGAGCCGGACCCCGAGCTGCGGGACACCGAAAGCGTGCCGCTCAAGGAAAACGTCGAGGACTACTTCAAGCGTGAGGTACTGCCACACGTCCCAGACGCGTGGATCGACCACTCGAAGACCAAGGTCGGCTACGAGATCCCATTCAACCTGCACTTCTACACCTATGAACCTCCACGGCCGCTGGAGGTCATCGAGGCCGACATCGAGAGACTGGAGCAGGAGATTATGTATCTGCTCGGCGAAGTGACCGGCAGAAGTGAGGGAGCCTAATGATCGGCGCGAGTTTTGACAGTACCAAGAGACCCCTGCAAGAGCTGCTTACGTGGGCCGACAGTGGCAAGCTTCAGCTCCCGGACTTCCAGCGCGGCTGGGTCTGGGACGATGACCGAATTCGGGACCTCCTCGCCAGCATCTCGGTGTTCTTCCCGATTGGCGCCGTGATGCTGCTCCAGACCGGTGGTGAGCACGTCCGCTTCAAGCCCCAGCGGTTGGCCGGAACTGATCCTCGACTCGACGCCATCGCGCCGGAGACCCTGGTCCTAGATGGCCAGCAGAGGCTGACCTCGCTGTATAAGGCCTTGATGAGTGAGGCTGCTGTCGAGACCAAGGACTCGAGGGGCAAACCAATCCACCGCTGGTACTACCTCGACATGAAAAGAGCGGTGGACGCCAACGGGGACCGCGAGGACGCGGTACTGAGTGTGCCCGACGACAAGCAGGGCAAGACGTTCGGCGGAGAGGTCATCCTCGACGTGACGACGCCGGAGCGCGAATACGCCGCCGATCTCTTCCCCGTCAACCGGATCTTCGGAAGCGCCGAATGGCGGCAGGCCTACAACAAGCACTGGGGCTACGCGCCCGAGAAGATCCAGCTTTACGATCAGTTCGAGCACAATGTCATCAAGTGCTTCGAGCAGTACCAAGTGCCAGTCATCGAGTTGAAGAAGGAGACACCCAAGGAGGCCGTCTGCTTGATCTTCGAGCGTGTGAACACCGGAGGCATCGCACTCGGTGTGTTCGAGCTGCTGACGGCTTCGTTCGCGGCGGACGACTTCCCGCTCCGAGAGGACTGGAAGGTCCGAGAACAGCGCCTGAAGACCCAGCTCCCAGTCCTCGGCAACCTCCAGAGCGATGATTTCCTCCAAGCCATCTCGCTGCTGGTCACCCAAGCGCGCCGACGCGACGCGGTTGCCGCCGGAGTGGTTGCCGACAAGGTCCCCGGCATAGGTTGTAAGCGCAAGGACATCCTAAAACTCGAGGTCGCCGACTGGCAGACCTGGGCCGACCGCGTCGAGGGCGGATTCGTGCGCGCCGCGCGCTTTCTCCACGGACAGAAGATCTTCAAGGCGCGCGACCTCCCTTATCGCACACAGCTCGTGCCGCTCGCTGCCATCTTCGGCGACCTTGGCAAAGACGGCGACACTGAAGGCGCGCGGCAGCGGATCGCCCGCTGGTACTGGTGCGGCGTGTTGGGCGAGCTTTATGGCGGCGCCATCGAGAGTCGCTTCGCGCGCGACCTGCCCGAGGTGGTGGGAATGGTGCGCGGCGAGGTTGCGGAGCCCATCACCATCCAGGAGTCGAGCTTCCAGGCCAACCGGCTCCTCACCCTGCGCACTCGCAACAGCTCGGCATACAAAGGTCTCTACGCGCTGCTGATGCGCGACGGGGGGCGGGATTTTCGCACGGGCGAGCCAATCGAGGTCCAAACCCACTTCCCCTACAGCAAAATCGACATCCACCACATCTTCCCCGAGAGGTGGTGCAAGGACGTTGGCATCGAGCCCGGAACCTACAACAGCATCATCAACAAGACGGCGCTCGACGCGGCGACCAACCGGCAGATCGGTGGTCGCGCGCCGTCGAAGTACTTGCCTGCGATCGAGAGGACGGCGGGGATCGGACCGGAGCGGATGGACGAGATTCTGCGTTCGCACTGCATCACGCCGGAGTACCTGCGTGCCGATCAATTCTGGGAATTCTATGGGGCGCGCGCCGATGCGCTGCTTCAGCGCATCGAAGCCGCAACGGGCAAGACCGTCACTCGGGAGCCCGGCCTGTTCCGCGCCGGCGTCGTAGCCGAGACGTACGACGAAGGCCCGGAGGAGTGGGACGCCGACGAACCGCCGCAGGAGGTGGCGTCGTGAGATTTCCGGCGTATCCGAGTTACAGGGCAAGCGGCGTCAAGTGGCTCGGGGACCTTCCACACGACTGGGAGGTGAAGAGGCTGAAGTACTCGGCGTCGATCAACGACGAGGCGCTGCCTGAAACAACGAGCCCAGACCTCGAGATCGGCTATGTGGACATCAGCAGCGTGGATGCCCAGGCAGGCATCGTTGCGGTTGAAGAGATGGCGTTTGAGGATGCCCCCTCCCGTGCTCGGCGCATAGTTCGCGACGGCGACACCATTCTCTCCACGGTTCGCACCTACCTCCGAGCGATCGCGCCCATCCGTTCACCGAGACAGAATTTGATCGTCTCCACAGGCTTCGCTGTCGTCCGGCCAAGAAAGGTCGGCGCTGGGTATCTGTCGCACGCTCTTCGTGAATTGGGGTTTGTAGACACCGTTGTGGCGCGCTCCGTTGGTGTTAGCTATCCGGCCTTGAACGCCAGTGAAGTCGGAACGATCCCGATTCCCCTCCCTCCCGCATCCGAGCAACGCGCCATCGCCGACTTTCTCGATACCCAGACGGAGAGCATCGACACCCTGGTAACCAAGAAGCAAGAGCTGGTCGAGAGGCTGAAGGAGAAGAGGGTTGCGCTGATTTCGCGCACGGTCACTCGAGGCCTGCCGCCCGATGCCGCCCGTGCCGCTGGCCTCGACTCGCACCCCAAGCTCAGGGCGTCCGGTGTCGCCTGCCTCGGCGATCTGCCAGGGCACTGGGGCGCGAACGCGATGCGCAGACTGGTTGCGCACCTGGATCAGGGATGGAGCCCGAACGCTGCGGCATGGGCCGCCGACGAGGACGAATGGGGTGTTCTGAAGCTAAGCGCGGTTCGTCGCGGGCTCTTCCTACCGGGGGAAAACAAGGCGCTCGCTGACGAAGAGGTTGGCTTTCCCGTTGTCACACCTCGGGCAGGAGATCTGTTGCTGTCGAGGTCGAACACACCTGATAGAGTCGGTGATGTCTGCCTGGTTCCTTCTGATCACCCGCACCTGCTTGTACCTGACTTGCTCTACCGCATCAAGCTCAACCCGAAAGTGGCAGTTGCAGGCTACGTCTGTTTGTTCCTACTTTCTCGGGAAGGTCGCAGTCAGATCGAAGCGGATGCGCGGGGTTCCAGCGGCTCAATGGTGAAGGTAAGCCAAGATCACGTCCTTTCCTGGCGCATCCCATGCCCACCCATCCACGAGCAGCGCGCCATTGCCTCCTATCTGGGCCGCGAAGCCGCGAAGATCGACCGACTCATCGCTAGGGTCAACGAGGCCGCCGAGCGCCTGCTCGAGTACCGGAGCGCGCTGATCACGGCCGCCGTGACCGGCAAGATCGACGTCCGTGCGGCGGAAGACACCCCAACAGAGAGCGGGGGTACACTTCAACCATGATCCGCGTCGAGGTCAATCCGGAGCTGCTGCGCTGGGCGCGCGAGCGTTCCGGGCTGGACCTCGGTGTTCTCGCCCGACGCTTCCCGAAGCTCGGTGACTGGGAGACAAGAAAGGCCCGCCCCACCCTGAAGCAGGTCGAGGGGTTCGCCAAGGCCACATACACGCCGATCGGTTACCTGTTCCTCGATCAGCCCCCCGTTGAGCAGGTCCCGATCCCCGACCTTCGCACGCGGGGTGGCCTGCGCAGGGGTCGCCCCAGCCCGGACTTCCTCGACACCCTCTACGTCTGTCAGCAACGACAGGAGTGGTACCGCGACTTTGCCCGGTCGATGGGCGACAAGCCTCTCGCATTTGTGGGCTCGGTGCGCGTGACCAGCGGCGTTGAGGCAACCGCCGCGACCATCAGAGACGCTCTCGGTTTCGATCTCGACGCGCGCCGCCGAGCGCCGACATGGACCGACGCGCTCCGTCTCTTTATCGACCAGGCCGACAAACTGGGCATCCTCGTCATGTGCAGCGGCGTTGTGCTCAACAACAACCGCCGCCACCTTGACCCGGATGAGTTCGGTGGCTTCGCGATGGTCGACCCGCTCGCGCCGCTCGTCTTCATCAACGGGGCCGACACGAAGGCGGCCCAGATGTTCACGCTGGCACATGAACTGGCCCACCTCTGGCTCGGGGAATCCGCCGTCTCGGACGCGCAGGCGTCGTCGGTTCCGGAACAGGCGACTGAGCGATGGTGCAACATGGTTGCGGCTGAGCTGCTGGTGCCGCTGGCTGTATTGCGGGCTGAACTCCGGACGGCCGGGCAAGGACCTGCCGACGCGAACCGTCTTGCGCGCTGCTTCAAGGTCAGCACCCTGGTCATCCTGCGGCGCATGCACGACGCCGGTGGGCTCACTCGCGACGAGTTCTGGGCAGCCTACGAAGCTGAGCTGGAGAGGTTGCGTGCCTTGGCCCCGGGGGCCGGCGGCAACTTTTACCTGACGCAAGCCGCGCGCGTGAGCAAGCGTTTTGCGCGCGCGCTGGTCGTGAGCACGCTCGAGGGCCAGACGTTGCACCGCGACGCGTTTCGCATGCTGGGCTTCTCGAAGTTGCAGACCTTCCAGGAGCTGGGGCGAAGCCTCGGAGTCATGGTCTGATGGGGTACCTGCTGGACGCCAACATCTTCATCCAGGCCAAGAACCTCCACTACGGTTTGGATTTCTGCCCGGCATTCTGGGACTGGCTGGTTGCTGGAAACAACGCGGGTCGGGTCTTCAGCATCGAGAAGGTGGGCGACGAACTCGAGGCGGGCGAGGACGAACTGTCCTCGTGGGCCTTGCAGCAAGGGCCAGGGTTCTTCCTCCCGCCTGACGCCGCGACCCTGCCTGCCCTCCAAAGGGTCAGCACCTGGGTGAACAGTCAACACTATTCACCCGCTGCGGCGAGCACGTTCTTCCAGGTCGCCGACTACTACCTCGTGGCATATGCACTCGCCCACTCGCACGTCGTCGTCACCCACGAGAAACCCTCTGACTCGGTCAACAAGGTCAAGGTCCCGGAGCCGTGTATTGGCCTGGGCATCAAGTGCATGACGCCCTTTCAGATGCTCCGCCACGAGCGGGCCCGATTTGTCCTAGGGCCGTCCCAATGACCCAGACCACCGAGAAGGCCTTCGAGGGCGCGGTAGAGGCCGGGATGCTGGCGCAAGGAGGCTGGGAACCGGGCGACCTCGCCGAGTGGGACCCCGAACGGGCCCTCTTCCCCGCTCACGCCCTCGCGTTCATCGAGGACACGCAGAAGAAGCTGTGGGAGGAGATGCGGGCGTTGCACGGCGCCGGCCTCGGGCCGCTGTTGGTCACGACTCTGGCCAAGGAACTCGACGTCAAAGGCGCCCTGCACGTCCTCCGGCACGGCTTCAAGTTCTACGGCAAAACCTTCCGACTGGCGTACTTCAAGCCGGCTCACGGGCTCAACGAGGAAATTCTCCGCCTCTACGCGAAGAACCGCCTGACTGTGACCCGGCAGTTGCCCTGCCACCCAGGAACCCTCGACACGGTGGACCTCGTGTTCGCAGTCAACGGTCTGCCGGTCGCCACCTGCGAGCTCAAGAACCCCGGCACCGGCCAGAGCTGGCGCCACGCGGTCAAGCAGTACATGGAGGACCGCGATCCACGCGCGCCGCTGTTTGCGTTCGGCAAGCGCGCGCTTGTGCACTTCGCCGCCGATCCGGACGAGGTGCACATGACGACCCGTCTGCAGCGGGGGGCGACGCACTTCCTGCCGTTCAATCGCGGGAGTCACCCCGGCGAGGTCCAGTGCGGCGCCGGCAACCCTCAGCACGCTTCCGGCCACCGTACCGGCTACTTCTGGCTCGACGTGCTCGGGCGCGAGAGCTTCCTCGACATCCTCGGCCACTTCATGTTCCTCGAACACCGCGAGGAGAAGGTCGATGGCGATGAAGGCGGGTCGAGGCGCGTCGTCAAGAAGACGCTCATCTTCCCGCGGTACCACCAGCTCGACGCGGTGCGCAAGGTCGTCGCTGCTGCGCGAGATGAGGGTCCGGGCCGTAACTACCTGATCCAGCACTCGGCAGGGAGCGGCAAGACCAACAGCATCTCCTGGCTCTCGCACCGGCTTGCGAGTCTGCACGACGCCAGCGACACGAAGATTTTCGACTGCGTCATCGTGATCACCGACCGCCGGGTGCTCGACCGCCAGCTCCAAGACGCGATCTACCAGATCGAGCACGCCCAGGGTGTGGTGAAGGCGATCGACGAGGACTCCAGGCAGCTCGCGGCCGCCCTCATCGACGGCACACAGATTGTCATCACAACGCTGCAGAAGTTCCCCTTCGTGCTGCGAGGCCTTCTGCACGCGGCTGGAGCCGAGAGCCAGGAGAGAGCAAGCCAGGAGGAACGCCGGCAGGCAAAGGACTGGGAGGATGCGATCGCGGCCAGGCGCTACGCCGTCATCGTGGACGAGGCGCACTCGAGCCAGACCGGCGAGACAGCGCGCGAGCTCAAAGCGATCCTGGGCGCGGGTGAGGCCGAGCCCGAGGAGAGCGAGCCCGACTGGGAAGACCGACTCAACCAGGTCATGCAGTCGCGGGGCCGACAGCCCAACCTCAGCTTCTTCGCCTTCACAGCGACACCGAAGGGGAAGACGATCGAGCTGTTCGGCCGGCCAGGCCCCAGCGGCGTTCCGGAATCGTTCCACATCTACTCGATGAGGCAGGCGATCGAGGAGGGGTTCGTCCTCGACGTCCTGACCAACTACACGACCTACGCGACCTACTACCGCCTGCTGAAGGCCGCCGAGGACGACCCGGAGCTGCCCAAGCGCAGGGCAGCGCGGGCCCTGGCGAAGTTCATGAGCATTCACCCATACAACATCGACCAGAAGATCGAGGTGATGGTCGAGCACTTCCGGCACAGCGTGAGGCATCGCCTCGGCGGACGGGCGAAGGCGATGGTGGTGACCTCCTCGCGGCTGCACGCCGTCCGCTACATGCTGGCGTTCGAGCGGTACATCGCCGACCACGGCTACACGGACGTGCGACCCCTCGTAGCCTTCAGCGGGACCGTACGCGACCCCGACACCGGGTCCGAGTACACCGAGCCGGGGATGAACACCGACGTGGTCAGCGGAAGACCGATCAGCGAGAGCCAACTCCCTGAGCGCTTCGACTCGTCCGACTACAACGTCCTGCTCGTCGCCAACAAGTACCAGACGGGGTTCGATCAACCCCTGCTGCACACAATGTATGTGGACAAGCGGCTCGACGGTGTGCAAGCAGTCCAGACCCTCTCCCGCCTGAACCGGAAAATCCCCGGCAAGGATGCCCCGTTCGTGCTCGACTTTGTGAACGACGCCGAGAACATCTACCGCGCGTTCAAACCATACTACGACCGCACCGAGCTGCTCGAATCCTCCGACCCGGCGAGGCTCGAGGCGCTCAAACACGAGTTGAATCAGGTGCAGGTTTACTACTGGAGCGAGGTCGAAGCCTTCGCGCAGATCTTCTACAAGCCCGCCGACCAGCAGGCCCCAGCCGACCACGGCCACATGCAGCGGTACCTTCAGCCCGCCGTGGACCGGTTCGTAGGCTTGGCCGACGACGAGACCCGACAGGTGTTCCGCGACAAGCTCTCGGGCTACGTGAAGCTGTACGCTTTCCTCAGCCAGATCATCCCCTACGCCGACCCGGAGCTCGAGATGCTCTACAGCTTCGGTCGGTTTCTGCTGCCGCACCTGCCGACCGGCCGCGACACGACGCCGGTCCACGTGGGAGACGAGGTCGAGCTGCAGTACTACCGCCTGGAGCGTGTCTTCTCGGGCGCCATCAGGGTGAGCGAGGGGGAGGCGCAGCGAGTCAAGAGTCCGACCGAGGTGGGAAGCGGTAAGGCGCAGGACGAGAAGGCGCCCCTCTCCGAGATCATCGAGATTCTGAACGAGCGGTTCGGCACCTCGTTCACCGAGGAAGATCGACTCTTCTTCCACCAGATCATGGAGAAGGCGTGCCGGGACGAACAGGTGATCCAGACCGCCCTGGCAAACCCTCTCGACAGATTCGAGCTTGGCATCCGCAAGCGCATTGAGGACCTGATGATCGAACGGATGGCCGAAAACGACACGATCGTGACCCGCTACATGGCCGACAGCGACTTCCAGGGGTCCGCCTTCCCCATCCTTGCCCGGCAGATCTTCGAGACAATTCGGGCGGGGGCGCCCGGTGGCATGTCGGCTACGCAAGGCCCAGGACGGGTCTGAGCTCCGGCCAAGCCTGCACCGGGGCGTTGTTCCCCCTACGCACCGAAGGCCGAAACCCCATGTCGGTCTGGGGGCTATCCTCAGTATGCAGATCGTGCGGGCCTTTGCCCTGGTTGGCAGGAGGGATCTATGTCCGATGAGCCGACAACTGGCGGCGACCTAGTTGGCGGGTGGTTTTCGCCAGTCGTCCTGTATAAGGGGGATGGCGAACTGACGCTTCCCTGCCGCGGGGTTGTGATTCGCGGCCCGGCACGCGTGTTGGTTGGAGACAATGGCACGACGTCAGCTTCTATCACGGTGTCGGAGATTTCTTCCCTGGGCACTGACAGAGCCAAGAACCAAGCCGCAGACGCTGTGCCCCGCGGTGTAACAACAACCCCACTCGATCCCAACGACGACTTTGACGAGTGGTCTGGCAGCTTCACAATCCGGACGGAGAGAGGTTCCTTTTCCACGAAGCTCAAGTGCAGCTGCTCGGGAGCACTCCCATCGAGCCCAAGACCCGGTGACAAATACGAGGTCATGTTGCTGGTGTCGGAATTTCGGGCGGTGGGCACGAACCCCGCTCGGTTCTGGGTGGCTCCGATTGTCAATCTCGCATGCGACTACTTCAAGGACCGTGCTTGCCTAGGTGATCACCCACTTCGGCTCCGGCCGCCCAGGTGCCCCGCGCCTGCGGGTAGGTCAGAGCAGATCGCCCGCTTGTTTCTTGGCCCAAGTGGAGATGGGGTGATCGCCTTCGAATTTGATCAGGGCCTGGGCTTCATCGACTGGCTTCCCGATCCCGAGGAGCCTGAGAAGATGCTGGCCTCCGTGCCAGGCTCGAGCCGCATTACGGCCATCATGGCCGGTCCGGTAGGCACCAACGTTGTTGACGGGTTTGAGGTCTTGCCGGAGTGGCTCCCGCTCGATTTCGCTGATCTACTGGGACTCGCAACAGGAGCACCGGTGAGCATACCCTGGTGGGAGTTTCGTGCAACCGATGGGCGTTTGCTGCGGCGCTTGCACATCCACTCGGAGCCAAAGCCCTTCACCAAGGCGCAACCCGCTATTCCCGATCATTGGATCGGTCGCCTGCTAACCCGAGCTCGTCGATCCCAGCACTTTGGGGCCCCTGAGCTGCGCGTTGTCATACGCCTCCTTCTTCGCGGCCGGCTCAACGTCTCCTCCATCGATGACGAAATCAGGTCCCTCTTGATTGCCCTTGAGGCGCTCTGCATCTTCCTTCTTCCCAGAGACTCGAGCCTCCACGCTGGTGGGGTGTTGCAGGGTGCCGACCTCGACGCCTTTCATTCCGTTTTCGCCGACGCTACTGATAGGTTGCACGATCTCACGAGAAAGGTGTCCTCCGGGGAAGCGAAGTCGAAGAGCGCGGGATTCCTGCAGGGCCTTATCAAGCAGCTCACAAAGCTGGAGTACGGTCAGCAGAGCCCCGGCTTCGCCAGGCAGCTTGAGATGCTCCTCGATGAGTCGGAGCTGCCAGATGCAGGGATTCTGGACTCGTACTTTGGGGCACACCCCGAATTGGGGGAGAGGAAATGGAGCAAGGTTCTGGCGGCATACAGAGGCAGGGTCATGCACCGGGGGTACCTTGGGATCGGCGACGAAGGGTTCGACGCCCGACGAGCGGTGGTTGTCTCACGACATCTACAGGACATACTACTGAGGATCGTCCTGAAGAAGCTCGGTTACGACGGCGAGTACCAGCCGGCGCTACATTCGATGAAGGCGCACTTCCCACTCGACTGGGTGACGGTCTCACGCGCCGCTTCAGAGCTGGGCTTTCGGTAGTCGGCGAGCTTGTCCAACGCGGCCGCTGGCCTATCTTGACATTGGTGCCTTCAGCCCGCTAGGACAAAGGCCTTGCTGGGTTCCGGGAAAGGAGGGGACAGGTGAGCCTCTTGGAGGACTTCGTCGCCGAAATCAACCGCAGCGTCTACTACGCCGAGTTTTCATTCACAAAGAACAACTTCTCCCCGCTTCCGGGCCAGACCAAGGAGTTCGCAGACCATGTCATCTGGATTGACGAGCTACTGATGCTCTTCCAGATCAAGGAACGGACCCTGCCTCACGCCGACGACGCTGCCGCCGCCAAGTGGTTCCGGTCGGAGGTGATTAGGACCGGCACGCGGCAAGTTCGGGACACTCTGAGGTTTCTCCAAGAGTATCCCTCGATCACAATTGAGAACCAGCGGGGCCATCGATTCGATGTTGCCCAGGCGAGCGTGAAGCGCTGCGTCAAGATCGTCCTCTACTTCGGTGGGGCCGACCTTCCCGAGATGTGCCGTTCAGTCCGCCATCATCAAAGCCAAACGGCCGGCTTTATCCACGTGATGGGCTCGCCGGACTACTTCCAGGTCTCCCGTACTCTGCTCACGCCAGTCGAGATCGTGGAGTACCTCGAATTCAGGGAACGGGTCATCAACCGACACGTAGGGTCAGGCCTACTCCCCTCAGAGGACGCGCTTCTCGGCCAGTACTTATGCGGAGACCTCGGTGCTCAGCCGTCTGAGCAATTCTCCCAGTACCTCGTGAAGCTCAGACAGGAACCCACGGCATTCGACCTCTCAGGGTTCCTGGGTGCTCTTGGCGACCATCTCATTGATGGCGAGGGGTACACGGGCGGGACAGCATCGTACTATCCTATCCTCGCTGAGTTCGCGAAACTGACGCGACTTGATCTCGCCGCCTTGAAGGAGCGCTTTCTCAAGGTTGGGCGGGCGGCAGACGCCGACCACTGCACGCTGCCGTACAGAATCGTCTCGTCTAACTCAAGCTGCGGCTTCATCATCGTACCGATCACATCGAGGACTTTTCAGCACCGTCTCTCTTTGCTCAAGAAACTCACCCTGGCCTCGAAGTATGAGTGCCGTGTCACCAGACACGTTGGCGTCGCAGTATCGCGCCAAGGCGGGGGCCACCTTGTTGAGTGGGTCTACGCCGAGGGCCCGTGGACATTCGACGAGCGAGTCGAGGCCGTGCTCCGAGACTGCTATCCGTTTCGGCCCTTGAGGGCCGAAGGCCGCTACCGATACGACTTCGAATGAACTCACCGGCACGTGCTCGCATAAGTAGGTCAACCTCTCGCCTGGGCGGCGTATCCCAGAGTTCGCCAGATAGACTGTGTATAGCACCCCCGAACCTCAAACGGCATTTGTGTTTCTGACCTGCCCCCAGATCCGAGCCTGGTGGTCGTGCACCCGCCGGATCGCACGCGGGCAGTTGACCGTCAGAGGTCGAATCTGACGGTCACCGGCTCGAATTGCGCCAGGCTCACTCCTCTAAGAACAAGAGGAGTAATTACTTCGCCCACATGAGAACCAGGCGTATGCCCGGTGATTCTGATCTTGGTAACAACCTGGTAACACCGAGGGTCGATTTCGTGCTCTCTTCAAGTGACTCTTCCCCTCTTGGGCAGCATTCCTTCGGGCTGGGGTAGGCTTCGAGCCCGCAAATGCGAGAGTGTGACAGCGCGCGCTGTCGAGCTGGGAACGGTGAGCTGAGGCCACCGCCCTGCACATCGATCAAACTGAGCAGTGCTGATCAATGCGGTACAATCAACCAGGTATCTCTGGAAATCGCAAGGGGATGCCCCAACCGAGCGAAACTCAGTCTCCAAGAACTGATTCCACTAGCCAGGCCCAAGGCTGCGCTGGTTTGGCCTACGGTCTTGACGTTGATCATTTCGGGTCTACAATGATCATTGGAATGCCGCGCCACATGGAGCAGTTGCAGTTTCACCTCCTCGATCTGCTGGCGGAATCTGGCAGCCCCGAGGGTGCAGGGTCGCTTCTTGGTCGTCTCGCGGGTCGTGGCCTGCAGGCTAGCCAGGCCACTTTGGGACGAGCGCTCCGGGTCTTGGACGGTAAGGGCTACACCATCAGATTGACGAACAAGGGTCGCATCCCGACGGTGGAAGGTCGGCACTGGCTTGCCGATACGCGGTACCGGCAAGAAACGCGACGATGGACGCACGAGACGCTCATGGCGGTCGGGCAGTCCACGCTGACCGAACTCCAGCGGGCGATGGTCGCGCGTCGGGCGCTTGAGCCCGCAATCGCTCGGCTGGCGGCGGAAAATGCCTCACCGGCCGAGATCGCAGAGTTGGGTCGGATCGTCGAATGGCAGAGGGACGATCTGGCAGGTGGCGGACGCGGTGCGCAGCAGGCAGTCGCCTTTCACGTCGCGCTGGCGGGGGCCTGCGGGAATCGCTTCCTGGCTGCGGCCGCCGACCTTGTCCGTACCAGCTCCGAGGCGCTGGAAAAGCTGATGTACCACCTAGGGGCGACTGTCGGCGGGTCGCACCACGAGCACCTCGAGCTCGTCAGCGCGATTGCAGCGCGGGACCCACGGGCCGCTGAGCATGCGATGGAGATGCACTTGGATGAGCTTATCCGCGATGTTGACAGATGGCTTGCACAGCTGGCGAACGGCGTGGCGATGACGGGAGCGCCAGCCGCGGCCAGAAGTACCAACAAGAGCGTTTCCAACGGCTCGGGAGACGACCGCACAGCGCGGCCGGATAACGGAGAGCCAGCCCAGCATCTGGCCGGGGCCTCAGCCCCGGCCTCCAATCAAAAGGAGGGGAGGCACAATGGCTAGTCGAAGCAGGTTGTGGGCCGGCGTATCGCTCTGCCTCGCAGCACTTGCGATCGCCACGCCGTCGTTCGCACAGTTCACGACGAGCGGCGCACTGTTCGGCAAGGTGACCGGGTCCGACGGGAAGCCGCTTCCCGGGGTGACGGTGACGCTCAAGTCCCCGCAACTTGCGAGCCCGCTCACCAGGACCTCTGACGCCAACGGGGCGTACCGGTTCGGAGACGTCGTGCCGGGTCTTTACGTGCTGTCAGCGGACCTTACGGGGTTCGTGACGACCGAGATGGAGGAGGTTACGGTGCGGGTGGGCAGTACCCTCCGGCTCGACATCCAGTTGGCCCAGGCGAAGGGCGTCAGGGAGCAGGCCTCGGTTACGGCCGCCGCTCCCCAGATCGAATCCGTCAAGTCTCAAATCAACAAGTACGTCAGCTTTGAGGAGGTCCAAAACCTACCGCTGCAGAACCGGCAGTTCCTCGACGTCCTCCTGACCGTCCCCGGCGTGACCAGCGGCGTGCCGACCGGCACCTACGCGGACCGCGGGCCTCGTAACAGCTTCAGCATCCATGGCGGTCGCAGCAACGACAAATGACTTCTTGCTCGATGGCGCCGAAAACAACGACAAGAGCGATCTCAACTACGAAGACATTGCCTCGGTAGATATACTCGGTGGCCCGACGAGCTCAACGGGCGCCGGATTAGCAGGGCAGACCTTCCAGGTGGGGACCGCGCTGCAGACCTACAACCTCGACGCCGTCCAGGAGGTTCAGGTCTCAACCTCGCTGATGGCGGCCGAGTTCGGGAGCGGAGGTTCTGGCGGCGTGATCAACGTGATTACACGCTCCGGGTCAAACCTCCTGGCAGGGAGCGTCACGGTGCAGGAGCAGCGCGACGCCTGGGTCAAGGGCAGCACGCAGTCCATCAAGCGCGACATCGCATCCGTTTCCCTCGGTGGGCCGATCGTCAAGGACAAGACATTTTTCTTCGTCAGCTTCGAGGGGGACGACCACAAGCTCGGGTTCGACTTCAGCCAGTCCAGCTACGAGGTGCCCGACTACCTGCGCAACCCCAACTCGAACCTGACGGCCAACGACACGAAACGGAAAAGTGCGACGCTGAAGCTAACGCAGAACTTCAGCGCCTCTAACACGCTGACCCTCACCGCGAACTACGTCGACGAGCAGGCGAATGTCCTCGACACGCTATTCCGGACACGCCAGCTCTCCGACGCGGTCCCCGAGTTTTACCATAACAAGTCGCTGAGTGGGATCGTTCGCGACATCTCCGTCTTTGGCGCGACGCAAAACATGACGCTGGAGTCCATTCTCAACTCGACCAGCGCCGATCGGGATTTCACCTCGTCAAACTCGAACCCGAGGGAACTCTTTTATGACGTTAACACTGGCGCCGATTACGCCACCGGAACGAACTCCCCGAGCAACACGAACACGATCACGACCCTGGGCTGGAGTGAGAAGCTCACGCTGGCGAGCGCCAATTCCTTCTCCAAGTTCGGCGTCGGCCTGGACTACTTCAAGCAGCGCACCCAGCAGGTGCCGTATCTGTCGCTCTATCTCTACCCCGGTGCCGATCCTACCCTCTACCCTGAGGAGTACCTGAGCGAGGCCGCCACCAACCTCACGGCCTCGGTCACTGACGCCTTCGCGTTCGCGCAAACCGACTGGTTTGTCAACTCGAAGACGACCCTCAACCTGGGACTGCGCTTCGGCCACGACAACCTGATCAAGGACAACACGATCGAGCCGCGGATCGGTCTCGCCTACGACGCCAGCGGCGACAGTCGGCACGTCTTCCGCGCCGGATTCGGCATCTACCACGACCGCTCCAACCTCGTCGGGGTGACGGGGGCGCTGCGGTCTCCGGAGTTGGAGGGCAATGTTGTTAACGGGGAGTACATCCCCAGCGGCGGGCCGAGCATCGTGGAGGTCGCCCCCAACATCAAGCTCCCAACCATCTACAAGTTCATTCTCGGCTACCAGCAGCTTTTCGGCCAACACACGACTGCAGGGGTGACGCTATTTGCCAACCTCAGCCGCGACCTCTTTTACACGCAAGACCTCAACCGGGCAGATGCGAACGGCAACCGGCCCAACCCGGCCGTGGGCGACATCACCTACTACGGCAACTTTGGCCGGAGCGACGTGTACGACCTCGAGTTCGAGTTCCGCCACAACTTCACAAACGGCTCGCTGGTCCGGGCCAGCTACACCTATGAACACGCGTACGGCAACTCGGCGTTTGACTTCGTCTCCGGCAACGACCCGATCAACTACGCAAGCTACCAGGCAGGGCAGATCCAGCCCCAACAGGTGTGGGGCCCGCTCTCATACTCGCTCGAACACAACCTCAAGCTCTCGGGGGTATTTCTGCTCCCGTTGGGGTTCCAGTTCTCGCCCATCGTCAACTGGAACAGCGGCGGCCGTTACTTCTGGCACACGAGCTGGTACGAGCTTCCCACCTACTACGAGCACTTCGCGTTCTACGGTGGGGGCTACAACGAGCAGAAGATCGGGTCGTACTTCGACATGGACGCGCGGGTCGCGAAGAACTTCAAGCTCGGCGCCACCAGCTTGCTCGTTTATTTCGACATGTTCAACATCGCCGACCACCAAAACGTACTGTCACGCGACGGCCTGTACGCCTACAACTACGGCGCGCCCATCGGGGCCGCCGGGACGACTTACAACAGCACGTTTGCGGCCCCCCAATTCTACGGCCCACGCCGCTCGGCAGAACTCGGGGTCAGGTTCTCGTTCTAGAGGATTGAGGGCTTGAGCACTCGCACCACTTCCACCTTGCTTGCCTGCGGGGTCGTATCGTGCGGCCCCGCAGGCCTCTTCCCTGAATCGAGGAGGACTGAGACGCGAGATGGAACAACGGTTCGCGCGCCGTCCCTCGCTCGGAAAGGAAGATCATGAAAAGAATCATTTTCGCAGTCCTTCTTCCGCTGCTCTTAGTGGCCGCGCTGGTGGTAGTCCTGCAGCTCCGGCGACCCAGCCTGTCACGCCTGCGCGTCGTCCTTGCCGGGGATCCGGGAACGGCACAAACGGAGTCGTTCCGCAAACTGCTGTCCCAGCACGTCAAGAGTGTCACCGTGGTCCCGGTGCTGGAGCTCGCGAAAGCCAATCTCTCCGCGGCCGACGTGCTGATCGTCAGCGGTGAGACGATGAAGATCGGCAAAGGCGAGCTCCATACGAAGCCGGCACCGACGGGGATCACTCTGGATTCGCTGCCAATCCCCACGGTGCTGATCGGCGGCATGGGAGCGCGGGTCGCGGACAACCTCGACCTCAAGCTCGGATGGCGGCATGGTTGAATGTGCTTATACAACAGGGCCGTCGTGTCACGGCCCCAGCACCCGATCTTCAAGGGACCTGTTCCAGTCGAAATGAGCATTCAGAATACGCCAACCCCGCCCGGTTACTTCCAATGGGCATTCGTCAAGGAGTGCCCCAAGACGCTGCCGACCGTCGCGATCCTCAAGAAGGAAGGGTATCCGCCACCTCCTGAAGATGTCGGGAAGAAGCCACCCGATTTCACCTGGGAGCCCGGCATCGTCACGAGCGACGCGGGGTTCCTGGACTCCCCGGACGCAGAGTCGATCGCCGGCGGCATCCACATGAAGGGCCCGGACTACATCTCCATCGGCCGGCAGGGCCACATCCTGCAGTGGGGGTTCTACGGCTCGCCCGACGAGATGACCGAAACCGGCAGGCGCATCTTCCTCAACGCGGTCTACTACATCTCCACTTTCAAGGGCGCGCCGATCCTGGCGCTGAGGGAGCAGATCCCGAGGGACGATTTGGCGCTCACGCTCGGCTTTATCGACGCTGTCTACAAGGACAAGCCCGATGAGGTGCTTCAGCGTGAATTCGGCAAGGACGTCCCGGCCGAAGCAAAGCAGCCGAGGGACGCTCGCCGTGCCTGGTTTCTCTCGATTCGCCCCTACCTGTACCACGAGGGCGACGCGTGGACG
Source organism: Thermoanaerobaculaceae bacterium (assembly GCA_050018455.1). Classification (GTDB taxonomy): domain Bacteria; phylum Acidobacteriota; class Thermoanaerobaculia; order Thermoanaerobaculales; family Thermoanaerobaculaceae; genus RBG-13-68-16. Next base: position 9,863 of record JBEKAA010000025.1, on the reverse strand, counting down.
GGCCACTTCGTCATCGACGCGGACGCCAAGGCGCTCGGGATCCCCAACTACGACGAGAAGCTGCTCGAGCGCTGTGTCGCCGACCTCGAGCACGGCACCAACGTCGAGCGGGCCCACCGCCTGCTCGCCCGCTACACCGAGGAGCGTTTCGCCACCCCGGCCGAGTGGCGGACCTGGCTCGACGAGAACGGGAAGCAGCTCTACCTCTCGGACACTGCCGGGTACAAGTTCCGCGTTGCGTCAGCGACCGGATCGGTGAAGGCCGCGTCGGCGCCGCGCCCCGACGACGCCGCACGCGCGGTCGGCCTCGAGCTGTGGGGATACCGCGCGAAGGAGAAGATCACGAGCGAGCTGAGGGTGAAGATCGCGCCCCAGTATCACGTCTACGCTCCCAACACCCGACAGAGCGCGATGACCGTGTTTGCGATTCGGCTGCCGAAGGACTCGCCGTTCACGTTCGAAGAGGCGCCCGTGATCCCGACCCCTGCCGGTGGCAACATCAGCGGCCACTTCACGGTTCCGCTGAAGCTCAAGGGCGCGGGGAAGCGAGTCGTCGTACTGGTGGACTACCAGGCGTGCACGGAGCAGTTCTGCCTCCAGCCCGTGAGCGGCAAGGAAGTCTCCTTTGAGATGCGCGGGAACTGACACCCTGCTCCGGCCATCGGCGGCCTCGCACAACCACTCCCTGCACCCGACCGGTGCCGGACCGAAGCCAGCTTCACGAACTACGAAAGGGAACCCCATGCGTTTCGCGACACGTGTTGTCCTCCTTCTCGGTGCGGGGCTGCTCATCGCGGCAACCCCGCCCGCTTTCTCGGCGACTCCCACACCGGTCAAGGTGCAGGCCACACTGAGCGAATCCGCGTTCGCGGCCGGCGCCAGTGCCGAGATTGCAGTCGTGGTCACGCTCGAACCCGGCTGGCACATCTACTCGCTGACCCAACCCGCGGGCGGGCCCGTCCCAACCACCGTGAAGCTCGATCCGTGTGGCACGCTTGTGGGTGCAGGGCCCCTAAGGCAAGGCACCTTCGAGAAGCACCGCGAGGAGGCTTTCAGCGTGGACGTCGAGTCGTTTGCCGCGACGGCCGAGTTTTGGGTACCGGTCAAGGTCGTGCCGAAGGCCAAGCCGGGGACCTACACCTGTGCCGTGCGCGTTCGCTGCCAGGCGTGCGACGGCAAGATCTGCCTGCCTCCGACGGACTACGTCGCCGAGGTGAAGCTCGTCGTCGCGAAGAAGGGCGCCGTGAAACCGGCGGCAAAGACCGCCGAGGTCAAACCGGCCGAGCAGCCGAAGGAGGCTGCGAAGCCCGCGCCGAAGTCGGTCGGCATGGACCTCCGTGCCCTTTACGAAGCGGCGCGCCTCGCCCGCCCCGACCGCACCGCCTACGGGAGGCTCGCGAACCTCGTGCCGGAGCTCCTCAAAGACAAGACGTTCGACGGCGAGGACGCCTACTACGCGGGCATGCTCTGGGTGCTGTACGACTCTCAGGCCGAGAAGGACGACGACACGGTCGAAGTGACCGAGGTGGCGAAGCACCTTGAGGCGTATCTCACGTCGCCCGACTCGCACAGGAACGCCGAGTCGGCCGAGGCTAATCTCATCGCGGCGTATGCGTCGCTGAAGCGTTTCGACGAGGCGGTCACGCGGTACGACGACTTCAGCAAGCACTACCGCTGGGGATCGCGGACCCACGACGTGCGGACGTACTACACCAACTTCGAGTTCGCGAGCATGGAGCTGGTGCGTGCGCTCACCGAGGCCAAGCGGTGGCCGGAGCTGGAGAAGGTGGCGCGGCTGGGGCTCACGTACTGGCAGAACCGCCGCTCGAACGACAGCGGGGAGATCGCAGAGACCACCAGCGCCCTCCTCGAGGCGCTCGAGGCGCAGAAGAAGACCGACGAACTCGCCAAGGCCAGGGAGGACGTGGCCAAGCTGTTCCACGACGGCGACAAGATGACGGCGCTGGTGGACCTCATCAAGACGCGCCAGCGAGTCGAAGAGCTCGAGAAGAGCGACCCGCCCGCTGCCCTGAAGGTGCTGGAGACGGCCAAGGACCTGTACGCCAAGGCGGAGTGGGAGCGCGACTACGACACAAGCCTCCGTCGGCTGAAGCTGCACGGCCAGCCGGCGCCCCGGCTGGAGGGCGACGCCTGGGTCAACTCCCAGCCGCTGACGCTCGCCGCGTTGCGCGGCAAGGTGATTGTCCTCGACTTCTGGATGACCTGGTGCGGCCCGTGCCGCGCTTCGTTCCCCAAGATGGAAGTTTTCGCCAAGAAGCACGCCGACAAGGGTGTCGTGCTGATTGGCGTGACCGAGAACCAGGGGTACGTCCTCAACAAGGAGGGCAAGCAACTGCGCGGTGAGAAGGACGCCAAGCTGACCTGGGAGGAAGAAATCCCCTTGGTCAAACAGTTCGTCAAGGACTTCGAGATCACGGTGCCGGTCGCGATCGGTCGCGTGCCTACCGACACGAAGGAGGAGTACCCGGAGGTGGCGATGCTGCACGACTACGGCGTGCCGTTCTACCCTTCGGTCGCCGTCATCGACCGGAAGGGGAATGTGCGTTTTATGGGGGACGCGGCAGAGAAAGCGCTCGAGGAGCTCGTCACGAAGCTGGAGGCCGAGCCCAGTAGCTAGTGGCGTGTAATGGTTGAAGTGGAACTGGTGGTGCGGATTCGATGGGGGGGTGGAGTGACCTGCCACCGGTTGCGGTACCGGATCCTATGTCAGCCCCCCCATGGCTGAGATCTGGTCGGTCAGAGGGAAGCGGCGCTTGTCGGTTCTTGCTTGGGCGTTGGCTCTTGTCGGACTGGGAGCGGGCGTCTTCCTGCTCGACCGTTTCTTGCTCTGGTCGGAGGAGCGGGGCTGGATCTACTACCGTAGGAAGAAGGCCAGCCCCGGAACGCTTGGATCGGCGTTCCTTGAGATTCAGGGCATGCTGCAGGCGGACGCGAGGCACACCGCGGAGGCGATTCGCATTGAGGCGCCGGAGGTGGAAGAGCACGGCGACCCTCCAAGCGATACAGAGCGGCCTTAGTGGGTCCGGACCCGTGGTCCCCTTGCTGGCTGCGGGAAAGAGTGTCAACGAAACCCCGCCACGGTCCGTTTGGCAGAAAAGCTCCCGTTTCCACCGTTAAAGCCCATCCTGACCTACGCACCGAAAGTCGGGGCGGGTTGAAGTTTAGGATCGAGGCTTGGCTGCAGCAGCAACTCACGGGACTCGAGGAGTGGCCGCGAAGGAGTCAAACCGGTCGTTCCCGGACATAGGCTACGGCGAGGTTCTACCCCCTCGGCATACCTCAGCCCCCTTTCGTGCCACGTCAGGAGACCACCGAAACGCTCCGGACTCAACTTTCGACTGGACCGACTTTCCGGTTTTGGGTCACGAGAGCAAGGTCCCCAACGCCAACTTGCATCCGGTGCTAGAATCCCCGCACTATCGGCTCGGGGGGAGTCATATGAGACTTGCGCAGCTCTCCGTGAATGCATTCGCCGCAATGGCCGTTCTCCTCGCGGCCTGTTCCACAGCATGGTCGCAGTCCGAGGTATCCCCGGTTCCTGCGGCTGTCTCGTCTTCCCCACCAATGGCTCCCGTCAGAGACGTCACCGACGACTATCACGGGACTAAGGTGGTGGATCCGTATCGCTACATGGAGAACCTCCAGGACCCGGAAGTGCAGGCGTGGTTCAAGAGCCAGAACGACTACACCCGGGCCGTGCTGGCGAACCTGCCTGGCCGCGCGCAGCTTCTTGCGCGCATCCGCGAACTCGATCAGTCCGTCCCGCAGGTCGGCGCGAGGCGACTGCCCGGTGATCTCTACCTGGTTTGGAAGCGCCTCCCCACCGAGGACGTCGGCAAGCTCTACCTGCGCAGCGGTCTGGACGGGCAGGACAGGCTGCTGGTCGATCCTGAAAAGATCACGCTCACTGCGGCGAACCAGGCCAAGGGTAAGAACGACCTCCTCGGTCTTGCCGTATCCGATGATGGCCGGTACATCGCCATCGGCATCATTCCGGGCGGGTCCGAGACCAATGCCGAGGTGCACGTCATCGAGATTGCCTCGGGTCGCGAGACCGGGGACGTGATCGCCCGGGGTGTCGGTCCCGAAGCTTGGAATCCTCACTGGCTGCCCGATAATCGAAGCTTCGTGTATGGGCGCACGCAGACCCTGCCTCCCGGAGCGGCCGCCTCGGAGGCGAGGCAGAAGTTCCGCTCGTATCTGCACGTCCTGGGCACTGACCCCGAGAAAGACCCACCGGTGTTCGGTTACGGCGTGGTTCCATCCATTGACGTTGACCCCAGCCTCATCGCATCGGTCACGACGGAGCCCGGCTCGCGCTACGCCTTCGGCGTTCTGAATGGGAGCGTCACGCCCAACAGCGCCTACTACATCGCGGCGGTGGGCTCGATCGGCAAGCCGAATCCGGCGTGGCGCAAGGTCGCGGATTTTGCCGACGGGGTCACGAGCATCGCGGTTCAGGGCGACGATCTCTACCTCCTGACCTATAAAGATGCTCCACGGTACAAGATCGTGCGCATCGATGCCCGCAAGCCCGATCTCGCTTCCGCGGAGATCGTCGTTCCGCCGGGTGAAGCCGTGATCATGGGCATGACAGCAGCGCAGGACGCGCTATACGTGCGCCTACTGGACGGCGGAATCGGCCGCCTGCTGCGAGTCCCCTATGGCCCTGCCCCGAAGGTGGAACGTGTCGCCATCCCCTTTGATGGCTCCGTCTTCGCTACGAGAGTAGATCCCCGCCTGCCCGGCGCCATACTCTACATGACCTCCTGGACGAAGGCGTTTAAGGTTGATGCGTACGATCCCAATACGAAGCGGGTGACCGACACGAAGCTCCAACCGACCGGGCCTTACGACGATCCCGCGAATGTAGAGTCAGTGGAGGTCCAGGCGCGAAGTTACGATGGCACGCTGGTACCGCTGTCCATCATTCATCCGAAGGGCATGAAGCTGGACGGTTCGAACCCCACTTTCCTTACGGGCTACGGCAGTTACGGCTATTCGCAGGATCCGTATTTCGTACAAGCATCTCTTCCGTGGTACGAAAAGGGCGGAGTGATGGCGACCTGCCATGTGCGCGGCGGCGGAGAGTACGGAGAGGAGTGGCATCTGGCGGGCAAGGGACGGACCAAGCCGAATACGTGGCGCGATTTCATCGCCTGCGCCCAGTACTTGATCGACAACAAGTACACCTCCCCGGCGCGGCTCGCCGGCGAAGGCGGGAGCGCCGGTGGCATCCTGATCGGCCGTGCCATCACCGAGCGGCCGGACCTCTTCGGCGCCGCTCTCATTGACGTCGGAATGGAAGACGCGCTTCGCGCGGAAACCACCGGCAACGGTGAGACGAACATCCCGGAGTTCGGCAGCACGAAGACGCCAGAAGGCTTTGCGGCGTTATATGAGATGAGTGCATTCCACCACGTAAGAGACCGTACGCCTTATCCGGCGATCCTGCTCACCACTGGCATCAACGATCCGCGCATCGACCCGTGGATGCCAAGCAAGATGACTGCGCGACTGCAAGCGGCGACCTCAAGCGGCAAGCCGGTCCTGCTGCGCGTGGATTACGGCGGAGGTCATGGCGGTGGCGGTGGCGCGGAGGAATTCCGGGCACGAATGGCAGACGAGTGGAGTTTCCTGTTGTGGCAGTTCGGCGTGCCCGAGTTTCAGCCCCCCAAAACAGTAAGGTGATTTCGACCGGCTATGACCCAAGACCCGAGGACTGGCCCAACGGCAGGTTGAGAGCCGGGCTGCTGCCGCGGGCCAAGGCGGAGGGAATGCACCTGGCCACGGAAGCGGGCTGCGGGGGACACCGGCCGCGTGGCGTCAGCCAGGCTACAGAGTATTCCGACCCAATACGCTGACACGGAGTCAGGCTGGTACACAACTGCTGCCGCCCGGCGCTTAGCGGTCAGAAACTTGGGATCGCAACTCCTCTGGAACGCATGCCGGCAGCTGACTCTCAGAGTTCGGATCTGACGGTTACGGGCTCGAATCGCGTCTGCTTCACCTTTCTAACAACAACATGCATAACGACGTTTACCTCATGGGAACTCTCTGTAGACCTCCTAATCCCGGCCTTGGTAACACCCCGGTATCACCGAGTGACGATTTCGTGGTCTCTCTGCCCCGTGTTGCCCTACCGAGGCTCCCAGAACTGTGGATCACGACCTTACCATCTCTGTCCTCTGCCGCCCGCTGTCGTTGCTCAGCCAGCCGTTCCTCGGCAAGTTCCACGGGGGTTGACAAACGAGAAGTTCTTCCCTAGTGTTGTCAACCACGGAGTGATCATGACAGCGCAGACCGATACCAGGACCGTCCTCGCCAGTCGGCTCAGACGGCTTCGCGTTGCGCGCGGGTTCTCGCTCGAGGCGCTGGCGGCTGAGATGGGTGGGGTAGTGACCAAGCAAGCGTTGTCGAAGTACGAGCACAGCCGCGCGATGCCGACGCCGCGGGTGCTCACTACGCTGGCGCGGGCGCTGGGCGTCAAGGCGATGAGCCTAGTAACACCCGCCAGGGTCACAATCGAAATCGTCGCGTTCCGCAAGACGTCCGGGCTCGGGCGGAAGGAGAGTGCACGCGTCGAAGGGCTCGCCGAAACGATGCTTGAACAGCGTGTGCGGCTCCAGGAGCTGACCGGCGAGGGCGACGGCTCGGACGTTCCCGTCCGGGGGCTGCGCACTGCGTCATTGGAGAGTTCCGAGACAGCAGCGGCGGCGATCCGCGAGCGCTGGGGGCTCGGCCGCGACCCGCTCGCGAACGTCACCGAGGCGCTCGAGGAGCACCACGTCCATGTGTTGGAGATCGAGGCTGGCGCGCGTTTCGACGGACTTGCCGTCGTTGCGCGCCGCCCGAATGGGGGCGTGGCCGGCGCTGCGGTGGTCTCGAGACGCGGCGTCCCAGGTGAACGCCAGCGCTTCAACCTCGCCCACGAGCTCGGGCACCTCGTGCTCGACCTGCCCGGTGGCGTGGACGCAGAGAAGGCAGCACACCGCTTCGCCGGAGCGTTCCTGGCACCCGTCGCGGCGTTGCAGCGCGACGTCGGCCGGAAGAGGAATACCGTGAGCATCGACGAGCTGAGGCTCCTGAAGCGGCGTTACGGTATCAGCCTGCAGGCTCTCGTCTACCGTCTGCGGGACCTTGGTGTGATTACCGACAACCACGCTGCGGCGCTCTGGGCAGAGATCAACGCGCGCGGTTGGAAGATGCACGAACCCGACGAGATGGAACCCGAAAGGCCTTCGTGGGCGTTGCGCGCAACGCTACGCGCCTTGGCGGAGGGACTCATCAGCGCTGAGGAAGCCGGCCTCACTCCGGGCGCTCCTGCCATGGCTCTGGCACCTGTTACCCAGCGGCCGGCGTTCCTGCGGCTCCCGCTCGCGGAGCGCCGTCGCCTCCTGGAAGCGCAGGCCGAACGGCTCCGGGCGCACTACGAGGAGAGCTCTGATTGGCGCGACCTCACGGCGGGTGGGGCGCCGGATGCGCGCTGACCTGCGGCCGAAACGCGGCGAGGTGTGGGTGGTGGACTTTAACCCGACGCGCGGAGCGGAGCTGTACAAAGAACGGCCCGCCGTCGTTGTCAGCTCCGATGGGGTCGGTGTCCTGCCGGTCAAACTGGTGGTCCCTCTGACAGAGTGGCAAGACAAGTTCGCCTCCAACATCTGGCACGTCAGGGTTGAAGCTCCTGCTGGTAGCGGGCTGGATAAGGTCTCCGCCGCCGACGCGATGCAGGTTGTGTGCGCCTCGATCGAACGCTTCAAGCGGCGCCTTGGCTACCTCCCGGCTGACCTGATGGACGAGATTGCCGCCGCCATCGCCGCCGTGATCGAGTTCCAGTAGGCGCTCACCCAACCCGATCCCGAGACAGATGGGACGCTCTTCTCGGACCGTCCACAGTGAGCGCGACACCCTTCCTAGGTTTGACCTGCCCCCCTGAAACGAGTCCAGGCTGAGAGGTAGAGTTGGGGTCTATACTAATCTGCTAGCCCGTTCAAGCTAATTTCACATCCCGTGTGCTTCCTTTAGAATGGCTAGCCTCTCCTCGGTCAGCTCGTCAAGGCGCTTCTGATTGAACACTGTCTCGTCGTCCAGGTGAGACAAGAACACAGCGGGTGGGACCTTCCATTCTTTTCGGCGCTTCATCTCCTCGCGTGCCCACGTTTCCGCTTCGAGCTGCAGTATCAACTCCGGATCAGTCGCACCGGAGGGCGGAGCCACCTCTCCGAAGATCTTTGTGGCCTTTAGCACGTGGACGGCGGCGGGGAGAGCCGTGGCTGGGTCGTCGAGCGCTGATTCGAGTTTCTCCACCGCTTTCCCGACCAGCCCCCGCAATCGGTTATGGCCGTCGCTCCAGAGTTCCTGCTGCCGCTTGTTGAGGGCCGCCTTGAAACACGGATTGTGGTTTCGCCAGCGGTTGACTGTCTCTCTACTCACACCTGCGGCCTCGCCAGCGTCGGCGTCACGCTTCCCGAGGGCAAGGGCCTCGATCGCTGCAGTCTGCTGCGGGGACGGCTCCCACTGTGCGTTTTTGTGCGGGGATGTGACGCCAGTCCCGTCAGCAGCCGAGTGCGGTTTCGTGGGTTTTCGTGTCGCCACCTCTCACCTTCCCCTCTTCATTGGATCTGTCATTTCTCAAGTCTCTTCTCCTGGCCCAGCGAATGGCAGGACATATACCGCGCACCACGCCTGGTGGTACGCGTCAGCGAGGCGCTGTCCTTCCTCGCAGCGGCAGCCGAGGTTTCCTCGGTCGCAGGCTGGGCAACCGGTGATGTGCTCGCGCCACGCGGCGAAGGCGGCCTCAAGCCGACCGCCGACGCGTTCGCAGTCGAGCAACGCAAGCAGTTGCGGTTTGTGCTCCCGCACCTCCATGAGCAACTCAGGGGTAAGAGCCTCCCGTGGCGCTAGGCGAAGACAGTCTCCCGCGACCCTAATCCGCACCCCCCGAGCGCTGAGGTTGGCGAGCAGAGCGGCTGCTGTCATACCTCGACCTCATCAAAACCGAGTCCGTCATCGCCGCCGGGCGTGGATGATGGGGGGTCTTCACCCCTACACCCCTCCTCCGTATCCGCCGTATCCGCCAGCGCGTTGAGTCCACACGAGTTACGGGGTAGGTTATCCGCCTCCGGGGCAACTTCGATGGGCGGATGACTTGTGCTGTAATTACCTTGTTGTGAGGCACTAGGCGGATAGAGCGGATGGGCACCCCCTATATAGCGAGAGAAGGCATCTTCGAAGTCCTTGCGGCTGTACCCTCGGGGTGTTTTCACCGTGTCGGGAGTGATCCCAAACGGCTTGAGAAGTCTCGCGACGCCGCGCGCCGTAATCGGGCGCCCGTGGTACCACTCCGGCCAGGGCCGTTCCTCCATGTTAATGAGGGCCTCTACGATGACTTCAGAGGGGAGCCGCCGGCTCCCCTGAGTCGTGAAGAGGTCACAGAGATCCTCAAGCAGCATTACGCTGGCGGACTCAGCAGCCGACTCGACGCCAGCCAGAACGACGGCGGCCTGGCGGGCGCGGTCGGGCCACGTTCCCCCAATGGCGTCGGCGATAGCCAGCAACGGTCGCCAGTTGTCGCGGGCACGGTCGCTCGTGATTTCGTCGGGGACTCGAGGATCGGCCTCCGTGAAGGCCTGTGCGTTGTCCTGCGCCCACCGAGCCGCTTTGGACCGCAAAGAGGCGAATTCGTCTAACCGATCCGCACGAAAGTACTCCACGGCTTCAGTGGGTGTTGCCGGCCACGAGAAAGCGAGTGTTTTTGACATTGCGCCGGTCAGCTGGTGAGGCGAGTGGACGTGATCGCTGGTTGTGTCGGTTGTGTCGGAGCGAGGTTTGCGGTCGCGCAG
>JBEKAA010000024.1:0-44647 GCA_050018455.1 Thermoanaerobaculaceae bacterium | reverse complement strand
GCCGCCGGGGTAGCAGCTCGCTGTGGACGGGACCTGGTTGTAGCTGCGCGCCGTGACCTCGAGCGGCTGGTCGGAGAGGATCTCGATCGCTCCCGATCCACTGGCGCCGAGCTGCCCGATCACATCAGTCACGATCATCTGCGTCCCCGGCAGCAAATATGTCGTGTCGGCCACCACGCCGTCGCTGGCGTAGAACACGCCCTGCACGTTGGCCGGCGCCGTGCCTGGGTTGAGCAGGCCCAGGTCGCTGCGCCACTGGCTCTGGTCGAGGCCTGTGGTGTGGCTCGCTACCGGCACCCAAACAGCGAAGGCGGGCGCCGAGCCCACCGTCGCCGTCGCCGTCGCCGAGTCGGCGTGACCGCATGGGTTGCTCACCCGCGCCCAGAAGCTGGTGGTGGCTGTCAGGGGCCCGGTGGTGAGGATGCTCGCATTGGCCCCGAACGGGTGCGATGTGTCGCTGGAAGTGCCCTGATACCACTGGTAGGAAAGCGGCGCCGTGCCTATGGCGGTTACCGACAGTGTCGCCGTCATGCCACTCCAGATGGTCGCGCCCTGCGGCTGTGACGTGATCGCGGGCCAGGTGCAGCTTGTGGTCGCGTAGACCTCGCTCGAGGGGTCGCTTGTGACCGTGTTTTGGTTGTTGACGTTGGGGTTGGTGACGGTGCGGACGACGAAGTAGTAGAGCGCGCCCGGATAAAGCCCGCTGACCACGATCGAGGAGGCGCTCTTGTCCCCGGTGATGCCGTCGGCCGTGTATGGGCCGCCGGAAGTCGTCGAGTAGTACGCCTGGTACCCGCCGGTATCGCCGGTGTAGGTGATCGGGGTCCAGGAGAGCACCACCGACGTGCTCGTGATGGCGCCGGCGGTGACGCCCGTGGGCGCAACGGTCTGGGTGGACTGCCAGTCGCCGCCGTACTGCGCGGTGTTGACGAACGTCACAACGGTCGAATCGGCGCTGTACAGCCCGTTCCAGCGGAAATCGCTCAAACCGGCGACGATGTTGGTCAGGCTCGTGATGCTGCCGGGCACCGCGCCCATGAGCTGGTTGGAGGACAGGTTGAGAAAGTCGAGAGCCGTGAGGTTGCCAAGCTGGGTCGGGATCGAGCCCGAGAGCTGGTTGTAGGACAGGTCGAGGGTCCCCAGGGCGGTGAGGTTGCCGAGCCAGGTCGGGATCGAACCGGAGAGCTGATTGGAGGACAGGTCGAGGGAGTTCAGTCTCGTGAGGCTGCTGAGATCCGGGATCGAGCCCGAGAGCTGATTCGAGGACAGGTCGAGGTAAGTCAGCTTCGTGAGGTTGCCAAGCTGGGTCGAGATCGAGCCCGAGAGCTGATTGGAGATTAGGCCGAGGAAACTCAGGTTGGCGAGGCCGCTGAGGTCAGGGATCGAGCCCGAGAGCTGGTTGTGCTCGATGGAGAGGTAACTCAGATTCCCGAGGTTGCCAAGCTGGGTCGGAATCGAGCCCGAGAGCTGGTTGGCGTCGAGCTCGAGGTCCTGCAGCTTGGTGAGGTTGCCGAACTCGGCGGGGATCGAGCCCGAGAGCTGGTTGAACGACAGGTCGAGCGATTCCAGGTCCGCGAGGCTGCCGAGTTGGGTCGGGATCGAGCCCGTGAGCTGGTTGTACTGGAGGTAGAGGTCCTGCAAGTTCATGAGAGTGCCGAGCTGGGTCGGGATCGAGCCCGAGAGCTGGTTTTGTGAAAGGTCCAAATACAGCAGGTTCTTGAGGCTGCTGAGCGATGCAGGCAACGTGCCCACGAGGTTGTTGTTGCGGAGGTTCAAAACCTGCACGGTGGTCTGGCCGGAGTCGCAGATCACCCCTGCCCAGGTGCATTCGGTCCCCGCCGCGCCGTTCCAGTTCAGGCTGGTCCCCCAACTTGCCCCGCCGGTGCTGGTGTAAAGGTCCATGAGCGCGTTCCGCTCGTCGGTCGATATCGAGCTGGCGTGGGCGACGATCGACTGCGCGGCCGCGCCAACCCGCGAGCGCAGCGTTTCTTCCACTACCTGGTGAACCGCCCGGTTGACCGCCGCGACGGCCGCGCCAGGGACACGAAACTCGGAGGCCCGCGACCGCTCGGCGGCAAGCCTCTGGACGACCGCGCGCACAAGCGCCTCCCGCGGCAGCGCCTGCGCGCCCTTGCCGGCCACCCGCGCGACCTCGCGCTCCAGCATCCTTTCGATCAGCGCCGCAGACACCACATTCACAGCCGCCAATTGGGCCTGCGCCGCCCCTGCGCCGGGAGCCACGCCTGCCGGCTGCGCCAGGGGTGCCGCAACCGCCGCCATCAAGAACATCACCACGACGCACGTTGCTCTCATCTCTCCTCCTACGTGACTGCCGACCACGTTCGCACGGCTGCAGCCCCCAGCAGCCCCGCAGCATCGGCCGGCCGGAATTACGTGCCCAGACGGCGCACCGCCGCTCCACGCGCAAGAAACAGCATCGCCGCGACCGGGCCTGCCGGTTGTGTCATGGCCATGTGCTGCCGTCGCTCACAACGACCAACATGGACCCTTACTCTGCGTCATCCTCGATCGTTCTCACGAGGAACCTCGAATTGCAAGTGGCATGCCACCGGGACCTGGCTCCAATGCAGACGCCAGTGACACCAATGAAAACATCGCCCACTGGCTGTCGAGTGCGTGACTTTCCCCCTGCGAGCATCCCCAGAAGCCGCCACCCCACCGAAACCTGGCGGGGCGTCGCCCACCGGTGACACGTGTCCTCAAGGATCGAGTTTCGGCGCCGCAAACCCCCATAGAGCACGTGACCGAAAATCACGAAACCCCGCCGCAGCGGGGTCATGGATCACAATGGTGCCCAAGGCCGGAATTGAACCGGCGACACCGTGATTTTCCCCTTCGCTTCGCGTCCTCCGCTGCGCGGACGACGCTCCGCGCCGGGACGTCACCTTTCCACCCGGCGGGGGGCAAGCCCCCCGATCCCCCATAGAACACGTGACCGAAAATCACGAAAACCCGCCGCAGCGGGGTCATGGATCACAATGGTGCCCAAGGCCGGAATTGAACCGGCGACACCGTGATTTTCAGTCACGTGCTCTACCAACTGAGCTACCTGGGCACACCAGGTCGGGAAAGTATGCCGGTGAGGTCCCGGGCTGTCAACCGTCGGGGGCGAGCCGGCCGGGCGCATCAACGCCGGGCGAAGAGATCGTCAGGCACCTCGACGAGGCAACGGAGCAGCGCCGAGGCGTGCGTCTTGCCCTGCGCGTCCGTGAGCAGGCTCGCCGTCCCTCCCCCGCCGAGGGAACCGTGGAGAATGAAGTTGAGGGCCAGGAGGTTCGGGACTTCGTATCGCTCGACCTCGCCCTGAGCGATTTCAGGGAGCATCCGCTTCACTCGCTCCGGGGTCAGGTTCTCGCGCAGCCAGCCATAGGCAACCTCGTCGACGGCAATCAGCCCGACGTTTGAGGCGTCGCCCTTGTCTCCCGAACGACCATGAGCCAGGCGCTCCAGTGGAACCCGAGGCATTCGGACCCCCGTCTCAGCTTAGCAGCAAGCAGTCCGATCGTGCACCGCCTGCGCTCGCGCACGCGACGCCCTACAATGGCGCCATGCAGCGAAGCCCCTCGCGGGTTTGTCTCCTCTTCCTCGTCGCCGTCCTGCTCACCCTCCTCTACCCCGCCCTGTTTCTCGACTGCCGCGTCGCGCCGGAGGCCAGCCTGAAGAGCGCCCCTCCGTGGCGAGAGATCTCCGGTCCCCTTCCGAAGCCCTCTGAAGAGGCACTCGACGCCGCCACGCAACTCGGCCCGCGGCTTGCGAGCGTCGCGAGAGGACCGCTCGGGGTCGCGCTCTGGAACCCATTGATCGGCGGGGGACGCCCGGGTTGGCTGGCAGGACCCGAGCAGGGCGGCGCGCCTCTCGTCCTCCTCGCCGCAGTCGCCGCAAAGCCAGGCTGGACCTGGACCGGCCTCATCGCGCTCGAGTTGACGGCAGCGCTGATGACGACCTGGTGGGCGCTGCGGCTGCTCGGGCTGGGCCCGTGGCCGGCTGCAGTCGGCGCGACCGCGTACGCTTTCTCCGGCGCCGTCGCCGGACACTGGCTCGACTGGCAGGGCTCCGCCCTCGCGCTGGGACCCCTCGCTCTCGTGCCGGCGATCTCGCCTCCGCGCGAAGGATGGCGCCGCGCCGGGGTGTGGGCCCTCACCCTCCTCGTCCTCGCCGTGTGCGGCGCGCCAGCGATGGCGTTCGTGGCTCTTGCCGCGGCGATCGCAATCCTCTTCAGCCAACGGGGCGAGAGGTCCTTGCTCTGGCTGCCGGCGGCGTTGGCGACCCTGCTGGTGCTGGCCGTGATGCTCCCCCGCATCTGGCTCGCCGCGTGCGGAGGGGAGCCGGGCGCACCGGCGCCGGCCGTGCAGACGATGCCTCCCGTCCGAAACTGGATTGCGACGATCGTGGCCCAACCTGCGCCCGATGCGCCGGCCGTCCAGGCTGCCGCCGGCCAATCATGGGCGAGGCCGGAAAGCTTTGCGTTCGTCGGGCTCGGGGCGATGGCCCTCGCTGTGGTCGGTCTCCTGGCCGCACCGCCACGCATTCGCGGCTTCTGGCTCGGCGTCGCGGGCGTGAGCGCAGTCGTCGTCTCGGTGCCCATCGGCTTGCTTGCCCCACTCGGGCTCTCGCAGCGCCCTTACGGGATCCTGGCGCTCAGCGTCGGTACGCTGGCCGCCTACGGCGCCCAGGCGCTGACCGACCGGCCTCACGGGCGGCGGATCGCCGGCGTCGCCGGAGCCGCGGTCTGGGTCTTGCTTTCGCTCTCCCTTGTCGGCAAGGCCGCGCGCCACCTGCCGTTCGTTCCCTCGGAGGACACGGAACTTGCCGTGCCCATCGCCATGAGCCCGGACACCCGGACCTGCCGCCTCGTCGGCTTGCTCGGGGCGATGCCGCCCGACACGGCAGCCCTGATGGGCCTCGCGGACGTACGGGCCTCATCGTTCCCCGGCGAGCCCCGCTACGCCTCCCTGGTCGATGGAGGCAAGGGCGGCGAGATCCCGGTGTCCAGAGCCATGAACGCACAGATGGTCCGCTTGGGGGCGAAGTGGCTGCTCGAGCCGTTGCCCCTGCGGGTGGTTTCAGGTGAAGTGTTCTCCCGCATCGAGATCGCCGAGCTCGCAACGGATCAGGGCCGCCCGGAGAGGGCCGCTCTTCACCTCCGGGCGGCTGTCCCATCCGGCGCCACGCGCCTCGGTGTTCCTTCCGAAACCGGACACGCGGTACGGGCGCGGCTCGACACGGTGGGCCACAGCACAGAACTGGACCCGGACGACGCCCTGCAGGCCGAGAGCGCGGCGTGGAAATGGTTCGGCGTCCCCCCGGGTTTCCCCGCGGGCGCCGCCCTGTTGACTCTCTCCGCGGAGCAGCCTCTTTCGGAAGCCATCGTGCCGGTCGCCTGGGACACATCCGGTCTTCTCCTCGGGCCCGAGCAGCGCGGCGTCCGGGTATGGGAGTGGGCGACCGTGAGGCCGTTCGCCTTCCTGGCCCACGGCTTGGTGCGCGAGGCCGCTTCACCTCCGGCCGATCTCGACATCGTCACCGTGCCCGCCGCCCGCGTCGCCGCGCTCGGCCCGCTGGCCGGCGGCGCCGGAAACGTCACCGTTGCCGGCGTGGACGCTGCAGTCGTCGAGGCGCGCGGAGACCTGACCGCGCCCGGGCTTCTGGTCTTTCAGATCAAGTACCGGCCGGCACTCTGGAAGGCCGCGGTCAACGGGAGCCGGGCCCGGACCGAACGGGTGGACGGGGTCTGGACAGGAGTGGCGCTCCCGGCGGGCCGTTCCCGCGTCGAGCTGAAGGCGCAGCTGCCTCTTCTCGTCTGGGGAGTGGCGGCGGCGGCACTCATCGCGATCATCCTGCTGGCTGCCCCACGGAGGCTTGCATGAAGCTCATCATTCAGGTTCCGGCGTGGAACGAGGCCGAGAGCCTCCCCGAGGTGCTCCGCGCGCTGCCTCGCGCTCTCGACGGTTTCGATTCGGTCGAGATCCTGGTCGTCGACGACGGTTCGACCGATGCGACATCGGAAGCGGCTCGCGCGGGCGGCGCATCGGTCGTGAGGCTGCCGGTCCACGGCGGCCTGGCCAGAGCGTTCACAGTCGGCATCGAAGCCGGGCTGCGCCGCGGGGCCGACGTCATCGTCAACACCGACGCCGACGGTCAGTACGACCCGGCCGCAATAGGGGACCTTGTGGCGCCGATCGTCAACGGTGACGCGGACATCGTCCTCGGCGACCGGGGAGTCGCGACGCTCGCTCACTTCTCCCCCTTCAAGCGCTCGCTGCAGCGCCTGGGCGCCTGGGTGGTTCGCGTGCTGTCGGGCGTGCCGCTCGCGGACGCGACGACCGGTTTCCGGGCGTTTTCCCGCGCCGCCGCCGCGCGCGTGCATTGCGTCACGACCTTCACCTACACCCTCGAGACGCTCATCCAGGCCGGCCAGACGGGCCTCACCGTCCGCTCGGTCCCCGTCGCGACGCACCGCGTCTCCCGCCCATCGCGCCTCTTCCGGAGCAACCTGATCTATGTGCTGATCTCGCTGGCGACGCTTCTGCGTTTGGTTTTCATCTACAGGCCGCTGAGAATCCTCCTGTCGCTCGCCGCACTCTGCTGGGTCGCCGCGCTGGCGCTCGCGGCACGGTTCGCGTACTTCTTCCTAACCGGAATCTCCCCGGCCGGGCACGTGCAGTCCCTCATCGTTGCCGCCGTCCTCGCGATCACCGGCGTCCAGCTCTTTCTCCTTGGCGTGCTCGCCGACCTGACCGCAGTGAACCGCCGCCTGCTCGACGATCTGCGCGCTACGGGACGCGAGAGGAAGTGAGCCGGAGCCGCCGCACCTCGTGGTGGCTCGGCGGCGTCGGGCTGCTGCTCGCCTTCGCTCTGCTGCTCAAGGCCGAGCCCGCGGAGGTGCTCGCGCTGGCCGGCCGCGCGCGATGGTCGGGGCTGCTGGCTGCGCTTGCCGGCACGGCGCTCCTCGCCCTCCTCCGCGGAGCCCGCCTCTCTCTCCTTGCCGGCGGCGAGCTTCGGCTGAAGCCATCGACCGCGGTGGCGGCGGTCGCCCAACTCGCCACCGGCGTGCTCCCCCTCCGGCTCGGAGAGCTGGCGATGATCCCGTTGCTCCAGGCGGCCGGGCTCCCCGGCGCAATCCGAGGCCTCTCCGTCCTCGTCCTCGTGCGCGTCCTCGACCTGCTGGCGGTGCTCCTCTGGGCCACGGCAGGCGGTGCCTTGATCGGAGGCAGCCCGGAATTCGCGGGAGCAATGCTGGTGAGCATGGCAGTAGTACTCGCCGCCGCTTGGGTCGCCGGAATGCGCGTCATCCGCCGACTGGTCGGCCGTTGGCGTCGAGCCCCGGGTTGGCGCCGAAAGGCCCTGCGCCAGCTCTTGAGGGTTCGCAGGGAGGTCGTCCACCTCGCGCGGTCGCCCGCTCGCACTTGCGCCGCCGTTCTCCTCTCCGTTCTCCTGTGGGCGGTCATCTGGGCGGTGACGGTCGTCCTCCTGAGGGCGATGGCTCTGACCTGGCCGCCTTCCCGGGTGCTCCTCGGCGTTCTCGGAGCCGCGATCGGATCGTCGCTGCCGATCAGCTCGGTGGGTTCCTTCGGAACGCAGGAGGCGGGATGGGCCGCGGCGCTGGCGGGGCTCGGAGTCGCCCCGCAGGCCGCGCTGGCCGCCGGTTTCGCGTGCCACCTCTGGAGCCTCGCCTTCACATTCGTCGTCGGCGGGGCTGGCCTGGTCTACCTCGCCTCCTGCCCGCCCGCGCCCTCCTCGACGCCGCTTCGGACGAGGCTGAGCAGCTTCTTCAGATCGGACCGCCGAGCGTAGACGTCGAGCTCGAGCCGCACGCCCGCCGGCTCAACCTTCATCTGACCCGAGAATGCGTGCGCGACGAGCCCGGCGCGGACGAGGCCGGCGACCTCCTCGGCACTTCCTTCGAAAGGCAGGAAAGGATCGACCACCGACGCGAGGTACGTCCCGTCGGGCAGGGGCAGCCAGAGATATCTCCGCCGATGGGCCCTTCCGCCTCCCAGCGCGTCTCGGATCCGTGGCGCGACGAGATCGAGCCTTGGGGCGAAGGCCGTCAGAACCGGCTCCTCGCCAGGAACGACCCCGACGGTACCGACGGTCAGGCCGATCGAGGTTATGACCTGGCCGAATCGTGCGGTGACCACCTCGAGTGCTTCAGCAGCCCGCAAACGAGGCGCCTCTATTGTGCAGCGGAGGCGAATGATGCCTTCTATGTCGGTCCGCGACCACGAGACCAGGGGCTGTCCGCTTTCCGAAAGGGCAACTCGCCGTCGCCGCCACGCGACCAACGGCCGGGCCACGAACCTGAGCGGAAACGCCGCGAACTCGAGGCACCCTCGCGGACCGCCTACGCCGGGGGCCAGAGTTCCCTCCCCGCCACTTCCCGATCCAGCGCTTCGGTCAATGCGTCGAGCCGAGCACCCACGATCTCCGCGACGCTGCTCAACTCACCCGTGTCCACGTCGGCGCTCCACGGCCCCGCGTAGCCGACGACGACCTTCGAGAACGGCCTCGGAAGGACCATGTGGTCCCACGACCGGAGGACTTCGGGCCGAGGGCTCGAAAAGCTGACCGCAAAGATGGGGACACCCAGTCGCCGAGCCAGCATGACGGTGCCCGTCTTGACCCTCCGCCAGGGACCCCGAGGTCCGTCCACCGTCAGGGCCGCGAACGGCTGCCCCGCCCGGACCATGTCCTCCATCTCGTCGAGGGCCTCCCGGCCCCCGCGCGATCCGGATCCCCGGGTCGCTTTCAGGCCGAGCCCTTCCACGATCCCTGCGGCGAGAGCGCCGTCGTTCGAGCGGCTGGCCATCGTCACGCACCCGCAATCGTAGTTGTCCATCAGCGAACCGATGACCCGACCGTGCCACAACGCCAGCACGAAGGGCGGCTTGAGGATCTCGCGGTTGCGGCTCTCCACACGGATCGTGCGCCTCCAGAGCCGCAACACGAGAGCGGCTCCCCTCCCCGCGAGGTACCAGGACCGTTCGTTCACCTGCGCATTCTGCCACGAGCCGCCGCACAGTGCCTCGCCGGCCTGGGCGGCCGACCGTGGTAGGCTCGCCGAGTGCGGAGTTTGAGAGTCTTTCGCCGCGTCCTTGTCTATTACCGGGAGCACCTGACGGCAACCGTCCTCGGCTGCGCGAGCGTGGTGGCCTCCGGCATCGCGGCGCTCGCCGCCCCCGGGATCGTGCGACGCGCCGTCGATGCCCTCGGTGCCGGTGCACCGATCTCTTCCATCTGGCGCTACGCCGGATTGCTCGTGGTCGTTGCCGTGGTCTCGGGGTTCTTCCAGTTCTCCCAGCGTCAGCTCCTGGTGTCCGTGTCACGTCACCTCGAGCACCGTCTGCGGACGGACCTCTATGACCACTTGCTGCGGCTTCCACCGTCGTTCTACATGCGGGAGCGCGTTGGCGACCTTCTGACGCGCGCCGTCAGCGACGTCGGAACGGTACGAATGGCCGTCGGCCCGGCGCTCATGTACGCCATCAACACGGTCACGATCCTGGTCGTGAGCTCGGCGCTCATGGCGCGCATTCACATCCCGCTCACGCTCCTGTCGCTGGCGGCGCTGCCGCTGGTTGCGGGCGCCACACGCTACTTCGGGTCCCGGATCCACCTTCGCTGGGGCCAGTCCCAGGAAGCGTTGTCGCACTACACGGCCAGGCTTCAGGAGCACCTGGTCGGGCTGCGGGTGCTGCGCGCCTACAGCTGCGAGGAGGCGGAGATCAACGAGATGGCCGTCCGCAACCGCGGCTACGTCGCCGCAGGCGCGAAGCTCATCCGGATCTCCGCGGTATTCCAGCCGCTCCTCCAGGCGCTCATCGGCCTCACGTTCGTCGCCGTTCTCGGGGTCGGCGGCACGGCAGTACGGAGCGGGAGGATCTCGCTCGGCCAGTTCGTCGAGTTTAACCTCTACCTCGTGCGATTGATCTGGCCGATGGTCGCGGTCGGGTGGGTGGCGAACCTGCTTCAGCGAGGCGCCGCGTCAATGGCCCGCATCGAGTCGCTCTTCGCTGAAAAACCTCTCACGGAGCTTGTCGTTGCGGAAGACAACCTTCCCGAGCGGCATACGCCGGCGGCCCTCGAGATCAAGGACCTCACATTCGCCTACCCGGATGCGAGGGCTCACTCGATCAAGCACGTCTCACTGGCAGCGCGTCCTGGGGAGCGCCTCGGGATAGTCGGCGGCGTCGGGAGCGGAAAGAGCACGTTGCTGTGGCTCATCCCCCGTTTGCTTGAGCCCCCTCCCGGCACCGTGCTCATCGACGGCACCGACGTGCGCGCCCTGGCCCTCGGCCGACTGCGCCGCGACGTGGCGCTCGTTCCGCAAGGGAGCTTCCTCTTTTCGGCAACGCTCCGGGAGAACATTGCGCTGGCGCTACCGGACGCAAATGAGGAGGCAATACTGGAGGCAGCGATCGCAGCGGGCCTCGAAGAGGACCTCAAACGTCTCCCCGAAGGACTCGACACCATCGTTGGCGAACGCGGGCTGACGCTTTCCGGCGGCCAGCGGCAGCGAGTCGCCATCGCGCGCGCCCTCCTGACGAAGCCCCGGGTGCTTCTGTTGGACGATTGCCTCTCGGCGGTGGACACGAACACGGAGAGGGTCGTTCTCGACGCGCTGCCCCGCACGACCCTTCTCTTCGCCACACACCGATTAGCAGCCGCCGAGCTGTGCGACAAGGTATGCGTCCTGGACGAAGGTACGATCCTCGAGGCCGGAACTCCCGCCGAGCTCGCGGCCCGCGGCGGCCGCTACACCCGCCTGCTCGCTCTCCAGCAGCTCGACCAGCAGGAAAGCGATCCACGGGCCTCGGCCGGCTCCTGACGAGCCGTATCATGATTCCATGAGGATCAGGGTCGTTCTCGTGCGGCCGCGCTACGCCGGTAACATCGGTGCTGCGGTCCGCGTCACGGCGAACTTCGGCGTGCCTGAACTCGTTCTGGTCAACCCCTCCTGCGCGATCGAGGACGATCCTGAGTTCGTCCGGATGGCCATGGGCGGGGAACGAATGCTGACTCTTGGTTCGGTCTCCACTCTTGACGCTGCCGTCGCGGATGTGGACGTCGCCATCGCGACGACCTCGACGCGCAATCGCGATCCGCGCGCCTTGCACGCGCCGGCCGAATTGCGCGAGCGCCTCCGAGCGACAGCCGTTGAGTCGGCGGCGCTCGTTTTCGGCCCGGAGCGAGGCGGCCTCTCCCGCGACGAGATGCGCCAGTGCCACATGACGGTCGCCGTCCCTACCAACCCCGGCTTCCCCGTGCTGAACCTTGCCCAGGCGGTCGGGATCGTCCTGGCGCTGCTGGACGCTCCCCGATTCGACCTGCCGGTTCCGGCAGACCCGATGGACAGGCCCGCGCCCCACGAGGAGTTTCGGGCCGCTCTCGTTCACCTCGAAGAGGTGCTCCTGGCCTCGGGGTACCTCGACCCCCAGAACCCTGCCCGGGTCACGGACCAGTTCCGTCGATGGCTTGGCCGCACGGTGCCAACCAGACGGGAGCTGGCGCTGCTTCACGCGCTCGCGGCGCACGTCACCTATCTCCTCGGAAGATCCCGGGCGGGAAACTGATGCCGAACCGACCGGCCAGGCGCAAGGATCGGGCAGAGAAACCCGACTTGCAGACGTCAACGACCGGGCCAGGCGCTACATCTGGGGCTCGTCGCAGCCGTTCTTGACCTTCGGCCCCAGGAGCACCTTCACCGGATCGCGGCGCGCCATTCGGCGGAAGCGGTCGGCAAAGCACTCGACTGCGCCAGAGCTCTCCTCGATCTCGATCCTCTCCAGCCGGTGGGCTGGCACGAAGATCGTCACCGGCCCGATCATCGGAGGGCCCTCGTTGGCGTGCTGTCGGAGCCAGTCCTCGCACGCCTCGAGAGGAACGCCCCGGACGGTCGCGCCGGCGGCGGTCAATTCGAGGAGCACGCCCCAGAACTTCTCTCGGGGCCCGGAGCAGCTCACAACGACGATCTCGCCGAGGTCCATGGCACCTACCCTCCCGCTTGCGACAGCTCGATGAGCACCCCCCCGGCGGACCTCGGGTGGATGAAGCAGACCCGGCTGCCGTGCGCTCCAGCCCGCGGCTCGTCCGAGAGGATCTCGATGCCCCTGGCCTTGAGGTCGGCCATCGTGGCACGGATGTCGTCGACCCGGAGGCAGATGTGGTGGATGCCCTCGCCCCGCTTCGCGATGAACGAGGCGATCGGCGAGTCGGGGCCGGTCGGCTCAAGCAGCTCGATTCGGGTTCCCGAAACCGGCAGGAACACGACTCGGACCTTCTCGGACTCCACCACCTCTTCACCCCCGACCTCCAGACCCAGGGCCTCGTAAAGCGTCAGCCGCTCCGCGAGCGAAAGAACGGCGATACCGATGTGGTCGACGGCCCTCATCCATCCTCCTTGCCCAGGGCCTCCAGAACCCGGCGCGCTGCGGCGTACGGATCGAGCGACCCGCGCGCCACGTCTTCGAACACGTCGGCGAAGGCGCTACCCAACGGGCCCCGAATGCGTTCCTGGACCATTGCGGTCACGATCCGCTCGACCCGTCGCCGGGCGCGGCGCCTGCGCGCGTCCTCACGCCCGTCACAGCCGTCCAGAAAGCGCTGGTGGTCCTTTACGGCGGCCAGCAGCTCCGCGACGCCTTCACCGGAAAGAGCCGACGTCCGCACCACAGGAGACTGCCACGGAGCCGGCGGCACAAGGGCCAGGGCGCTCTCGATCGCCGCCACCTGAGAGTCGGCTGCCGCCTGGTCGGCCTTGTTCACTGCGAAGACGTGGGCTATCTCCATGACGCCGGCCTTGGCGGCCTGCACGTCATCGCCGAGGCCACCGACCGTCACCAACACGACCGTCTGGACCTCGCCCGCGATGTCCACTTCGTCCTGCCCTACTCCGACGGTCTCGACCAGAATCCAGTCGAAACCTGCCGCGTCCAGGACGTCGAGGGCATCCGACGTCGCGACGGCCAACCCCCCGAGCGCCCCCCGCGTCGCCATCGAGCGGACGAAACCGCCCCGTTCGAGCAGGTCGGGCATTCGGACCCGATCCCCGAGGAGCGCGCCACCCGAGAACGGGCTCGACGGATCGACCGCCAGCACCGCCACTCGCTCACCGCCACTCAGCAAAACGGTGCCGATCGCCTCCACCAGCGTGCTCTTGCCCACCCCGGGCGCACCGGTGATGCCGACGGTCCACGCTCTCCCCAAGCGCCCGCGCAGGGCCGCCATGAGGTCCTCCGCAACGGGCCCTCCGCGCTCGACGGCGGAAAGCGCCATCGCGACGGCGCGCGGATCGCTCGCGAGAACCTCGATAGCCTCGACCATGCCGAGGAGCTTAGCCTTCCAGAAGTTCCCGGGCAATCACGAGGCGCTGGATCTCGCTCGTCCCCTCACCGATCGTACACAGCTTGCTGTCGCGCCAGTACTTCTCCACCGGGTAGTCCTTGATGTACCCGTAGCCGCCGTGGATCTGGATCGCTTCCTCGCACACCTTGACGGCGGTCTCGGAGGCGTACAGCTTTGCCTGCGACGCGACCAGGGTGACCTTCTCACCGGCGTCCTTCGCCGCCGCGGCGCGTTCGGTCAACAGACGGGCTGCGTCCACCGAGGTGGCCATGTCCGCGAGCTTGATGCGGATCGCCTGGAACTGGGCGATCGACCGACCGAACTGCTTCCTCTGCTTCGCGTACGCGATCGCCGCGTCGAGGGCGCCGCGGGCGATCCCGAGGCTCAGGGCCGCGATCGAGATCCGCCCCCCGTCGAGCACCTGCATCGCCTGCAGGAAGCCTTCTCCCTCCTCGCCGAGGAGGGCGTCGGAGGGCAGCGGGCACTCGTCGAGGATCAGCGAAGCTGTGTCGGACGTGCGCATCCCGAGCTTGTCTTCCTTCTTGCCGATGGCCACCCCCGAAGCGTCGAGCGGAACGATGAACGCCGAGATGCCGCGGTGGTCCTCGCCTGCGGCCGTTCGCGCGATCACCACCGCGACGCCGCCCACCGAAGCGTTGGTCGTGAAGTTCTTCCCCCCGTGCAGCACCCACCCTTCTCCGGTCCTTCTCGCCGTGGTCCTTGTCCCGCCAGCGTCGGAGCCGGCGCCCGGCTCCGTCAAGCCCCACGCGCCGAGGATCTCGCCGCCGGCAAGCCTGGGCAGCCAGCGCCGCTTCTGGGCCTCGCTCCCGAAGAGCAGGATGTGGTTGGTGCAAAGCGAGTTGTGTGCCGCCAGCGAGAGCGCGACGCCCGCCTCCACGGCGGCCAGCTCTTCTATCACGGCGATGTAGTCATAGTACGAAAGGCCCGAGCCCCCGTACTCCTCGGGGACCAGCACCCCCAGAAGGCCCAGTTCACCCAGCTTCCGGACAACTTCGCGCGGGAACTGCGACCTCTCGTCCCACTCCCGCGCGTGGGGCGCAATCTCGGTCAGCGCGAGGTTCCTGACGAGATCACGGACCTCGCTTGCCGGCCTCCGGTTCGTGCTCATGGTCTCCCCCTTCCCAGTGAGCGAGCTCGACGCCCGTGTAATACGTCTTCAGGATCTCCTCGTAGCCTGCGCCGCCACGGGCGAGTCCGAACGCCCCGTTCTGGCACATGCCCACCCCGTGGCCCCACCCACGACCAAGAAAGCGCACAGACTGGCTCTTCGCATTCCTGGCCGCCACTACCACGAACAGCGTGTCCGGGAGCTCGAGCGCCCGCCGGAAGGCGAGGCCCGCGAACTCGGTTCGCCCACCGCTGCCGGTCACCGCCACCGTGAGTGCCCTTCCGGAGAGCCCCCTCCGTGTGACCGTGACTTCCCGGGCTCCTGCTACCGAGAGCTTCCCGCCCAGCTCCTCGAGGGAGATCTCTCTCACCCACCAGGACCAAGCCGAGCCGGCGTCGGCATCGTCGAGCGGCTCGACCTCGACCGCGGGGCAGACGTCCCACGAGCACCAAAGAGTTGCGGGCGAACCGGCCGGGAACTCGATCGCGTTCAGTCGCCAGCGTACGCCACGGCGCTCCAGGAGCGCCTCGCGGCCGTTGAGGTCCCTCGCCGTCTCCGAACCGTCGACGACGAGGCGGACCCCGCTCGGACCCGGCACGAGCCTGCCGCTGACCGCCTGGATGGATCCGGCGAGCTGGCCGAGCCGGACCACCAGCGCCATCTCCCAGGCCAAGCGACCGCTACCCTTCGACGGCGGAGGCAATTGCAGACGAAATACCCGCAGGAGCTCGAGGGTGGAGTCCTCGGCGGACGCCCCCCCCGCGATGTGAAGCGTCGCGGCGGTCGTGCCGAGCCGGAACGCTCGCACGAGCCCCGCGTCGCCGGCCTCGGGCGAAACACCGGTCAGCCTGGCAGCGAGCGCCCGCCCTTGCGCGGGCACGCCAAGCGCCCCGGCGATCCGCCCGCCGACAGCGGCCAGCCGGTCGACCTCACCGAGCCAGGGCCCGGCGGAACCCGAGACGCCGGCGGTAAGCATGCGCTCCCCACGACAGCGGACTCCCTTGAGGTATGGTTGGCCCCTTTGCGGGAAAACCGCGGCTGCGTCTTCAGTGCGCCCCGCGCAGGTCGAGTGGTACATCGCGTCGATGGGCTGACCGCGCCACGTGAGAATCTCGCCCGACGTCTCAAGCACGGCCCGGTCCGAGAGCGGCTGTTCGGCGCCCGCGCCCTCGTAGACCTGGCACATCTGGGAGTCGCAAAGGTCGTACCCATCGGCAGAGTGGTCGCCGAGATGCGCCACGGCGTAGGTACGCGCCGCCACGGCCTGAGCCTTCAGTGCCTCCAGGAGAGGAAAGGCGCGCGGGCCCATCTCCGCGGGGACCACGCCTCGCAGATACTCCTCCAAGCTGACGACGTTGACCACGGCAACCCCGGTTATGCCCGGTCGCAGCTCGAGCTCGCCGCGCACGGTCTTGGTTCCGACCTTCACCGGATCCGGATCGATCGGAACGACGCGCACCCGAGGCCCCCTCAGCGATGCGCCGCCTTCGCCCTCGACGACCACCCCGACCGCGGCAGCGGCACTCTGGCGCTGTTCGTTGAACCCCGCCTGCCGCAGGCGGCGCGCCAGCTCCTCCGCGCTTTCGCCGGGCCCGGCAAACGCCACCACCCGGCGCAAGTCGTCGCCGATGCCGATCACGGTGCCCTCGAAGC
The DNA here is from genome assembly GCA_050018455.1 of Thermoanaerobaculaceae bacterium. Taxonomy (GTDB): domain Bacteria; phylum Acidobacteriota; class Thermoanaerobaculia; order Thermoanaerobaculales; family Thermoanaerobaculaceae; genus RBG-13-68-16. The sequence continues at coordinate 28,500 of JBEKAA010000024.1, read as the reverse complement.
CCGTGGCAGTCAGTCGCACAACCATTGCCTGCGCATTCGCATCCTGCGCGAACGCCCCTACCTGCATGGCCGGCCGCCCTTCCAGAGCCCGCGCCGAGAGCGGCCCACGCAGGACGACGGGTCGCTCGCCGGACGTGCAGACGTAGCGTCGCCCCGGCTCCGGGAGTACGGGCTGTTCCGGCGACTGCAGCAGCACTCGAACCAGGGGGGGGCGGACATCCGGCCGCTCCGGAATCGCCGCCGCCACGATCGGCACCGGCAGGCCGGGCGTCTCGACCGGGAGAGGAACCGCCGTCGGGACGTTCGTCGGACCCGGCGCAGGAGATCCCTCGAGTGGCCTTTGCGAAACGACGGCAGGGCCGACGGCGCAGCAAGCGAGGAGGAGCGCGGCAGCCGGCACCCAGGCCGTGCGGGCAGCCCGGATCGCGGAACCCGTCAAGGCCGCCTTCCGCGGTGCTCGCCCCTGCGCGCCCGGTAGTCCTCGCCGACCAGCTCGATCACGTCGGTCATCTCGTAGAGCCGGGAGCGCAGCCGCTCGGTGATCCGGTCGGCCAGGCTCTCGACGTAGGGCGCCGAACGCGCCTGTGGCGAGGCGAAAGCCGCATCGGGCGTGACGGAACCGGGGAACGCGCCGTGCTCCGCCGGCAGCCGGGTGGCGTCGAGGTAGTTCGTGGTGAGGATAGTCACCTTCCGCGTCATGTAGCGCGCGTTGATGACGTAGTAGAGGAGATCCCTGACCCAGTCCGTCAGGCGCCCCGCCCCGATCTCGTCGAGAACCAGGAGCTCCGTCTCGGTCACCGGACCCAGGATCTCCTCCCGGCTCGCCCCGCCGCCGTCGAACGACATCTGGAGATCCTGCACGAGCTGGACAGCGTTGACGTACAAGCCATGAGCTCCTTTGGTCGCGATGAGCTCCTTGAGCGCCGCCACCGCAAGATGCGTCTTCCCGGTTCCGACGCTCCCCATGAACAGCAGGCCGCGTTCCACGCCGGGGTAGCAATCCACGAACTCCCGCGTCCTCCGCCTGGCCTGAGCCTGAAGGTTGCGACTGCCGTGGTCGCCGCTCCAGACCTCGAAGCCTTCGATCGTGCAGTGGGCGTAGCGAGAGGGAATCCGCGCCGCCGCAAGGAGGGACTCGGGCGACCTCGCACGGCGGCAGGAGCAACGCACCGCCACCTCGAGGCCCTCGCGCCTTTCGATTGCGAAGCCGGCACCGCGGCACACCGGACAAAGCGGGACTGGTTGGGCCACGGAATATTCTAGCGCGCTACACTCCCGCCGTGCCCCGAACCTCGGCGCAAAGCCTGCTCGGGTGGTTCCGGTCCTCGGCGAGAGAGCTTCCCTGGCGGACGCCGTTACCCCGCGACCCCTACGCAGTCCTCGTCTCCGAGGTCATGGCCCAGCAGACCCAGCTGGACCGGGTCGTGCCGGTCTTCCGGCGGTTCCTTGTACGCTTTCCATCGGTGCAAGACCTCTCTGCAGCAGAAGCGGAGGACGTAGTCCACGCCTTCTCCGGCCTCGGCTACTACAGACGGGCCCGGCTCCTGCACCAGGCCGCGCGCGCCATCACCGAGCGTGGCGCGTGGCCCACGACGTTCGAGGCGTTGCGTGCCCTCCCAGGCTTCGGCACCTACACGGCGGCGGCGGTGGCTGCCTTCGCCTTCGGCGGAAGCGAGCCCCCCGTCGACGGAAACGTGGCGCGAGTGACCGCCCGGCTGGGCGCGCAATCCCTCGTTCTGGGGAGCGGACCGTTGCTCAAGAAGGGCCGTCTCCTGGCGAGCGCCTTCTACGCAGAGGTAGGGACCCCGCATGTGTGGGAGGCGTTGATGGAGCTCGGCGCAACCGTCTGCACGCCTTCGAAGCCTGCCTGTGCCTCATGCCCTCTCGCGTCCGGTTGCGCGGGATTGAGGGCCGGCACGCCCACCGCCTTCCCCCTCCCACGTGCCCGGCGAGCCCGGGAGGTGCAGCGCTGGGCGGTATTGTGGCTCGAAAGGCCCGATGGCTCGGTCCTCCTGCGGAGAGTGGACGACGTGCTCCTCCTCGCCGGACTCTGGCTGCCGCCGTTCGCCGTTCTCAGCGACGGCGCGTCGGCCCCGGATGCTGCCCGAGATCTGGCCCGCGCGAGCGGTTTCGACGTTCCCCTCACCCCCGCCGCCACGGTGAAGCACGGCATCACGCACCGCGACATCCGCGTTCTCCCCTTCGTCGGAGCGGCCTCCGCCACGCGCGTCGGCGAAGCCGGGGATGGATCGAGCTGGCAGCAGCCGCATGCGCCCGCCGTGGGGGTTTCGTCGCTCGTGGCCAAGCTGGCCCGGGTCTGTGCCCGCAACGAAGCGCGCCGGTCCCCGGCCGAGAGCGAGGAGTGATCGTGCCCATACCCGTGACCCCTGTGCTGACCGCCGACGCGGTGATCGTCGACCCTTCCAAGGGCGTCGTGCTGATCCGAAGGGCGCGGCCGCCGTATCTCGGGTCATGGGCGCTCCCGGGCGGTTTCGTGGAGGTCGGCGAGCAATGCGTCGACGCGTGTCTCCGCGAGGCTCGCGAGGAAACAGGACTCGACGTCGAACCGGTCGAGCTTCTCGGCGTCTACTCGGCGCCCGACCGCGATCCCCGCGGCCACACCGTCTCCGTTGTCTACCTCTGCCGAGTTGTCGGCGGCACCTTGTCTGGCGGAGACGACGCGAGCGAGGCGCAGTGGTTCGCCGACCTGACCGGGATCGACCTCGCGTTCGATCACGCGGCCGTTCTGACCGATGCCTGTCTGCTGCAACGTCCTCTTACCGCAACCTGATGCCAGTGCCTGTGGGCCAGAGGTCCTCGAGCCTGTGACGAGTTGTCGGCGCCCCGCGCTGCTCGGCGCCGAGTCTCGAATCGTGCTTCGACCGAAGCGAAGGCCGGGCGACCGACCTCGCGCCCGCTCCTCAGCGCTCGATGTCGGTCTCGGCTACCACCTCCGGCTCGGGCTCGGCGAACACCAGGCCTGTCTGTGCGATCGGCAGCAGCACCGAGTGGAGCTTGGCCTGGCTCGTGAGGCGCAACTCGAAGCACCCCTCCGGGCGGATGTCGATCAGCGTCCCTGGCGTTCCGGAAAGACCAAGGATCTGGCTGTAAACCAAGACCTTGCTGGGGAGTTCCATGGTTGCTCCTTCGCTACCGTATTGTAGCTAACCTTCGTCGTCCTCTCCGACCGATACTGCCCCGTACTCCTTGAGCTTGCGCTGCAGCGTCCGGAGCCCTATGTCCAGCAGCTGGGCGGCCTTCGCGCGGTGTCCCTTCGTGAGCTCCAGCGTTCTGAGAATCGCTTCCTTCTCGATTTCGGCCATCGCCCGCGGAGCCCACTCGCCTGCAGGGTTGGGCACATCCAGCGGACGGAGCTCGCGGTACTCAGGAGGCAGCTCGGTGAGGGTCAGTTCGTCGCTCCGGCAGAACAGCACCATGTTCTCGACCACGTTGCGAAGCTCGCGGACGTTCCCCGGCCATGGGTGGCTCCGCAGCACCGCCATCAGCTGCGGCGAGATACCTCTGATGTGCCTCCCGAGGTCCCGGTTGAAACGTTCGACGAAGTGACCGACCAGGATCGGGATGTCCTCGACCCGCTGCCGGAGAGGCGGCAGCGCGATGGTGACGACCTTGAGGCGGTAGTACAGGTCCTTGCGGAACCGCCCGGCAGCAACCTCGCCTTCGAGATCGCGGTTCGTGGCTGCGAGAAGCCGGAAGTCGACCGGAATCTCGTCGTTACCACCTACGCGGACGATCATGCGCTCTTCGAGGACGCGCAGCAGCTTGACCTGCAGGTCGGCTGACAGCTCGGAGATTTCATCGAGGAACAGGGTGCCGCCGCTCGCCGCCTCGAGCTTTCCCACCCGCCTCTGGTGAGCGCCCGTGAACGCTCCCCGCTCGTGCCCGAATAGCTCGGCTTCCAGGATTTCGCCCGGGATGGCGCCGCAGTTCAGCGCGACGAAACGCCCTGCGGAGCGCTGCGAGTGCTCATGGATAGCGTTGGCGATCAGCTCCTTGCCGCTCCCCGACTCGCCTACGATCAGCACCGTGGACGGGGCTGGCGCCACGACGCGCACCCGCTCGAACACCTGCTGCATCGCCTCCGAACGGCCGATGATGTTCTCGAAGCCCACGAGCTTCTCGAGCCGATCCTGCAGCTCGCGCTTGTCGCGGGACAGCGAGCTCCGCTCGAGCTGGAGTTCGACTCTCTTCCGCAGCTCGAGCAGGTTCACCGGCTTGGTCAGGTAGTCGTCCGCGCCTCCCTGGAGCGCTTGCACGGCGCCGTCCACGTTGCCGAACGCGGTGACCATGAGCACTGCCATCCCAGGACGGAGGCTCCGGAGACGCCGGACCAGTTCGTACCCGTCGATTCCCGGCATGCGGACATCGGTGATGAGGACATCTGCGGGCTCGCCACTCGCGAGCAAGGTGAGCGCAGCCTCTGCGGCGTCGAACTCGACGACCTCGTAGCCCACCCGCCGCAGTCCGGTGGCCATCGCGGCGCGCGAGCCGTCGTCGTCGTCCACGAGGACAAGTCGTGCTTTCGTCACCAGCCAACCCCCCTCTCCGCCAGGAACCTGACCAGCCCGCGCTCGTCAAGCACCGTGACTCCCAGGCCCTTCGCCCGCTCGAGCTTGGCCCCGGCATCTTCCCCGGCCACGAGGTATGACGTTCGGCGGGAGACGCTGTCGACCACGCGAGCTCCGGCTTCCTCGAGGAGGCCTGCCACACTCTCCCGCGGCCGAGACAGTACACCCGTGAGGACGAAGGTGATCCCTGAAAGGGGCCGCTCTTGGGCCCTGCCGGTCGGCGCCTCCCCGTGCGGATCCACGCCGCGTTCGCGAAGGCGGCGCACCAGGGCCTTCGCTTCCGGGTCCGCGAAGAAAGCCGCGACGCTCGCGGCGATGGTCGGGCCGATCCCTTCAGCCTCCTCGAGTTCTCCGACGGACGCTCGCTCCAACGCGGCGAGCGACCCGAACCCGGCGGCGAGCACCTTTGCAGCCTTCTCGCCGACATGGCGAATTCCGAGCGCGACCAGCAGCCGCCACAGAGGTCGCTGGCGGGCGGAGGCGATCTGCTCGACCAGCTTCGCGGCGGACTTTTCGCCCCACTGCGGGAGCTCCGCCAAGCGCCCCGCGTCGAGGTCCCACAACGAGGCGGGATCCTCCAGCAGACCGGCCTGCGAGAGCTGCTCGATGAAGCGTCTCCCCAGCCCTTCGACATCCAGGCCGGCGCGCGACACGAAGTGGAACAGCCGCTGCTGCCGGACCGCCGGGCAACGACGGTTCGGGCAGCGAACCACCACCTCACCGGGTTCCCGCACGACCGGCGTGGAGCAGGAAGGACAGCGGTCCGGCATCCGAAACGGCTCGGAGTCCCCCGCCCGGCCGGCCGGGTCCACTGCGACCACCTTGGGGATCACGTCGCCGCCCTTGGCGATCCAGACCTCGTCGCCCGCGCGGACATCGAGCCTGGCCACCTCGTCCCCGTTGTGGAGAGTGGCGCGCGAAACCGTGCTCCCGGCGAGCAGCACCGGTTCGAGCTCCGCGACCGGCGTCAGCGCGCCCGTGCGCCCGACCTGCACCACGATGCCGCGCACCCGGGTTCTCTCTCCCTCAGGTGGGTACTTGTAGGCCACCGCCCAGCGCGGGAACTTCGACGTAGCACCCAGCGCGCGCTGCTCTTCCAGGTCGTCAACCTTGACAACGACGCCGTCGATGTCGAAACCGAGCCGCGCGCGCTTCCCTCCCCACTCGCCGATGAACGCCCGAATCTCGCCCATGCCGCCGCAACGACGCCATCCGGGATTGACCGCAAAGCCCCAGGCAGCGAGCCGCTCCAGAACCTCCGAGTGGCGGGCGAAACTCATCCCCTCGCTACGCGGGACCTGGTACGCGAAGAAGGCCAGACGGCGTCTGCCGCACTCGCGCGGGTCCAGCAGCCGGACCGACCCCGCGGCTGCGTTTCGGGGGTTGGCGAACGGTTCCTCCCCCTCTTCGCGCCTTGACCGGTTGAGCTCCCGAAAAACGCCGTGGGGGAGGTAGACCTCGCCGCGCACTTCGACGGCCGCCGGGCGCTCGGGCAGTACCAGCGGGAGCGACCGAATGGTCCGAGCGTTGGCAGTGACCTCGTCGCCGATCTCCCCGTTGCCGCGCGTGACCGCCCGGGTCAGCACCCCGTTCTCGTACGCAAGGCTCAAGGAGACCCCGTCGATCTTCAATTCGGCTACGAGGCCGGCAGGCTCCCGCCCGAGCGCGCGCCTTACCCGGCCGAGCCACTCCTCGAGCTCTCCTTCGTTGTACGAGTTGTCCAGAGACAGCATCGGCGGCGCGTGTCGCGCCTGCCGAAGCGCATCCGCGGGTGCGCCGCCGACGCGCTTGGTCGGCGAGTCGGGGCTCACCAGCTCCGGGTGCTCCTCCTCGAGGCCGCGCAACTCCGCCATCAACCGGTCGAAGGCGTAGTCGCTGATCTCGGGCTTGGCGGCCACGTAGTAGAGGTGCTCGTGGCGCCGGATCTCCTTTCGAAGCTCGGCGACCCTTTCTCCCGCTCCGACGCGGGTCATGTTCCACCTGCCGCTTTCGGCTGATTTTGCCGCCTGCCGCCGCGGCGGCGGCGTCGGTTGCGAGCTTCTCCCTCGCTCCCCGCCTTCGGCGCCTCGAGCGCAGGCGCGCGCCCCGCGAGCGCCTGGGCCACAGGCTGCTCCCAGGCGGCGAGCGCACCGCGATAGCTGCCGTCCACCTCGGCCAGGAGGCGCATCACCTGCAAGGCCGTCGCGAAAGCCTCGTGTCGCACCGTCCGGAGAACGTGCTTGCCGGACCTCGGGGGAGCCATCAGGCGTGTCAGCAGCAGAAAACCCGCTCTGACGAGGTGTCCACGGTAGTGCGAGATGGCCAGCCTGAGCATCGCCGGTTCGAGTTGCTCGCGGGCCAACCGTTCGATGTCGCCGGCCGGCGGGAGTCTCTCTCCCGCTGCCTGAAGAGCACCCAGGAACCGCGGAAGGAAGAGAAGCGCCAGCAGGGTCTCCTCCCCGAGCCTCTCGTCCTTGCGATACCGGTCGTCAGCTGCGGCCAGCAGGGACCACAGGACGGCGCCGTTGCCGCCGGCCGCAGCCGCATGCGCCTCGGGAACGATGTGCCCGAGGATGGAGGTTTCCTCGAGCCCCCGGAAGATCCGCAGCGCACTGCCGCCCTTCAGGCTCTCCAGCAGCTCGTAGGCGATGCGGGCCGGAGCGGCGCGGCGGATCTCGGAGTGCATCGAGGCCGTCGCCTCTGCCAGCTCATCGTCGAGCCGGAAGCCCAGTCGCGCGGCGTACTCGACCGCCCTCATCATCCGCACCGGGTCCTCGGTGAACCGCATCGGAGCTGGCCCGATCGTTCGTATGACCCCGGCTTCGAGGTCGGCGAGGCCGCCCACGTGGTCGATCACCGAGAAGTCCGCGATGTTGTAGAAGAGACCGTTGACCGTGAAGTCCCGGCGCCACGCGTCTTCCTCCGGCGTGCCGTACTCATCGGCCTCCGGGGTCGGCGCCAGGACGTCGGCCGTCTCCCCTTCCTCGATCTCGGGAGGCTCTGGCGATCGTCGGAAGGTCGCGACCTCGACAACCTCCGACGCGAACCGCACCATCACGAGGCGGAACCGCCGGCCGATCACCCGCGCGTTGCGGAAGCACTGTCGCACCTGCTGCGGCCGGGCATTGGTACCGATGTCGAAGTCCTTGGGCCTGCGTCCCAGCAGGAGATCTCGAACGGCTCCGCCGACGAGGAACGCCAGGAATCCGGCGCCGTGCAGCCGGTAGAGGACCCTGAGTGCGTTCGGAGACATCGCCGCACGCGAGATCGTGTGCTCGGCTCGCGCCAGGACGCGCGGCTCCACTCGTCTCGGTTCCGCCTCGCTCACGCGCCAGTGCTCTTCCGGGCGGCTTCCGTGCCGCCTGTGATGTCGAGAACGATCTTGCCGAGCTGCGCTGCACCGGCCAGGCGCTCGTACGCCTCCCGCCCGCGGTCGAGCGGAAGAACCCTGTCCAGCACGGGTCTCAGATGGCCCAACTCCACCGCCCGCACCATCGCCTCCCAGTCTCTCCGGCCGCCCATCGTGGATCCGAGGATCGAAAGCTGGTTCCAGAAGATCAGCCGCACCTCCTCGGGCGGGTTCGGGCCCGACGTGGCCCCGCACGTCACGATCCTGCCTCCCTTGGCGGCGCAGCGGAGCGAAGCCATCCACGTGGCCTGGCCGACCGTCTCCACGACGACGTCTACGCCGCGGCGGTCGGTCAGACGCCGGATTTCGCCCACCACGTCGGCCGAAGTGTAGTTGATCGTATGGTCGGCGCCCATCTCGCGGGCCCTGACCAGCTTTTCCTCGCTGGACGACGTGACGAAAACGGTGGCTCCCGCGAGCTTCCCGAACGCCAGCGCGGCGAGGGCGACTCCCCCACCGATCCCATGGATGAGCACGGACTCCCCTTTCTCCAGGCGAGCCCGGGTCATCAGCATCCGCCACGCCGTGAGAAAGGTGAGGCCGAACGCGGCGCTCTCGTGCCATGACAGGTGACTCGGCCTCGGCGCGAGTGAAGTCGCGGGGACCTTGACGTACTCCGCGAACGTACCGTCGACGTGCTCCCCGAGGAGGCGGAAACCGGGGCAGAGCGACTCTTCCCCGCGCCGGCAGGCCTCGCAGGTTCCGCACCAGAGGCCCGGGTTGAGCACGACCTCGGCGCCGATCTTCCACCCCGCTACTCCGTCCCCGAGGGCCGCGACAGTGCCCGCCCCGTCGGCCCCCCCGATGTGGGGCAGCACGACAGGGACGCCGGGCAATCCGCGAAGCACAAAGAGGTCGAGATGATTCAGGGCCGACGCGCGCAGCCGCACCACGACCTCGTCTCGGCCCGGCTGCGGCTCCGGCCGCTGGTCGAGAACCAGGTTCCCGGGATCCCCGTGTCGGGTGAAGAACAGCGCACGCATCCGGCGCCCTCCTCGGCGCGTGATCGTAACGTGTACCCAGTCAAAAAGAAAACCGCCCCGGCGAGCACCGGGGCGGCGACTGGCTGCAATCGCCCACTACGGGCGGTTCAGTTCAGGTTGTCGAAAACCACGGGCCGCTGGACCCAGTAGTTGCTGACGCCGCTGCCGTCGACCGCTTCGATCACGAGTTGATGAACGCCATCGACATACTTTGTGGTGTTGAGGCTGTACTGGAACCCGGCGTAGAACGGAGGCGGGTACGGCAGCCACGGGTATTCCGCCAAGACGTCCGGCCGTGCCATGTTCAGGTTGGGATTGGGCGATACCAGACTTCCATCGAGCACGCCATCAACGTAGAAGTTCAACTGTCTGACGTTGTACGGGAACTCGACCACCCACCCCGAGACGAGCTCGGTCCCCTGCATGGGCTCCAGCACTCCGGGATGCTCGAGCTCACCGAACGCAGGGAACGATTCCAGAGGGTACACCTGAGCCAGGGGGCAGTCCACGATGACTGGGATCTGATCGACGACCACCGCCGGGCGCAGAGGGTCCTTCGTTCGCGCCTGCACGGTCACGATGTTCAGCCCGAGGTGCAACACTCCTACGACCCTATACCAGTAGTCGGTGTCCACGGCGAAGAAGTACCCCGAATCCTTCGCGTCCATCCCGAACATCGGGTACTCGTACAGGATGTCAGGCCTCTCGATGCCATAGCAGTTGGACGTGATGACGACTCCGCTGCTCAGGTTGAACGGAACGCAATCGGTAGCCGTGTCCTTTACCTGGACACCGTTGAACAAGAGCTGCACCGAGACGATTCCTTCGAGGTTCGCCTGGTCGTTCTGGTCGATGACCCAACCGGAAACCCAGTCCACGTGATCCCCGAGCGTGTACTCCACCCCCGAGGGCGGAGTCCCGTTGAAGCAGTCCGTGCTGTAGAAGTGCGCATCGCTCATCGGCCAATCGATGTTGCCGAACGGAGCCAGCGTTGCGTATCCGTTGTCGAACCACACGTCTCTCGAACCCAGCACCGTTGAGAGGCCCTCCGTGTTCCAGACCCTGACCGAGATCGTGTGCTCGCCGTCGGCGTACACGCTGCTGTCGAGGGCAAGCTGGAATCCCGACTGGAACGCACTCGCGATGTCCGGGTAGGCGTTGGCGACATCGGGCCGCGGCAAGGGGTAGTTCGCCTGGCCGACGACCATGCCGTCCACCATGACCTCGATGTCGGCGAGAACGTGGCACGTGGCGCTCGTGGCCGGGTTGCAGCCGGCCGGGCTCACGGTCTGACGGATCCCGTTGGCGTCAAGGGCCCAGCCGACGATCGGGAACACGCCGGCGATGTAGTCCTGGTAGCCGGAGACGCTTGGGTCGACCGGGCTCTCGATGCCCCCTATGGGTGCCTGATTGATCGTGTTGTCCACTGTGAGGTTCTCGGTCCCGAGGACCTCGACGTCACTGTTCGAAAAGGTCACCTGGATGGCGAGCGTGTGACTTCCGTTGGTGTAGTTGGACGCCAGGAACGACGTGACGAACCCGGGGTTGTAAGGGAAATCCTGTCCCAGGAAGCGCGGGTACTTTGCACTCACGTCGTCGCGCGGCTGGTTGATGTCCGCGTTGTGCACCGGCGCGCCGTCGATCAAAAGTGTGATCTGCGACACACCGCGGGGATCGAGGACGAAGCCGCTGACTCCGACGATCCCGAAGACAGTTGCGTTGGCCGGTGGCGTGTCGATGCTGAAGACGGTGTTCACAGCCAGTTGCCCCGTGCCGCGCCCCGTGATGCCGCCCGCAACTGCAACGCCGGCACCGAGGACGCACAACGCGAGGACCACCAGACTTCCTAGTGTTTTGCGCATCGCCTGGCCTCCATATGGGTTTCTCACGTCACACCTTTGTATCTAAACATAGAGACGGCTCATGGAAAAGTCAAGAGGTAACGCTTCCGTCGAGGGCTGCCAGGAAGGTTCGCACCGATCGGGACAGCGCTTCCAGGGCATAGCCTCCTTCCAATACCGCAACGACCGGGCTCTTCCCGGCAGCCTGTCCCACCAATTCGCCGATCGCCCAGAATCCCGCCTCGGTCATGTTCATCCCTCCGAGCGGATCATCGCGGTGGGCGTCGAAGCCGGCGGAGATCACCCACGCGGCGGGTGTGAGGACCGACAGGATGTCCTCCAGCCCGGAGGCGAGCGCGCTCTTGTACGTGTCGTCGCCGGCGCCGGCAGCCAGCGGGTAGTTCCGCGTGAAGCCGAGCCCGGGGCCAGATCCGATCTCATCGCCCGCGCCGGTTCCGGGATAGAAGGGATATCTATGGACGGACAGGTAGAACACTTCGCTGCGGTCCCAGAAATGCTGCTGCGTCGCGTTGCCGTGGTGAACGTCGAAGTCGACGACCGCCACCGGCCCGATCCCTCTGTTCAGGAGTTCCTCCGCGGCGATCGCCGCATTGTTGAAGAAGCAGAACCCCATCGCACGGTCACGCAGGGCGTGGTGGCCGGGAGGGCGCACCGGGACCCAGACCCTCACGGCAGCGCGAACCTCGATCTCTTCCACGGCTGCGATCGCAGCTGCGACTGCAGCGAGCGCCGCGCGGTAGGTGCCTTCGCTGATCGGGTTGTCGTCCGAGTCGAATGTCCGCGTCCCCGAGGCAAAGGCGGTCCGAAGACGGTCCGGAAGTGTCCGGTCGTGGGCGGTCAGTACTGCACGGAGGACATCCGGCTCGTTCACCGTCACCGGTATGAACCGCGCCCCCAGGGCGGCCGCGCCCTCGATAGCCGCCTGCAGCCGCTGGGGCCTCTCCGGGTGTCCGGGGACTGGCCGGTGCTCGGCGCAATCCTCGTGCGTCGCGATCTGCAAACTCGAAGTTGCTCTCATCCGCGGGTAATACTACCCTTGCCGCGTGGGAAACGTCGGCGGCCGCCACCTGTGGAAGGTGCTGGCGAGCGTGATGCTCGCCGCGTTGCTGTTCGCCGTGTTCCTCTGGACGGCCCCTCTCAGGGAGGTTGGCAGAAACCTCACGCAGGTCAAGCTGGGTTGGGCTCTGGCTTCGGTGGCGGTCGCCCTGGGGACGTACGCCCTGCGGGCGCTCCGCTGGGGACTGATCCTGCGGCCGGTCGGACGGGCTGGGACCGCCAACCTGCTCGGCTGCACCGCCGCCGGGTTCGCGACCTCGTCCGTCCTGCCGTTACGGGCCGGGGAGATCGTGCGACCTTTGCTGCTCACCGCCCGGACTGGACTGCCAGCGGCGGCGACCCTCGCGTCGATCCTCACGGAGCGGCTCCTCGACGGCGGGGCCGTGCTTCTTCTTTTCGGCGGCAGCGTGCTTTTCGCAAGAAATGGGCTCAAACCCGCGAGTCTGCCGCTTCTCCGCGATACTGCCCTGCTGACCACCGCGGGCCTGGCGGCGGCGGTGGCCCTGGTCTGGTTCCTCCTCCGCCGGCGTGAGGCCACGGTGCGTCGCGTCGCCTCGTGGCTTCCGGAGCGTTTCCGCGATCGGGCCGTCAGCTTTCTCCATCACCTTCTTGACGGCCTCGAGGTGCTCCGAGCACCGCGCCGTCTTTTCGAGATTGGGGTCTGGAGCCTGGGCCTTTGGATCGCCATCGGGTGGCAGCTCGTCCTGCTCGGGAAGGCGTTTGGCCTCAAGTTGAGCCTGGGGCAGGCTTTCGTCGTCGTCGCGGTCAGCGTGATCGGGCTCGCGGTGCCCGCGCCCGCGGGCGTTGGAGGATTTCACTGGGCAATCCGGTTCGGACTGACCCAACTCGTCGGCGTCGACGTCCCGACAGCAACCGCGTACGCCCTCCTTCATCACGCCATATGTTTCTTCCCCATCACCGTTCTGGGCCTCGCCTACCTGGCCGCTGTCGGAATGTCCCTCGGCAAGGTACGCACCATGGAAGTCCATGCGAGTCCGGGCCCGGAGGCGCGGTAAGGTGAAGTGTCCGTTCTGCGGTCATGCCGAGGATCGCGTGGTTGATTCCCGCGAGGTCGGAGACGGGGGCCAGGTCCGCCGCCGACGGGAGTGCATGTCGTGCCAGCGCCGCTACACGACGTACGAGCGCATCGAGGAGGTCCCCGCGCTGGTGGTCAAGCGCGACGGGCAGCGCGAACCGTACGCCCGGAGCAAGATCCTGGCCGGTCTCGTCCGCGCGTGCGAGAAGCGCCCGGTCAGCTCACGCCACCTCGAAGCGATGGCCGACGCGGTCGAGGCGGCCGTCAACAGGAAGGACGAGCGCGAGATCCGCTCGGACGAGATCGGGCAGATCCTGATGTCGCACTTGCGGGATCTCGATCAAATCGCCTACGTCCGCTTCGCCAGCGTTTACCGCCGGTTCGAGGACATCGAACAGTTCCTCGTCGAACTCGAGCGATTGAGGAGAGAGCGCGAGGTCGGCGTATGAGAAGGCGCATCTCCTCCGGGGTTGAGCTCGAGCTCGTGCAGCGGCATCTCGACGAGCTGCTCACGCTCCTGGCGGCGCCACCGCAGGCACAGGAAACCGGCTTCTCGCCGGCGATCGACCTCCGCGAGGCCGACGATCGCTACGTCGTCCTGATGGACGCCCCCGGCGTGCCGGCCTCCGAGATCGTCATCACTCTCCGGGACCGAGAGCTGCGGATCTCCGGCCGGAAGCTCCCCGGGGCCGACCGTTCCCATCGCCGCCACTGCCATCACATGGAGCGCGGTTTCGGGACCTTCGCCGTCGAGGTCGTCCTGCCGGGTCCCGTGCGCCCCAACACGGCCAAGGCCACCCTGAACGCCGGTGTCCTGGCGATTACCCTGCCGAGGCTTTCGGAGCGGCGAAACACCGCGCACACGATCGCCGTAAGCGAAGAGGAGTCATGAACGACGCGGCGACAACCCCGCTGGAGCACCGCGAGGATGCGGTTTCGATCCCCGACGTGCTCCCCGCCATGGCTCTCAAGGATGCGGTGCTTTTCCCGTTCGTGATGGTGCCGCTCTCCATCGGCCGCGACCGCTCCGTGGCCGCAGTGGACCAGGCCCTCGCCGAGAACCGCCTGCTTCTCCTGCTGGCGCAGCGCGATCCGAGCGAAGACAACCCGGCGGCGAAGGACCTCTATCAGGTCGGCACCGTGGCCGGCATCATGCGGATGATCAAGCTCCCCGACAACCGCATTCGAATCCTGGTGCAGGGCCTCGCGCGCGCCCGGGTGGAGTACTTCATCCAGGAGGAGCCGTACCTCCGCGCCAAGATCACTCGTCTCGAGGAACCCACGCCGAAGGAGGGAGACCTCGAACTCGAGGCCTTCGTGCGCACAGTGCGCGGCAACCTGGAGAAGGTCGTCGAGCTCGGCAAGTCGGTCTCGCCCGAGGTCATGCTGATCGCGACGTCAATCGAGGACGGCGCCCGCCTGGCGGACCTCGTCGCATCCAATCTCACCCTGAAGCCCGATGAGGCGCAGAAGGTCCTCGAGGCGATGGAGGTCAAGGAGCGGCTCCGCGCGGTGAACGAGCTCCTCGAGCACGAAACGGCGCTCCTCGAGGTCCAGAGGCAGATCAGCTCGCAGGTCCAGGGAGAGTTGGACAAGTCTCAGCGCGAGTACCTCTTGCGCCAGCAGCTCAAGCAGATCCAGAAAGAGCTCGGCGAGACCGACGATGTCGACCAGGAGATACAACGCTACCGCGACCTCATCGAGGCCAAGAAACTGTCCGACGAAGCCAAGACCGAGGGCGAGAAGCAACTCAAGCGGATGCGCACGACTCATCCGGACTCGGCCGAGGCCTCGGTCATCCGAACGTACCTGGACTGGCTGACCGGGCTGCCGTGGAGCACTTTCTCAAATGACAACCTGGACCTCGCCCACGCGCGGGCTGTCCTCGACGAGGACCACTACGATCTCGAGAAGATCAAGCAGAGAATCATCGAATTCCTCGCGGTGCGGAGGCTGAAGAAAGACAGCAAAGGTCCGATCCTCTGCCTCGTCGGACCCCCGGGCGTGGGCAAGACCTCGCTCGGCCGGTCGATTGCGCGAGCCCTTGAGCGGAAGTTCATCCGGATATCGCTCGGAGGCGTCCACGACGAGGCCGAGATCCGCGGGCACCGGCGGACCTACGTGGGCGCTCTCCCCGGCCGGATCATCCAGGGGATCAATCAGGCGGGAACCTCGAACCCGGTTTTCATGTTGGACGAAATCGACAAGATCGGCGCCGACTACCGGGGCGACCCATCGGCTGCGCTCCTGGAGGTCCTCGACCCCGAGCAGAACTTCTCTTTCAGGGACCACTACCTCGACGTCGCGTACGACCTCTCGAAGGTGCTCTTCATCGCCACCGCGAACGTGACGGAGACGATCCACCCGGCGTTCCTCGACCGCATGGAGGTGATCGAGCTCTCGGGGTACACGGAAGAGGAAAAGGTCCAGATCGCGAGAAGACACCTCATCCCCAAGCAAGTACGCGAGAACGGCCTCACACAGAGCCAGGTCAGGTTCTTCGACACGGGCCTCACGTTTCTGATCGACCGGTACACGCGCGAGGCGGGCCTCCGAAACCTCGAGCGCGAGATCGGCTCCGTGTGCCGCAAGGTCGCGGTGCGCGTGGCGGAAGGCTCGACGGCGCGCGTCACGGTCACGCCGAAAACCGTCGAGCGCTTCATCGGGCCGGTGAGGTTCCTCCCCGAGGAGCGGCTCGCCCTCGACCGCATCGGCGTGGCAACCGGACTGGCATGGACACCGGTGGGCGGCGACATCCTCCACGTCGAGGCGTTGGCGCTGCCCGGCAAGGGCGAACTCCGGCTGACCGGTCACCTCGGTGAGGTGATGAAGGAGTCGGCCCAGGCGGCGCTGTCCTACCTGAGGGCCAACGCAGGCCAGTACGGCGTTGCGCCGTCGTTCTTCGACGAGCACTCCTTCCACGTGCACGTCCCGGCGGGCGCGATCCCCAAGGACGGGCCTTCCGCCGGGGTCACGATGCTCTGCGCCCTCGCCTCGACCGCCGTCGCGAGACCGGTGCGACGCGACCTGGCCATGACCGGAGAGATCACCCTTCGGGGCGAGGTCCTTCCTGTCGGCGGCATCAAGGAGAAGGCGCTCGCGGCCCTGCGCGCAGGAATCCACGAGATATGCGTGCCCCGCGACAACGAGCGGGACCTTGCCGAGCTGCCGGCCTCGGCCAGGGCGAAGGCGCACTTCCACCTCTTGTCGCGGGCCGAGGACGTCCTTCGCCTCGCGCTCGTCCCGGCACCGGCGACACCCACGGCAGCGGGCACGTGAACGCGCTGCTGGACCGAGCGCGGTCTCGCTTCCAGGCGGCTGTCGGGGTCCACGAGCGTCCTGAGCGCCTCGCCGCGGCGTGGGCGCTCGGGATCGCGTTGGGGCTCTCGCCGCTGATCGGCCTTCACACCGTGATCGCCCTCCTGCTGGCGTTCGCTTTCCGGCTCAACAAAGTTGACGTGCTCCTCGGCACGCTCCTCGTCAACCCGTGGACCTTCCCGGTCTACTTCCCCACAGCGGTCCTCGTAGGCAGGCGGCTCACCGGCGTGCACGTCCCCCGCTTCCTGCTCCCCCATCCCGAGGAGATCCTGCACGCCGCGATGTGGCGCGAGCGCGCGCCGTGGCTGCGGTCGGTGCTGCTCACCTGGGGTGTCGGGGCGGGGGTGCTGTCGCTCGTCGGGGGCGCAATCACCTACTTCACCCTGAAATGGTTCATCGTTCACCACCGACGGCGCCACGCTGAAAAACTCCGCAGAGGAGCAGAGGTGCCGAGGAGCAGAGGGGAATAGACTTGAGTGCCCCTTCTCCTCTGCCCCCCCTCACCTCTGCTTGTCCCAAAACCCTGGCTGCAGCTCGACTAGAGGCGGGCGCGGAAGTACTCGATGGTTCGCCGGAGCCCCTCTTCGAGGGACACCCTCGGCTCCCATCCGAGAAAAGCCCGGGCCTGCGAGATGTCGGGCTGGCGCACCTTGGGATCGTCTTCCGGGAGCGGCTTGAACTCGATCGGAACCTGGTTGCCGACGAGGCGTCGGATCGTCTCGGCGAATTGTAAGACCGTCATCTCCGCCGGGTTTCCGACATTGACGGGCTCGTCTATCTCGGAGAAGAGCAATCGGATGATCCCCTCGATTTCGTCGTCGACGTAACAGAACGAACGCGTCTGGCTCCCGTCCCCAAAGACGGTCAACGGCGCACCCGCCAGAGCCTGCGAGACGAACGCCGGCACGACGCGGCCGTCGTGGGCGCGCATCCGTGGTCCGAACGTGTTGAAGATCCGCACGATCCGGGTGGACACGCCGTGAAACCGCTGGTACGCCATCGTCATCGCTTCCGCGAAACGCTTGGCCTCGTCGTAGACGCCGCGCGGACCGACCGGGTTCACGTTTCCCCAGTAGCTCTCGGGCTGCGGGTGCACGAGAGGATCGCCGTAGACCTCGGAGGTGGACGCCAGCAGGAACCTCGCGCCCTTCGCCTTGGCGAGCCCGAGCGCCTTGTGCGTCCCGAGAGAGCCGACCTTCAAGGTCTGGATCGGCAGCTCCAGATAGTCGATGGGGGAGGCCGGCGACGCGAAGTGAAGGACGAAGTCGACCTTCCCGGGCACGTGGATGTAGTTGGTGACGTCGTACCTTTCGAAGGTGAATCCGTCGACGCTGAAGAGGTGTTCGATGTTCGCGAGGTTGCCCGTCAGGAGGTTGTCGATGCAGACGACCTCCATGCCGTCTCCGAGCAACCGCTCGCAAAGGTGCGACCCCAGGAACCCCGCGCCGCCGGTGACCACTGCCCGAGCTCGGTCCATGCGTCGCCTCCAGCGCGCATTATGCACTGATCCACGAGTGTTCCGCCCTTCGGGCGTGTCCTGCCGACCGCGACGCGGCGCCACTTGCATTCCGCCGGAGGCGTGGCGAGAATGGATGTGCGTTCACCCCGGTAGGCCTTGACACGCCACCAGGAGACGGGGGGGTTCGGTGGGTTACCAGGCGGACATGCGCGACATAAGGTTCCAGCTCTTCGAGTGGCTGCCGACCGAGGAGCTCCTCAGACGGGACGCCTTCTCGCAGTGGGAACGGCCCGACGTCGAAATGGTGCTCGACGAGGCGCTCAAGCTCGCGCAGGAGCAGCTGGATCCCACAAACCGCGACGGCGACAAGGTAGGGGCCCGCTTCGAGAACGGGCGCGTGATCATGCCGGCGTCGTTCCACCCGGTCTACCAGAAGATCAGGGAGGGGGGGTGGATCGGCTGCATCAACACCCCCGAGTACGGCGGGATGGGCCTTCCGGCCACCGTCGGTACCGCGGTGAACGAACTCTTCTTCGGCGCGAACATGGCGCTCTCCCTCACCGCCCTCCTCACCCGGGGCGCCTCATACCTGGTGGAGAAGTTCGGGACCGACGAGATGCGCGCCCTCTTCTGCGAGCGCATGTACTCCGGCCAGTGGGCCGGCACGATGTGCCTCACCGAGCCCCAGGCAGGTTCCGACGTCGGGGCATCCAGGGCCCGCGCCGTCAAGCAACCCAACGGTCGCTACCTGATCCAGGGCGAGAAGATCTTCATCACGTCGGGCGATCACGACCTCACCGAGAACATCATCCACGCCGTCCTGGCCCGCACTCCTGGGGCGCCCGACGGGACCTCGGGCCTGTCGCTATTTATCGTCCCGAAGATACGAGTCAACGCCGACGGCTCGCTCGGAGAGCCGAACGACGTCGCCTGCTCGCGCCTTGAGGAGAAGCTCGGCATCCACGGCTCGCCGACCTGTTCCCTTGTCTTCGGCGGCAACGACCGGTGCGAGGGGTTCCTTCTCGGCGAAGAGAAGTCCGGCATGAAGCTGATGTTCCACATGATGAACCCGGCCCGCATCGAGGTGGGACTCCAGGGCGCCGCACTCGCGGCCGCCGCCTATCAGGCCGCCCTCGACTATGCTCGCACACGGCTTCAGAGCCGCCACTGGACCCGGATGAGGGAGCACGGCGCGCCCCAGGTACCCATCATCGAACACCTCGACGTGCGCCGGATGCTGTTCACCTCGAACGCCTACGTTCAGGCGATGCGGGCCCTGCTCCTGCAGACCTCCTACTTCATCGACATGACGAACGTCACGACCAGCGAGGAGCAGGAGCGCTACCAGTCCTACGTCGAGGTCCTGACGCCGATTTGCAAAGCCTGGGCGTCCGATTGGGGCTTCCGCGTCACCGAGTGGTGCCTGCAGGTCTACGGCGGCTACGGCTACACCTCCGACTACCCGGCCGAGCAGTACCTGCGCGACGCAAAGATCGCCTCGATCTACGAGGGGACCAACGGGATCCAAGCCCTCGACCTGGTCGCCCGGAAGCTGCCCGCGAAGGGCGGCAAGCCGATACGCGAGCTGTTGGGCCTGGCCGAGGGCACGTTCAAGAGGCTCCGGAACGACCCTCAGTTCATGGAGGCCGCGTGGATGCTCGGCGCGGCGCTCAAGCAGATCGAGGACATCTCCAAGGGCCTCACCAAGCGACCCGACGCGCCGATCGTAGTGCTGCTCAACTCCGTTCCGTTCCTGGACATGATCGGCGACGTCCTTGGTGCGCACTTCCTCCTGGATCAGGCGGTCATCGCCCGGACCAAGCTGCAGGCGATGCTCGAAAAGGACGGCGTCAACGCATCGGACAAGGACGCCGTCCGACGGTACGCCCAGGACAAGCCCGAGGCCGCCTTCTACCACGACAAGATCCAGATCGCGGTCCACTTCGCCTATCGCGTCCTGCCGAACGTCACGGCACGCGCAGTCTCGATCCGAGCCGGAGAGGCCGGCCCCGTGGAAGCTATCCTGTAGAGACAGGGATCCGGGGTCCGGGCACCAGACAGATCCGCAGAGGTGCGGAGGAGCAGAGGGGACAAGGCAGGGCCGACGGCGGTTTCGCCTTTGGCTCCTCTGCTCCCCTGCTCCTCCGCCCCTCTGCCGTCAAGAGGGCGTGCAGGGCCAAGGGCCCCGGGCCCGGACTATCGGAAGTGAAGGGAAGCGAACCGAACCGGGACCACCTGGTGGCTTGTCTCTTTGCCCTGAACCGTATCTCTAAGCTTCCAGCTCCGCCAGGCGCCCCGCCAGGGCCTCTGCGCTCTCCTCGGCTTCGCCCCATGCATCGAGCAGCGTATCGAGACCGGCCCTCAGCGCGTCCGCCTCGCGCCCCAGCTCTCGGGCCCGCCGCCCGTCGGCGAACACTTCGGGTTCGCACAGGAGCGTCTCAACGTCGCGAAGCCGCTGCTCGGCCGCCTCCAGGTCGCCGGCCAGAGTGTCGGCCTTTGCCCGCGCCCGTGCGGCGTCACGCCGCAGGCGTCGCCGCTCCTCTTCCACGGCACTGCGCCGCGGAGCAGCGCTATCGTCCTCCGCCGCACGCCTGGGGGCCGGTACCAACCCGAGCCTCGCGAACGCCTCATCGACCCGGTTGACCCCGACGGCAGTGGCGCCATCGAGGAGCAGGACTCCGGTGGCCACCCGCTCGATCAGTCGGCGGTCGTGGCTGACGAGCAACAGCGCACCCGGGAACTCCGAAAGAGCGTTTTCCAAGACCTCGCAGGTCACGAGGTCCAGGTGGTTCGTGGGCTCGTCGAGGAGCATCAGGTTCGGAGCCAGGCCGATCAGCCTGGCCAACGCGAGTCGCGCTCGCTCCCCGCCCGAGAGCGAATCGGTGACGGCCTCCGCCGCCTCGCCCGAAAACGCAAAGCGGGCCGCCCATCCCCTCGCCTCCGCCGGCGTCCACTCCGGACGCGCCGAAAGGAGCACGTCGAGAACGCTCACGCCGCTCGGGATGTCGGCCTGTTCCTGGTCGTACCACGCCGGCACCACGCCCGTCCCTAGCCGCAGCCTCCCGGACAGCGCCGGCAGGCGTCCCGCGAGCGTGTGCAGCAGCGTGGTCTTCCCTGCCCCGTTGCGGCCGACGATGGCCAGGCGGTCGCCCCGCCGAACCGAGAGCGTCACGCACTGGAGGACGGGCCGCTCCCAACCCACGGCGAGATCGTCCACCTCGAGCACCATCTCGCCGCTCCGCCCGGCCTCGGGCCAGCGGAGCCTGAGCGCGCCCGTATCGGGCTCGGGGGCCTCGAGGCGGTCCATGCGCAACAGCAACTTCTGGCGCGCCTGAGCCTGCCGCGTGTTCTGCCCGGCGATGTTGCGCCGGATGAACCCCTCCTGCCGCTCGATCTCGGCCCGTTGCAGATCGAATGCCCGCTGCGCCTGCTCCCTTCGCCTCTCGCGCTCGCGGCGGTAGTGCGCGTACCCGGCCGGGAAGCGTTCCAGCCTGCCCCCGTGCAGCTCGAGCACTTCGCCCCCGACGCGGTCGACCAGCTCGCGGTCGTGCGTCACCAGCAGAAGGGCGCCGTTGCGCCTCGCGAGCTCCTGGGCCAGGAATTCCACGCCCAAGAGGTCGAGGTGGTTCGTCGGCTCATCCAGCAGCAGCAACGCCGGCGAGAGCAGGGCGCGCGCCAAGGCAACTCGCGTGCGCTCACCCCCGGACAGCGAATCGAGCGTCCTCGCGTGCATGGCCGCCGGGATCCCGAGGCCCTCCAGCGCGGCCTGCGCGTGCGGCCGCGCCCGGTAGCCGTCGAGCCGCTCGAACTCCTCCTGCAGCCGGTGGTGCTCAACGATGAGAGCTCGATCGCCTCCCCCCAACCTGGCGCCGAGCTGGGCAAGCGCGAGCTCGATCTCGACAACCCGGGGCAACGCCGAGAGGCAATAGTCCAGGACCGAGACCCCGGGGGCGGCCTCGACACGCTGCTCCAGCCGGACGATCTCCAGGCCGCGGGCGCGTTCCACCGCGCCGCTCTCAGGTTCGAGCTCACCCGCGATCACCTTCAGGAGCGTGGTCTTTCCGCAGCCGTTGCGGCCGAGCAGGATGAGCTTCTCCCCAGGGTTGTGCTGGAGCGAGGCTCCCCGGAGGACCAGCCGGCCTGCGAAGGAAACGCGCACGTCCTCCAACCGATACAGCAAGCTAGGACCCTTCCCGATCAAGCACGTGCGGTCGCCCCATTACTCCGACAGGCTCCTAGGCAACGCCCCCAAGCCGGGCGAGGATCAGGGGCGTCTTCGGGGGCGCTTCGTCTTCGATGCGGAACGCCGCGCATGCCCGCGACGCGAGAACGTCGGGCTCGACCGCCCTGTCGCCCACCTCGAGCGTGGCCATCGGCTGTCCCGGCTCGACCCTGTCCCCGACCCGCGCGTGAACCCGGAGCCCGGCCGCCAGATCGATGTGGTCGGTTTGCCGGCGACGGCCCGCGCCCAAAGTGACGGCGATCCAGCCGAGTCCCTCCCCATCGATCGCGGCCACGAAACCGCTTCGTCGCGCCTGAACCGGAACGGTGCGGGACGGGCGCGCAAGACGCGACTCGTCGGGGTCGCCGCCGTGCGTCCGGATGACCTCGGCCCAGCGCGTCAGTGCGCTTCCATCGGCGAGCCTTCGCTCGAGTTCGGCCCGCGCAGCCTCCGGCGTCTTCCCCGCAAGTTCGAGCGCCTCGACCCCGAGCTCGACGGTGAGTTTGCGGAGGCGCCGGTCGCCGGCCCCGCTCAACACTTCCAAACTGGCGCGCACCTCGTTGGCGCACCCCAGCCGGTCGCCGAGCGGTTGGCTCATATCGGTGATGAGGCAGCGCAGCGAAACGCCGGCGCCCTGGCCGACCCCCATCAGCGCGTCGGCGAGCTGCCTCGCCGTTTCGGCCGTCTTGCAGAAGGCGCCGGAACCGCACTTCACGTCGAGCACCAGCCGGCGGGCGCCGACCGCGAGCTTCTTGGACATGATTGACGCCACGATCAGCGGAAGCGACGGCACCGTGCCGGTCACGTCGCGGAGGAGATAGAGCTTCCGGTCGGCAGGAGCGATGTCTTCGCTCTGGGCGGCGATGCTCACACCGCATTTGGCGAGCCTGTCGAGCGCTTCCGAGCTGCTTGCAACGGTCCGGAAACCCGGGATCGCGGCGAGCTTGTCCAGCGTCCCCTGCGTGTGGGCGAGGCCGGCGCCGGCCATCATCACGACCGGGACACCGCACGCCGCCACCAGCGGCGCGAACACCAGCGAGACGCTGTCGCCGACGCCCCCGGTGGAGTGCTTGTCGACGGCATCGGGGACCGCCTGCCCGAGCTTCCAGGAGGCTCCCGAGTCCCGCATGGTTTCGACCAGATCCTGCGTCTCCCGCGCAGTCGCGCCGCGGATGCAAATGGCCATCAGCATCGCCACCAGCTGCTCGTCACCGATGTGGCCGTGGGTGGCGCCGCGCACGAACGCCTGAATCTCGGCCGAGGTGAGCTCGAAGCCGTCCCGCTTCCTGGCGATCACCTCAACAAAATTCACCCACCACCTCCGAGACCCTTCAGCTCAGCTGCGGGGCCGGCCGGGCGGGCACGCCTCGTGCCGGCCGAGCGCGCCACCCCGATTGCAGCGTCAGCTCGCCGAAGCGAGGCGTTGCTGTGCGTCGATGCGGTAAGGCGATTCCGGAAAGTCCTCGACCAGCTTGCGGTACAGCCGGTTGGCCTCGTCCGGCTTGGCCTCGTGATCCCAGAGCTTTGCGAGTTCGAAGAGCGCGGCGTCGCGCGGCAGCCGGGGGTCCTTGCCGGCAACCATCGCCTCCAGGTCGCTCACGAGCTGCGGGCCCTCTCCCCGTGCCACGCGCAGCCGGATCAGGTCCAGCATGGCGAGGCGAACCAGGGGGTCGTCCGACCGCTTGCTCGTGATCTCTCCCAGCTTACGGATCGCCAGGGTCTGGTCGCCACGGTCCGCGGCTATCCGCGCCAGGTAAAGATCGGCGATGCGAGCCTGAGGGGTCAGCCAGTATCTCGACCGAACCGCCTCGAATGCCTTTTCCGCGGCAGCGAGGCGCTCCGTGTCGGTGGCGAACGTCGACTTCCCCGCTACCGTCGCAGCGCTGCTCAGGGGTGTCTCGTAAATGGCGAGGGCATCGGCGATCGCTTGCCCACCGGCTTCACTGCGGCTGCCCATGAAGGCCGTCACCCCCCACCAAAGGAGAGCGACCGCCAGGACGCCGCCGAGGCCCATGGCCGCCTGGCGCCAGTTCTGTCCGATCCAGTGGACGCTCTCGTCCACCAGCGATATGAACTCGTCCTGCTTGATCTGCTTGCGTGTAAGTCGGCGTCCCACGGCACCACTCCCCGTTACGCCGCTACTTCACCGGCGCGGTCGCTGGCGCAGCGGCCAGCGGGTAGCGCTCGTTGTAAAGCTTGATCACGATGCTGGTGATGTCGGCGGAGTTGGCGAGGTACGCGAGCTGTTCGGGGTTGAAGATGAAGACCGCGGAGTAGCGGTTCTGATCGGCGTACTTTGTGACGATCTCCTGCAGCTTCCCGCCTAGCTCCTTGAGCAGCGCCTGCTGCTTGGCCTCGAAGTCCCGTTTCGCCGTCCGCTGCTTGTCCTCGAACTCCCGCTGCTTGGCGACGACGCGCCTGTTGAGCTCGGCGATCGCGTCCTCGGTCGCCACCCCTTGCTTGGTGATCATCTCGCCCTTGAGCTCGTTGATCTCCTTGTCCAGCTTGCCGAGTTCATCCTGCCTGGGCCGCGCCCATGCGTCGAGTTCCTTCAGGCGTGCCTTCCCCTCGTCCGTGCTGGCGAGAGCCTTCTGGACGTAGACGAAGCCGATCTTCGACGAGGCGGGTTCCTGCGGCTGTTGCGTCCACGCCGTCGTCGCCAACAACACTCCCGCGAGAACTGCTCCAGAAAGCCTGGTGCAAACCATGGAAACCTCCGGCCGCGTTTGCGGCGAGAGATTCTAGCAGATAAGCCGCCTTCCACGCATCCCAGCGACGATGCACGGTCCTCCACGAACGCGGTACCATCGCACTCGATGGTTCACGCCGGTTCACGGATTGTCGCGAAAGCCCATGCGGGAACAAGCACGCAAGCTGTCATCTGGACGACCGCAGCCGTGGCCTCCGTGCAGCTTGCCCTCACCGTCGCCTGGATCCCAGCATACGGTTTCCCGTGGTCCGCTCCCCCGCTCGAGGCGCTCCAGGCGACCCTGGTCTTCGGCGGGCTTCTCCTGCTCGCAATCGCAGCCCGCGCCGGCCTCGCACGATTAGGATTGCACCGGCCCTTCGACCAGGCGCGCGCGGCGGTGGACGCCGGGTTGATCGGGCTGCTGATGGGTGTCGTCAGCATCGACTACTCCTGGCTCAAGCTCCTGGTCCCCGGCCTGAACCACCGAACGTGGGACACGGCGCTTGGGGCAATCGACCGCGCGCTGATCGGTGGACTCGACCCCAACCGTTTCCTGCTCGCGATCTTCCAGGGCAACCCGCGCTGGGTCGGATTTGCGTTCGACGGTGCGTACGCGCTGTGGATGTACCTGGCGCTGGCCGGGTGCATCGTCCTGCTCAGCTCGGCGGACCGGGCCCTGCGGTGGCGGGCGGCAGGCTCGCTCGCCTTTCTCTGGCTCGCAGGCGCCTGGCTGTACGTCGCATTCCCGGCGCTCGGGCCGGCTCTCGTGGATTTCGATCTCTGGACCCAGGTGCGGGTATCCCTCCCGAACAGCGCGGGCGCCGAGCGTGAGCTTCTCCGCAACTACGCGGCGGTCAAGTCCATCCTGGCGGGGACGTCGGTGCCGGTTCACGTCTCGTTCGGCGTCGGAGCGATGCCGTCGCTGCATGTCGGCGTGGACGTCCTCCTCGCACTATGGGCGCGGCACCAGGCGCGCGCGTGGGCGTGGACCTGGTGGATTCTGTCCGGAATCACCGCCATCGGCGCGGTCGCGACAGGTTGGCACTACCTGACGGACGTCCTCGCCGGCGTCGCGCTGGCATTGCTCGCCCACGCGGCGACAAGATAGGCCCTGGCGTCCCACGGGCCTCCGGGGCGTCTTGACCGTGGCTTGCCAGCGCACAGTCCGCAGCAGGACTCCCACGAATGACCCGGGCTAGAATCGAGGGCGGAGACTGCAGAACGTGAAGGCGATGGTGCTGGAAAAGCCGGGCCCTATCGAGACCCGCCCGCTTACGCCCAGGGAGATCGCAGAAGCCCCGCTGGGCCTGGGAGAGCTGCGCCTGCGGGTTCTCGCATGCGGTGTCTGCAGGACCGATTTGCACACCGTGGAAGGAGAGCTGCCGGGGGCGAGAATGCCCCTCATCCCCGGTCATCAGATCGTCGGTGTGGTCCAGGAGGTTGGCGCGGGTGTCTCGCCGGCCCTGGTCGGCCGCCGCGTTGGAGTCGCGTGGATGGCCGGCGCTTGCGGCTCCTGCACCTGGTGCCGAAGCGGCAGAGAGAACCTGTGCCCGGACGCCCGCTTCACGGGCCTGCACCGGGACGGCGGCTACGCGGAGAGCGCGGTCGCCCGCGCCGATTTCACGTACCCCCTTCCGGACGCGTTCGCCGACGTCCAGGCCGCGCCTCTGCTGTGCGCCGGCGTGATCGGGTATCGGGCCCTGAGGCTTGCGGGCGCGCTCGGCGGCGGGAGGCTCGGCATCTTCGGCTTCGGGGCTTCCGCTCACGTTGCGATCCAGGTCGCGAGGCATGCGGGATGCGAGGTCGCGGTCTTCACGCGGGCATCGCGGCACCTCGAGCACGCCCTCTCGCTCGGCGCGGCGTGGGCCGGGGCGCCGGAGGACTCGCCGCCCGCCTCACTCGATCATGCGGTGATCTTCTCTCCGGCAGGGGAGCAGGTGCCGCTGGCGCTCGGTTACCTCGCGCGGGGCGGCACCGTCGCCTGCGCAGGTGTCACCATGAGCGACCTGCCCGCCTTTCCTTACGCTTCTCTCTACCACGAGCGAACGGTCCGCTCCGTGGCCAACGCGACCCGCGCGGACGCTCGTGAGCTGCTCGAACTGGCTGCGGCAATTCCCATCACGACGAGCGTCGAGGTACTCGGACTGGAAGATGCCAACGAGGCTCTCCTGCGCGTCAAGCGGTCGGCGGTCGTCGGCGCGCTGGTGCTGCGCCCACACTGACAGAAGCAGACATCGTCTCCGAAGGACTTTTCGAACCCGTCTATCGAGGCCTGCTCGCGAGGGGCAAGGTGCTGTCCGTGGCGCCCGCCTACCTGCGCCCTGGCCGGACGGTCAGCGGTCCGGCCCGATCCCCCGGACCTCCCGGACGGAGAACCCGGCCGCCTTCCAGGCCTCCTTCTTCCCCTCGTCCTCGGCTGCGGCGGTCACCAGGTCGTGCACTTCCGGCCACTCCCTTGCTGCCGCCGGGTCAGGGAGGCGGTCGCCTACGACCAGCGCCTTGGCGCGGTTCGGGTTCGCAAGCGTCCCGGTCACGATGACGACCGGCTCATCGCCATCCCCAACGCCGTCCCAGATGGCGTGCGGGACGAAGGAGTTCTGGGCGAACGTCCAGAGGTACTCGTCGAGGACGGCGGCCCGGCCCCGGTCGGACATCCACACGGCAACCCGTTTTCCAGACGAGTAGAGCCGCTCGATGAGGCGACAGGCGTCGAGCGCCTTCTTGCTTCCGGTCAGGCGGTGCAGGATCACCTCTCCCACGGCCGAAGACTCCTTCGCAGCGCCCATTGGCAGCAATTTCTGGCTGCCTTGGGGGCCGACCACGAGGATAACAGAGGCGCCCGGCGTGCACCTCCGAAGAGAGGGCGCCGTTCGCCCTCGCGGCTCAATGCTTTACGAAAACGGCTCCGACTCGTTGCCTCGCCGTTGCCTCGCCCCGCGCACTGCTGCCCTCCAGGCTGTTCGAGGGCACGTCGCCAGTAGTCTATACCCTACCCAGTGGGAGATCGGGGCTCCTGGGGCGAAGACCAAGAGAAGACGGCGGCCGAAGCCGCCCTGGTACAGGTTGCCGCCGCCGACTTTGACTACCCGAGCCTCTTCGGCGTGAGCTTCTCGTAGATTTCCTTCGCCATTCGATGCAGCTCCTCGTCGGTCGTGGTCTTCGTGATCGTCGCGATCACGAGCGTCGGCTTCTCGGTCTGTTCTTTCTTCTCGTCCATCTGTGCCTCCCGTCGGAATCACCTCTTTGCGGGAATTGACGCGAGGGTCGAGGTAACCCTCGTCGCTTAGCAGCAGCACCTCGGGCTCGAACGCCATGTCGCAATCGCCGTAGAAGGGTGCACGTCTCATGGCCTTCACCTCTCCTTTCCCCTTCCATCACACCTCTCGTTTCGTGCGGGGAAGGACTCCGTACCTGACTCGCTCGGAGGGGGGCGCGCTGCGGCTGCCCTGACGCACGAGACCCCGCTCCCTTGCATCAAGAGAGCGGGGGCTCCGCCGGACCTTCGCTTGTCAGGTTCGCTCGCTGCTCCGTCCTGACCGCATCCCCACCTCGCGGCGAGATGGCACCTTGGGCGTCCATCCCAGGTTGCCGGGCCCTGCTTCGCAGAGCCACTCCTGATGCACTTCAAGCTATAAGGCAGCTAGGAGTTGGCGTCAAGAACGCGAACCACCGCCCGACTGACGATGAGGCGGCAGCAGTAGGGAAGCCCGCCCCGCTTCCCGCTGCCCCTCAGGCTGCGCGGAGGTGCAGGGCGTGCGGGGTCCGATGCCTCCCTGGCCGAGATCGCGGCTCCTGGGGCCTCGGAGCGAGGGGTCAAGAAACGGGCGGGCCGAAGCCCGCCCTATCCTCTCCTAACACCAATGGCTGGGCCAACCGCTCCCAGCCACTATTGCTGCAT
>JBEKAA010000023.1:0-46560 GCA_050018455.1 Thermoanaerobaculaceae bacterium | reverse complement strand
ATCTGGCGACTCCGCTACCCCCTTGCACGAGTGGGGGGACACTTCATCCTCAAGCCATACCTCGGCAGACAGACGTTGAGTCACACCCCACCCGTGGCAATAATCATACGGACAGAGGTGTTCGGGGAGACTCTCTAGGCAATCCTCATGAGCGGCGGGCTCACCCTGGACCATGAAGGTGACTGTCATTGCGAGGCCCGAAGGGCCGAAGCAATCTCACGGTCACCCTGGGATCGCGTCGTTGCCCGGTCCGCCTGCGGCGGCCCGGGCGCCTCGCGATGACACCGCGTTGAAGGGGACTTTCTGAACAACCTCCATGAGTCCAGGCTCACCCTGAACCATGAAAGTGGGTGTCATCGCGAGGAGGCCGCTCGCACTGCGAGGGGCCGACGCGGCGATCCCGTCGTCATCGAGATGGCCTCGGGATCGCTTCGTCCCACCTCCGGCGGGACTCGCGATGACAGGGCTTTGGAGCGCGACTTTCTAAGCAATGAAGTGGAGGGTGGGGCTACACGCCGCCGCCTGCGCCCTCATCCCGGTCCTTTCCCGCTCGCCGGAGAGGGTGTGAAGCAAGGCGGGGGCAAGCTGTTCGACTTCGGGACCTGGGTCATACCCCTTTGCCGTCCGTCGTAGAGCAAAGGTGTCATCTCGAGCCCTTCGACTCCGCTCAGGGCGGGCTCCGCGAGGGATCTGGGCGGGGGCTGGTTGATCTGGGCTTTCCCCCACCCAGATTCCTCGTCGCTGCGCTCCTCGGAATGACATGGACGATGGTAAATCGGTATTACAGGAACACATCTGGTGAAGATGCACCCGACGGTGGTACTTTGGGACGAGAACGGGCGAGGGTGTCGATGATGGCGGCGCGGCGAAGCTCATACGGGAGACGTCAGCCAACGTCTCCGGGCACGGACACGGCGGCCCGGTCGTCGCTTGCAATCTCTAGCTCGATGGCTTGTACGGCGAGACCCATGCCGACGTCTGCCGGGACGAGGCCGGGCTCACGTGCATCGTTCACGGGGGAACGGTGAAGGATAGCCGGCGCCTTTCGCTGCCGAGGCTGGCGGCCACCGTGGGCATCGGTCTTGGTGCGGTCGTCCTCGCCGTCGCAGTGGTCATCCTCATGTTCGGTGGTCCGATCCTCAACAGCTACGGCAAGAGGAAGGTGGAGCGAGCGTTTGCCGAGGCGCATCCCGGGAACGCGCTGCGGATCGGCGAGCTGGATTATGCGTTCGGGGCCAATCGGCTGCTCGCTCGATCCGTCGCATTGAGCACAACGAATTCGACGCTCAAAGCCGGCCGGGTTTCGCTGACGGGGGTTCGCTGGGCGCGACTTCTGTGGGGCACTCCTGCTCTGGCTGATATCCTCGCCCAGGCCAGCCTCGATGCGGCGGATCTCGATGTGAAACTTCCCCGCTTACGCTACGGAGTCCGCTGCGCGCGGCTGCGAGCGTCGGTGCCGGGTTCGGAGCTGATTGCCGAAGGGGCCGAGCTTCGGCCGTTGGTCGGAGATGACGAGTTCTTCGCAGCGAGCGCCTTTCGGATGACGCGGTTTCGTGCGGTCGTCCCGGAGTGCAGAGTGTCGGGCCTGGCGTACGGCGAGCTTCTCCAGGGGAAGGCGTACCGGGCAGGGTCGGTTCGTCTTTCCCGCCCCTCCCTCGATGTGCTTGTCAGTCGTTACAAGCCGGTCGAGCCGTTCGTAAAGCCTCCGCTCATGGTGCACGAGGCGCTGGCTCTGATCCGGCAACCGCTGCAAGTCGGCAGCCTCGGGATCACCGACGGCCGCGTGAGATACGCCGAGCGTGCGGTCGCCGGAGCCGACCCGGGCGTGCTGACGGTCGGGGCGATGAATATTGCCGTCGAGGGCATCGCCAACCGTGGCGAAGCGTCAGCCGTCATCGTGCTCCGGGCACAGGGCGACCTCCTCGACACAGGAGCGCTCAAGGTGCTGATGACGATCCCGGTCGCTTCGCAAGATCTCTCGCTCCGCTATTCCGGTTCGCTCGGCCCAATCGACCTGACCCGCCTTGACGCGTTCCTCGACAATGCAGAACACATCCGGATCACGTCCGGTAGCACGAAGGAGCTGTCGTTCGAAATCGACGTGACCGCCGGCCAGGCTCGCGGTCGTGTGCGCGCGATCTACGAGGACTTGAAGATCGCTTTTCTCGACAAGCGGACCGGCACAGAAAAGGGTTTGGGCAATCGCCTCGACTCGTTCTTGACGAACGCGTTCAAGATCCGGAACTCCAACGCCCCGGACGCATCGGGTTGGATGAAGGAGGGCAAGGTCAGCTACACGAGAGAACCGAAGGACGAGTTTCTGCAATTCACGTGGTTCGCCCTGCGGAGCGGCGTCTTGGATGCCGTCAGCCTGTGACGCGCGACGTGAGGATCAGCAACGCCCTGCGGCCGCGGAAGGCAAGGCTGTGATCCGGTCGGGATCACACACGTCGGAGAGGATCTTCTCAGCGGAGCTTCGAGCAGGAAGGGTAGTCTTGAGCTTGTGACAATCGCCGGCCCCCGACGCCAAAGGCCGCTGCGCCTTTTCGTAATCGTCCTGGTTTCGGTCGCGGCGGGCTACGTGTTCGCCATTGCTGCCGCCAGGTCGAGCGCGCCGAAACAGACCGTCTACGAGCTGCCCCACGGCTTTACGGTGAGCGATCCGACGTTTCTGCCGTCGGCGTTGCCGGGCCCGACGATGACCTCCGGGAACCGGCTCGAGCTTTTCGAGAACGGCGACGCGATCTTCCCGGCCATGCTCGCCGCCATCTCCTCCGCTCGCAGGACCGTGAACTTCGAGGCGTACATCTTCTGGTCGGGCGAGGTAGGCACGCGCTTTCGCGACGCGTTCGCCGAGCGGGCCGCGCACGGCGTCGCGGTGCGCGTCCTGCTCGACGCGGTCGGCTCTTCGAGCAAGGGCCTGAAAGCGAGCGACGTCGATGCTCTGCGCCGCGCCGGCTGCCGCGTGGAATTCTTCCACTCGGAGAAGCCGTGGATGCTCTGGGTGGTGAACCATCGCAACCACCGGCGTGTTCTCGTGGTGGACGGCACGGTCGGCTTCACGGGTGGCGTGGGGTTCGCCGACCTGTGGCGAGGCGACGCGGATTCCCGCGAGCACTGGCGCGACACGCAGGTGCGTGTGGAGGGCCCTGCCGTCCGCGGCTTCCAGCGCGCATTCCAGGAAAACTGGTCGGAGGTGACGGGCGAGGCGCTCGTCGGCGAGAACTTCTTCCCCGTCCTCCAGCAGGCCGGCTCGAGCTCCGTCGCCGTCGTGCCCTCGTCACCGCTCGCGCCGATGTCGGGCGCGGAACGCGTCTACGCGGTCTCGCTCGCCGCCGCCATGAAGGAGATCTGGATCGCGAACTCCTACTTCTTGCCGGACGAGGCGAGCACGGGTCTCCTCATCGCCGCCGTGAAGAGGGGCGTCGACGTGCGGGTGATGATTCCGTCAGACGAGCAGAGCGATGTGCCTTCCTCGAAGGCGGCGGGACGCTCGTCCTTCGGGTCGCTCCTCGAGGGAGGCGTGAAGATCTTGGAGTACCAGCCGACGATGTTCCACCTGAAGACGATAGTCGTGGACGGGATCTTCTCCACGGTGGGATCGGCCAACTTCGACGACCGGTCGTTCCATCTGAACGAAGAGGTCAATCTTTTCGTGTACGACGCCGCGTTCGCGAGGTTGATGAAGGAACGCTACCTGCGGGACCAGTCGCGCTGCCGCCCCTACACGACCGCGATTTGGAAAGCCCGTTCGTTGAAGAAGCGTGTGACGGAATGGCTTGTGGGGCCGTTCCGGTCGGAGCTGTAGCTCAACCCGCCTCTGTTCGACAAACGGACAGGCAAACGCACAGCGGCCGCCCGCCGGGCGGCCAGTTCTTTGCCGCGATCGCACGTTTCCCGACCCCCGGCCGCTACATTCTGGCCGGCACCAACGGCGGCGGGCCTCCTCGCAACGACACATACGTCGGGGCCAAGTCCCGCCCCGACGTCGGTACTGGAGGGTCGACGTAGGGGTGGTTCTTGCGGCCGCCCTCGTCCGCATCGGGATTGCTTCGCCTCGCTCGAGATGACACAAAGGGCGGTTGGTATGTCGCGAACTTGACAGCGGTCCGAGCACCCCTACACTCGAGCGCGGTGGGTAGGAACCCCTCACGAACGATTTGCAGTTGCTTCCAACGCAGAGGGCCATGACGAACGGAGCCTGGATCAGACGCCGCGTGCCGCCGGCCTTGCAGCACCCCGACTTCGCCCTGCTCTGGGTGGCGTCGCTGGCGATGGGGCTGGGCAGCCAGATGGCGGCGGTGATCATCGGCTGGCAGGTGTACGACATCCGCCAGAGCGCGTTCGATCTCGGCCTGATCGGCCTGGCGGGCTTCGTGCCGCTGCCGCTGCTCGCGCTTCCGGCCGGGCACCTCGCGGACCGCTTCCCGCGGCGGCTGGTGTTCGCCGGTGCGCTGATGCTCAACATGGCCGTGATGGCGGCGCTGGTGGCCGTGACGCTCGTGGGCGCCAAGCAGCTCTGGCCTTTCGTCGCGCTTGCCGCGGCGACCGGAGTGGCGAACGCGATCGGAAGCCCGGCTGCCCGCGCGCTGCCGCCGACGCTGGTGCCGACGGAGTTGCTCGCCGGCGCGATGGCGCTGCGGACGATGGGGATGCAGATGGCGACCGTGGCCGGCCCGGCCCTCGGCGGTTTCATCTTCTACGTCCGGCCCGAGCTCCCCTACGCCGTGGCCGCCGGATTGATGGTGCTCGCGCTCGCCTGCGTGCTCTCTCTGCGCTCGCACTCCGCCCGCACCCGCGCCTCCGGCGGCGGATCGCCGGACTGGAAGAGCCTGCTCGCCGGGGTCGCCTTCGTCCGCCGCACGCCGGTGCTGCTCGGCGCGATCTCGCTCGACCTGTTCGCGGTGCTGTTCGGCGGCCAGATTGCGCTCGCTCCCCTGTTCGCCCGCACGATCCTGCACGTGGGGACGGGAGGCCTGGGCCTGCTCCGGGCCGCGCCCGCCCTCGGCGCGGTCACGGCGGGAGCGATGCTCGCGCACCGGCCGTCGATGCGGCGGGCGGGGCGGATGCTGTTCATGGTTGTCGCCGCGTTCGGCGCGAGCATGATCGTGTTCGGCGTTTCGCGCTCCTTCCCGCTCTCTCTGGCCGTGCTGGCGGTGAGCGGCTTCGTCGACATGATCAGCATGAACATCCGTGCCACGATCGGCGCGCTGGCAACGCCGAACGAGCTGCGCGGGCGCGTGAACGCGGTGGAGATGGTGTTCATCAGCGCCTCCAACCAGCTCGGCGCGTTCGAGTCGGGCGCGGCGGCCGCCCTGCTCGGAGCGGTGCCGGCGGTCGTCGCCGGCGGCGCGCTGACGATCGCTTTGGCGGCGGTCTGGCCGCCCCTGTTCCCCGCGCTCACCCGCATCGACCGGCTCGAGGACCTGCGTCCGGAGACGGGCGGGGAAAAGCCCCGGCCCTACACCGGAATTTCTGGTCCTTCGTAGGGGCGGCCCTTGCGGCCGCCCTCGTCCGCATCGGGATTGCATCGCGTGTAATGACACAAAGGGCGGGGAAAAGCCCCGTCCCAACACCGGAATTCCTCGTCCTTCGCTAGGCCCCGGGAAGCGGCCGTCATCGGCCTACTTGGAGTTGGCCCCGGAGCCTCCCACCAGCAGCTGAATGCCCAGGTAGACCGACGTGGCCTGCTCGCCACGAACGGTCCGCCCGGCCGAGAATAGAACGTTCATCGATTCGGCCACCTTCCAGGTACCGCCCAGGTTGTAGCCCAGCGAGGAGCGCTCGTCTCGGTCGATCGGCGAGTTGCCGTACTCCTCGACACCAAGCTCCAGGCTGCGGCTGACCTCACGGACCAGCGTCAGCCCCTGATACCAGTAGTCTCGGCTACCGGCCGTGCTCTGGACGATGACCCCAACGTTGCCGAACACGGTCCAGGGACCCCAGCTCTTCTGGGCCACGAGGGGGAACCCGTAGGACGGCTTCCCGTCACCCAGCCGGTGCTGGTGATCCCCTGTCGGCAACGTCACCTGGGGGTAGATCGCCATCTGGGGCATCAGCTGGCTTTCCTCCAGGAAGCGCCACTTCACACCCACGCTGGTGTCGCTCAGGCCGCGCTCGGTCCGAGCTCCGTCCAGGCGTACGTTCAAGAGCGAGAACTCCACCCTGAGCTGCACGTTTTCCCGGTAGCCGTAGTTGAGGTCGAAGAGCGGAGTCTCGAGGGACTGCTCCCCCGACTCGCGCTCGAGGGTGATGGGGATGTTGATCTCCCAGCCGTGCAGCGGCGGCGTCTCGGGGTCGTCCGTCACGAAGGGCGGACCGGCCCGGACCGTGGCGGCGACGATGAGGCTCGCGAGGAGCAGGGCGGCCGGCTTCAACCGATACGACCTGCGCGGTGGGATTGGAAATCGGCCGCTCAAGGAATCTCACGCCTTTCGGGCCTGGAGTTGCCCAGTTTCGTGGACAGGCACGAACGTTCGACCAAAGGGTCGGGATGGTGCCTCGTTTGGTACGACACGCGTAAATGGTAACCGAGGGCCCAGTGGCGGCGGCAGCCGCTGACAACTACACCGAGTGGAACAGCTGTGGACATCCCCGTGGCGATCTGGTTAGAAAATTCGGAGACACTCTCCAGGTTTTCATGTACCGTGGCGCCATGAGCGGCCACAAAGTGCATCGCGAGAGAATCACCGCGTTGTTGCGCGATCTCCCTGGAGGTGCGCCGGGGCCGCTAGACTTGGCGCTCCTGCGTGGACGCATGAGGGTGGGGGGCGAAATGGTGAACCACAGTGCCAATGCGGTACCGGTGAGCCTGTCTGGGTACCCCAGCGACGTGGTGCGGCCTTGGCCGGCCCGGAACCAGGGAGCTGCCGAAGCCAGGAGGACCATGTTTGACGGACCCGGCACCGTCTTCCTGGGCGACGTCGCTCGGCTCACGTAGGTGCCAATGGATCCGGTTGATCTCAAGAGTCTGGAGGGCGCGGTCGGGGCGCTCGAGAGCCCCACCTTCGCGATGCGCCTCGTCAACCTCATCGGCATTCCCATCGAGGCGGCGACGAAGCTGCTCCCGGCCAAGGCCGGCGCGATCGTGTCGAGGGCGACCACCACGGCCGTCCGCAAGGCCGTTGTCGCCGCGGTCTCGACCATGGGGAAGAAGCATCGTGGCGCCCCCTCCAAGTGGCTTCACCGAGCGGCCGCAGCCGGCAGCGGCGGGGTGGGAGGGTTCTTCGGCCTTCCGGGCCTCGCGGTCGAGCTGCCGATCTCCACCGTGATCATGCTCCGCGCGATCGCGGACATCGCCCGGAGCGAGGGCGAAGATGTCGGCAGCGTCGAAAGCCAGCTGGCGTGTGTCGAGGTCTTCGCCCTCGGTGGGCCGGGCCCGGCGGACGATGCCTCGGAGACTGCGTACTACGCCGTTCGGATCGGCCTCGCCAAGGCGCTCACGGAGGCCGCAGAGTACATTACTGCGAAGGGAATCACCGAGGAAGGGGCGCCGGTCGTCCTCCGGCTGATTGCCAGGATCGCGGCGCGCTTCGACGTGGTCGTGAGCGAAAAGGTGGCGGCCGAGGCCGTGCCCGTCATCGGCGCCGCCTCCGGGGTAGCGATCAACCTGCTCTTCGTGACCAGCTTCCAGAAGGTCGCCTCCGGTCACTTCGTCGTCCGGCGGCTGGAGCGGAAGTATGGCCCCGACGTCGTCAAGAGTGCCTACGAGGCGATTGCCAAGCGCAGCGGCGTCCACAGACCGTAGCAGCCTGTCGGAGCCCTGCAGCCGTGGCTGCGTGCCAGGCCTCAAGAACTTCCTGATCGGCACCTGAAGCCTCGATCTCGGCGGGATCGCTTCGCTTCGTTCGCAATGAC
The DNA here is from genome assembly GCA_050018455.1 of Thermoanaerobaculaceae bacterium. Taxonomy (GTDB): domain Bacteria; phylum Acidobacteriota; class Thermoanaerobaculia; order Thermoanaerobaculales; family Thermoanaerobaculaceae; genus RBG-13-68-16. The sequence goes on along the minus strand of JBEKAA010000023.1, from coordinate 38,703 downwards.
GAGACGGGCGGGGGCAAGCCCTGCCCCTGCGAGAGGCGTGCGGTCTTCTGTAGCGGCCGTCCGCCGGGCGGCCGATTTTCCGTCGGGACCTCACGATTGTCGACGGCCGGCCAGCGGCCGGCCGCTACATCTCATTTGGAACAAGGAGAGCACGCGCGGAGCGCGCGCTCCACAGAGACCGAGATGGCGGCGCCTCCAATGACAAGCCCCCCAAGTCTTGCTTCGTCTTCCGTCTTCCCTGTTCCCTTTCCCGTCTTCCATTTCTCTCGGGTGGTTTTCTTTTCCCGCCGTTCTGTGTCTAAATGGCATGGGCAGCGTTCAGGCGATGCCATGGGTCCGATCGGGCGGGCAGGAGGCGCGAAAGGTGGAGCCGGCGGACGAAGGGGCTCTGCTCGCGGCCCTCGCCGAGGGCGACCGGGCGGCGGCCCAAGCGCTCGTCGACCGCACCTACCGGAACGTCTACGCCCTGCTGTGCTGGCTCGCCCATGACCCCGACGTCGCCGCCGACCTGACGCAGGAGACGTACCGGCGGGCGTGGGCGGCGATCGGGTCGTTCGACGGGCGGTCGCGGTTCGGAACCTGGCTGTACCGCATCGCGACCAATACGTTTCTCAACCACGTCCGCCGCCCGCACGCGGTTGTGCCGCTCGACGAGGAGCTTGGAGCGACGCTGCCCGACGGCGCCCAACGCCAGGACGACGAGGTGATCGAGGCCCAGATGCAGGAGCGGCTGCGCAAGGCGGTGCTCGGGCTGCCCGAGGAGCTCCGCTTCACGGTGGCCGCGAGGTTCTGGGCCGACGCGCCGGTCGCCGAGATCGCGAAGACGGACGGGATCAGCGAGGTGGCGGTTCGAAAGCGGCTCAGGCGCGCGTTCCGGCTGCTCGCTGATACGCTCCAGGAGGTTGCACCATGAAGAAGCTCACCCAAAGAGAGATCGCGCGGTTGCTCGCCACGCGCGCGACGCCGGAACCGCCGGCCGGGCTTGCCGATCGCATCAAGGCCGAGATCCCGGGCTCGATCCGGCTGGACCGGCAGACGTTCCAGCCGGGACGGCGGTGGTTGATGCCACCTCTGGTGGAAGGGCTCCAACCGAGCTGGCTCGCCGCAGCGTCCGTGCTGCTGGTGCTCGGTGTGGGGATCGTGGCGGCTCGCATCCCGGCGCAGCCCGACGACGTGTGGAAGTGGATGGCGCTCTCCGGCGTGGTCCACATCGACGATATCGTGGTCACGGCTCCCGCGCCGACGGAGCCCCAGGGGATCGCAGTCGCCATGGCCCAGCCGCCCATGCCCAAGGGAGCCCGGGTGGCCATCCCGTCGAGGCAGAAGATGCCTTCCGCCGCCCGTGGCGCCGAAAGCGCGGACGAGTTGGGCTCGATTGCCAAGGAAGCCGCGAAGGCCCCATTTGCGCCGGAGCCCGAGACGGTCGCAATGGTGGCGACCCCGCCGACCGGAACGCTGGACCAGCGCGTGAGCGACGGGAAGGAGACGTCTCCCGGAACGACGACCACCGCGACCCGCGCCGACACCCCGGAAGCCGCCGTCGCGATGCCCCCGACCACGATGACTGAAGAGGAGGTCAAGGCGACGGGTGGGATGCGGGCGCTCTCAAGCGCGGCGCCGGCCGCCACCGTGAACCGGACGAGCGTGGCCCAGGCAAGGGGCGGCATCGGGGAGGCGGAAAACGCGGTGACGGTGGTGATCCTCGACGGGGCCGGGCAGCCCTGCGAGGGCGTCGCGGTGACGCTGGAGCGACTCGGCCAGGGGACGACGTGGACACGGTCCGCGAGGACCGATGCCGGCGGGGCGGCAACGTTCCGGCGCGTGCCCGCGGCCAGCTACCGCGCGCTGGCCGCGGCGCCGTCGATCGCACCCGCGCAGATGGTCGTCACCGTGGCCTCCGAGCGAACGCCAACACGCGCCGAACTGCGCGTCCGCGCCCTCCCGCGGCATTAGCCGCCCGCTTCCCTTGCTGTCATTCTGAGCGGCGCCGAAGGTGCCGCGAAGAATCTGGTGGACCCCTGCGTGTTCCAGGGGCGCTGCAGGCTCGGGGAGATCCTTCGCGAGGCTTCGCCTCGCTCAGGATGGCAGCGATTGGCGACGAGAGCACGCGCGGAGCGCGCTCCGCCGAGACAGGTCAAAGCGCAGGCGGGATCAGTCCCCCACGAAGATGGACAGGACCCAGGTGACGACGCTGACGATCAGCGAGCCGAGCAGCGCCGGCACGAACCCGTCCACGTAGAACGCGATGCCGACGGCATCGGCGATCCTGGCCGCGAGCAGGAGCATGCACGCGTTGATCACGAAGAGGAACAGGCCCAAGGTCAGGACGATGAGCGGGCACGTGAGGATCTTCAGGAGCGGTTTGACCACCGCGTTGACGAGGCCGAAAATCAACGCCATCCCGGCGTAGGCCAGCCACGCCTCATGCCCAACCCTGATCCCCGGAACGAACCACGCCGCCGCCACCAGCGCCAGAGCCGAGATGAACCACCGCACCAGGAGTCTGCCCATGTGTCGTCCTCCGGAACCCGCTACTAGGATAGCCCTGCCGCACCGGGCAACCAAACGCCGCCGGGCCCTTGCCTTCCCGGCCGGGGGGTGCTACGAATTCACAAGACGTGCCACGGAGGCGCCATGGCGGAGCTGGGACGGTTCGGGGTATCGATGGAGAGCGGGCTCCTCGCGAGCTTCGACGCGCTCGTCGCCGAGCGCAACTACGCTTCGCGCTCTGAGGCGATCCGGGACCTCGTCCGCAAGGAGCTGGTCTCCGAGAAGTGGTCCGACCCGAACGCCGACGTGATCGCCACGGTGAGCATCGTTTACGAGCACCACGAGCACCACCTCGCCGACACGCTGGCCGAGCTCCAGCACCGGCACCACCGCGCGATCGTGAGCAGCACGCACGTCCACCTCGACCCGCACAACTGCCTCGAGGTGATCATCGTGCGAGGGCACAGCCGCCAGGTGCGGAAGATCGCCGACGCGCTCGTCGCCACGCGAGGCGTCAAGCACGGCGGCGTGGTGGCGACCACGACCGGGGCGCTGCTCCCGTGATTCGGCGGCCGCGCGTTCGGCGCTACCGGACCCGGGCGGTGCGGTAGTGCACATCCCGGACGGGTACCTCGGGCCGCAGACCTACCTGCCCGCCTGGGGGGTGATGGCGCCGCTATGGACGTGGGCTTCGGCGCGCCTGAAGCGCACGCTGTCGGTGCGCCGGCTGCCGATGATGGCGCTCGCCGCCGCGTTCACGTTCGTCGTGATGATGTTCAACGTGCCGCTGCCCGGCGGCACGAGCGGCCACGCGGTGGGCTCGGTGCTGGTGGCGGTGCTGCTGGGCCCGTGGGCGGCCGTGGTGGCGGTGTCGGTCGCGCTCGCCGTGCAGGCGCTGCTGTTCGGCGACGGCGGGATCACCGCCCTCGGGGCCAATTGCTTCACGATGGCGGTCGTGATGCCGTTCACGGGGTGGTGGACGTACCGAATCCTCGCGGGCTCGAGCCCGGCCGCGTCGCGGCGCCGCTGGGTGGCCGCGGCTGCGGGCGGGTACGTCGGCGTCAACGCGGCGGCGCTGGTCACCGGCGTGCTGCTCGGGATCCAGCCCCTGATCGCACGCGACCCCTCCGGCCGGCCGCTCTACTGCCCGTTCGGCCTCGGGGTCGCGGTGCCCGCGATGGCGCTTTCCCACCTGCTGGTCGTCGGGTTCGTGGAGGCGGCCATCACCGCGCTCGCTCTTAGCTTCATCGCCCGGACGGAGCCTGGGCTGGCACTGGACGGCACGACAACCGAAGGGCCGACCGGCCGCGGTTTCAGACGACTCGGATTCGCGGTGGCGGCGCTCGCGCTGCTGTCGCCGCTCGGCCTGGTGCTCGTGGCCCGCTTCGGCGGGGGCACGGCCTGGGGCGAGTGGAGCGCCGACGAGCTGTCCAAGCTCACGGGGCACTTGCCGTCCGGTTTCCAGCGCCTGTCCTCGCTGTGGCGGGCGCCGCTGCCCGACTACGGGCCTCCGCGCGCGGAGGGAGCATCCGCGGCTGCGCAGGGCGCGTGGTACGCAGCCTCCGCCGTGCTCGGCGCCGCTGCGATCGTCGCGGCCGTGTTCGGCCTGCGCCGCCTGTTCACGAAGAAGGACCGCGATGACCGCGCTGCCTGAGTGGCTGCGCCCCGGCGCGAGGCCCGAGGGCAGCCTGCCGCGACGGCCGGCGGCCCACCGCCTGTTGCGGCGGACCCTCGGGGCGATGGGCCGGTCGATGGCGCTGCTCGTCCGCGGGCCGGACGGCCCCGACGCCGGAGCGCTCCGCGCGGCCGACCCGCGCGCCAAGCTGCTCGCCGCGGCCGGCCTGATCGTGGTCGCGACACTCTTGAGGGGCCTGCTGCCGCTCGCCGCATGTCTCGTCCTCGCTCTGGCGATGTCGGTTGCCGCGAAGGTGCCGGGCCGCCGCCTCCTCCCGGTCGTGGTCGCCGTACCGCTGGCTTCGGCCGCGCTGATGCTCCCGGCCGCGCTCAACGTCGTCTCGGGCGGCTCCCCACTGCTGATCCTCTGGCGGCCGGCCGGCGGCTCGCTCGGTCCGTGGCGGCTGCCGGAGGTGGTCGCGGTCACCGGCGACGGCCTGCTGGTGGCCGGCCGGATGGTGCTGCGCACGACCGCGTGCGCGGCGCTCGCCCTCCTCCTCGCGGCGACGACGCGGCCGCAGCGGCTCCTCGGCGCCCTGCGCTCGCTCGGGGTGCCGCAGGCGTTCGTGATGGTGCTGGCGATGGCGGAGCGCTATCTCGCGGTGCTGCTGCAGTCGGCGCAGGAGCTGCACCTGGCGCGCCTCTCCCGCAGCGTCGCCCCGATCGGTGTGCGCCGCGAGGAAGCGTGGGCCGCGGCCGGGGTCGGCGCGATGTTCCGCCGGACGAGGAGCCTCGCGGACGCAGTCACGCTCGCGATGGTGTCGCGCGGGTTCACCGGCGAGGTGCGCCTGCTGCGGCCCGCGCGGTGGCGGGGCCGCGACTGGCTCCTCGTAGCGGCCGCGGCGGCGGTTGCGGCGGCGCTGCTGATCCTGGACAGGAGATCCGCGTGAGCGGCTCAACCGGCGAGACCGTGTTCTCGGTCGAGGGTGTGCGGTTCGCCTACCCCGGCCAGCCGCCGTGCCTGGACGGCGTGTCGTTCGAGGTCCGCCGCGGCGAGCGGCTGGCTCTCGTCGGGGCCAACGGCAGCGGCAAGTCCACGCTCCTGCACCTGCTCGACGGGCTCTATTTCCCCAGCGAAGGACGCGTCGCCTACCTCGGCAGTCCGCTCACCGAGGACGCGCTGGAGTCGGCGCCGTTCGGACCGCGGTTCCGGCAGGAGGTCGGCTTCCTGTTCCAGAGCTCCGACGCCCAGCTTTTCTGCCCCACCGTTGAGGACGAGCTCGCGTTCGGACCGCTGCTGATGGGGTGGACGCAGGACGAGGTGCTGCGGCGCATCGAGGACACGCTGGGGTTGTTCGAGATTTCCCGGCTGCGCTTGCGCTCCCCGGCCGGGCTGAGCGCCGGGGAGAAGAAGCGCGTCGCGCTGGCCTCGCTGCTCGTGCTGGCGCCGTCCGTGCTGCTGCTGGACGAGCCGACCGCCGGCCTGGATCCGCGCAGCCAGTCGCTGCTGCTCGAGATCCTGGAGGCGCTCCACGCCCGCGGTCTCACGCTCGTGACGGCCACGCACGACCTCACGCTGCTGCCGCACCTGGCGGACCGCGTACGCGTGCTCTCCGAGGAGCACCGCCTGGTGGCCGACGGCGAGCCCGAGCATGTCCTCGCCGACACCGACCTGCTGCTCGCCGTCAACCTGATCCACGCGCACTCGCACCGGCACGGGCGGCTTGTGCACAGTCACCCGCATCAGCACGTTGTCGCCCACGAGCATGGGCACGAGCACGACGAGTAGGAAAGCACGTTAAGAGTGAAGAGTTGAGAGTGAAGAGGTAAGGACACGAAACCTCATACCGATTTGCCATCGGCCATGTCATTCCGAGGAGCGTAGCGACGAGGGATCTGGGTGGGGGAAAACCCAAATCAAGCAACCCCCGCCCAGATCTCTCGCTTCGCTCGGGATGACACCATTGCTCTACGACGGACGGCAAAGGGGTATCAGGCTGCGCCTGCGTCTTGGAGGTACTGGACCGATCTCTGCCTTTGAACTCTTCACTCTTCACTCTTAACCCTTAATCATCAACATCTTCCGGAGCCTCGGGGGTGGATTGAGCCGCTTGCCTTGCCGCGGTACAATTGCAGAAGATCGATGGCGCCGGGGGAGACACGACGGAGGAGCGGGAGCGCCCCAACCGGGGGCGTCTTCGATTTCATCGTCGTAGGCTCGGGCTTCGGCGGCAGCGTCTCGGCGCTGCGACTCTCCGAGAAAGGGTACAGCGTCCTCGTGGTCGAGGCCGGCAAGCGCTGGCGGACCGAGGACTTCCCAAAGACAAACTGGCACGTCCGCAAGTACCTCTGGCTTCCGCAGCTGTTCTGCTACGGGATCCAGCGCCTCGCCCTGCTCAAGGACGTGCTCGTGCTCTCCGGCGCCGGGGTCGGCGGCGGCTCGCTGGTCTACGCCAACACGCTGCTGGTGCCCCCGGACGAGGTATTCGCCCGCGGCCGCTGGCCGCGCGGGTCGGACTGGAAGGCGCGGCTCGCGCCCCACTACGACACCGCGCGGCGCATGCTCGGGGTCACGCGAACGCCGAGGGTCTGGGCGGGCGACGAGTCGCTGAAAGTGTTCGCCGAGTCCGCCGGCTGCGCCGAGAAGTTCACGCACACCGACGTCGCGGTGCTGTTCGGCCCGCGCAGCGGCGAGGACGCGGGCGACCCGTTCTTCGGCGGCGAAGGGCCGCAACGGAAGACGTGCAACTACTGCGGCGGGTGCATGGTTGGGTGCAGGTACAACGCCAAGAACACCCTCGACAAGAACTATCTGTTCTTCGCCGAAAAGCTGGGCGCCGAGGTGCTCCCCGAGACGCTGGTCACGCTGATCGAGCCGGACGGCGAGGGCGGCTACCTCGTCCACACGCGCCGCTCGACCCGGAAGGTGCGGCGCGGCCGGCGGACGCTGCGCGCGGGCGGCGTCATCTTGGCGGCGGGAGCGATGGGGAGCACGGACCTGCTGCTGCGCTGCCGCGAGGCGGGGGCGCTACCCGACCTCCCTCCGGCTCTGGGCGGATTCGTGCGCACGAACAGCGAGGTGATCTGCGGCGCCACCGCGCGCGACGACAGGGTGAACTACTCCGAGGGGATCGCGATCGCGAGCTCCCTCTACCCGACGAAGGACACACACCTCGAGGTGGTCCGCTACTCCGAGGGCTCGGACTTCATGGGGTTCCTCGCCACGCTGCTTACCGACGGCGGGACCCGGCTCGGGCGCCCTCTCAAGTGGCTGGCGGCGTGCCTGCGCCACCCGATCGACTTCCTGCGCTCGCTCAGCCCGTTCGGGTGGGCGCGGCGCACGGTGATCCTGCTCGTGATGCAGACGGTGGAGAACTCGATCCGGCTGGTGCGGAAGCGGCACTGGTGGTGGCCGTTCACCCGCAGGCTCGGCAGCCGGCGCGACCCCGGCCAGCCACCGATCCCGAGCTACATCCCGGTGGCCAACCAGGCCGCGCGCGCGGTGGCGAAGGACATCGGCGGATTCCCGTCCAGCGCCGTCAACGAAGTGATGCTCAACGTCCCGATCACCGCGCACATTCTCGGCGGCGCGTGCATGGGCTCCGGCCCCGAGGACGGCGTGGTGGACGAGCGCAACCGCGTGTTCGGCCACAACGGCCTGTGGGTGGTGGACGGCGCGGCGGTCCCCGCCAACCTCGGCGTCAATCCGAGCCTGACGATCACGGCGATCGCCGAGCACGCGATGAGCGCCATCCCGCCCAAGGACCCTGCCGCCGGGCTCCGCCCCCTCCCGCCGCAAGCGCGCGCCGCTCACCCGAGCGCGTAGGCATAACCGACTTCTTGAGTCTGCCCTTTGCCATCAGCAGAGGAGCCGGGGAGCAGAGGGGCAGAGGAGCAGGAAGACGGCCCGACACTGCAAGCGTAGGCGGACCGCGTCGTTTCTCCTCTGCTCCTCCGCTCCTCTGCTCCTCCACTGCTGCAAAACCTGTGGACCTTCGAACGCTCCTTCTCCCGCGCTATCCGCGGACCGCGGCGGCGAGGATGCCGGCGAGCTTCGGCAGCGAGGGACGCGCCTCGAACTCCGTCAACCGGCGGGCGACGACGTGGCCCGTGCGGCAGGTCGGGAACCAGGGCGGCACCGGCCAGACGTGAAACGGGCCCCGGACGACGTTCTTCTGAACGCGCGAGAACATCAGCGTGTTGTGCACCTCGCCGATCCCCGACTTGACGTCGTAGATGTCGCTCCCGCTGAAGGCGCCCCACGGCGTGGTGACCGCCGCGTAGCCGGCCGCTGCCCAGTGGTTGACCGTCACCGTCCCGAAGCGCAGGTTCTCGATGGCGCGGTCTACCGCGGCGGCAACCCTGGGATCGCGGAGCGATTTCGGGTGGACGATCAGCCCGACGTTGAGCGTTCCCCACAGGGTGTCGTTGGCGAACGCCACGGCCCGGTCGAGGAACTCGACGGCATCGGCGGCCCCGAGCGCGGTCTCCGAGGCGACCCCGCAGAACGCCTCCTGCGTGAAGCAGATGTCCTCCGTCGCGGCGGGGTCGAGCCCCGCTGCGAGCACCCAGGGCAACTCGCCGTCGCGAGGCGTGCCGAAGTGCTCGGCCTTCGGGTGCGTGGCGACGTACGCCTGCCAGCGCTCGGCTGCGCCCGGGTAGTACGCCTGCCGCGGCGGGATCGTGGCGAGCAGCGCCCGGATCGCCGCGAGCAGCTTCTCGCGTCCGTCCCAGCCTTCGTGCTGGACGACCACGCGGACGGCGTTGCAGTTGAACCCGGCGTTGTTGACGAGCTGGGCGACGATGTTGGCGGCGTGGAACCGGAAGTCCCGCTCGGTCCAGGGCCCCGGCACCACGATCACGGGGCTCACGTTGCCGAGCTCGCTCGTGACCCGCTTGGTGAGCAGGGGCCTCCGCTCGGCCTTGCGCCGCGCCCCCTCGTCGCCGGTCCCGAACACGATCGCGTCGTGCGTACGGTCCGAGCCGGTGATGTGGATCTCGTCCACCTCGGGGTGCGCGCACAGGTACGCGCCCTCCGCCGCGCCGCCGTGGGCGACGTGGAGGAACCCCCGCGCGATCAGCGCGCGAAAACCCTCCTCGACGAGCGGCCCGAGGTAGGCGTTGACGGGGTTCATCTTGAGGACGACCACCTGCTTCTCGACGAACAGCTTGTAGAGCGCGTCCATCGGCCCGATCGAGGAGACGTTGCCGGCGCCGAGCACGAGTGCCACCTTGCCGCTCGTGACGGATTGCTTGTACGCCAGCGCCTGCGTCTTGGGCAGGTCGGCGGCGGCGACGCCGGGCTCCATCCAGACGTCGCCGGTGAACCCGCGGAAGAAGATGCGGTCGTAGATGTCGGCGGGGAAGACGCGGGCGGAAACCTGGCCGCTCGGGCGCGTGGTGACGCGGCCGCGGACCTTCGGGTGCCCGTAGCGGGCGATCTCCTGGAGTGAGCGCCGCAGGAGCCGCAGGTTGCGCAGGAGGAAGAGCGGCCCGGCCAGCCACTCCTCCGCCTCGGACGGGGTGCCCGGCGTGATCCCCTTGGCCTGCATGGAGACGGCGACCCAGCGCTCGACCACTCCGGCGCATTCGTCGTGAACTTGTCCGAGCACCGCCAGGCGGTCCCCGACCTGCATCCGCGCCCACTCGTCCTTGTGGGCCGCCAGTTCCTCCACCGCCCGGTCGAGGTTCTCGAGCGAGGTGTGCGGCATGCTGCCGGCGATCTCGGGGATCGCCGCGCTCCCCCGCCTCGGCTTCACGAACGCCATGCGGAGCACCTCCCCGGGAGGCACACTATCACGCGGAGGGCCGGCGAGCCGTGACCTTGACCGAGACGACCGATTCGGCCGTGGTGCGGAGGTCCTCCGGCGAGATCCCCTCGGCTCCCAGGACCGCCAGTTCGCTGGCGTCAGGGCTCGAGGAGCCGATCGGGTAGGTTGACTCCGCGAGAACCTCGACGGTCTCGAAGCCGGCGCCCCAAATGGCGGCAAGGTAGTCGTCCTTCAGCATCGCGCCCGCGATGCAGCCGACGTACGCTTCGACGGAGCGCCGCACGCTCTCCGGCAGCGGCCTGGCGAGAACCAGGTCGGACACCATGAGGCGGCCGCCGGGCTTGAGCACCCGCAACGCCTCGCCGAACACGCGCGGCTTGTCGGTCGAGAGGTTGATCACGCAGTTCGAGATCACCATGTCCGCCGTGCAATCGGCGAGCGGGAGGTTCTCGATCTCGCCGAGGCGGAATTCGACGTTCGTGTAGCCGTCCTCGGCCGCGTTGCGGCGGGCGCGGTCGAGCATCTCGTGCGTCATGTCGACGCCGATCACCCGGCCGGACTCGCCGACCCGCCTCGCCGCCAGGAAGCAGTCGATGCCCGCTCCCGAGCCGAGGTCCACGACGACGTCGCCCGGCTCAAGCGCCGCGAACGCGAGGGGGTTGCCGCACCCGAGGCCGAGATTCGCGGCGTCGGGCACCGCGGCCAGATCCTGCTCGGAGTACCCGATCTCCTTGCTCATCTTCGCCGGCGCCGACGTCGGCCCGCAGCAGCTGACCGCAGCGGAGCCACAGCCGCACCCCGTGCCACTCTCCCGTACGACGCTTGCGTAGTGCTCCCTCACGGCCGCCTTCACGTCCACGTCACGCTCGCTCATTGCACACCTTCCTTTCCCGTTCATGCGGCGCGCCCCGCGCAGCGGGGCCGCCATGGGCAGAATCGTCAGTCCGCTGCGACCTGCTGCGCCGTCCTCTCGGCGAACAGCCGTCGCTGAAAGAACACCGCCACGTTCACGAGACCGATCATGACCGGCACCTCGACCAGCGGCCCGATGACCGCCGCGAACGCGGCGCCGGAGTCGATCCCGAAAACCGCCACCGCCACCGCGATGGCAAGCTCGAAGTTGTTCGACGCCGCCGTGAACGCCAGCGTGGCGGTCTTTCCGTAGTCGGCGCCGGCCAACCGCCCGAGCCAGAAGCTCACGAGGAACATCACGACGAAGTAGATCAGCAGCGGGATCGCGATGCGCAGCACGTCGAGCGGGATGTGGACGATCAGCTGGCCCTTCAACGAGAACATCACCACGATCGTGAACAGGAGCGCGACGAGCGTGACGGGCGAGATCCTCGGGATGAACACCCGGTGGTACCACTCCTTACCTTTGGCTTTGACGAGCACCAGGCGCGTCAGCATGCCGGCGAGGAACGGGATGCCGAGGTAGACGAAAACACTTTTCGCGATCTGGCCGATCGTCACGGCCACGATCGCTCCGGAGAGGCCGAGCAGGGGCGGGAGCTTGGTGATGAACACCCACGCGTAGACCGAGTAGAACAACACCTGGAAGACGCTGTTGAACGCCACCAGGCCGGCCGCGTACTCGCTGTCGCCCTTCGCCAGCTCGTTCCAGACGATGACCATCGCGATGCAGCGCGCGAGGCCGATCATGATCAGGCCAACCATGTACTCCGGGTAGCCGCGCAGGAAAACGACCGCCAGGACGAACATGAGGACCGGGCCGATCACCCAGTTCTGGAGCAGTGACAGTGCGAGCACCTTGAAGTTGCGGAAGACGTCGCCCATCTCCTCGTAGCGCACCTTTGCGAGCGGCGGGAACATCATGAGGATGAGGCCGACCGCGATCGGGACGTTGGTTGTGCCCGCCTGGAAGCGGTTCCAGAACCCCACGACACCGGGGATAAAGAAGCCGAGCCCGACACCGAACCCCATCGCGGCGAAGATCCACACGGTGAGGTACCGGTCGAGGAACGAAAGCCGCCGAGTCACGCGCTCGGTCATGCGCGGGTCCCTTTCGGCAAGACCGGTTGGCAGCAACCCGTGATGCCGACCCGCTCGAGGTCGAGACCGGCCCGGGTCAGAACGGCGAGCTCCACGCGGCGGAGCCTCTTGAGCACCGCGAGGTCCGCCTTCACCTGCGGATCATCGGCCAGGGCCGCGAAGACGGCCGCGAGCACGTCCCGTGCCTCGGCTCCATCGGCCAGGCGCACGTGCACCCACTTGCCCTCCTTGCGGTCCTCGACGAGACCTGCGCGCTTGAGCTCCACCAGATGCGCCGAGATCGTCGAGGGCGCCAGGCGGATGACCGCGATAAGCTGACAGACGCACAGCTCCCCGCCGCAGAGCATGGCGAGGATGCGCATGCGCGCCGGATGCGCGAGCGCCTTGTAGGTGTTGACCGTGGACGTGAGGGGCGATGGAATCATTTCGTCACCACGCGAAATATGGTACCGTTCGCGTCGGTTGTCAAGGGGGTGCGGAGTTCCGGCTCTGCGGGAGGTGGACGGTGGGTGAGACGACGGCGAAGAAGCGCGTCCTGATCCTCTGCACGGGGAACTCGTGCCGCTCGCAGATGGCCGAAGGGTGGGTGCGCCAGGATCTGGCTCGGCACTGGGAGGCCGCGAGCGCCGGGACCTACCCGGCGAGCATCGTCCACCCCCTCGCGGTGCGCGTGATGGCGGAGGCCGGGGTCGACATCTCGACGGCCACGCCGAAGCACGTCGGCACGCTGGCCGACCAGCGCTGGGACCTCGTTGTCACCGTGTGCGACTCGGCGCGTGAGGCCTGCCCGGTCTTTCCCGCCGCGGCCGAGCAGATCCACGTCGGCTTTCCCGACCCCATCATGGCGCTGGGTAGTGAGGAGGAGCGACTCGCCGCCTACCGAGCCGTCCGCGACGACATTTGCGCCCGCCTCATCCCGGAGATCGCCCGCCGCTCGTAGCGGGATTGCTTCGTCGAGGGCGCTTGGTATCACCCCGACGAGCCGCGCAGCGGCGACGCGAGGATCTCGCGGAATTGCTTCTGTGGAGCGCGCGCTCCACAGAGGCACCGGGCATGACACGGGATTCGCGACGGCGGGGGCAAGCCCCGCCCCGACGTCGTGTGACGTTCTGATAATCGATGTAGAGGCGGCCCTTGCGGCCGCCCTTGCCTCTGTGGAGTCGGCAATAAGGATGTCTAGAAGGACAACCGGCCGCCCGGCGGGCGGTCGCTACTTCGCGGCAGGCGGTGCGGGAGGTGTGGCGAGCGTGACGCGGAGCCACATCTTGATCGGGCTCGGCATCGGTTGTGCGCCAGCGCCCGTTCCCCCGCCCCTACCGTGATGGCCGCCACCCCCGAACCCACCTCCCGGGCCGCCGCCGTACCCGCCACCGCGCCCCCCACCGTAGCCACCGCCCGTCCCACCCGTTCCGCCGGGCGAGCCGCCTCCCGGCTCCCCACTGGGCGCGCCGCCGCCCGTTTCATCCTTCGCCTTGGGCTTCTCCGTCTCCAGCCCGAGCGCGATGACCGTGCCGGGAGCGGCTCCGATGGCCAGAGGGTGCACGTCGGAAGGCTTCAGCGGGATCCTCAGCTCCAGGACCGTGACGCCGGCATCGTCGCCCAGCGCCACCGCCACCGCCTCATCGCTTCCGGGCTTTACGCGCAGGCGGTTCTCCGCGGTGGGCCCGATGAGCTCGAACCCCGAGGGCGGCCGAATGACGACGGGTACGCTCCCCTCCTCAACCGAAGGCGGGACCGACTGCTCCCCCTCGGACCCCATCCTGCGCGCGGCTCCCCCGAGCGGAAACCGTACTCCGAACCCCCTGTCCGTCTTGCCCGTGCCGTTCGCCCAGACCGTCAGGCCGGACATGGCGAGCTGTTTCTTGAGCTTGAGATCGGACGTCTTGAAGCAGAGGTACAGGAATTTGCCGTCGTTCTGCACCCCGATCACCATGGGGACGTCGCCGAGCGGTTTGAGCAGCGCCGACCAGGTGTCGGCGGTTCCGTCGACCTTCGCCGGGGTGGGCGCCCAGGCGCTCGCGACCTGGAGGTCCTTGCCCTCCACGAAGGCGGGCAGGAGCAACAATCCAGCTGCAACCATGAGATTCTGCGCCGTCCTCACCGTTGCACCCCCATCCTGGTCCACGCGTGCCGGAGCCCAAAACAGACACTCCCCTGCCTGCTGAACTGATGACGCCTGCGCTCGATTCCAGGTTACAGGCCACAGCGGCTGATCTCCAACCGGGGCAGGTCCGGACGGCTTGGGCTTGCCCGCCGGAGAAGCCCGACGAAGAGCATTGGAACGCAGCCGGACCGGGCGCTCTCCGCTCGAGTGGAAACCTTCATACCGATTTTCCTTCAAACGTAGCATTTTCGCTGTCATCGCGAGGCCCCCGAGTGCCGCGAGGGGCCGTGGCGATCTCGCCGAAATTGACGAGATTGCTACGTCGTCCCGCCGGAAGCGGGACTCCTCGCAATGACAACGATTCCTCTACCGCGGACGGTGAATTGGTCTCATACCAGTTTGTCATCGAACATGTCATTCCGAGGAGCGGAGCGACGAGGAATCTGGGTGGGGGAAAGCCTGCATCTACCAGCCCCCTCCCAGATCCCTCGCGGAGCCCGCCCTGAGCGGAGTCGAAGGGCTCGAGATGACACCTTTGCTCTACGACGGACGGCAAACCGGTATCAGGGGTGCAAGTCGTGAAAGTCCGCGCGGACAACTCGCCCTTCCTGCACGTCGGCCTCCGCCACCGCCACCGTCGCGCGTCCCGACGGCGCGGCGAGCTGGTACTGGCCGAGGGCGCGAACGGCGGTGGCGCGGCCGTCCGTGGCGTACGGGACGCGGATCTCGAAGCGTCCGGACGGATCGGCGACCGCGTGGTCTCGGTAGGTGACGGTGCGACCGCGGTTGGTGACGAGGTACAGCGTCACGTCGACTCGATCACCCACCGAGGTCGTCCCCGCGATCCTGGCGCCCGCCACACGCTCGAACACCTTGCAGAAGCTCCCGCGCCAGCCGGGTTCCTCCCCGACGGCGAACGACTCGAAGTCGAGCCGGAGCCGGCGGAATGGGGGCCGCTGCCGTCCTTCCAGGTCCACCTCCAGGCCGTCGAAGACCAGCATCCGGCTGTTGGCGGTCCTGTAGAACGCAGGGGTCGGATGGCGGCCGGCGTCCCCAGGCGCCTCCACGAAGCGGTAGGCACCGATCCCCACATGGCGGGCGAGGTCCTCGACGTCCTCCCACAAGGGCGTCACCAGGACGTAGCGCGCGCCCAGACGTTCGAGGCGTCGCACAGTGCTGTCGGGGTCCAGATCGAGGTAGAACGCGGCCGCTTCCCGGACCCCGAGGAGATGCACCTCCGCCTGGGCGAACGGGTTGGCAATGTTCGCCTGGTGCGCCTCCGTGATCACCCAGTTCCCGAGCTGCCAGCGACTCATCGTCCCGAAGCGCGGCCGGACCTCGGGCTGGCACACGTCGCCCGGACTAGCGCCCTCCTGGCGCAGCCATACCAGCGCATCGTGCGTGGAAACGAGATCCGACTGCGGCGGCATGTGCAGCACGTGGTGGAGGCGCAGCGTCGGCGCCATCAGCGCGAGCCCGACGAGGATCGCCCCGAGGCGAACCGCACGCGGGTGGCCGAACCTGGTCTCGACGCCTCGAGCGGCGTAAACCCAGGCAGCGCCCCAGAGCGCGCACCACACCGGTGTGAACTGCGACCCGAGCCGGATCTGCCCGATCGCCATCGCCGCCGTGACCGCGAACCAAGGCAGCACCATCCTCGCGGTGAGCCTGCCCGCGGCCGGTCCGATCCAGCAGCGAAGTACGAGCGCCGCGAGGAGCAGCGGGAAGCCGCAGGCGATGACGCCGTACTGCTGCATCACCCCGCCCCAGCCGAAGCTCAGCAGCGGGTACGACTCGAATACTTGGCTGATCTGAACGTCGCCACGGCCGAGGTAGCCGACCACCGCGCCGGATGTCTGCCGCAGGTCCGCGAAGAGCGCCACTCCGACCGCGAGCGCGGCCGGGGGAATCGCGACGAGAGCTGCGCCCCGCGCCCACCTCCACTCCGGCCATCGACGCGCCGCCAGGCCGGCCGCCGCAAAGCTCAGCCATGCAACGGCATACGCGAACGGCTGCAGCCACGTCGGGGCGAAGTACGCGAAGCTGCCGTCGGCCGCCCAGGGGTGGATCAGGACGACCGGGGTGACGGCCAGAGCTGCCGCCGCGAACGTGCGCCGGCCGAAGCGGACGAGCCTTTCCGGGTCGAGCCCGGAAGGCGGCCAGAACACGGCGAACGCGAGGCACACCGCCACCAGCAGGCCCGGCGCAATCGACCCCGCCCAGATGCCCATGCTCGCGGCCATCACGAGGCCGAGCGCGACGGCACAGCGATCGCGTGCGCGCTGCGACCCGGCGCCGATGACCCGCAGCAGCAGCGTCAGCGGCACCGCGGCGAGGATCGGCTCGGCTGCGTGATGGTCGATCCGCCCGACCAGCGAGTACCCGGTAAGGATCGGCAGCACCGCCGCGACCGCGGCGGCGGCGAGTCCTCCCGCTCGCCCTCCCATCTCCCGGCCAAGGAAGTAGACGGCGAGGACGGCGAGCACACCGAGGAGCGGGTCGAACAGGACGCCCACGACTTCCGGCCGGACGTGGCCGGCGGTTGCGAGACCGACGAACCGGACCAGGGTGGCGAGGACGAGGTCGAAGCCGATCGGCCACATCATGCGGGCGCCGGTCGGGAAGTTCGTGTAGGCGTCGAAGCTGTGGACCTTCGGGTAGCGGGCCGCGGCCAGCGAGGCCCGGTGCCAGTGGTAGGCGCTGTCCTCGTCGGTGATCAGGACCTGGCCTCCGACGAAGACCCCGGGGATGTTGGCCAGGCGCGTTGCCGCGGCGAGCAAGAGCACACCGGCCAGGAGCATCCCTGTGAGGAGCCGCCCGGGCGCGAGGCCGGCGGCACGCGCTCGACCCGCCTCAGCCGACACGGTCACACCGGACCCGGTGGCGGAGGATGTCGAGGCAGCTCGACGGCCGATCCATGCCCGCAAGAGTACCAAGAGAGGGCCTCCTACGAACCCGCGAGCCTGTCGAGCCGACGGAAGGAGCCCCCCACAGTCAGTGGGAGCTTACGGGCGCGGGTGTCGGTGCCGGAGCTGAGGGCGTGGGGGCCGCAGGGCTCACAACCCTCTCCAGCGTCGCCCGACGGCTGGGCAGGTCCGATTCGCGCCAACCGCCGCCGAGCGCTTTGACGAGGTTCACGCTGGCCGTCATCCGCCTCGTGAGCAGGTCGACGGCGGTCCGCTCGTTGGCGAGAGCGGCGCTCTGCGCGGTCACGACCTCGAGGTACGTCGTGATGCCGCCTTGGTAGCGGTTCTTGGCAATGGTGAGCGAGCGCTCCGACGCGGTCACCGCGTCGGCCTGCTGCGTGGCCTCCACGGCGAGAACGCGCAGGGCGGCAAGGTTGTCCTCCACGTCCTGGAACGCCGCGAGCACGCTCTCCCGGTACACCGCGACGGCGGCGTCGTAGGATGCCCACGCCTGCTCACTCAAGGCCCGGCGCTTGCCGCCGTCGAACAGCGTCTCGAGCAGCGCCGGTCCGAGCGACCAGAACCGGTTCGGCAGCGAGAAAAAGTTCGAGAGAGTCGAGTTCTCGTAGCCCCCGCTCGCCGCCAATGTGAACGTCGGGAAATATGCCGCCTTGGCCACGCCGATCTGTGCGTTCGCTGCCGCGACCAGACGCTCCGCGGCCGCGATGTCAGGCCGCCGCTCGAGAAGCTCGGAAGGAACCCCCACCGGGACCTGTACGGGTTCGACGCTGATCGGCCCTGCCTGCAGGGAGAAATCGCCCGGGGGCTTGCCGACCAGGACGGCGATGGCGTGTTCGAGCTGAGTGCGACTGACGCCGAGGTCCGTCGCCTGAGCGCGGGTCGTCTCGAGCTGCGTTTGCGCCTGGGCCACGTCCACACCCGAGACGACGCCCTGCTTGTATTGGTTCTCGGTGAGCTGCAGCGCGGCCTGGTAGCCGGCGACGGTCGAGTCGAGCAGCTGGCGCTGCCCGTCGACCCCGCGGAGCGCGAAGTAGTCCACGGCTAGCTCAGCCTGGATCGCGAGCCGTACCGCCTCGAGCTGCGCGGCGCTCGCCTGGGCGCCCGCCACGCCGGCCTCCAGGTTGCGTCGAATGCCGCCGAATACGTCCGCCTCCCAGGCGAGATCGACCGGCACCTCATAGGCCGTGACTGTCGGCGGGGGGCCGCTCGTCGGCTTCGCCGAGGTCTGGACCACACCACTCGACCGTGTCACCGAAGGACCCACTCCGAGGTTCGGGAACAGGCTCGCTCGGGCGACCCGCGCAAGCGCCCGCGCCCCGCGGAACTGCGCCTCGGCTTGGGCGATGCTCTGGTTTGAGATCGCGACCTGCTCCTCGAGGGCGTTCAACTCGGGGTCGCCGAACAGTTCCCACCACTTTCCCCGCTGCGCGGCGTCACTCGGCTGCGCCTCCTTCCACTGACCGGTCGGGGTTGCCTGGGAGAGCGGAAGCTCCTTGTACTGCGGCGGCACCGGCGCCGACGGCCGCACGTAGTTCGGACCGACTGCGCAAGCCACAGAGAAGACCACGAGCAACGGCAGCGACGCTCGACGAAGGAAGCTGCCCGGGAATCGAATGAACCCGAGGCGTGGAATGGCAGCGAACCGGGGATTGTCGCAAGCGGCAGCTGGAGCGTTTCTCGGGAAATCTCGTTGCATCACGTCTCCTCCATGGCGCGCACGGGTCTCCGCGCCAGTCCGCGCCGGAGCAACCCCAGCCGGAGCCGGAACCGGTCCAGATACAGGTAGACGACCGGTGTGGTGAACAGCGTCAGCATCTGGCTGAAGATCAGGCCGCCGACGATGGCGATGCCGAGCGGCCGGCGCAACTCCGACCCCGTGCCCCCGCCGATCGCGAGCGGCAGCCCACCCAGCAGCGCGGCCATCGTGGTCATCGTGATGGGCCTGAACCGGAGCAGGCACGCCTGGAAGATCGCCTCCTCCGGCGTCTTTCCCCCCTTGCGCTCGGCGTCGATCGCGAAGTCGATCATGAGGATCGCGTTCTTCTTCACGATGCCGATCAGCAGGATGATGCCGATCAGGGCGATCACCGACAGCTCGGTCCGGAACACGAGCAGCGCGAGCAGCGCGCCGACACCGGCGGAAGGTAACGTCGAAATGATCGTCACCGGGTGGATCAGGCTCTCGTACAGCACGCCGAGCACGATGTAGACCGCCAGGAGCGCCGCCGCGATCAGCAAGGGCTCGCTGGCCAGCGAAGCCTGGAACGCCTGCGCCGTGCCCTGGAAGCTGCCCCGAATGGTCGCGGGGAGCCGCATCTCCGCCTGGGCACGCTGGATCGCATCGACCGCGGTGCCGAGAGAAACGCCGAGCGGGAGGTTGAACGAGAGGGTGACCGCAGGGAACTGACCCTGGTGGTTGACCTGGAGCGGCGCGGTGTTCGCCACGTAATGCGTGAACGCCGAGAGCGGCACCATGCTCCCGTCGGTGGCGGGAAGGTAGATGTACTTCAACCCTTCCGGATTCTGCCAGAACTGCGGCGCGACCTCCATGATCACGTGGTACTGATTGAGCTCCGTGTACATGGTGGACACCTGCCGCTGGCCGAAGGCGTCGTAGAGCGTGTCGTCGAGCATCTGGGCGGTGATGCCGAGCCGCGACGCCGTGGCGCGATCGATCGTGAGCGCCGCCTGGAGGCCCCTGTCCTGCTGATCGCTGTTAAGGTCGGCGAGCTCCTTGAGCGTGCGGAGGCGGTCGAACACCCGAGGCGCCCACTGGAACAGTTCATCCGAGTTGTCGCCCTGCAGCGTGTACTGGTACTGCGTGGCGGACATCCGACCGCCGACGCGGATGTCCTGGACCGATTGAAGGTAGAGGGTCGCGCCCGGCACACGCGCGAGCTTCCCGCGCAACCGCGCGATGACCTGGTCGGCGGTCACGTTGCGCTTTGCCCGGTCCTTCAGACCGACGAACACCCGGCCGGTGTTTACCGTTCCGCCGAGAAATCCGTTGGCGCTGTCGACCGCCGGGTCCTGCACCATCGTCGTAACGAATTCGCCGAGCTTGGCCTGCATCGCCTGGAACGAGGTGTCCTGATCGGCGACGATCTGCCCGGTCAGCCGCCCGGTGTCCTGCTGCGGGAAGAAGCCCTTGGGGACCACCGCGTACAGGATGACCGTCGCGACCATGGTCCCGAGCGTCACCGCCAACGTCAGCGGCTGATGCCGGAGCACCCAGCCCAACGCCTTCTCGTAGCCTCCGATGATCCAGTCGAACCCCCGTTCGCTCGCCCGGTAGAAGCGACCTCGCTTCTCCTGGTCGTGCGGACGCAGCAACGTGGCGCACATCATCGGCGTCGCCGTCAGGGAGATCACCAGCGAGACGGCGATGGCAACCGACAACGTGACTGCGAACTCGCGGAAGAGCCGCCCGACGATCCCGCCCATCAGCAGGATCGGAATGAACACCGCGATCAGCGAGAGGCTGATCGAGACGACCGTGAAGCCGATCTCCTTGGCGCCCAACAGCGCGGCCTCCATCGGCTGCATCCCCGCTTCGAGGTGCCTCGTGATGTTCTCGATCACGACGATGGCGTCGTCGACGACGAACCCGGTCGCGACGGTGAGAGCCATCAGCGAGAGGTTGTCGATGCTGTAACCGAGGAGGTACATGACCCCGAACGTGCCCACGAGCGAGATCGGGACCGCGACGCTCGGGATGAACGTCGAGCGCACGCTGCGGAGGAACACGAAGACCACGAGGATCACGAGCGCGATCGCGATGCACAGCGTGATCTCCACGTCGCGGACCGAGGCGCGGATGGTCTGGGTGGCGTCGATCAGCACGTCGAGCTTGATCGAGGGGGGGATCGAAGCCTGGAGCTGCGGCAGCACCGCGCGCACGCCGTCCACCGTCTCGATG
Source organism: Thermoanaerobaculaceae bacterium (assembly GCA_050018455.1). Taxonomy (GTDB): domain Bacteria; phylum Acidobacteriota; class Thermoanaerobaculia; order Thermoanaerobaculales; family Thermoanaerobaculaceae; genus RBG-13-68-16. Next base: position 17,865 of record JBEKAA010000023.1, on the reverse strand, counting down.
ATGTTGGCACCCGGCTGGCGGAACACAATGATGATGATCGCCGGCTTGCCGTTCGACAATCCCATGGTTCGGACGTCCTCGACCGAGTCGGTGACGTCGGCGACGTCGGACAGGCGGACGGCGGCGCCGTTGCGGTAGCTGACCACCAACTGTTGATATCCGTCCGCCTTGAGCAGCTGGTCGGTGGTCGAGAGCGCCCACACGTGGCGGACGTCGCTGACCTCGCCCTTGGGGCGGTTCGCATTCGCGGAAGCGATCGCGGTGCGGACGTTCTCGAGCGCGAGTCCGGTGTTGTTGAGCGCGGTCGGGTTGAGCTCCACCCGGACCGCGGGGAGCGCTCCCCCGCCGACGATCACCTGGCCCACGCCCTGGACCTGTGCGAGCTTCTGCTGGAGGATCGTGGAACCGATGTCGTACATGCGCGGGCGCCCCACGAGGTCGGACGTGAGCGCGAGCAGCATGATCGGCGCGTCGGCCGGATTGACCTTCCGGTACCACGGGTTGTTCGGCAGGTTGGCGGGGAGCTGGCCGCGCGCCGCGTTGATCGCCGCCTGGACGTCGCGCGCCGCCGCGTCGATGTTGCGGTTCAAGTCGAACTGGAGTGTGATGCTCGTTGACCCCAGCGCGCTCGACGAGGTCATCTCGGTGACGCCGGCGATGCGCCCGAACTGACGCTCGAGCGGCGTCGCAACCGACGAGGCCATCGTCTCCGGGCTCGCGCCCGGCAGGCCGGCCGAGACGCTGATGGTGGGGAACTCCACCTGCGGCAGCGGCGACACCGGCAGGAACCGGTAGCCGATCGCGCCGGCGAGTGCGATGCCGACGACCATCAGCGTTGTTGCGACCGGCCTGTGGATGAACGGCGACGAGAGCGAGGAAAATTTCACGCACCGGCCTCCGCGTTGTCGGCGACGACCGGCGCCGCTGCGGCGCGACGCCGTTCGACGCGGTGCGCGAGGCGGTCGAACGCAAGGTAAATGACCGGTGTCGTGTACAGGGTCAGCATCTGGCTGAAGATCAGTCCGCCGACGATCGCAATGCCGAGCGGACGCCGCAGCTCCGATCCGATTCCCGAGCCCACCGCCAGCGGTACTCCGGCAAGCAACGCCGCCATGGTCGTCATCAGGATCGGGCGGAACCGCAGGAGAGCGGCCGAGTAGATTGCCTCGGCCGGAGGTTTCTTTTCCTTGCGCTGCGCGTCGAGGGCGAAGTCGATCATCATGATCGCGTTCTTCTCGACGATGCCGATCAGCAGGATGATGCCGATCAGGGCGATGACCGAGAAATCCGTGCGGAACAGCATCAGCGAAAGCAGCGCGCCGACGCCGGCGGAAGGTAACGTGGAGAGGATCGTGACCGGATGGATGTAGCTCTCGTACAGCACGCCGAGCAGGATGTAGACGGTGATGATCGCCGCGAGGATCAAGAACGGCGTGTTGACGAGCGACGCCCGGAACGCCTGTGCGGTCCCCTGGAACGCGGTCTGGATGCTCGCCGGCAGCCCGACCTCCTTGCCGACCTTGTCGATCACCTTCACGGCATCGCCCAGCGAGGCGTTGGGGGCGAGGTTGAACGAAACGGTCACGACGGGAAACTGCCCCTGATGATTGACGACGAGCGGGGCGTTGGCGGTCTCGATCGAGGTGAACGCACCCAGCGGCACCGAGCCCCCTTGCGCCGAGCGGAGGAAGACACTATTCAGATCCGCGGGACCCTGCTGGAAACCGGTTTGCGATTCGAGCACGACCCGATACTGGTTCAACTCCGTGAACATGGTCGAGATCTGCCGCTGGCCGAACGAGTCGTAGAGCGCGTTGTCGAGGTCCGTCGGGGTGATGCCCAGCCGCGACGCCGTGGTCCGGTCGAGAATGAGGCGAGCCTCGAGGCCGGCGCTTTGCTGATCGCTCGCCACGTCGCGCAGCTCGCCGAGTTGCTTAAGCCGGCCGACGAAGCGCGGCGCCCACTGCGCCAGCTCGCGCCCGTCGGGGTCCTCGAGGGTGTACTGGTACTGCGTGCGACTGACCCTGTCCTCGACCGTCAGGTCCTGGACCGGCTGCATGAACAGCGTGATGCCCTCGACCTGCGCGAGCTCGGGCTGGAGGCGGCGAATGATCTCGCCGGAGTCCGCCTTCCGTTCCCCGAGCTCCTTGAGGTTGATCTGGATGCGCCCGCTGTTCATCGTCGTGTTGGTGCCGTCGATGCCGATGAACGACGAGAGGCTTTCCACGCCGGGGTCCTTGAGGATCACTCGCGCGAGCGCCTGCTGGCGATCGGCCATGGCGGGAAACGAGATCGTCTGCGAGGCCTCCGAGATGCCCAGGATCACCCCGGTGTCCTGGACGGGGAAGAACCCCTTCGGGATGACCACGTAGAGCAGGATCGTCGAGACCAGGGTCGCGACCGCGACGAGCAGCGTCGCCGGCTGGTGCTTGAGCACCCACGAGAGCGTCCGTCCGTAGAAGGCGATCACGGCGTCCCACGCGCGCTGCGAGCTGCGGTAGAAGCGGGTCTGCTCCTCCTCGCGTTTCACGCGCAGCAGCTTGGCGGACATCATCGGCGTCAGCGTCAGCGACACCGCGGCGGAGATCAGGATCGTCACCGAGAGGGTCACGGCGAACTCGCGGAACAGCCGGCCCACGACGTCGCCCATGAACAGCAGCGGGATCAAGACTGCAATCAGCGACACGGTCAACGACAGAATGGTGAAGCCGATCTGCGCCGATCCCTTGAGCGCCGCCTCCAGCGGCGGCACGCCTTCCTCGATGTACCGCGAGATGTTCTCGATCATCACGATCGCGTCGTCGACGACGAAGCCGGTCGAGATCGTCAGCGCCATCAGGGTGAGGTTGTTGAGGCTGTATCCGAGCAGGTACATCACCCCGAAGGTCCCCACCAGCGACAGCGGCACCGCGACGCTCGGGATCACAGTGCCGGCTGTGGTGCGGAGGAACAGGAAGATCACCATCACCACGAGGCCGATGGTGAGCATCAGTTCGAACTCGACGTCGTGGACGGAGGCGCGGATCGTCGTTGTGCGGTCGGTGAGGATCGAAACTTTGATCGCGGACGGAAGCGAGACGCGGAGCTGGGGCAGCAACGCCTTGACCCGGTCGACGACCGCGATGATGTTGGCGCCGGGCTGCCGTTGGATGTTGAGGATGACGGCCGGCGTCAGGTTCATCCACGCCGCCTGCTTGACGTTCTCGATGCTATCGATCACCTTGGCGACGTCGGACAGGCGCACCGGCGCGCCGTTCCGGTAGGCGACGACCAGGGACCGGTACTGGTCGCTCGTGAGGACCTGGTCGTTGGCCCAGATCGAGTAGGACTGGCTCTTCCCGTCGAACGCGCCCTTGGCCTGGTTGACGTTCGCCGCCGCGATGGCGGTCCGAACGTCCTCCATCCTCAGTCCGAAAGAGGAGAGCGCGGTCGGGTTCACCTGCACGCGAATCGCGGGCTTCTGGCCGCCGCTGATGCTGACGAGACCGACTCCGGGGAGTTGCGAGATCTTCTGGGCGAACCGCGTGTCGGCAAAGTCCTCGACCTTGGAAAGAGGGAGGGTGTCGGATGTGAGCGCGAGCGTCAGGATCGGCGCGTCCGCCGGGTTGATCTTGCTGTAGATGGGTGGGTTCGGCAGGTCTGCCGGGAGGTAGGTCCCCGCCGCGTTGATCGCCGCCTGGACCTCCTGCTCCGCCACGTCGATGTTGAGGTCCAGCACGAACTGGAGCGTGATGACGGAGCTCCCCGCCGAACTGCTCGACGTCATCTGGTTGAGCCCCGGCATCTGCCCGAACTGGCGCTCGAGGGGGGCCGTGACGGCCGACGCCATCACGTCCGGACTCGCGCCCGGGTAGAACGTCACGATCTGAATGGTGGGGTAGTCAACCTGGGGAAGCGCCGAGACCGGGAGCAGCTTGAACCCGATGGCGCCGGCGATCAGGATCGCCGCCATCAACAGCGATGTCGCGATCGGCCGCTGGATGAACGGGCGTGAGAGGTTCATGGGTTCCGCTGCGGGGCGCCGCCCGATTTGGCCAGGACGACGAGCGTGCCGGGCTGGAGCTTGTCCATGCCGTCCACGACGACGACCTCTCCGGAGGAAAGGCCCTTGCGCACCGAGGTGTCGTCGCCTTCGGTCAGCTGCAGATCCACCGTGCGCAACTCAACTGTGGAGTCCGGCTTGACCACGTAGACGTACGTCGACTGCGGGCTGCGCTGGATCGCGGCGGTTGGGACGAGGACGGTCTGGCGGAGCGTGTCGACGAGCAGCCGTGCGTTGACGAACTGGTTCGGGTAGAGCGCGTAGTCATCGTTGGGGAACTGTGCCTTCATCCGGACCGTGCCGGTCGATTGGTCGATCTGGTTGTCGATCGCGAGAAGGGAACCGGTTGCGAGCTTGTGCTTGAAGTCGCGGTCCCATGCCTCGACGACGAGTTCTTGCCCGGCCTTCCTCTGCTGCAGCACTGCCTGGAGGTGGTCGGCCGCGATCGTGAAGATCACCGCGATCGGCTGCTGCTGCGTGATCACGAGAAGCCCGTTCTGGTCGCTCGCGTGCACGATGTTGCCTGGATCAACCAGGCGGAGGCCGACGATTCCGGAGATCGGCGCCGTGATCCGGCCGTAGGTCAGGTTCAGCCTCGCGCTCTCGATCTGCGCCTGGTCGCTCTTGATGGCGGCCTCGTCCTGGTCGACGGTCGCGGCCTGGGTGTCGAGTTGCTGACGGGGGATGGAGTCCTGAGCGATCAGGACCTTGTAGCGCTCGAGATCGATCCTGGCATTCTTGAGCGTGGCCTCGTCCTTGGCGAGTTGCGCTGCCGCCTGATGGAGCTGGACCTCGAACGGCCGGGGGTCGAGCTGTGCGAGCAGATCGCCTTCACGGACCAGTTGGCCCTCGCGGTACGCGACGCTGTCAAGCTCCCCGTCCACTCGGCTGTGAACCGTGACCGTCTTGATCGGCGTCACGGTGCCCAACCCGTTCTGGTACACCCCGAGGTCGCCGACTCTGGCGGTCACGCCTACGACCGGAACCGCCCTTGGAGCGGTCTGCTTGCCGGCCCGCGCGCTGTTCGACTGCCCGAGCAAGGAACGGTAGAGGACGAGGAAGGCCACGACGGCGACGACGCTTAACGCCACCAGCCACGGCCACCGGCGGTGCCTCTTCCCGGTGCTCGAAGCGGAAAAGAGACCTTCGGCCGGATCGGCCTGGTCGTGGGAATGGACGCTTGGTCTTTCAACACTGCTCATTCTTTCCTGCCTCCGAATCGCGGAGCGGGAAGTGTGGAATTCGCCCCCGGTCCTTTTATCATACGAACGTTGCTACAGCAACCATTCAGGCCAGAACGACGGAGGCCTGGTCCGGCACGCATCGTGACTTCTCTCCGGTTTCATCCGGCCGGTCCGAACAGGGCGAACCTGCCAAAGGTAACAACCACCAGCAGCCTGACGCGTGTCTCCCGGGACCGGTTACAATTAACACATGACGGCAACGGGTGCAGGCCTGGCCCCGAGAGCCACCGGGATCCTCGAGTTCCGCGGCCTGGCGGAGGTCGTCCTGATCGCGATGTCCGACCGCCCGGGCCTGGCCTCCACCGTGCTCGCCAGCCTTTCCGAGCGAGGGATCAACACGCCGTTCGTGGTCGAGCTGACCGATCCCGGCGGGACATCCCACATCGCCCTGTGCGTGCGCGAGCGCGACCTCGATCAGGCCCTCGACGCGCTGGGCGAGCTCGCGGACAAGCTCCACGCACAGCGCGTCGTCCAGCGGCGGGGCGTCGCGGTGGCCGCCGTACACGGGCCCCACTTCCGCGAACGCCCCGGGTGCGCTGCCGCGGCGTGCGCGGCGATCGCGAAGGAAGGCGTGAACATCCTCGCGATCAGCACCTCGCTGTCCAGCATTGCGTGCATGGTCGATGACGCGGACCTCGTCGCGACGGTGAGGGCGCTGCAGAAGACGTTCGAGCTGCCGAACGACGCGGTCATGGTGGCCGACGATGGGCTGAGCCGCCCGGTCCGCACCGGCTGCTGACGCTCAGCCCTTTCGGCGAGCCCTCGCATTTCTTGAGTATCAGTCCTATCCGCTGCCGGCAGCCTTGGCGCCGGGTCTTGTGAAAGAGAATTCTATCCTCTAGAATCCGCGGCGGCCGATCGATGTCCCACCATACCCTCCGCTCCGCGAGCCAATCACCTTGTGAGGCGTGATTTATGGACAACCAGACCACCGTGCTTGCCATCATCGGGATCCCCCTGCTGGGTTCCTTCCTCATCCCGTTGCTCGGCTGGAGCGGCAAGAGCAGGCTCACCGGGTACGTGGCCGTGGCCCTCATCGGCGCGGCCAACGTGCTGACGTGGACGCTGCTCGGCCAGGCCCAGGCCGGCACTACGATGACGTGGCACATCCCGATCTACGAACCGATGGTGAGCTTCTCCCTGACGCTGGACGCTCTTGCGATGTTCATGGCGTTCGCCTCCTCGCTGCTCGCGACGCTGATCGCCATCTACTCGCTGGGGTACATCGAGCACACGGAGCACGAGAGCGAGTACTACTTCATCGTCACCCTGTTCCTCGGCGCGATGATGGGTCTCGTCTTCTCGACGAACATCATCTTCCTCTATCTCTTCTGGGAGATCTCGGCGCTCGCGTGCTGGCGCCTGATCGGCTACTTCCGCGAGCCGGACTACATCTGGAAGGCGGACAAGGCGTTCCTCGTGACGTTCGGGGGCGCCGTCTTCATGCTGCTCGGCTTCGCCCTCGTGTACGCCCAGTACGGCACGTTCGAGATCACCGAGCTCCGGGGGAAGGCGATCGGGGGCGTGGCCCTCGTCCTCATCATGGCCGGCGTCTTCTCCAAGAGCGCCACGGTTCCTCTCCACACCTGGCTGCCTGACGCGGGGGTCGCCCCGTCCACGATCACCTCGCTGCTGCACGCCGCGATCCTGGTCAAGATCGGGCTGTACGGGTTCGCCCGGCTGTTCTGCAACGGGATGGTGATCCCCGAGCAGTGGCACAAGTGGCTGCTGATCGCGGCGCTCGCGAGCGCGTTCGTCTCGGCGTGCGCGGCGCTGCAGGAGACCAACATCAAGCGCCTGCTGGCGTACTCGACCGTGAGCCAGATCGGGTACACCTTCCTGGGCCTGTTCGCGTTTACCAGGACCGGGTACATCGGCTCGCTCCTCTACATCCTGGCGCACGGGATCGCCAAGGGCGGCCTGTTCCTCTGCGCCGGGATCATCGAGCACGGCACCCACACGAAGGACATGACGAAGATGGGCGGGCTGTTCCGGAAGATGCCCGTGACCGCCTCGGCGTACCTCGTGTGCGCCCTGTCGATCGCCGGCATCCCGCCGATGGCCGGGTTCTTCTGCAAGTGGTTCGTCGTCTCCGGCCTCGTCGAGGGCGGTTACACGGTGATCGCGGGCCTCGCCATCCTGACCGCCGTGCTGACGCTGCTGTACATGCTGAAGAGCTTCCACGTCGTGTTCCTCGGCGCGCCTCGGGGTGAGTCGCACCGCGAAGGCTCGCCGGTGATGGTCACCGTTGTCGCGATCCTGGCCGTGCTCGCGATCCTGGTCGGCCTGCTGCTGCCGATGCCGTACGGTCTCGCCTCGGCGGCGGACGCGCAGCGCGCGCTCGCCACCGTCACGGCGCTTGCGAGGTAGCCATGACGACGCTCCTTCTCCCCGTCCTCGTGCCGCTCGCGCTCGCGGCGCTCGTCCCGGCGCTGCGCAAGAACCTCAGGGCGCTCGCCGTCGCGCCGCTCGCCGCTGCGGCCCTCGACGCCGTGTTCTTCTTCGCGACGTCCTCGTCGGCGGCACTCTCCGAGCCGTGGGTGGGGCCGTTCCGCCTCGAGTTCGGAGCCGATCCCTGGCAGCGCCTGCTGCTCGGCTTCGTCGTCCTCTTCCAGGTGACGAGCGGCATCTACGCTCTCAAGGCGCTGCCGCTCGCCAAGCGGCCGGCCCTCCTCGCGGGCTCGCTCCTGGTCGCGTTCGCGAGCGCTTGGGGCGTGGTCGCAGCCAACAACGTCCTCGTGCTCCTGATCTTCTGGGAGATGTTCCTGGTGGCGCTGTACGGGGCCATCCAGTCGGGCGGCGAGGGCGCCGAGCGGGTCGCCCAGAAGGCGCTCATCATCGGCGGCGCCAGCGACTTCCTGATGATCCTCGGGCTGGTGGCATACCTCGCGCTCGGCGGCCACGCCACGTTCGGCACGCCGCTGGCGGTGGGGTCCTCCAGGACCGCCCTGATCGCGTTCGTGCTGATCTTCCTCGGCGCTGGCGCCAAAGCCGGGATGTTCCCGTTCCACACCTGGATTCCCGAGGCGGCCGAGGTCATGCCCGCCGCGGGGTTCGCCGCCCTCCCGGCCTCGCTCGAGAAGGTGCTCGGGATCTCGTTCCTCTTCACCCTCACCAACCGGATGTTCGTGCCAAGCGGCGCGGCCCGCGGCGTGATGCTGGCTTTCGCCGTCGTCACGGCGTTCGTGGTTATCGCGCCGGCGCTGGTCGAGAAGAACCTCAAGCGAGCACTCGCGCTGACCGCCATCTCGCCGGTCGGCTTCATGATCGCCGGGATGGCGACCTCGGAGGCCCTCGGGATTGCCGGGGCGCTGTTCTACATGCTCACCCACGCCAGTTACAAGTCCGGGATGTTCTTCGCCGCCGGCGCCTTCGAGGAGAGGGCAGGAAGCGCCGAACTGGAGGAGGTGCACGGGAGCGGGCGGACGATGCCGGCTCTCGGGTTCGGCTTCGCCCTCGCCTTTGTCGCCGCGATCTCGCTGCCTCCGACCGGCGGCTTCATGGCGAAGGAGCTCATCTTCGACGGCCTGCTGGGCAGCGGGCACGCGCTCGTCCTGGCCCTGCTGGCCATCGCCGCGATCGTCAACATCGCGGTTTTCTGCAAGCTCCTCGCCGTAGTGCTCGGCCATACCGAAAAGCCTGCCACCGCGACCGCCGCGGCCGAGTGGCTGCCGGTGGTGGTTCTCGGGATCGTCGCGTTCCTCACCGGTCTGATCTTCACGGGCGCCGCCGATGCCTTCGCCGCGCATCTGCGCTTTGAGGATGCCGGCTGGGTCGGCGCCGCATGGCACGTCGCGCCGCTGACGATGGCCTCGCTCGCCATCTATCTGCTGGGGTTCATGCTCTACCTCGCCGCCCGCGGCCGCGCCGCGTCGGCCGCCGCGACGTTCGACGGCCTGCGTACCTCGCCGGTGCTCGGTGCCGGCCTCGCGATGGCGACCGAGAAGAAGTTCGACGCCTACGAGATAGGGGTCAAGGTCGTGGAGTTCATTTCACGGGTCGTGTTCCGTTACTTCGAGCAGCTCATCGACACGGTGACCGACGCAATCATCGGCTGGGGGCGCTCCCTCTCGCGCCACGCGCTCTCGGCTATCCACAACGGTGTGTACAGCAACTACCTGGGCTGGGCCGTGATCGGTCTCATCGCGGTCCTCACGCTGGTGTTCCTGTGAGGTCGGCCATGGAAACGTACGTCGGCTCCGTTCTACTCATCCCGCTGGTTGGGGCGCTGGTGATGCCGTGGGTCTCCAAGCTCGGGCGACGCGCCGCGGACATCCTTGCCGGGGCGGTGGGCCTTGCTGCGCTCGCGAGCTGCCTCGCGCTCGTGCCTGGCGCCGGCACGACCACCACGCTCCGGGCGCTCGGCGCCACGTTCACCGTCGACGGCCTGTCGCTGCTCTTCCTGGTCGTCATCAACGTGGTCGGCTTCTTCTGCGCCGTGTACTCGATCGACTACATCGGGCACTACGGCGGGAGGGCCAAGTTCTACGCCCTCCTGATGCTCCTGATCTTCGGTCTCAACGGTGTGGTCCTGGTGCGCGACCTCTTCTCGCTCTACGTGTTCCTGGAGGTCGCGTCGATCAGTTCCTATGTTCTGGTGGCCTACAACCTCGAGTTCGACGGGATTGAGTCGTCGCTCAAGTACCTGCTGCTCTCGGCCGTCGCCACGGGCATGATCCTGATCGCCGTGTCGCTGGTCTTCGCCTCCACGGGAACGCTCTCGTTCGCGGAGCTGAAGTCGGCGCTCGCAGGCGGCCCGAATCCGTTGTTCCTGTTCGCGGCGGCGCTGTTTTTCGCCGGGTTCGGCCTGAAGGCCGCGGTGGTGCCGTTCCACGCCTGGCTGCCGGACGCGCACCCCTCGGCGCCGGCGCCGATCTCGGCGATGTTGTCCGGCGTCGTGATCAAGGTGGCGGGGGTGTACGCGCTGACCAGGATCTTCTTCGGGATCTACCCGGCGCCCGCCCAGGTGCTCAAGGTGTTCCTGGTGCTCGGCGTCGCCTCGATGGCCGCGGGCGCGATTCTCGCGTACCTCCAGACCGACATGAAGAGGATGCTCGCGTACTCCTCGATCAGCCAGATCGGGTACATCATGATCGGCCTCGGCCTCGGCAACTGGCTCGGCGTCGTCGGGGCGCTCTTCCACGTCGTGAACCACGCTCTCTTCAAGAGCCTCCTCTTCCTCAACAGCGGGGCCGTGCAGTTCCGCACCGGCACCCGCGACATCCGGGAGATGGGCGGTCTCGAGAACCGGATGCCGATCACGAGCGTGACGAGCACGTTCGGCACGCTGTCGATCGCGGGCATCCCCCCGTTCAACGGTTTCTGGAGCAAGCTGTTCATCGTGCTGGGAGCTCTGGCCGCCAAGAATTACACCATCGCCGTGCTTACCGTTTCGTTCAGCATCTTCACCCTCGGCTACTTCCTGCTCCTGCAGCGGCGCGTCTTCTTCGGCAAGCTGAACGAGCGCTGGCGGGATCTCAAGGAGGCGCCGGCGGCGATGTCGTTCGCCGTGATCTGCCTGGCGGCGCAGTGCCTCCTGGTCGGCGTGTTCTTCAACCAGGTCGTGCGCGGCCTCATCGAGCCGGCCGCGCGGGTGCTCCTGGGAGGGAACTGAAGATGACACTTCTCATCGGTTGCCTCGCGTTGCTCGTCCTGTCGGTCGTCCTCCTCGGGGTGGTCCGCGACCTCCTCTACGCCTCCGCCGCCCTCGCGGCGGCCAGCGTGCTCCTCTCCATCGTGCTGTTCCACTTCGGGGCCAACATCGCGGCGGCGTTCGAGCTCTCGGTGTGCGCCGGCCTTATCACGGTGCTCTTCGTGTCCACCGTCTCCCTCACCAAGGACTCGGACCAGAAGACGGAGGCCAGGCTGCCCGTCGTCTTCATGGTGCCGATGATGGCGCTCTTCGCCGGGCTCGCGTACTTCCTCGTCCGCTGGCTCGCCGGCATGCTGCCAGCACCGGCGGCGCAAGCTTCGGCGCTGACGTTCCAGGAGGCTTTCTGGGGCCAACGGACCACCGACGTGCTGGGGCAGATCAGCCTGGTGCTCGTCGGCGTGTTCGGACTGCTGGCCATCCTGCGCGCGAAGTCGACCGGGAGGAACCATGAGTGAGCCCGTTCTGGCGCTTTTCTTCACCGGCCTGCTGCTGTTCTCAACCGGCGTGTACCTGCTGCTCGGCGTCCGCAACCTGGTGCGGGTCGTCCTCTCGGTAGAGGTGCTGGCCAAGGGCGTCACCCTGATGCTCCTCGCCGCCGGCGTGTACCGGGGGGCGATGGGGCTGACGCAGTCCCTGATCGTGACGTTCATCATCGTGGAGACGATCCTCGCGGCGGTCATGCTGGCGCTGGTCGTGATTTGCCAGCGCACCAACTCGTCGCTGGACATCCGGCTGCTCTCGCGGCTGAAGGGGTGAGCCATGAACCTCGATATCCTGCTGTCGCCACCGCTCGCCTTCGCAATCGGCCTGGGGATCGCGTACCTGATCGTCCTTTTCGGCAGGGTGGTCGGAGCCGGACCGCAGCCGTCCGCCGGCAAGCTGGAACCGTACGCGTGCGGCGAGAACTTCGAGGCCGAGAAATTTTCGTTCGGGTACCGGCGCTTCTTCATCGCGGCGATCTTCTTCACCGTGATGCACGTGGCCGTCCTGACGATCGCCACGGTTCCGGGCGGCGCCTACGCCTTCAGGGCGCTCGGCTACCTGGTCATCATTGCCGCCTCGATCTCGATTCTGTATAGCGGCATAGACTAGGCAAGGGGGGATCCGACCGTGTTTAAGAAACTGATCAAGTGGGCTCGAACCAAGTCGCCCTGGGTGCTGCACTTCAACTCCGGGGCGTGCAACGCCTGCGACATCGAGATCCTGGCGGCGCTGATGCCGCACTACGACCTGGAGCGCTTCGGCGTGCAGCTCAAGGCCACGCCGAGGCACGCCGACGTGCTGCTCTGCAGCGGGCCGGTGACCAAGCAGATCGCCCCGCGCCTGAAGCGCATCTACGAGCAGATGCCCGAGCCGAAGGCGGTTGTGGCGGTGGGCGCGTGCGCGTGCTCGGGAGGCGCCTTCCGCGGCTGCTACAACGTGCTCGAGGGCGTCGACCACGTCATCCCGGTCGCGGCGTACGTGCCCGGTTGCCCGATCAAGCCCGAGGCGCTCATCGACGGCGTCGCCAAGCTGCTCGGCAAGGCGTGAGGCGCAAAAGGAGGCCAGCATGGTTGCCCGCGACTACGAGACGGATCTCAAGCTGCTCTTCCCTCACTCGGAGGTGAAGCGAGGCGAGCCCCGCTACTTCTGGGTCGGGATCGAGCGTGACGCGCTCCTGGACGCCGTCAGGACCCTCAAAGACAAGCTCGGAATCCGCCACCTCACCACGATCGTCGGCGAGGACATGCGCGATCATTTCCTGCTCTCCTACATCATGTCGGGCGAGGTCGTGGTCGTGCTCCTCGTCAAGGTGGACCGGGACAAGCCCGAGGTGCCGACCCTGGCCTCGTTGATCGCCGGCGCCGCCGTGTACGAGCGCGAGCTGCACGACCTGTTCGGGATCGTGCCGGTCGGCCACCCGGATCTGCGCCGCCAGGTGCTGCCCGAGGACTGGCCGGCCGGGGTCTACCCCCTCCGGAAGGACGCCGTGTTGCCGAAGCCAACCGTTGAGGGTGAAGGGGGGGAGCCCAATGCCTGAGACCATTCATCTGCCGATCGGACCGCAGCATCCGTTCCTCAAAGAGCCGGCGAAGTTCGACTTCGACATCCAGGGCGAGGAGATCGTCGGCGCGAGGATGAACATCGGCTACAACCACCGCGGCATCGAGAAGCTGTGCGAGGACCGCAACTACTTCCAGTGCCTCTTCATCCTCGAGCGGATCTGCGGGATCTGCTCGCACTCGCACACCACGGCCTTCGTCCAGGCGGTCGAGAAGCTCCTCGGGCTCGAGCTCCCGAAGCGGGGCCTGTACCTGCGGACGCTCGTGTGCGAGCTGGAGCGGCTGCACTCGCACCTGCTGTGGCTCGGGGTCGCGGCGCACGAGGTCGGATTCGACACGCTGTTCATGCTGGTCTGGCGCGACCGCGAGATCGTCATGGAGATCCTCGAGGAGATCAGCGGAAACCGCGTCAACTACGCCATCAACACGATGGGCGGGGTTCGCCGCGACCTGACCGAGGAGCAGCGCAAGAAGATCCTCGCCATGCTCGAACCGCTTCTCGCCCGCACCGAGTACTACGCCGGCATCGGCACCAACGAGCCGTCGTTCGTCGGCCGCATCAAGGGCGTCGGCCGCATGTCCAAGGAGCGCGCGATCGAGAAGTGCGCCGTCGGCCCTTTCGGGCGTGCGTCCGGCGTCGACATGGACATCCGGCGGGACGACCCCTACGGGGCCTATCCGGACCTCGATTTCAAGGTCATCACCTCCGACGAGTGCGACATCTACGGCCGCGTTCTCGTCCGGGTGTTCGAGATCGTCGAGTCGTGCAAGATGGTCAAGCAGATCCTCGAGAACCTGCCCGAGGGTGAGATCGCGGTCAAGAAGGTGATGCGCCGCGTCCCCGCCGGTGCCGCGGTGTCCCGCTACGAGGCGCCGCGTGGCGAGGACGTGCACTACGTTCGCGGCAACGGCACCGAGAAGCCGGAGCGGGTGAAGGTGCGCGCGCCCACGATGGCGAACCTCGAGGCCGCAACTGAGTCGGTCGTCGGGGCCTTTGTGGCGGACATCCCGATCGCCATCGCGTCCATCGACCCGTGCTTCTCCTGCACCGACAGGACGACGGTGGCCCTCAACGACCGCAAGCGCGGCCGCCGGCTCACGACGTGGGCCGACCTGCGTCAGCACGGCATCGACTGGTACCGGAAGAACAGAGGGATTTCGTTCTAACGGGGGATGGCATGAACTCGCTCAAGGTCGCTTTGTACATCCTGGTCTTCCCGGGATTCCTCTTCCAGTCCGGCTTCTCCACGTTCCTGGAGTGGGTGGACCGGAAGGTCTACGCGCGAATGCAGAACCGCCGGGGCCCCATGTACACCGGCTGGGCCGGGATGCTCCAGCCGATCGCTGACATCGTGAAGCTCCTCTCCAAGGAGGACATCGTGCCGGCGGCGGCGGACCGGCGGGCGTTCGCGTTCATGCCGATCCTCTCCCTCGCGGCGGTGTTCACCGCGGGGCTGTACCTTCCCGTGTGGCACCTGCGGTCGTTCAACTCGTTCGAGGGCGATCTGATCGTGGTCCTGTACCTGCTCACCATCCCGTCGTTCTCGCTTTTCCTGGCGGGCTGGTTCTCCGTGAGCCCCTACAGCCTGCTGGGCGCCACCCGCGTGCTGACGCAACTCTTCGCCTACGAGGTGCCCTTCTTTCTGGCGATCCTGACACCTGCGGTTCTCGCGGGCAGCTGGCAGATCTCGAAGATCGCGATCTTCCCGTGGACCGTCGCCGGCCACTGGTGGGTGATCCCGATCGAGGCGATCGCCTTCGTCGTGGCGATCCTCACCCTCCAGGCCAAGCTCGAGCGGGTCCCGTTCGACATCCCCGAGGCCGAGACCGAGGTGGTGGGCGGGCCGCTCACCGAGTACAGCGGCAAGAAGCTCGCCATCTTTCGCCTGCAGAAGGACATCCTCATGTACGTCGGCGCAGCGCTCGTGGCGTGCGTGTTTCTCGGCGGGTTCGGCGCTCTGCCGCAGGGCGGCGACCAGGCGAGCATCGGCGTCCTCGGCCTCATCTTCGGCGGCTACCTCGGCGGGGTGACGGGGCTGCTGCTCGGAGTAACGAACCTCGTCGTCAAGACCGCGCTGGTGGTGTTCCTGCTGTCGACGCTGCGGGCCGCATGCGCGCGAATCCGCATCGACCAGATCGTGCGCTTCTCGTGGCGCTACCTGGCGCCGTGGAGCGTGGTGCAGTTCCTCATCGTGCTGCTTTTCAAGGCGAAGGGAGCGGTGTAGACCATGCCGAAAGCAGGCGTGCTCGTACCCGAGCTTTTCCGCAATCTCAAGAGCCGGCCGGTCACCCGCTTCTATCCGTTCGAGAAGGCCACGGTGCCGGAGGGTTTCCGCGGCACGCCGCGGTTCACGTCCGCCAAGTGCATCGGCTGCAAGGTGTGCATGCGCGACTGCCCATCGGACGCGATCCACATCGAGGTCGAGACGCTGCCTCCGACCGAAGCGCCCGTCGAAGGTCAGCCCGCTCCGAAGCCGAGGAAGAAGATCACGATGGTCCTCTACCTCGACCGCTGCGTGCATTGCGAGCGTTGCGCGGAGGTCTGCCCGAAGGACGCGATTGCCCTCGACACCGAGTTCGAGCTCGCCGCTTTCTCGCGCGACGCCCTCCGGCTCGTGCAGGAGTGAGGTCACCCTAAAGACGAGCACGCCCGGAGGGCGCGCTCCACAGCGACACGTGCAGGGGTTCCTCGGCGACGCGTGCAGGGGTTCCTCTGTGGAGCACGTGCTCCGCGCGTGCTCTCTCTGCACCCCGACGGTGCCCGCGAGGGAAGGCGCCCTCGCCCGCCCGGAGCATGCGGTACATTGACGCCATGAGGGGGAGCCGAATCGCTCCGGCCGGGCGCCTGCGCCGGCTGCTTGTGCGGGTCCGGCGGCATGGGCTCCGGCTTCTCGTGCTGGGGATCGGCAACGAGATGCTCGGCGACGACGCGATAGGCCACCTGCTGGCTCGGGATCTCGCCTCGATCGCGAGCGACGGCTTTCTGTCCGTTTCGGTCGGCGTGGCGATCGAGAACGCCGCTCACCTCGTCCGGCGACATCGCGCGGACGTCCTCGTCCTCATTGATGCGGCCGATGGTATCGGAGGTTCGGCGTGGGGTTTCGTGCGGCCCTCCCGCCTCGATTCGTTCTGCCACTCGACGCACTCGGTGCCGCTCTCGCTGCTCGTCACCACCTGGCAGGACGAGCACCCCGACCTCGACGTCCACTTCATCGGGGTGCGCCCGGTATCGAACGAGTTCGGCGCCCCGCTCTCGGACGGCGTGGCGGCCGCCAGAACCGAGATCGTCGCGATCTTCCGAGAGAGCCTCGCAGGGTCGGAGAGACCAGCTGAGGAGCAGAGGGGCTGAGGAGCAGAGGCGCGAAGACTATTCGAAGGTTCGAAGGTTCGAAGGTTCGAAGGTTCGAAGGTTCGAAGGTTCGAAGGTTCGAAGGTTCGAAGGTTCGAAGGTTCGAAGGTCGGCCTAGGGCAAAGCAACCCCAAAACCCACACCCTATTCCCAACATCCTTCGCCTTCGTCTCTGAACTTTCGAACTTTCCGAACCTTCGAACTTTCGAACGTGTGAACCTGCGAACAGTCCCTTGCTCCTCCGCTCCCCTGCACCTCTGCTGCCGCTGGCGTGCGTGCAGCTGCGCCGCCGCCGTTAGGCCTATCGCAAGGCACGCGAGCCGGTCACACCGGAGCGTAACCGGAGGGACGTGAGCATGCGAGGCACGAGCCTGACGCCGCAGATGGTCCGCTATCGGCGGCGCCTCGAGTCAAACAGCAGCGGGCTTGGGGAGCACGTCGTCGATCGCGGCGAGCATCTGGTCGGGCGTGACCGGCTTCTCGAGGAAACGGACAACCGGCAGCCAGTCCTTGTCCTTCTCGTCGCTGAAGCTCCACTGCTCGCTCATGAAATCGTGGACGGCCGTGAGGAGCAGGATCGGCAGCTGCGGGTACTTGATCGCCACGTCGTGGGCCAGGCGAAAGCCGGAGTCGAACTCCTCCATCATCACGTCGAGCACCAGAACATCGGGCGTGGACTTCTCCAGGGCGTCCCATCCCTGCTGGGCGGAGAACGCCGCCGAAACCGTGTGACCCCTGGCTTCCAGCACGGTCCGATAGATCTCGATGATGTCCGCGTCGTCGTCAACCAGAAGAACGTGAGCCACCGCGCGCCTCCCTCACCGACACTGCGGATTCTACCGTGCCTCGGCAATAAAAGGGGGCTCTGACGCCCAGAGCGGGAAAGAGGGAACGGGCGATCGTCGGTCTCGTTCGGCCTCCGCGCAGGTTCCTCTCTTGCCCCTGCGGTGCGGCGCAGGCCCATTCTCGAAGTTTCACTGCGTGGAGGCGGCTTTGCTTGCCCCTCGGGTTCCGCGACGCTCCGAGCGCAGCGCGCCCCCGCGCGCCGCGCTCGGAGACTCCTCGGCCGCGACCGAGCAGGGACGCCCCGGGGTGGGGCCCCTCGCTGTTCCCCGCCTTCGCTTCGCTGCGGCGGGGCCAGCGACACCCCACCGCGGGTCGCCCGCTCGGTGCCCGCGGCCTGCGGCCTGCGGAGCGAATGTCGCTCCACCCGAGGGGCCGAGTTGAATACCCCCCGCCCGCAGCGCAGGAGGTCAGTGCTGGGAAATCACCGAGTCGGACTCGCTACGCAAAGCAGCGAGGCTTCCGAGCAGCGGGAGGGTGGGGGCAAACCGCCCCGTGGGCCGAAGAGAAATGGCGCCGGAGCGTGCGAGCACCGAGCGGCCAGACCGGCGGGTGGAAACGCTGGCCCCGACCGAGCGCTGTATGCGAGGGAGGGGAACAGCGAGGCTCCGCACGCCGGTCTGGCCAGCTCGGTCGCATGCGGAGGCGTGTCGCTCAGGCTGCGCTCGATGCGCGGCCCGAGCCACCCCTCC
>JBEKAA010000022.1:0-81009 GCA_050018455.1 Thermoanaerobaculaceae bacterium | reverse complement strand
GTTGGCTGTTGGCTGTTGGCTGTTGGCTGTTGGCTGTTGGCTGTTGGCTGTTGGCTGTTGGCTGTTGGCTGTTGGCTGTTGGCTGTTGGCTGTTGGCTGTTGGCTGTTGGCTGTTGGCTACTGACTGTCGACTGTCAACTGTCAACTGTCAACTGTCAACTGTCAGCTGTCGGCTGTCGGCTGTCGGCTGTTGGCTTCTGACTGTCAACTGTCGACTGTGAACTGTCGACTGTCCACTGGGGGGAACGGAGCCGGCAGAGCCGGCTCCGTGGGTTTGCCTGGGTGTCCCCAGTCCCCTGTCTCTACCTCCGACGACGGGCCACCTTGCGCTTGTCGAGCCAGTTCGACATGCCGAGTGCGATCGGGGACGCGATGTACATCGACGAGTACGTGCCCACGACGATGCCGATCACCAGCACGAAGGCGAACGTGTTGATCACGTCGCCGCCGAAGATGAAGAGAGCCAGCACCACCGCCCACGTCAGGCCCGAGGTGATGATCGTCCTCGAGAGGGTGGCGTTGATCGCCTCGTCCATGACGGTGATGAGCGGCTTGCCTCGCTCCAGCTTCAGCCGCTCGCGGATCCGGTCGAAGATGACGACCGTGTCGTTGGTCGAGTAGCCAACCAGCGTGAGGAGAGCCGCGATGGTCGGCAGGTTGATCGGCCGCTTGGTGAGAACGAGGGCGCCGAGCGTGATCAGCGTGTCGTGGAAGTTCGCCACGATCGCGCCGATCCCGTACTGGAGCTTGAAGCGGAACCAGATGTAGACGAGCATCCCGAGGAGCGAGAACCCCACCGCGTAGATCGCCTTCTCGCGCAGGTCCTTCCCGACCACCGGGCCGACGTTCTCCGCCGCCAGCAGCGCGAACTCTCCGAAGTGGGCGCTCGCGGACAGGTAGCTCTTCACGCCCGGCGAGAGCGGGGCGAGGGAGCGCAGGTCGTCCACGCCGCCGATGATGCCGACCCGCTTGCGGAGCTCGAGGACCTCGTCCGACATGGGCTTGTAGTGCGCGCGCCGCTCGTCGAACGAGCCGCCGACCATGTCCGGGTCGGCCTGGGCGAGCCCGTCACGCAACGCGTCGGAGCCCTGGAGGTTGATCTCGAGCTGGCCCGTGCCGCCGCCGAACTCCTTCTGCAGAGCCTGCAGCATGCGGGCGGTGAAGTCGCCCTCCTGGCCCTTGGGGTTCTGCATGTGCACGAGGATCTGGTGCAGCGCCGCCTCGTCGAAGCGCTGGATCGACACGTCGCCCAGGTTGAGAGCTTCGAGCGCCTTGCGGACGCGCCCGAGATCGGGCTCCGCCTTGAACTTGAGGGTGAGCTGCGTGCCGCCCGCGAAGTCCACGCCGTACTTGAAGCCGGGGCCGACGAAGATCAGCACGATCGCGACGAGGTTCAGGATCGTGGACGCGATGATCCAGTGCCAGCGGTACTCCATGAAGCGGATCTTGGTGCCGTGAAAGAAGCGCATTGCGTCCCCCTAAATCGACAGCGTCTTGGCCTGAGCCCGCCGGGACAGCTCGGTCTCGAAGATCGTCCTGGACACGAACACCGCGGTGAACATCGAGATTGCGAGGCCGATGGTGAGCGTGACCGCGAACCCCTTGATCGGACCGGTGCCGAACTGGAACAGGAACATCGCCGAGACGATCGTGGTCACGTGCGTGTCGATGATCGTCGCGAACGCCCGCGAGAACCCGAGCGCCACCGCGTTCCGGACCGTCTTGCCGAGCTCGAGCTCCTCACGGATGCGCTCGAACACGAGCACGTTCGAGTCGACCGCCATGCCTATCGTGAGGATCACGCCCGCGATGCCCGGGAGGGTGAGGGTCGCCTTGAGCGCGCCGATCGCGCCCAGCAGGAGGATCGCGTTGAGCACGAGTGCGACGTTGGCGTTGATGCCCGCGCCCCTGTAGTAGACGAGCATGAACGCCGCGACCAGGACCAGGCCGACGAGGCCGGCCGTCAAGCCGCGGTTGACCGAGTCGCGCCCGAGGCTCGGGCCGACGGTCCGCTCCTCCAGATAGTTGATGGACGCCGGGAGCGCGCCGGCGCGCAGCACCAGCGAGAGGTCCTCGGCCCCCTGGACCGTGAAGTTCCCCTCGATGATCCCGGAGTCCGAGATGTGTCCTCGGATCACCGGGGCGGAGCGCACCTTGTTGTCGAGCACGATCGCCATGCGGTCGCCGATGTGGGCCGAGGTGTACGACCCGAACTTGTTGGCCCCCTCGGGGTTCAGCGTGAAACTGACGGCCGGCTGGCCGTACGAATCCTGCGACCTGCGCGCGTTGCGGAGGTCGCGGCCCGAGATCACCGATGCCTTCTTGAGGAGGTAGTACTCCTTGCCGGAGACCCTCCCCTCGAGGTCCTCGATGTCGCCGGAGATGACCTCGGAGTCCTCGGGCGCCTGCCCGCCGGAGGTCGCCAGCAGCGCCTCCTCCGTCGGAGCGACGCGCACGACCGGCTTGATCTCGAGGAACGCGGTCGAGCGGATCAGGTCCTTGACTCGCGTGGGGTCGTCGACGCCGGGGAGCTGCACCACGATGCGGTCGCCCTCGATGCCCTGGCGCTGGATGACCGGCTCCGCCACGCCGAACTGGTCCACGCGGTTGCGGATCGTCTCGAGCCCCTGGCGCACCGCCATGTCCTTGATGGCCCGGACCACTTCGGGTTTGAGGGTCGCCGTGACCTCGACACCGCGCGACACCTTGAACTCCGCGAGGCGGTCGTCGATCACCTTGTCGAGCACCTTGCCGGTCGTGTTGGGCGCGGGCTTGAACTGGAACCCGTTGCCTTCCTGAGCCCTCTGGAGCGCGGTCGGAGCGAAACCCTTCTCGGCCAGGTCGCCGCGGACACGCTCCATGGCGTCATCGACCTCGGCCCGGACCGCGTCCTGGGTGTTCACCTGGAGCACGAGGTGGATACCGCCCTTGAGGTCCAGCCCGAGGTGGATCCGCTTGTCGATCGGCAGCATGAAATAGACGGCGAACACCGTCACCACGAAGATGAGCCCCCAGCGCCACGCGAGTTTGCCCTTCATCGCATCCTCCTACTTCGGCTCGCTGGCGCTGAGATCGACGGTCGCCGCGTCCTTGGCGAGACCGGCAACGGCGGAACGGGCCACCTTGATGTCGACCTTCGGTTCGCCGATGCGGAGCGTGAGCACGTCGCCATCCACCTCCACGACGGTGCCGAAGATCCCGCCGTTCGTGATCACGCGGTCGCCCTTCGTGAGCTTGGACAGCAGCTCCTGGTGTTTCTTCTGCCGCTTCCTCATCGGCATGATGAGCAGCAGGTAGAAGATCCCGAATATGACCAGGAACGGCAGAAACTGAATGAGCGGATTCTTTGTGTCCATGGCCTTCCCTCGTCCTCAGCCCTCTGCGGACCCCGTTGCGAGAAGCTCCGCGCGACGCCCGGCAAAGCGGCCGGTCATGATAGCCCAACGAACCCTTCTCATCAAGGACAGGTAGAAGTGCAGGTTGTGGACGGTCGCGAGGACCACGACGGCCGCCTCCCGCGCCAGGTACAGATGCCGAAGGTACGCGAGCGAGCATCGCCTGCAGGTGGCGCAGTCGCAGGCCGGATCGGGCGGCTCCTGGGACCACTTCCAGCGGGCGTTCTTGAGCACGACCGGCCCGCGCGAGGTATGGAGCAGCCCGTTGCGGGCGTTGCGGGTCGGGATGACGCAGTCGAAGAGATCGCAGCCGGCCGCCACGGCGTGGACGATGTCGCGCGGCGTGCCGACGCCCATGAGGTACCTCGGCTTTTCGGCCGGGAGCAAGGGCGCCGCAACAGCAACCGCCTCCCACATCGCTGCCGGAGGCTCGCCCACCGAGAAGCCTCCGAGCGCGTAGCCGTCGAAGCCGACGGCCGCGAGCTCCTCGGCCGACCGGCGCCGGAGGTCGCCCTCGAGCCCGCCCTGCGCGATCCCGAAGAGGAGGGCCGGTCCGCCCGGCCGCAGCGCCGCGCGGCAGCGGGCCGCCCAGCGCGATGTCATCGCTACCGCCCGTTCGAGCTCCTCATGGCTAGAAGGGAGCGCCGGACACACGTCGAGCGCCATCGCCACGTCCACGCCGAGGCGGCTTTGCGCCTCCACGCAACCCTCGGGTGTGAGCCGTAACTCGGAGCCGTCGATGTGCGAGCGGAAAGTGACCCCGTCGTCGTCGTACCGGCGCCGCTCGGCGAGGGAGAACACCTGGAAACCGCCCGAGTCCGTGAGGATCGGACCGTCCCAGCCCATGAAGCGGTGCAGCCCCCCGGTCTTCTCGATGACGTCCACGCCGGGACGCAACAGGAGGTGGTAGGTGTTGGCGAGCACCATCTCGGGCGCGAGGCGCTCGAGTTCCCAGGGCGCGATGCCCTTCACGCTCGCCGCGGTACCGACCGGCATGAAAGCCGGCGTGCGGACGACGCCGTGCGCGGTGACGAGCTCCCCGGCGCGAGCGCCGGTGCCGCCGTCGCGGGCCGCCACGGTGAACATGCCGATCACGTCACTGCTCCGACGCTCTGCTCACCAGTGGTAGAAACTGGAGCGAGGCATGCAGGACTCGGGCAGGACCCAACTTGAAGTCTCCCATGCGCATCCTCGTCTTGCCGTCTCCCCGGTGCCCTGTGCCCGGTGTCCTGAGCCCAGTGCCCCGTCCCCCGCTAATCCCCGCTCCCCACCTTCAGCTGCACGACCTTGACGTCGGGAGGCAGCGAGAGGTTGTAGAGGTCCGGACTCTGGGGCTTGTTCATCTCGATCCTGGAGAACGAGTAGGCCGTGCTGTCGCCGTCCGTCTCGGTGTAGGCGACCGCCACCGGCAGCAGCGACTGCCGGTCGATCTCGATCTCGAGGGTCTTGAGCCGCTTCTTGATCGTGTGCGCGGTGGGGTTCAGCTCGAGCTGGTAGTTGGAGGTGCCGCCGGCGTCCCGGAAGGTGAACGAGAAATATGACTTCAGCTTCTCGAGCGGCTCCGCGGCCGAGACGAACCTGAAGACGCGGCGCTGGGCGCGCCCTACCTCGACCCTCTCGGCGCGCTTCTCCAGCGGCCGGTAAGTGATCGCGACACCGCCGGTGAGCAGCACGGTCATCCGCCGCGGCGATTCGTACTCCCAGCGGATGCTGTCCGGAGCCTTGAAGTAGAACGTGCCGCGCGAGACGCTGGGCTCGGCCAGCAGCCTGCTCGTGCGCCGTTGCTCGAAGCCCGCCGTCAGCGTCGTGAGGCTCGCCTGCACCTGGCTCACACGCTGGACCAGCGCGGCGAGCTTCTCAGCGCCGTGCAACCCGGGCGGCAGCGGTTCCTGGGCGAGGACCGAGGAGGATGCGAGGAGAGCGGCGGCCGCGAAGCGGAGGCGGGACATGGATCGCCACCCTAGCAAACGCCGTCGCGCGGGGTCAACGCTGGTCCTCGGGATCGCGGGAGGTGATCTCGTACCCGATCTGCTCGCGCGACAACGTCACCTTGGAGCCGGGCGGCACGGAGGTCGTGAGCCAGACGTTGCCCCCGATCACCGAGCCACGCCCGACCACGGTTCCGCCGCCGAGGATCGTGGCGCCGGCGTAGACCACCACCTCGTCCTCCAGCGTCGGATGGCGCTTGGTGCCGCGCACGAGGTCTCCCCGGACATCTCGCGGGAAGGAGAGCGCACCCAGCGTGACACCCTGGTACAGCTTCACGCGGTCGCCGATCACCGTGGTCTCGCCGATCACCACGCCGGTCCCGTGGTCGATGAAGAACTCCCGGCCGATCGTTGCGCTGGGGTGAATGTCCACGCCCGTCTCGTTGTGGGCGAACTCCGTCATGATCCTGGGGACCAGCGGCACGCCGAGCCCGTGAAGCAGGTGCGCGATGCGGTAGGTGAACACCGCCTTGACGCCGGGATACGCGAGGATCACCTCCTCGAGGCATGTCGCGGCCGGATCGCCCTCGTACGCCGCCTCGACGTCGGCGGCGATCAGGTCCATCACATCCGGCAGCCGCTCGAGGAAGGCGGTGACCACCTCGCCGGCCTTGAGCCCCGGGCCGGCGGAGCCGCCGCGCCGGCCGCAGTTGGCCGCGAGCGCCCGGCAGACTTCGGCCTCCAGCTTCCTCGAGAGGGCGAAGAGCTGGTCGCCGAGGTGGCCGTGGAGGTACTCGCGGTAGAGCGACTGATCACCAAAGTAGCCCGGGTAGATCACTTCCTGCAACCCGCGGAGGATCGAGATCACCTCGCGCTTCTGGGGCAGGGGCTCCTCGCCGCCGTGGAACAGGGGCTCCCCCCGCTCTTCGACACGCCGCGTGATCGTCTCGATGGCGCGTACGATCCTCGCCGTGAAAGCGTTATTCGCCACCTCAGCTCCTCGCCGCCGACCACAAGGGAGGCACAGCGGACTATGCGTTGATTCTACATTCTGCTCCCGCCGGCGAATGACCTACAATCTCGAACCGGAGGTGGCCGTGGGTCACGAGACCGTGGTGGTGAGCTTCGCAGGCGAGCGCCGTCAGGTCGCGAGCGGCACCACGGTGGAACAGTTCCTCACCCAGACTCTCGGCGCCGTCCCGCGCGACGCTCTGGCCGCGTTGGTCAACCGACGCCTCGTGATGCTCGACTTCCCTATCCTCGGATTCCAGGTGGACCTGGAGGTTGTCCGCACGTCCTCCCGCGAAGGGGAGGCCGTGGCTCGCCAGAGCGCCAGCATCATCCTGCTGGAGGCGGTCCGGGAGCTCTACCCCGAGGCGCGGCTCGTCGTGGGCCAGTCGCTCGGCGGCGGGTACTTCTACTCGTGGCAGTCGCGGACGCAGCTGACACCTCAGACCGTCGCGTCCATCGAACGGCGGATGCACGAGATCTGCTCGGAGAACCGCCGCTTCGAGAAGCGCCGCGCTACCACCGAGGAGGCGGAGGCGATCTTCCGCGCCAGCGGCGACGACTCCAAGCTCGCCTTGCTCGCGACGCACCGATCGTCCACCGTGGCGCTCGTGAGCTGCGGCTCGTTCGTGGACATCTCGCACAACATCACCGCCCCTTCGACCGGCCGGGTGCGCGGGTTTGCGGTGGTTCCCTACGAGAACGGCCTCCTGTTACGCTTCCCGCGCAACGGCGACGCCGCGCACCTCCCACCGCTCGCTCCGCAACCCAAGCTTTTCGCCGCCTACCGCGAGATGCGGCGCTGGAACGAGGTGCTCGGCGTCGCCAACGTCGGCTCCTTGAACCGGATGTGCCTCTCGGGAGAGATCTCGGAACAGATCCGCATCGCCGAGGGTTTCCACGAGAAGAAGATCGCTGGCATCGCCGACGTCACCGCGGCGCAGTCAGGGAGAGTGCGGCTCGTCCTGGTTGCGGGGCCTTCTTCATCGGGGAAATCCACGTTCATCCGCCGCCTCGCGGTGCAGCTTCGCGTCAACGGCATCCAGCCCGTCGGCCTCTCCCTCGACAACTACTTCCTCGACCGGGACCGCACGCCGGTGGGCGCCGACGGCAAGCCCGACTACGAGGCCCTGGAGGCTCTCGACCTCGAGCTGTTCAACGCCCACCTCGCCGCGTTGCTGCGCGGGGACGAGGTGGAGATGCCGCGGTACGACTTCGTCCGCGGCAGGCGCGCCGATCGGGACCGCTATGTCCGGCAGCGCCTGCTGCCCAACCAGGTGCTGCTCGTCGAGGGGATCCACGCGCTCAACCACCGCCTCACCGAGGCCGTGCCCGAGCCGGCCAAGTACCGTGTGTTCATTTCGGCCCTGACCCAGCTCACGCTCGACGACCACAACCGGATCTTCACGTCGGACACCCGGCTCCTCCGCAGGATCGTCCGCGACCGGCTCTTCCGGGGCCATCCGGCGACTCGCACGCTGGAGATGTGGGGGGCCGTCCGGCGCGGCGAGGCGCGCGGGATCTTCCCGTTCCAGGAGGAGGCGGACGTCATCTTCAACTCGGCGCTTGTCTACGAGCCCGCGGTGCTGCGCGTCTACGCCGAGCGCTTCCTGCTCGAGGTGCCGCGCGAGCACCCCGCGTATACGGAGGCGTACAGGCTCCTCAAGTTTCTCGGCTGGTTCGTGCCGGTGTTCCCCGACGAGGTGCCCCACACCTCGATCCTCCGCGAGTTCATCGGAGGCTCGGCGTTCGAAGACTAGTTTTCCCCCACCCACCCGCCCAGTCGACAGTTGACAGTTGACAGTTCCCCCACCCACCCAAGGTACCGACAGGGAGGAGACTCAGCTGTGAGCTGTGAGTTCTTGACTGTCAACTGTTAACTGTGAACTGTCGACTTTAGTCGACCCCGACAGCGGGGCGGGCTCGCAGTTACCGCCTCGTGTTGACGACGCCCTTGAGCTCCTTGCCGGGACGGAAGCGGACCGTTCGAGATGCGCTCACGCGCACGAGAGCGCCCGTACGGGGGTTGCGAACCTCCCGCGCGGGGCGCTCGGAGGTGTAGAAGCTGCCCAGCCCGGGGATCGCCACGCGCTCCCCTGTGCCGAGCCACTCCGCCATCGTATCGATCATGACCTCGATCGCACGCGCTGCGTGCGCCTTCGGAAGCCCGGTCTCGAACGCGATGCGCTCGACCAATTCCGTCTTGCCCGCCATGCCTCTCCTCCATGGGACGATGCAGGCACCGCCGGCACCTTCCCACGCGTAGTCGTTGTTGCGGCGCGTCAACCAGCCGACGCGACCCAGCTGTCCTTCCAAGTGTAACCCGGCGCGCCGGTCACGCCCGCTTTCGCAGCAGGTGCACGGTAAAACCATCGCCGTCGGCACCGGGAGGGATCACGGCTCCGCCGCTTGGCAGCTCGATCCGGACCAACCTGTCCGGTAGCCGAGCCGTCAGCGGAACGACCTCCAGGGGGAGCCCCGCCAGGACCTCGGAGTTCTCCTCCGGCTCGAGAGAACAGGTCGCATAAAGCAGCACCCCTCCGGGCGCGACCAACTCGCTCGCCGCGGCCGCCAACCGCCGCTGCGTGGCGGAGAGCGCCGTCAGGTCGCCCGGACGCAGCCGCCAGCGGATCTCGGGGTGACGGCGCAGCGTGCCGGTGCCGGAGCACGGCGCGTCGAGCACCACGGCCAGGCAGCTCGCCGGACGGAACGGGGGCGCGCCGGCATCCGCGACCGTCAGGGCGAGCGGCCGGCCGGCGAGGCCAAGGTTGCGCCGCATGAGTACGACCCGCCCGAAGTGACGGTCGGAAGCCAGAACGTGCCCGCCCGGACGCTCGCTTGCGAGCACGAGGCTCTTGCCGCCGGGCGCTGCCGCCAGATCCACGAACGTCCCCTTCACATCGGGCAGCACTCGCGCCACGGCCACCGCCGTCGGGTCCATGGCATAGGCCCGGCCCGCCTGCAAAGCCGCCACCGCCGCCTCCACGCCCGCCTCCACTGCGACGACGCCAGCCACCGTCCGGTGCGCGCGCAGCACGCAGCCTGCGGCGGTGAGGTCGCCGAGCGCGCTGACGGCCGACAGAAGGTAGAGCGGCGCGCCTTCCTGGTCCGCTGCGAGCGCTCCCTCCGTGGCCTCCTCGCCGAGAAAGCCGCACCATCGTTCCACGAGCCACTCCGGGTGGGAGTACCTGACCGAGAGAGGTACCGTCGCGTCGCTCGCGTCCGGCCAGGGCTCGCCCACCGCCCGCCTCAGCACGGCGTTGACGAGCCCCGCGGCCCGGGGGGCGACTGCCTTGGCCAGCCGGACCGCCTCGGCAACGGCGACGGGCGCCGGTGTGCGCATGCGGCGCGCCTCGTAGAGGCCCACCCGCAACACGGCCCGCACGCGTACGTCGAGCGTACCGATCGGTGTACGCAGGTGACGCTCGAGCAGACGGTCCAGTGTGAGTTGCCAGCGCAGCGCGCCCATGACCAGCTCGCGCTCTGCAGGTGTGGCGCCGCCGAGCAGACGCGCGGCGTGCGCCGAATGCGCCTCGACCCGCGAGAGAACCGTCACCGCCTGCAAGCGGGGGTCAACGGACGTGTTCTCCGGGTGCAACCCTTTCTCCGATGATGAAGGCGTCCGCAGGCATCCGCCGCTTGCCCTCGCGCTGGACCTCCGTGACGACCGCCACCGTCCCCTTGCCCGCGCGCACCGCTATCCCCGCAGGCGAAACGTCGAGCACCGTACCGGGGGCCTCGTCGCCCGGCGGCGCCTCGCCCACCTCGAGGCCGTGGATCTTCACTCGGGACCCGCGGAAGTTCGTGAAGAGACCGGGCCAGGGGTCGAAGGCGCGACAGCGGTTGGACAACTCCCGGGCGGTGAGCTGCCAGTCGACCCGACCCATCCGGCGTTCGAGCTTGACGGTGACGGTGGCCGCGCTGTCGTCCTGCGGCTTCGCCACGACGGTTTCGGCGGCCAGGCCCGCGAGCGTCTCCGCCATCAAGTCGGCGCCGAGGCGGGCCAGACGCGCCTCGAGCTCCGGCGAGCGCTCGCGCTGACCGATCGGAGTCTCCCGCTGCAGCAGGATCGGGCCGGTGTCCATCCCCTCGTCGAGCAGCATCGTGGTCACTCCTGTCGCGGCGTCGCCAGCCAGGATCGCCGACTCGATCGGGGAAGGGCCCCGATAGCGCGGGAGCAACGACGGGTGCAGGTTCACGAACCCGTGCCGGGGGACTCGCAGCACCCGCGGAGAGATCATCCGGCCGAAGGCCACGACGACCGCGGCGTCGGGAGCGAGGGCGCGAAGGCGGGAGACGAATTCGTCCACACCGAGCTTCTCGGGCTGCGCCAGGGGCAGGCCAAGGCGCCTCGCGACGTCGACGACAGGAGGCGCGGTCACGTGCATGTGCCTGCCGGCCGGTTGGTCGGGCCGCGTGACGACGAGCAGGATCTCGTGCCCGGCCGCCACGACCGCCTCCAGCGTCGGGATCGCGAACTCCGGCGTTCCGAAGAAAACGAGTCTCACGCGGCGGATTCTAGCCTACCGCGTGCGGAGGAGCGGAGGGGCAGCGATGGGTCGAGGGTTGGACCGGTAAGGGGAAAGGGCAAACGTAAAAGGTCAAAGGGAAGACACGACACGCCAAGGATTAATCCCGGGCCTTGCCTCTCGTTTGACCTTTGACCTTTTCCCTTTCACTTCTCAAGAAATGCTCGAACCTGTGAACCTTCGAACGGTCCTCTTCGCCTCTGCCCCTCTTCGCCTCTGCCCCTCTGCACCTCCGCTCCTCTGCTGCTGTTGAACCTTCGAACCTGTGAAACTACAGCCGGAATTGCCTCTCCGGTACACTCGTTGCTGACGCTGGAGGTGGCATGCCGTCCCCCCGACGAACCCTGACAACGCTCTTTCTCATCGTCTTCACCGACCTGGTGGGGTTCGGGATCGTCATCCCCCTTCTGCCTCTGTACGCCGAGCAATTTCACCCCGCGCCGTGGGTCTTCGGCTTCCTGATGGCTTCGTACTCGGCGATGCAGTTCGTGTTCTCCCCGATCCTGGGCCGGCTCTCGGATCGTGTCGGCCGACGCCCGGTGCTCCTGATCTCCCTCGCCGGCTCGGTGACCGGGTTCGTGCTGTTCGCCCTGGCCCACTCGCTGGCATGGCTCTTCGCATCCCGCCTGCTGGCCGGCATCTGCGGCGGGAACATCGCCACCGCCCAGGCAGTGATCGCGGACACCACCCCGCCCGAGAAGCGGGCACACGGGATGGGACTGATCGGGGCGGCGTTCGGCCTCGGCTTCATCGCCGGCCCGGCACTCGCCGGGGTGCTCGCGCCGGTAAGCTTGGCCGCCCCGGGGTGGGGTGCCGCGGTCTTCTCGGTGGCGGCCTGGACGATGACGCTGCTGTTCCTGCCCGAGACGCGACCCACCGGCGCGGCCGGCGGCACCGCGGCCCCCGCTTCGGGGTTCGCCCGGCTTGCGTTCGCGTTCTCCCACGCCGAGCTCGCCCCGCTGCTGGCGATCGGCTTCCTCGTCGTCACCGGCTTCGCCGCCTTCGAGGTGACGTTTGCTCAGTTCCTGCACGAGCGCCTGCAGCTGCCCCACTCGGGCGTGGGATTCCTGTTCGTGTACGTCGGCGTCCTCGCAGCCGGGGTGCAGGGCGGGCTTGTCGGGCGCGCGACGCGGCGGTTCGGCGAGCGCAGACTGCTCTTCGCAGGGCTCGTGGCGACGGCGGCCGGCCTGGTGATGCTGGCGCTGTCCCACACCCTCGCGGGCGTCATGGCGGTTCTGCCCTTGGCATCGCTCGGCTCCGGCCTGACCATGCCCTCCCTGTCGTCACTTGTCTCGCGCAGCGCGCGCGCCGACGAGCAGGGCGCAGCGCTCGGCGCGTTCCAGGGGATCGGCTCGCTCGCCAGGGTCATCGGCCCCATCAGCGCGGAGCTGGCTCTCGGCGCATGGGGCGTGGCGGCGCCGCCCCTGGGCGCCGCCGTCCTCAGCGCTGCTGCCGCGATCGGGTTCGGGTTCGTCCTCCGGCAGCGGTCTGCGACCGCCCAGGGGGCGGAACCGCCGCGTTACTGAAGCAGGGAGGTACTCATGGGCGAGCAGAGTTGTGAACTCCCGCTTTCCAACGCGAGCGATCGCGAGATCGACGGCATCCTGGCGACCTCAAGGACCGTCGCGGTGGTCGGACTCTCCGACAAGCCCGATCGCGACTCGTATCGCGTCGCCGACTATCTGCGCCGGAACGGTTACCGGATCATCCCGGTGAACCCGGCGGTCGGAAAGATCCTCGGAGAGACCAGCTACCCGGATCTGGCCTCGATCCCTGCCGACCTCACAATCGACGTTGTGGACGTCTTCCGCAAGCCCGACTTCGTGCCGGCGGTCGTCGAGGTTTCGATCGCGCGTCGTGCGCGAGCGGTGTGGATGCAACTCGGCATCGTCCACAACGCCGCAGCCGAGAGGGCCCGCGCCGCCGGCATCGCCGTCGTGATGGACCGCTGCATCAAGGTCGAGCACGCGCGCTGGCTCGCGGCAGGCGGTTCCAGGCGGGCCTGACAGTTCGAAGGTTCGGCGGGGAGAGGTAAGACGTCAAACGTAAGAGGTCAAAGGGAAAGCACGACGCGCCAAGCCCAAGGGAGTTGCACGGTCTCGTCTTCCGTTTGACCCTTGACCTTTCCCCTTTTACTTCTCCAAGGAACCTCCGAACGGCCCCCGCTCCCCGCTTGGTCCGCTGCCGGCGTTCCCGAGCCCTGTGGCCGGTTGCTTTGCGGGCCTTTGATATACTCACGCGGTCCAGCTCCATCGCTAGGACGGGGGCGGGTCACCGATCCGCCCGAGGAGGAGGCTCTCATCGCCGACGAACGTGATCGCACACGCATCAATGAGATGATCCGGCTCTCGCCGGTACGTCTCGTGGACGCCGACGGCTCCCAGGTCGGCATCGTTCCAGTGGAAGAAGCCCTGGCGCTCGCCCGCACGCGCGGCCTCGATCTCGTCGAGGTCGCCCCCACCGCCCGCCCCATCGTCTGCAAGATCATGGACTGGGGGAAGTACCGCTACGAACAGGAGAAGAAGGCCCGACTGGCGCGCCGCAAGGAGCACCAGATCGAGGTCAAGGAGATCAAGTTCCGGCCGGGCGTCGCGGACCACGACTTCCACACCAAGCTTGGCCTCGTGCGCAGGTTTCTCGAGCAGGGAAAGCACGTCAAAGTGACGATCATGTTCCGCCGCCGCGAGATGCGACGCCCGGAAAACGGCTATGAGGTGCTGGAGCGGATCAAGGAAGAGCTGTCCGACCTGATCCGCCTCGAGCGCGACGCCGGGCCGCTCGAGGGGCGCGACCTCACGATGGTCCTCGCCCCGGGCCGCAAGACCGCGTAGCGTCTCCCGCTTCGCTCAGACCTTTCCCGGACCCCTGAGGGTTTGATCCGGCTCTTCCTCCAAGCCTTGCAGACCGGCCGTCATCGCGAGTCCCCGAGCGGTGCGAGGAGGCCGAGGAGAACCGCTGCGATCGCGCGGAAGGTGCCGCGTGGTCGGGGTATCGAGGCGGACAGCCGCAAGGGCCATCCCAACACGGGGAGTGAACCGGCATCGCCGTGTAGGGACGGGGCTTGCCCCCGCCCGCTCTTGCAGCCGACCTGTCGTCGCGAACCCGACACCGTCGTCCGGGAGACCTCCAGCGCTGTGACAGTCGGATGGAACCGGGCTCGCGGAACTTGACGAAACCGCCTCGTCGCTCCGCTCCAGCGACACGTAGGTGGAACGGATCGACCGCTTCGGCTCCTTCGGAGCCTCTACACCTTCACGGTCGTCTCGGTGAAGTTGATGCCGAGCCGTTGGAGCTCGACCAGCGCCGGCTCGTAGATCTCCGGGAGAACCGGAACCAGCACGCCGCGCGACTTGATCTTGCCCTCCAGGATGAGCCGGGCTCCGACCGCGGCAGGCAAGCCGACGGTGCGGTTCATGCTCGAGTCGCCGTTCGGGATCCCGAAGTCGATCATCGTCGAGGTGATCTTCTCCTTGTGGTCCGGAAACTCGGCCACGAACTGGTGCTGGAGGATCAGCAGGTCGCGCTCCCCCGGCGCGAAGGACATCTTCGCCAGCATGGTGGCGGTCAGCACGTCGAGCGGTGACTTGCACCCGGCCGGCAGCGGGGCGCTGGTGAAGAGCCCAAGCCAGTCCAGGTTGGCGACGATGAAGTTGATCGGGGAAAGGCCGATCTTGCGGGCCACCGCCTGCTTGATCCCGCGGGGGCTCTTCTTGCCGATCAGCTTGGCCACGAACTGGGCGTACGTCAGGCCCGTCAGGTCGCCTTCCGTCTCGGCCAGCAGGCCCAGGTCGGCGACCTTCTTGAGCGTCGCGCACCATCCCTGGTTGCGCAGCGTGCCGCGGAACATCGTCCGCGCCTTTGTGATCCCGTACGTCTCGGCGTACGGCAGGCTGTCGCGGTTCGGGTACCCCTCGAACGGGATGAGCTTGCCGTCGACCTCGACCGGCACGCACCAGTAGTTGAGGAACAGATCCGGGCCTGGGATCTCGATCACGTCGCCGTCCCTGCGGAAGCGAGCGGCGTTGCGGCCGGCCATCAGGACCCCGCGCGGGCTCCACGAGAACTTGTACCCGAACGGGTTGTCGTTGGCCTCGGGCGCCGGGAGGCCGCCGCAGAACGACATGAAGCTGGTGATCGTGCCGCCTTCGGCCTTGACGCGGTGGATTACCTTCATCGCCGTCATGTGGTCGATGCCCGGGTCGACGCCGCTCTCGTTGAGCAGCACCAGGTCGAGACTCTTCGCCTCGGCGTCGAGCGCCTGCATGTCCGGCTTGACGTACGAAGTGGTCGCCATATGCTTCCGGTTCCGCAGGCACGATTTCGCCACCCGGGTGTGGAAGACATAGGGCAGCAGGCTCACCGCCAGGTCGTGCTCGCGCACGATCTCGTCGAGCCGCTGGTCCCCCTCCTTCTCGATGTCGAAGGCGATCGGCCGCCCGTTGGGGTGGTTGCCCACGAGCTCTTTGGCCTTTGCGACCGTGCGGCTCGCCACGGTCACCTGGTACGAGTGCTCGAGCAGGTACCTGACGTGGGCACCCGCGACCAACCCGGCTCCGAATACGACGATCTTCTTCACGGCGTCCTCCCTTGTCTCGTGCGACTTCATTCACACGTCGGCGTTCACGTCTTTTCAGATCCGGTCCGACCTAGGTCTTAAGGTGTTCCGCGATGTACCTGTAGTCGGGGGTCAGTTTTCCGTGGTACAGGATCATCGCCCGCGCGATCTCGGAAGGCAGCGCCAGCTCTTCGAACGGCACGGAGTAGTCCGCGTTCGCGATCGCCGGGATGAACGGCTCGAGGATCTCGCTGAAGTACTCCGAGGCTTCCCTCGGAATCTCGCTCGGCAGGATGTCCACGGCGAGGACGACCGGGCCGTACCCCTCCACGCCCATCCGCACCT
Organism: Thermoanaerobaculaceae bacterium; assembly: GCA_050018455.1. Taxonomy (GTDB): domain Bacteria; phylum Acidobacteriota; class Thermoanaerobaculia; order Thermoanaerobaculales; family Thermoanaerobaculaceae; genus RBG-13-68-16. Next base: position 65,249 of record JBEKAA010000022.1, on the reverse strand, counting down.
GCTCCGTGTGCGAGTCGTAGACGTACACCGGGTCGTCGGGCTCGGTGGCCTTGAGCGTGCACTCGATCGAGCCGCCGATGTCGCAGCTCGCATCGCCCACCACCCGCAGGCGCGGCTGGCGGCCGCCGGCGAACAGGCTGCGGAGGAACGAGTTCGTCAGGAGGCGCGGGTACCGGGCGTCCCAGTAGTTCGAGTTCATCAGCACCGTCAGGTACGGGACGTACTGGTCGAAGATCGAGTGGTACTTCTGCGGGTGCAGGTAGTAGTCCTGGAGATCGAAATGCGCCCCGGGATCGTTGGGGGCGACGGCGTGCTCCTCCTTGAAGAGGACCCGGTAGACGGCGCGGTTGGAGGCCCGGGGGTCGTTCCCGATCCTGGCGACCTCGGCCGGCTCGATCTCGATCGTGGGGAGGTCCGACAGGATCTCCTGGATGCCGCGGCCGACGTTGCCGTACCCGGCCACGCCGACGATCAGCGGGGTGATCGCCTGCGGCAACCCCTCCGTCCTGATCCGCTCGCCGGCTCGCCGAACCTCCTCGCGGACCTCCGCGAGGCTGCCGTAGGTGAGCGTGCTCCGGACGGAAGAGAAGGGGTTGGCGATCCCCTCGTGGTCGAGCCGCCTGCCGAGCGCCCACAGGCTCTCGACCATGCTCACGACCCCCGCGTGCCACCCGAAGAAGATCAACCGGTGGCCGGTTTCGTCGGTCACCTTTTCGTAGTCGATGAGGTTGCAGCCCAACTCCATCATCCGCTTCAGCATCGGCATGTTGTAAGGCTGGCCCTTGATCACGTGCGCGAAGAAGACGTAGGTCTTGCCGGGCTGGAAGTACTGTATGGGGATTTCCTTGACCCCGAAGACGACGCCGGCCCCGGAGAGGTCCTCCTGGACCTTCGCCCCGGCAAGCTCAAACTCCTCCTCCCGGAAGATCCGCACGGGCGAAGGCTGGGCGATGAACTCGATGCCGTGCTCGTCGTGCAGCTTGCGCGCCATCTGCGGTGTGATGGGAACCCGCCGCTCCCACCGGCTCTTGTCCTCGCGACGAATTCCAACCGTGGCAGCCACTGCCGACCTCCCGCACGCAGGCGTGTTCCCTACGACGCTCAAACGGGGAAGACCCGCTGGTTCCCTGCCCGGACCGCGGTCCGCGGCGGAGGCCCGGATCATACACTGCGGCCGAGCGGGCGCGCAAACGACCCGAGTTGAGACGACCGTTCGCACGTTCGCAAGTTGGCAGGTTCAAAGGTTCATAGACAGCAGAGGGGCAGAGGGGCAGAGGGGCAGAGGGGCAGAGGGAGTCCACCTGGGGAAGAGCAACGACTGGACTCCCGGCCCATTCCCAGCCTTCTTGGTTCTTGTCTCTCTGAACTTCCGGACCTTCGAACCAGTGAAACCGCGAACGGTCTCCTGCTCCCCTGCCCCTCTGCCCCTCTGCTCCCCTGCCGTTGTTGACCGTTCGAAGGTGCCGACCGCGCGCGCCGGTGCGGTAGACTATGCGCCAGACGTCCGACATGAAGGAGGCAACGATGGCCGCGACCAACCCCCCACCGATCCCGCCCGTGCCGCCCGAACCTCCGAGCATGCAGCCCCCCGGCACGATGCCTCCGCCGCCACCCGGAGGCGTACCCCCGGCATCGTCCGTGCAGCCGCTGCCGTGGGAGCAGCTCGGGTACCCGGCGCTCGAGGGCCTCTACGAGACCGCCAAGCTGATCATCACCGCACCGAGCCAGGCGTTCGCGCGGATGTCGCTGACCGGCACGCTCGGCAAACCGCTGGTCTACGCGATCGTCTTCGGGTGGGTCGGAATCATTGCGAACCAGATCTACAGCATCGCGCTACGCGGCGCCATGATGGGCTTCCTTTCCGCCCTGCCAGGCTACAACCCCAGGCTCATGTTCGGATTGCCAGTCTTCATGAGCGTGGGCCTCATGGTCGTGGCGCCGCTGTTCGTCCTGATCGGCGTGTTCGTCTGGTCGGCCATCCTCCACCTCTTCCTCATGCTGGTCGGGGGCGCCAGGACGGACTTCGCATCGACCGTCAGGGTGGTCTGCTACACCGGCACCGTCCAGGTCCTGCAGGTGGTCCCCTTCTGCGGCGGGATCTTCGCGGGGATCTGGGCGCTCGTCCTCTACATCATCGGGCTCGCGATCGTCCATCGCACGACGCAGGGCAAAGCGGCGCTCGCCGTGCTGCTGCCGATCGTGCTCTGCTGCGCGTGCGTCGCGATCATCGGCATTGCGTTCGGGGCGGCCATCTGGGCGGCCGTCGCCCACTTCGGTCACTTCGCCCACTGAGCGCGACGTGAGGTTCCGGAAGCCCACCCCGGAGGAGCATCAGGTGGCGCTCCTCTGGGGTGTCGTGGCTCTCTCGTCCATCGCGCTGCGCCCCTTCTGGCTCGCGCTCGCGCCGTTCGCGCCCCGCTGCCCGTTCCGCGTACTGACTGGGATTCCGTGCCCCACCTGCGGCACTACCCACGCGGCGGTGGCGCTGCTGCACGGTGAGTTCGGCCTCGCTTTCGCCGCCAATCCGCTCGCGGCCGTCGCCGGTGTTGGGTTCGTGGTCGGCGGCGTGATCGCGCCGCTTTGGGCGGCGCTGCGCCGGCCGGTGCCGGAGCTCCCGACGCCGCTTCCCGTGTGGCTCCGCGCGGGCATCGTCGGGGTGCTGCTGACGAACTGGGCCTACGTCATCGCAACGGCGAGGTAGCAGTTTGAAGATCCGAGGGTTCAGTTGCAGCAGGGGAGCAGAGGTGCTGAGGAGCAGAGGAGCAAAAGGCAGATCAAACCAAGGCCGAGTCCTTCTCCTCTGCCCCTCTGCCCCTCTGCTCCTCTGCTGTCGTTGAACCTGCGAACGTTCGAACGTGCGAACCTGCGAACGTCAGTCTGCGCCCGCTTACAGCCGCGCTGCGTCGGGCCGGGAGCCGGGCTTGGTAATCGGCACGCCCGAGGCGCAGAGCGGGCAGGCCTCGGCCGGGTAGCTCGGCACGTCCACGGTCAGGAGCGCCGTGAACGGGAGCGGGGCGAAAAGATTTTCCTGCCCCGAGCGGTTCACGATGGCGCCGACGCCGACCACCACCCCGCCCTGCTCGGTCACCACGTCCATCACCTCCCGGGTCGAGCCGCCGGTCGTGACGACATCCTCGACGACGAGCACCCGACATCCGGGCTCGATCCGGAACCCCCGCCGCAGCGTCATGACGCCGTCGGCCCGCTCCGTGAAGAAGAACGGGACGTCCTCGAGGGCGCGGGCGACCTCGTGGCCGATGATCACGCCGCCCAGCGCCGGCGCCGCCACCAGCTGCGCCGCCGCGTTCTTCAGGCGCGCCGCGAGCTGGCGGCCGGCCGCCTCCGCTCGCGCCGGGTCGGCCAGATACAGAGCGCACTGCAGGTAGCGCGACGAGTGCCGCCCGGACGAGAGCTTGAAGTGGCCCGCGAGCAGCGCCCCGGCCGCCGTCATGTCGTCAAGCGTGATGCCGCCCATCAATCCTCCCGCTTCAGGCCGTAGGCCTCGATCTTCTTGTACAGGTTCGAGCGAGGGGTGTTGATCGCCCGCGCGGTCGCCGCCACGTTCCAGTTGTGGCGTTGGAGCTGCCGCACGAGGTACGCCCGTTCCGCGCGTTCCTGGAACTCGCCGAGCGTCGGCGCGGCGAACAGACCCTCGTCTCCCTGCCCCCCACCGCCCGAAGAGGGCAGCAGATCGACCCCGCGGATCTCGTCCTCGAGCTGCATAATCACCGCCCGCTCCACGATGTTCTTGAGCTCGCGCACGTTCCCCGGGAACGGGTACGAGGCGAGCTGGTCGAGAGCCTCGGGCGTCCAGCGCTTCGGCCGCCGGTTGTACTCGGCGCATGCCTCGCTGGTGCAGTGCGCAACCAGATCCGGGATGTCCTCGGGGTGCGAGCGCAGCGGAGGCGTGCGAAGAACAACCACCGAGAGCCGGAAGTAGAGGTCCTCGCGGAACCGTCCGGCCTTGACCTCCTCGGGGAGGTCCTTGTTGGTGGCGGCGATGACCCTGACGTCCACGTGGCGCACCACACCGGCTCCCACCGGTTCGACCTCACCGTCCTGCAGGACGCGCAGCACCTTCGCCTGCGTGCGCAGTGACATGTCGCCTATCTCGTCGAGGAAGATCGTGCCGTTTTCCGCCTGCACGAACTTCCCGATCTGCTTGCGGACGGCGCCGGTGAAGGACCCCTTCTCGTGCCCGAACAGCTCCGACTCGATGAGCTCCTCGGGGATCGCCGCGCAGTTCACGCGGATGAAAGGGTCGCGGGCTCGCGGCGATAGGTGGTGGATCCGCCGCGCGACAAGTTCCTTGCCGGTCCCCGATTCCCCGACCACGAGGACGGTTGCACGCGACGGGGCCACGCGCGCGATCTCTTCCCGCAGGGCCCGCAGTTCCGCGGAGTCGCCCAGCAAAGGGGGCAGATCCTCGGCGGCGCCTTTCAGCCGACGGTTCTCCTCCGCGAGCTTCCCTCGCGCCACGGCTCCCTGGAGGGCCAGCAGCAGCTTGGCTCGTTCCGGCGGCTTGTCGAGGAAAGCGTCCGCGCCGGCGTGCAGGCACGACGAAGCCGTGAACTCGTCGCCGTGCCCGGTGAGCACCACCACCGGCACGTCGATTCCACGCTTGCGGAGGTTCTCGAGGAGCCCGAGCCCGTCCATCCCCGGCATCTTGATGTCGAGGAGAACGGCGTGGGGCGTGTCGGTGTCGATGCTGTCGAGCGCCGCGAAGGCGTCGCCCGCCTCGCGCACCTGGTACCCCGCCCCGGTCAGGATCGTCCGCACGACCAGCCGGTTTGCGGCGTCGTCATCGACGAGAAGGACCTTGCCCGTGCTCTCCACGGCTTCAGAGTCTACCGCACCGCGGGTCAGTTCAAAGGTTCGACGTGGACGGGTAAAACGTCAAACGTAAAAGGTCAAAGGGAAGCCACGAAACGCCTATGGGCTCTTTCGGGCCTTGCCTTCCGTTTGACCTTTGACCTTTCCCCTTTTACCTCTCAGGGGACCTCCGAACGTTCGAACCTGGGGACCTTCAACCCTCAGAGTTGTACAACCACCTTACCCGTCGAGCCGCGGCCCTGCAGGAGCGCGTGGGCCTCGGGCAGCCGGTCGAAGGGGAAGATGGCGCCCACGACCGGCTTCACGGCGCCGGAAGCGAGCATCTCCTCGATCCTGGCGAAGCGGGACTGAAGCTCCCCGGCGAGGTGGGGGACCAGCGAGAGGTTGAAGCCGGCAAGCGTCTTCGTGGACTGCACCATCGCCGAGGGTGCCACCAGGCCCATGCGGAGAAGCTCCACCGCAGCGTGAACGTAGCGGACGCGAGCGGGGCCGAGGGCCGCGGCGAAACCGTACAGCACGTACCGCCCGTCGGGGTTGAGGGCCTTCCAGCCCGTGCGGAACAGCGACCCGCCCACGGCATCTATCACCACGTCCACGCCGCCCGCGAGCGCCTCGCGGTACCCGTCGTACCCTGCGGTCTCGTGAGCGCCCAGGGCGCGCGCCAGCTCGCGCTTGGCCCTGGTCGAGGCGACGGCCAGCACGCGGGCCCCGGCCGCCGCGGCCATCTGCACGGCCATCGTCCCGACTCCGCCGGCGGCGGCCGTGACGGCGACGCGCTCGCCGGCGCGCAGCCGCCCCACAGCGAACAGCGCGTGGTCCGCGGTAAGGCAGGTGACCGCGACGGCCGCGGCGGTCACGAAGTCGGCCGAGCCGGACAGCGGGCGAAGGGACCGCGCCTTCACGACGACCAGCTCCGCGTGCCCGCCGAAGATGGGCACAGCCGCCACCGGCGTCCCCACAGGCGGGCCGTCGACGCCGTCGCCCAGCGCGGCGACTTCGCCGCTCACCTCCATGCCGGGAACGAACGGCGGCTTCGGCACCCGCGGGTAGACACCCAACCGCGCGGCGCAGTCCGCGAAATTGAGGCCGATCGCCCGCACCCGGACGAGCGCCTCGCCCGGCCCCGGCTCCGGGTCGGGCAGCTCCTGCAAGCGCAGGACACCTGGCGGCCCGTACCGGGGCGCGACCCACGCCCTCATGCGGCTCGCCTTGCTCGCCGCATCGTGGTTCGTAGTTCGTGATCCGTGGTTTGGACCGTACGATCGGACCGGCTCAGCACTTTCGTGTCCTCAACGAGCCATCACCCACGACCCACGAGCCACGGTCGTCAGGACTCGTCCGCGGCGGCCGCCGGGCGTGCCAGCGTCGGCAGCATTTCCCTGAGCCTCTCCTCGAGCTCGCTCGCGATCTCGGGGTGCTCCTTCAGGAACGACCGCGCGTTCTCGCGCCCCTGACCGAGGCGGGTGTCGCCGTACGACAGCCAGGTCCCGGACTTCGAGACCAGCCGGTGTTCGACGCCGAGGTCGAGGAGCTCGCCCTGCTTCGAGATGCCCTCGCCGTAGAGGATGTCGAACTCGGCCACCCGGAACGGCGCCGCGACCTTGTTCTTGACCACCTTGACCTTGGTGCGGTTGCCGACCGAGTCCTCGCCGGACTTGATCGCGCCGATGCGGCGGATATCGAGCCTGACCGAGGCGTAGAACTTGAGCGCGCGCCCGCCGGTGGTGGTTTCCGGGTTGCCGAACATCACCCCGATCTTCTCCCGGATCTGGTTGATGAAGATCACGCTGGTCTTGGACTTGGAGACGATCCCCGTGAGCTTGCGCATCGCTTGCGACATCATGCGGGCCTGCAAACCCATCGAGGAGTCGCCCATCTCGCCCTCGAGCTCGGCGCGCGGCACGAGAGCCGCCACCGAGTCCACCACGATCACGTCCACCGATCCGGAGCGGATCAGCGTATCGGCGATCTCGAGCGCCTGCTCGCCGTTGTCGGGCTGCGCCACGAGCAGGTTGTCGATGTCCACGCCCAGCTTGCCGCTGTACTCGGGGTCGAGCGCGTGTTCGGCGTCGATGAACGCAGCCAGGCCGCCGAGCTTCTGAGCCTGAGCGATGATGTGCAGCGCCAGCGTCGTTTTCCCCGAGGATTCCGGCCCGTAGATCTCGACCACCCTTCCGCGCGGGATCCCGCCCACGCCGAGCGCCGCGTCGAGGCCGATCGAACCGGTCGGGATCACGTTGACGTTGACCGCCTCCTGCGCGCCCAGCCGCATGATCGCGCCCTTGCCGAACTGCCGTTCGATCTGCGCGACGGCAGTCTCCAAAGCCTTCAGTTTTTCCTGGTTGTATTCAGCCATGGTGACACCTCTCCTCTTGGTTGTCGCGTGGACGGGTTGGCCGTGAGGCCACGCCAAATGCTAGGCTGCGCCCAGGACCAAGTCAAGAGTTTTGTTGCCCCGCAGGGCCGCTCCGGCACGGTGTCATTCTGAGCGAGCGCAGCGAGCGAAGAATCTCCCCCCAGAGCAGGACATGACCTACTTTTACTGCGTGGAGGCTCTCTTTCTTGCCCCTCGGGCTCCGGCGAGTCGATCGGGCCGCGCATCGAGCGCGGCCCTCCGACACGCCACCGCATGCGACCGAGCTAGCACAGACCGGCGTGCGGACCCTCGCCGTTCCCCTCCTTCGCATGAGGCGTGCTCGGTCGGGGCCGGCGTCTCCACCCGCCGGTCTGGCCGCTCGGTGCCCGCACGCGGCGTCGACACTCGCCTACGCCCGAGGGGCGGGTTTGGCCCCCACCCTCCCGCACCTTGGAATGGCTACAGGTGGCGATCCACTCTTGGAGGCCCCCCGTACCCAAAGCGGCAAGCAGCCGCCCCCTTAGCCTTCCCGGGTCCCCGGTTCGGCTGATACCGCATGCGTCACCGCGAGAGCGAACCGGTCCACAGCCGCCAGGACCTCGACGCGGTCCAGCGATTCGCACAGGTTCCTCTCCACCATATTGTCGATTGTCTCGCGGTCGTCATTCAATGATCCCAGGTGACCAAGGGGCACGCCATAGAAGAGGATCGAGACGCGTTCGTAAGGGTTCGTCGTACGGTCGAGGTCGCGGATTCGCCCTCGGTAGCGTTGCGAGAGTTCCTCAACAGTGGCAACGTCGGCCGACAACAGTGTCGGTTGCCCATCCAACCGTGACGGAGAAATGCGTATCGGGGTACCAGGAGCGCCCATTGAGATCCCGATCCTCGGGAAGCCGAGATGGGCAAGGAACTTGTGCCTGAAGACGCAGACAGTGTAGACATCAAGCGTGGCCGCGAGATCGACCTTCTGTAGGGGCGCGTGGCCCTTCCCCTTCAGGAATCCTTTGAGAGTGAGATCCTTAAGTTCACAAACCGTCGCGACAAGTGAATCAACAAAGACCGCCGCAAAGAAATACTGAGCCTTCAATAAGACCACGAGATCCTCGTGAGCGGTTAGGATCGCTTTCAAAGCGGCATCATTGCCGTTCTTGGCTGCATCGAAGGCGGAAATCGGCGGTGCGCCATGTTCCACGCGGGAGGCCAAGGCATCGCACGCCAGGAGGTCATGATAAGGCCCTTCGCATCGCAGTGGAATGAACCCCGGGACTGCTTTGGACAGGGGGTTCAACACGTCGGAGCGGAAGACCTCGATGTTCATTGACCGTGGAACCTCTCTATGTCAAACGCGCTGACAAACCAGTCGGTTGTGGCACCCCGATGGTCGCACTCGACGGACCATTCGGAGGCTGCGCCCTCGTCATCCTTCGTTGTCTCCCTTACTTCCCTCAAAGCGGCGAATTCAAGCGGTATGCTGTCGAACGTACTCTGCTTCAGGAGTCCCCCGTCAGCAAGTGACTCCCCAAAACGACCACCTTTCGCACCGAACCTGAGCCATTCGCCGTCCAGCATGACAAGGACCCTCGGGGCCAGCAAAGAATAGCCCCCCTCGCCGGTGCCAAGCTCGGCTTCCCAGAGCCGGATTTCCGCGCCGTGCGCGCCACCGACACGGAACCAGTCCTTGGTGACGACAACGCCCTTCTCGTGAAACGCGCTCTCACCCTCGTGTGTCCGCGCCAGCGTTCGATGGTTACTGAGGGCAGCGTGATCGCCTGATCGTTCCAGAACTTCATTTCCTCGTCAGAAAGCAGTTTGAGGATGCCATCGTTGAGGGTAAGGCCAATCTGGTAGCGCTTCCTGAGCGGTTGAGCGGCTCTTACGACAGCCGAGCGTAGCGTCGGACTTTGGAGGTTCTCCACATTTTCAAGCTGCGCAGCGAGCCGCTCGACTTTCGCCGTGAGGGTCCGGCGGTCGCGCAAGACTTGGACCGCAAAGGTCACTCCGAGGACAGTCAGCACAAGCAATGACGTGAGCATCTTGTCTAACCTCGCGTTCCTGACTGTGGGTGTGTTCGAGTCACGGGCACTTCGGCCCCATTGGCGCCAGTGGGACTCCACTCCCACAAGGTCCCTATCAATGAACTCAGGCCTCGTTCAGAGAGTATAGGCCTACAAACGGCCTCGTCTCTCGCTCCTCTGCTCCCCTGCACCTCTGCCCCTCTGCAGTCGTCAGAGGCCGAGCACGAGACGGATGCCCGCTTCGACCGATCGCATGAGAGACGCAGGAAGGGTCTTGATGCGGGCGGAAAGGAACGACTTGTCGAGGGTGAGGAGCTGCGAGACGTTGACGACCGAGTCCTTGCGCAAACCGGTATCGCGGCGCTTGCACAGAATGTTGCCGGGCGCGGCGGCGAGGCGGAGGTTCGAGGTAAGCGCCGCCACCACCACGGTCCGGATCCGGCTCTCGTTGAACTCGTCGGCTTGGACCACAAGAACCGGGCGGCGGTAGCCCGGCCCCGATCCAGTGGGGTCGGGAAGCGAGGCCCACCAGACTTCACCGCGGCGGATCACCAGCATTCGTCCGGCAGGCTCGCGGCCTGCATCCGCGCCAACGCTTCGTCCACCCTGGAGTCCTCGCTGGCGTACACGGAGTCGAGCGCCTCGCGCACTCCCAGGCCGCGGTTGCGCGCCACGAACTCGGCGACCGCCTTCGCGTACAGGCCGCTGCGCGACACGCCGAGCCGCCGCGCCTCCTCCTCTGCCTCGACGAACACCTCGTCCGGGATCGAGATCGCGGTCTTCACGAGATGAGTATAACCCAGGTTATACCGGAACACAATTGTTAAGTCCGGACGCGCAGAGGAGCAGAGGGGCTGAGGAGCAGAGGGGAGAGAACAGTTCGGAGGTTCGAAGGTTCGACCAGGAAAGGGAAAAGGGCAAACGTAAAACGTCAAAGGGAAGACACGACACGCCAAAGGTCCTTCCCCGGGGCCTTGTCTTCCGTTTGACCTTTCCCCTTTTCCCTTTGACCTGATTCCTTCTGAACGTTCGAACGTGTGAACCTCCGAACGGTTTCTTGCTCCCCTGCTCCTCTGCCCCTCTGCTGCAGCAATCCGCTACCGGCGGTGCCCGGACGGGAGTAATGCCTCCGACTGGCCGGTTCTACGAGCGGAGGTGCTGCCATGCCATCGAACCCGCCAGAGAACACCCCACGTGTCACGCCCTACCTCTGCTATGAGGACGTCGCAGCCGCGCTTCGGTGGCTTGCGGACGCCTTCGGCCTGCGCGAGAGCGTGCGCATGCAGGGCCCGGACGGTAAGGTCAACCACGCCGAGATGAGGATCGGCGACGGGCTCGTCATGATGGGCTGCCCGGGGCCGCAGTACCGGAACCCCAAGCACGTCGGCCATGTGACGCAGAGCCTCATGGTCTATGTCGACGACGTGGATGCCCACTACGCACGGGCGAGGAACGCCGGTGCGAGGATCATCGCCCCGCCGGAGGACCAGTTCTACGGCGACCGCCGCTACGCCGCCGAGGACCCCGAGGGCCACCACTGGTACTTCGCGCAGCACGTCCGCGACGTGTCCGTCGACGAGATGAAGGCGCACCAGAAGTGAAGGCTCGCAGAGGAGCGGAGGAGCAGAGGAGCCAAATACCGTTCGAAAGTTCGACCAGGAAAGGGAAAAGGGCAAACGTAAAAGGTCAAAGGGAAGACACGACACGCCAAAGGTCCTTCCCCGGGGCCTTGTCTTCCGTTTGACCTTTCCCTTTTTCCCTTTGACCTGGTTCCTTCCGAACGTTCGAACGTGTGAACCTGCGAACGGTTTCTCGCTCCCCTGCTCCTCCGCTCCCCTGCTCCTCTGCCCCTCTGCGCTTGTTCAAGCGTGCAGCCGCGCCGCTATTCGATCTTGATCGGTGGCATCCACACCGGCCCCGGCGTCACGATCTTCCCTGCCAGAGCCTCCTTCACCATCGCCCCCCAGCGGGCCTCGGCGTCGTCCCTCTCCATGATCCTCTGGAAGAACGGCCTGACGGTCGGGTAGAAGACGAGCTCGACCGGCGCGGCCGGCTTTAGCCCGGCGAGCTCCTTGGCGGCGGCGAGAGCGTCGTCGAACGTGCCGAGCTCGTCGACCAGCCTGCGCTCCTTGGCCTGCTCGCCGGTGAACACCCGGCCGCGCCCGACGTCGTCGACCTGGCCGCGCGTGAGCTTGCGCGAGGACGCGACCCGTTCGAGGAACGCGTCGTAGATCCGGTCGAGGAAGGCCTGCACCGTCTTCCGCTGCTCCGGCGTCCACGGGTCTACGGAGCCGTAGATGCTCCCGTTCGGCGCCGTGTCGATCCGTCCCCACGTCACGCCGATCTTGTCCTCCCAGAACATGGCCATGTCCAGGTGGCCGGAGAACACCCCGATGGACGCGGTGATGGTCCCGGGATCCGCGACGATCTTCCTGGCCCCGCAGGTGATCCAGTAGCCGCCGGATGCGGCGACGTCCCCCATCGAGACCACCACCGGGATCCTGGCCGACGTCTTCAGCATCTCGGCGCGGATGATCTCCGAGGCCACCGCGCTTCCGCCCGGGGAGTTGATGCGGAAGATGGCGGCCTTGGCGCCCGAGTCGCGCACCTCACGCCAGGCGCGCGCGATCGTGTCGGAGCCCATCACGTCGCCGCCGAACAGCGGCATCGGGGAGTAGCCGTTCTCGCCGCGCAGGATCTCGCCCTCGGCGACGACGACCGCGATCGGCGTGCCGCTGCGGTCAGGCCGGTCCGCCTTGAGGTAGCGCCGGATCGAGACCTCCTGGAGTTCCTCACCGCCCTGGGTGTTGCACGACTCCACGAACGTCTCCCAGTCGGCCAGCCCGTCGACGAGCTTTTCCTTGAGCGCGGCGGGGCCAAGGAAAGGGCCGCGCCTCATCAGCATGTCGACCTGGACCGCCGTCATCCCCCGGCCGGCCGCGATCCCGGCCACCATCTGCTTGGTGACCGAACTCAGCAGCCAGGTCGTCATCTCCCGCGCGGCGGGGGTGAAGTCCTTCTCGGTGTAGAAGAAGCGCGCGCTCTTGTAATCGCCGATACCGGGAAACTCCGGCGCGATGCCGAGCTTGTCGAGGGTGCCTCGGACGAACGGCGTTCGCGCCGAGAGGCCGATGAGGTTGATGTCGCCCATCGGGTTGAGCACGATCCGCTTGCAGCCTGTCGCCAGCAGGTACTGCGCGTTGCCGGGCGCGAACTCGCCGGCGGTTTCGAGGTACGCCGAGGTGGCCTTCCCCGCATGACCCACCTTCCCGAGAAGCTCGCGAAGCTCCTCGATCGTGGCGACGCCGGCGTTGAACTCCTGGATCTTCACCCTGACGCCGCGCACCTTGGGATCGGACGCCGCTTGCACGAGGGCGTCCCGATAGTCCTGCCGCGTCAGCGTGCGCGGGCCGAAGAGGTCGCCGAACGGCGAGTCGGAAGCCACCTCGGGGATCGGCCCCGAGATCTCGACGGTCAGCAGCGTGTTGCCTGGGACGTGCCTGGTTGCGTAGCGCGTCCCCAGGACGATCGCCAGGACGCCGCCGCCCAGGATGAGAATGACGCATCCGACCGCCGTGAGTGCCTTCGCGCGCGCCGTCATACGGACCTCCACGAGCTACGCCGCGAATGATACGCGACCGGCGCGTTGGAGTTCTGCACTCGCCAGGGAAAACTGCGTGCGGTTTTCGGCTAGCAGAGGAGCGCGGGAGCAGAGGGGCAGAGGAGCTAGAAGCGAAAACGGCGAGGAGCAGGTGAGAAATCCGCTCTTTCTCCCCTGCTCCCCTGCTCCTCCGCCCCTCTGCCCCTCTGCTGCGCCGGCTACTTCGCCGCCGCAACCGGGCGGCGCGCGACGATCTTCTCGATCTCGTCCATCGCCCAGTTCATCTGCGCCTCGAGCGCCTTGTACGGCGCCGGGCTCGCGAGATCAACGCCGGCCTCCTTGAGCAGCTCGTACGGGTAGCGGGAGCCGCCGGCTTTCAGAAGGCCCAGGTAGCGCTCCCTGGCGCCGGGCGTGCGGTCCAGCACCTCGCGCGCGAGCTGTGACGAGGCCGCGAGCGAAGTGGCGTACTGGTAGACGTAGTAGTCCATGTAGAAGTGCGGGATGTACGCCCACTCCACGGTGTACTGGTCCGGGATCCGGACGATGCCCTGGTCGGACCCGTGGTACCGCCGGAGCAGCTCGCCGTAGATCCTGGTCAGCTTGGCCCCGGTCAGGGCCTCCCCCCTCTCGGCGGCCTCGTGGATGGCGAGCTCGAACTCCGCGAACATCGTCTGCCGGAAGAACGTCCCGCGTAGGTTCTCGAGGTAGTTGCCGAGCAGGAACATCCGCTCGTCGTCGTTGGCGGCCTGGGAGAGCATTCGCCGGAGCAGGAGCGCCTCGTTGAACGTCGAGGCGACCTCCGCCACGAAGATCGAGTAGTCCGCCGTCGGGTACGGCTGCGCCTGGTTGGCGAGGTACGAGTGCATGGCGTGGCCCCACTCGTGGGCCACGGTGGAGACGCTCTCGTAGTCGTCGTTGTAGTTCGTCAGCACGTACGGGTGCACGTCGTACGCCGACCCGTTGGAGTACGCCCCCGAGCGCTTCCCCTGCTGCGGGAACACGTCCATCCAGCGGGAGTCGAACCCCTTGCGGACGGTCTCGACGTACTCCGGACCCAGGGGCGCCAGGGCTTCGAGGACGAGCGCCTCGCCCTTGTCGATCGGGAAGCTCATGTCAACGTGCTTGACCAGCGGCGGGTAGATGTCGTGGTAGGCGAGGTCGGGGATGCCGAGGAGCTTCGCGCGCAGCTTGAATGCCCGGTGGAGGGTCGGCAGCGCGTGGTTCGCCTCGGCGATGAGGGTGCGGTAGACGGCCTCCGGAACGTTGCCCGCGTCGAGCGCGGCGGCCAGGCATGAAGGGTACTTGCGGGCTCGCGCGTAGAACAGGTCGCGCTTCACCTGGGCGTCGAGGGTGGCCCCGAACGTGCGCTGGTACGCCGCGAACGTCTTCCAGAACTCGCGGAAGACCAGGATGCGGTCCGCGCGGTCGGGCAATGCCCGATACCTGCTGTAGGCGGCCTGGTCGAGGCGCACCTTCTGGCCGTTCGAGAGGGTGACCTCGGGGAACGGCACGTCGGCGTTGGCGAGGACGCCGTAGACCGTCGAGGGCGCCGGGGTCACGAGGCCGGCCTCGGCGAGCACCTTCTCCTCGCCCTGAGAGAGGGTGTGCGCCCGCTGCCTCTCGAGGTCCTCGAGGAAGAATCGGTATGGCGCGAGGCCGGGCTCGTTCTTCAGGAAAGAGGCGACCGTCCCGGCGGGGAGCGCCAGGACCTCGGGGGCGATCCACGACGAGCGGGAGCCGAAGTCGGCCGCCAGCTGCATGACCTCCTGCCGGGCGCCGAGCGCTTCCGGCGCCCGCGTGTCCTCGTCCGAGCGCATCGAAGCATACGAACCGATGCGGCCGAGCTCCTTGGCAAGGCCGAAGTAGAGGTCGAGCGCGGCCTTCATCGCGGCCGGCGAGCTGCCGAGCGTGCCGCGGTGGGCGTCCAGTTCCGGGAGCCTGCCAGCCAGCTGCTGTCGCGCCGCGTCGAACGCCTGCGGCGTCGAGTAAAGATCGCCGAGGTTCCAGCGGTACTTCTCCGAAACCGGTGCGGCGCCCGCGATAGCGATCGTGCCCGTCATGAGTCCAGCTAACACCATCTGCGCGACCCAAATTCTCGTCATGAGGCCCTCCGGGACCGCCACCATCGCGAATTGTAGCCGGTTCCCGAAGTGAAGAGGGTAGAAGGCAGAGGGTAGACGGAAGGCGATGCCCGCCCGCGCCTCGGCCTTCCCTCTCCCGTCTACCGTCTTCCGTCTTCCCCGGCTCAGCGGCGACGCCGAGGTCAGAGAATCAACATCGCGTCCCCGAACGAGTAGAACGCGAAGTGCTCGCGCACGGCGGTTGCGTATGCCGCGAGAACGCGCTCCCGACCGGCCAGCGCCGAAACCAGCATCAGCAGCGTGGAGCGCGGCAGGTGGAAGTTGGTCAGCAGGGCCTCCGTGCCGCGGAACCTGTGGCCAGGCCGGATGAAGAGATCGGCGCGGGCAGGTCCGGGCAGCACGCGCCCGCCGCCGGAGGCGAGCGCGTGTTCGAGGGCCCGGCACGCCGTCGTCCCGACGCACACGATCCGCCGTCCCGCCGCTAGCGCGCGGTTGAGTGCACGCGCCGAGGTCTCGGAAACCTCGTAGTCTTCGGGATCGAGCCGGTGCTCGGCCGGGTCCTCGGCCTGCACGGGCTTGAACGTGCCCGGACCGACGTGGAGCGTCAGACGCGCGACCTCCACGCCGCGGTCGCCGACCGCCTCCAGGAGCTCGGGCGTGAAGTGCAGGCCGGCGGTGGGTGCCGCGACCGCGCGCCCCGTCGTCGCATATACCGTCTGATAGCGCTCGCGGTCCGCCTCGGAAGGACCTTCGGGGCGCCGGATGTACGGCGGCAGCGGAACCTCGCCGACCGCGGTGAGAGCTGCACCGTCGAGCCCCGGGACGAACTCCACCCGCCACGTGCCTTCGCCCAGGCGCTCGCGCGGGATTGCCGCGCCCGTCACGAGCGCCAGCGTGACGCCAACGCGCAGACGCTTGGCCGGCCGGGCCATCACTTCCCAGTCGGCGCCCCCGAGCGGGCGGACCAGCAGCAACTCGGCGTCACCCCCTCCCGGCCTTCGGGCCCGGATGCGGGCCGGAATCACCTTGACGTCGTTGAGCAGGAGCAGATCGCCGGGAGCGAGCAACGCCGGGAGCGAAGAAACGCGGTCGACCGAAACGCCGCCCGAGTCGCGCCGCAGCACCAGCAGGCGCGACGTCCCCCGCGGCCGCGCCGCCTGCGCGATCAGCTCGTCGGGGAGACGGTAGTCGAAATCCAACGTCCGCACAGGGAAATGCTACATGTTCAGAAGTTCGAAGGTTCGAAGGTTCAACAGGGAGAGGTAAAGGGGCAAACGTGAAAGGTCAAAGGAAAGACCAAGAACAACTCTCCAGGCCAACCCTCGCCGGTGCGTTACCCTGCGTATCCTGTCGTACGTTTGCCCTTTGCCGCTTTACACTTGACCTCTTGTCCTTCGCCAGTATGCCGCCTGTCAGAGGAGGTAGCGTTTCCCGATGCCGCGTCGCGGGCGCGGGCGGGAAGCCAGCGGGCCCAGCAGGGAGGCCGCCTTGGTGAGAAACGACAGCAACGACTTCGGGCTCACAACCCCCCGCGCCGAACTGCGGGCCGCGCGCAGCACCTCGCATCGCCGGAGGTCGGCGGCCTCGGCCAGCATCCCATCGCGCTCTTCAGGAGACAGCATCCTTGAGCCCCTTCAGAAGCTCATCGTACTCGCGTTCCTCCCCGAAAAGAGCGAAGTACTCCCAGACCCGCTTGCAGTCGAGCCGCACGCCCCGCGCGGCCGCCGCCTCGAACAGCGCGCGGATGTCCACCAACTCGCCGCGACGGCGGTCCGGGTCGTTCACCAGCGCCTGCACTTTGAGGCCAATGAGGTCCTCGACCTCAACGACCGGGGTCAGGAGACCCGTTCCCCCCAACTCCACCCGCTTTGCGCGGTCCAACATCGCCAGCGTGTGGGGGCGCCGGGCGTGGAGGAAGTCCAGGGGGCAGCGGTCCGGGCGCGGCGACGAGAAATGAGAGCTCTCCTCCCACCGGAAGGTGACGGTATAGCCGAGGTCGGCCAGCAGCAGGTCCAGCCGCGAGGCGATCGCTCCGTCGATCAGGGCATCGATGTCCACGGTCGTGCGGGGGACGCCGTGGATCCCGGCCGCGAGCGCTCCGATCACGGCCCACCGGCACCCGAGGGCGTCGAAACACGCCCCGACGTCGCGCAAGGTGGTGAGGAAGTCCAAGGCGCTCCGCTCCTAACCTGCACTATTGTACGCGCCGCCCTGCATGGCTACACTCGATCCTGCCCGTGGGGAGCTGGTGGCAGAACCGTACCGTCCGGCGTTGCGCCGACGAGGTCACGATCGCCTCGATCAACCGCAACTTCCCCGGCCGCTCGGGGCCCGGACAGGTCTACCGCGCCTCGCCCGCCACGGTGGCGGCCTCAGCGCTGGCGGGCGCGATCACCACCTGGCCCGCCCTCCGCCGGAAGGTCGAGCGCGGCTAGACAGCCCCGTTCGAAGGTTCCTTGGAAAACGTGAAAAGGGAAAGGTCAAACGAACAACGAGACCGTGCAACCGCCATTGGTTTGCCGTCCCGCGTCTTCCCTTTGACCTTTTACGTTTCCCGTCTTCCCTGTTACTGCTTGACGCGCTCGACGAAGCGCCCGTCGCGGGTGTCGACCTTGATCCTCTCGCCGGACGTGAGATACGGCGGCACCAGCACCTCGATCCCGGTCTCGAGCGTGGCTGGTTTCAGCTGCGCCTGGGCGGTGGCGCCCTTGATCGCCGGCGCCGTGTCGACCACCAGCAATTCCACCGTCATCGGCAGCTCCACGGTCAGCACCTCGCCGTTGTAAAGCAGCGAGCGCAACTCCAGCCCGTCCGTGAGGTACCCGACGTTGTCGCCCAGCGTCTCGGCGAGGAAGGTGAACTGCTCGTAGCTGCCCTGGTCCATGAACACGAACTCGTCATCCTGGCGGTAGAGGAACTGCACGGGCCGCTTCTCGCAGTCGGCGACGTCCACTGTCTCGTTCCCCCGATACGTGCGGGCAAGCGACTGCCCGGTCCGAAGGCTGCGGGTCTTGACCTTCACGAGCAGGCTCGCGCCCCGGGCGCTCGGCGTCTGCACCGCGACGTCGCTGACCTGCCACGGCGCGCCGTCGATGTCCAGGATGTCGCCCCGCTTGATCTCGGTGGCGCCGATCACGTCTTCCCCCCGGCCGGAGCCCGCCTCGCGCTTGCGCGCGGCCGGCCGCCGAGCTCGGCGTGGCGGTAGCAGTCCACGAGGTGGTCGTTCACGAGGCCGCACGCCTGCATGTGCGCGTAGACGATCGTCGGCCCAACGAAGGTGAAGCCGCGCCTGGCGAGTTCCCTGGACAGAGCCTCCGACTCGGGGGTCAGCGCCGGGATGTCCGTGAGCGTCTTCCTGGCGTTGATGATCGGCGAGCCGCCCACGAAACGCCAGATCAGCGCGTCGAACGATCCGAGCTCGTCCTGCACCTTCAACAGGGCACGGGCATTTCCGACGGCCGAGTTGACCTTCTGGCGGTTCCGGATGATGCCGGGGTCCGCCAGAAGTTTCTCGACCCTGGCCGGGGTGAAGCGAGCAACTTTCTCCGGGTCGAAGCCGGCGAACGCGCGCCGGTACCCCTCCCGCCGCTGCAGAACGGTCCGCCACGACAACCCGGCCTGCGCGCCCTCCAGGACCAGGAACTCGAAATGCCTCCGGTCGTCGTGCATCGGTACGCCCCACTCGGTGTCGTGGTAGGCCTCCATGAGCGGATCCGGCTTCCCGAGCCAGCAACGTCTTTCCATGGCGCGACAATACCAAAGCGAGCCCGGCGACCCAAGCGGGATCTTGCATCATCGGGAGGCACGTGGATGATTCACGCTGTCCGGCGGGTTCGACGCGTGGGTGTCGGCAGGGTTCGAGGTCGAGCAGGGTGGCGTGGTACCGTGAGGGCTCGGGTGCCCGGAGGTGTCTCGATGCGTCGGATCTCCCCCCAGGAACTGATCGTCACGCCCTTCTCCATCTTCGATCGGCAGTGGGCGCTCCTCGTCGCCGGCAGCGACCGTCCCAACCCGATGACCGTCTCGTGGGGAGGACTCGGAACGTTGTGGAACCGCCCCGTCGCGACGGTCTACGTGCGCCCGACGCGATTCACGTTCTCCCTGCTCGGAGAGGAACCGGCGTTCACCGTGAACTTCCTCCCCGAGGCGCACCGTGCAGCCCTGGATCTCTGCGGCGCCGTCTCGGGGCGGGACACCGACAAGTGGGCGGCAACCGGTCTGCACCCCGTGACGGGCGAGGCCGTGAGAACGCCGCGCGTCGCCGAGGCGGAGCTGGCCCTCGAGTGCCGGACGCTCGCCACCGTTGACCTCGATCCCGCGCGGTTCCTCGACCCCGCCATCGGCGATCTCTACCCGCGCAGGGACTACCACCGCGTCTTCATCGGCGAGATCCTCGGCGCATGGGCCGAGGACCCCTTCGTCGCCCCGGCATCGTGACGGCCCGATCATCCTCTTGAGACGACGCCGCCGCTATTGCGCGGCGCCTGCGCAGGGGTTACGGTACCGGCAGGATCTCCGGAGGGCCTATGGAGCAGGAACCCGCCACCCGTCTCCTCAACCAGTACGACAGGCCCACCGGGAAACACTTCCTGATCCTCGCGATGTCGTGGGCGGGGTGGCTCTTCGACTTCTACGACCTGATGCTGTTCTCGTTCCTGCTCATCCCGATCAAGAAATCGCTCGCCCTCTCCGACTCGTCGCTCTCGCTCCTCGTCGGCACGACCCTCGCCGCGACCGCGCTGGGCGGCATCGTGTTCGGGTGGCTCGCGGACAGGTTCGGGAGGAAGACCGTCCTTTCCTGGACCATCCTGGTGTACTCGCTCGGTGCGTTCCTGTGCGGGTTCGCGCAGGGCGCCGCGTGGCTCGCGGTCTGCCGCGTCATCACCGGCCTCGGCGTCGGGGGCGAGTGGGCCACCGGGCAGACCCTCGTGGGCGAGACCTTCCCGGCCCGGATGCGCGGCCGGTTCGCGGCGGTGATGCAGACGGGTGCGCCGCTGGGAATTGCGATCGCTTCGATCATCGGAGGGTTCGTCCAGCCGGCCCTGGCGAACGCCTTCGGACCCGACTGGGGATGGCGCGGCTGCTTTTTCATCTCCGTCGTCCCTGCCCTGCTGGTGGTGCTCATCCGGCGGCACATGCCCGAGTCGGACGTGTGGCTCGAGCGCAAGCGCGTGGCCGCCCCGAAGGAGACCAGCCAGCTCCGGTTCCTGCTGGCCACGCCGGATCTGCGGCGGCTATTCCTCCTGGGTCTCGTCCTCGCGACCACCGACATGTCGGCCTACTGGTTCACGTACTCCTGGATGCCGAGGTACCTGTACGAGCACCTCGGGTCGTCGCTCGGAAAGGCCGGGATCTGGATGCTCGTGACCCAGACCGGCGGCACCCTCGGCTACCTCTCGTTCGGGGTCGTGGCGGACTGGAAGGGGCGCCGGGTCGCGTACACGATCTACTCGCTCGTCTGGGCGATCGGGTTGTTCGCGGTCACCTGGTTCTGGGGCGCCCTCGCGGTGTACCCGGCAATGACAATCCTGTTCATGTTCCTGGTCGGCCTGGGAACGGGCAACTACTCGGGGTACGGCCCGATCTTCTCGGAGATCTTCCCGACCAGGGTCCGCAACACTGCGATGGGCGCCGCGTTCAACCTCGCCCGCGGCGTGCAGTTCTTCACTCCCCTCGTGATCACGACGGTCGCGGCCCGGTACGGCCTCGGCGGCGGAATCTCGCTGGCCGGCTTCTTCGCGCTCATCACCGGCCTGTGGGTGTGGACGCTGCCGGAGACGCGCGGCACCACGATCGGCGTCGAGCACGAGCTGGAGCCCCGCCCGCGAGAAGACGGGGCAATCGTATAGCCCGGGCCGGGTCGGCTCGTGCCCACGCTCTGCGCACGCGAAGGGCGGCCGGAGCCGCCCCTTACGTTCAGTCCGATTTGAGATACCGCCTATGCCGAGAGTCCGAGCAACTGCTCGAGCTTCGCCTTGGAGGCCTTCTCGACCTCGGCGTGCAGCGAGCCGCCGTGGGAGTCCATCGTGACCACCACGGGGAAGTCCTTCACCTGGATCACCCAGAGCGCCTCGGGCACGCCGAACTCCTTGAGCTGAAAAACCTGCTCCACCTTGACCACCGCCTGCGCCAGCACCTGCGCGGTGCCGCCGACGGCGTGCAGGTAGACGGCGCCGTGCTCCTGCAGCCCCTTGAGCGTCTTCGGCCCCATGCCGCCCTTGCCGATCACCCCCCGCAGGCCGTACTTGCCGATCACGTCGGCCTGGAAAGGCTCCTCGCGAGCGCTCGTGGTCGGCCCGGCCGCCACGAACGTATAGTGCCCGTCCTCGTGCTTCTTGACGACCGGCCCCACGTGGTAGATCACCGAGTCCTTCAGGAACGGCGCCACCTCCTCGCGGAAGCCGTGCAGCAGCCAGTGGTGGGCGGCGTCGCGTCCGGTGATCATGCGTCCCGAAAGCTCCAGGAAGTCCCCCACCTTGAGGGCCCGGATAGCTGCTTCTTCACACGGAAGCTGTAGTTTCGCCATTCTTCACCTCCCGAGAGACCGGGCCGACAGCCGACAGCTCACAGCTGACAGCTCCCCCACCCACCCCAAGACACCTGGGGGAGCTGAGGTTCGGTCGATGATCGTCGATGCGACTCCGGAGCCTTGCAGTTGGCTGTCGGCTGTGAGCTGTCGGCTCTCAGTTGAGCCACGTGACCTCCCCGGAGGGGCTGATCGTCGCGCCCGCCCGGCGGTTCGCCCAGCACATGTAGGAGACACTCACGAAATAGGAGGCCGGCAGGCGGGCGAGGTTCCCGATCTTGACGCCCAGGATCGTCGTCTTGCCGCCGAATCCCATCGGGCCGATGCCGAGCTGGTTCCCCTGCTCGAGCAGTTGCTGCTCCATCGTGTCGAGCTCGGGAATGGGATTGTGGTCGTCGAGACGCCGCAAGAGCTGCCGCTTCGACTCCACGAACCCGGAGCCGCGGTCCCCTCCGAAGCAGGCGCCGATGATGCCGGGGGCGCACCCCTTGCCCTGCGCCTGGGTGACCGCATCGAGGATGCAGCGGCGCACGCCGTCGAGGTCGCGGTCGGCCTTCAGCTTGGTGTTCGGCAGGGAGTACTGCGCACCGCAGTTCTCGCACCCGCCGCCCTTGAGGATCACCCGCACCTCGACTTCGGCTGAGTCCCACTCCTCGCAGTGGACGGTCGGGATGCCGGCGCCCTGGCCGTGACCGGTGTTCTTGTCGGTGAGCGTGTCCACCGCGTTGGGGCGCAGCAGCTGGCGGCCGGTCGCCTGGCGCACCGCCTCCTCGAACGCGCCGGTCAGCATCCGCGTGGACATCCCCACCGGGTGGTGGATCCACACCAGCGGCGTGCCGGTGTCCTGGCAGATCGGCTGCCAGTTTCCCCTCGACATCTCGACGTTGGTGAGGATGGAGTCGAGGGCCTTGGCCGCCAGCGAGCCTGGCTCCTCCGCGTCGCGCCCGCGCTTCAGCGCCTCGAGCACGTCGGGAGGCAGCTGCGACGAGGCGTGCGCGATCACATCCACGAACTTCTCGGTCCACTGTTCTCGCGTCAACACAGGGGGGACCTCCTTTGCACGGTTCTCAAGTCACCACTCCGCTGCGGTTCTTCCATGATCGGCATCTGGGTGTGCGCCGCCGCCGGCGGGGGCGCCCGGCTCTCCCGCATAGTAGCGCGCGGCGAGCGGACGCGCACCCCCTTCGGCCCCTGCGCACCAGTTCCCAAATATTGAGACTGAATTCTAACTAGAACGTCAGTTTTGCCTCGCCTGCCTTGCAACCGCCCTCCGCCATGGCGTAGGATCACGGGGTTTTGAGGGGGGCTCCGCTCATGGGCGACGGCGAACAGGTCAAGAAGGGCAAGGGGACGGTCTTCGTGAAGCCGGAGGTCTGCAAGGGCTGCTCCTACTGCATCGACTTCTGCCCCGCCCACTGCCTCGAGTTCTCGCGCGAGTTCAACCGCAAGGGGTACCACTACCCCGTGCTGGGACGCCCCGAGGACTGCACCGGCTGCGACCTGTGCGGGCTGTACTGCCCCGACTTCGCCATCTTCGGGATGCGTTTCAAGGACATCGAGCAGCGCCGGCAGGCCGCTGCTGCCGCGCCGCCGGTCCCCGCCGCGAGATGACACCCCGGGGCCAGTTTCGAAAGTGAGGGAGGACGTCTTGCACGCCGATCCCAAGGGAGTTCTGACAGGCATTCATTTCATCGACGGCGACCATGCCGCCTGCGAAGGGGCGATCGCCGCCGGGTGCAGATTCGTGGCCGGGTACCCGATCACGCCGTCGACGGAGGTGGTCGAGCGCTTCGCCGCCCGCATCCCGCTCGTAGGCGGGATGTTCATCCAGATGGAGGACGAGATCGCGTCCTCGATCGCCATCCAGGGCGCGGTTTGGGGCGGCAAGAAGGTCATGACCGTGACGTCGGGGCCGGGGCTCTCGCTCATGATGGAGCACGTCGGCCTGGCCGCGATCACCGAGGTCCCCTGCGTGTTCGTGGACGTGCAGCGCGGCGGCCCCTCGACCGGCCTGCCGACGCTCCCGGCGCAGGCGGACATGATGCAGGTCAAGTGGGGCTCGCACGGCGACTACGAGCCGATCGCGCTCTCCCCCAACTCGCCGCAGGAGTGCTTCGACCTGATGATCAAGGCGTTCAACCTGGCCGAGACCTACCGCGTGCCGGTGTTCTTCATGATGGACGAGGTGGTCGGCCACATGACCGAGCGCGTCGTCATCCCCGACGCGTCCGAGATCGAGGTCGTCGACCGCAAGTGGACCTCCAAGAAGCCCGGCGAGTACCACCCCTACGAGACCGACGGCTCGATGGTCCCCGAGATGGTCAAGGCCGGCGACGGGTACCGCATCCACATCACCGGCCTCACCCACGACGAGCGCGGCTACCCGGCGATGAACCCCCAGGCGCAGGACAA
This sequence comes from Thermoanaerobaculaceae bacterium, assembly GCA_050018455.1. Lineage (GTDB taxonomy): Bacteria > Acidobacteriota > Thermoanaerobaculia > Thermoanaerobaculales > Thermoanaerobaculaceae > RBG-13-68-16. The sequence continues at coordinate 41,425 of JBEKAA010000022.1, read as the reverse complement.
GCTCGTCAAGCGGTTGGTCAACAAGATCCGCAACAACCGCGACAAGCTCGTGGACGTGCGCACCGACGGCGTCGAGGGCGCCGACGTGGTGGTGGTCTCATTCGGGATCACCTCGCGCGTGGCCGGCGCCGCGGTCGAGGCGGCGCGGCGCAAGGGCGTCAAGGTCGGGCACCTGCGCCTGATCATCTCGTGGCCGTTCCCCGCGAAGGTCATCCGCGATCTGGCCCTCACGGCCAAGGCCTTCGTCGTGCCCGAGCTCAACATGGGACAGATGGTGCTCGAGGTCGAGCGGGCCGTCTCCGGCAAGGCAACCGTGATCTCGATCCCGCACGCCGGAGGCACGGTCCACGAGCCCGAAACCGTCCTGGAGAAGATCATGGAGGCTGCGCAATGAGCGAGACCGACGTTCTCGAGTTGGAGCTCGAAAACCCGGTGATGCCGTACCTTCGTGAGGAGCGGCTGCCCCACATCTGGTGCCCCGGCTGCGGCATCGGCACCACCGTCAACTGCTTCGCGCGCGCCCTCACCGAGTCCGCGATGGACCTCGACAAGGTCGCGATCGTCTCCGGGATCGGCTGCACCGGCCGCGTTGCCGGCTACATGAACCTCGACTCGTTCCACACCACCCACGGGCGCGCGATCCCGTTTGCGACCGGTCTGAAGCTCGCGAATCCCGACCTCAAGGTGGTCGTCTACTCCGGGGACGGAGACCTCTCGGCGATCGGGGGCAACCACCTGGTCCACGCGGCGCGCCGCAACATGGACCTCATGGTCGTGTGCGTCAACAATTTCACCTATGGCATGACGGGCGGCCAGGTGGCGCCGACGACGCCGCTCGGGGCCACCCAGACAACGATGCCGTACGGGAACTTCGAGAACCCGTTCAACCTGCCGTTCCTCGCGGACGCCTGCGGCGCGGTGTACGTCGCCCGCTGGACGGTCTACCACGTCAAGCAGCTCGCAAAGGCGATGCTCGAGGGTCTGCGGAAGAAGGGCTTCGTGTTCATCGAGGCGATGGCCCCGTGCCCGACCCTGTACTCGCGCCGCAACCGCCTCGGCGACGGGGTCGACCAGCTCAAGTACTACAAGGAGAAGAGCAAGGTCGTCAACGGCGCCGACACCAAGGACGTCGGGCTCACCTTCCAGGGGGACATCACCGTCGGCAAGTTCGTCGACCGCGACCGCCCGACCTGGCTCGACGCGATGAACGAGCACTACATCCAGCACTTCGGCGAGAAGTACGTGCCGTACGGGGTGTCCCATGGACAAGACTAAGATCCGCGTCGGCGGCCTGGGCGGCCAGGGCGTCATCCTGTGCGGGATGATCATCGGTAAGGCCGCCTCGATCTTCGACGGCAAGCACGCGACCCTCATCCAGTCGTTCGGCCCCGAGGCCCGAGGCAGTGCCTGCAGCGCCCAGGTCACGGTGGCGGGCGAGGCGATCGGGTACCCCTACGTCAAGCAGCCGGACGTGCTCATCGTGATGTCGCCCGACGCCTACACCCAGTTCGCCCCCCAGCTCAAGCCGGGAGGGGTCCTGCTGTACGAGAAGGAGCTGATCGCGTTGGACGACAAGCTCCCGGCCGGCGTGAAGGCGTATGGCGTCCCCGCCACCCGCTTTGCCGAAGAACTCGGCCGCCGGCTGGTGCTCAACATCGTGATGACCGGGTTCTTCACGGGCGTGACCGGGGTCGTTTCTTTCGACGCCGCGGAGAAGGCGGTCAAGAGCTCGGTCCCCAAAGGAACCGAGGACCTCAACCTGCGCGCCTTCCGCAAGGGCTACGAGTACGGCCGCGACCTGGTCGCGGGCGGGAACTAGGGAGCACGCCGTGAAGCTCGAAGGATTTCCCCAGAACGTTACGCTGCGCGACGGGACAGCCGTCGTCATCAAACCGCTTGACGTCGAGGAAGCGTCTGCCGTGCTCAAGTTCTATCGCTCGCTCCCCGAGGAGGACCGCCTCTTCCTCCGCGACGACGTCACCAAGCCCGAGTGGCTCCGCCGCTTCGTCGCCCGCATCGAGTCCGGCGAGGTCGTGAGCCTGGTCGCCGAGGCCCAGGGCAAGATCGTGGGCGAGGCGACGCTCTACCGCGCGCTACACGGCTGGACCGTCCACGTCGCCGAGCTCCGCGTCGCCGTCGCGCCGGCCATGCGGCGCAGCGGCCTCGGTACCACCCTCGCCCGCGAGCTGGTCAGGCTCGCGACCCGCATGGGGGTCGAGAAGATGGTCATCCAGGTCGTGGAGAACCAGGTCGGCGCCCGAAAGATGTTCCGCAAGCTGGGGTTCCGACAGGAGGCCGTGCTCCGCGGCCACGTCAAGGACATCCACGGCATGAAGCGCGACCTGATCGTGGGGTCGAACGACATCTCCCACATCTGGGACGCCATGGAGAGCCTCGTCGCGGACTTCTCGCCCTCCGTTGAGTAACGTTCGAACGTTCGCAGGTTCAAACGTTCGAAAGTTCCCAGCGAGGCGTGCAGGTCAAAGGTAAAAGGGCAAACGTCAAAGGTCAAAGGGAAGACCAGGAACGGCTCTCCAACCCTGTCTTCTCTTGCGGCGTGTCCACACCTGTCTCGTCTTCCGTTTGACCTTTACCCTTTTCCGTTTAGGGCTATCCACTTGACTCCACCACCCCCTACAGGTTGTGGTCTGGCCTTTGGGCATGCTGCACCCGCTCAACCTGGAGGTAGCCCTGTGCGGCCTGCTTGCCGGCAGTAAGCCGGAGGAGCAGGAGCGAGGGGAAGCTCATGATTCACTGCGACTTCCCCATGGAATTGGAATTCGGTGTTGACCTTCGCTTGGCGTCACGTTCGACAGCGCTGCCTTTATCATTCCCTGTGCCTGACGCCCTACCGGTTGTGGTCAGTGGAGTCAAGTGGATAGCCCTAAAGGTCAAAGGGAAGACCAGGAACGGCTCTCCAACCCTGTCTTCTCTTGCGGCGTGTCCACACCTGTCTCGTCTTCCGTTTGACCTTTACCCTTTTCCGTTTGACCTTCTACCGGCCCGTCGCGAACCTTCGAACCTTTGAACCTATGAACCTTCGAACGGGTCAGGGTGCTGGTCGCTCATTCGACAGGAGCGCGAGCCCCTCGCCCTCCCAGAGCAGGCGCGCGTGGGTGATCCCGTCCTGCGCCAGGCGGCGCGACCAGGATTGTGTCTCCCCGACCACGAAGACGCGGCGGTCGGACTCCCAGAGGTCTCGGAACTGCTCCGCTGTCGGGAAGCGTTCTTTCCGCTCGGCCCCGTTCAGGTGCGAGATTCCGAACGCCAGCTCGCCCTCGCAGGCGGCCACGCCCACCGTCCGCTCCAGATACACGGGCAGGCTCTCGGGGAAGCAGCGGTAGGCGAAAATCAGATCACCCGGGCGTAGCTCCGGTCGGAGGCGCTCCGCGACCGTCTTGCTGCTCCGCTCCCGAGCGACCAGCGGCGCGACGACCTGGACCGCGGCCCCTACGCAGCAGCCGGCCGCAAACAGCGCGAGCACGCGCCGGTTCCACGCCCTTCCGAATGCGCTCGCCGCCGCGAGCAGGGCGACGGCGAGCACGAGCGCGCCCGGGACGAGCAGGTCGGGCGATACCACGCCACCGAGGCCGAGCCGGTCGATCTTGCCGAGCCCCGCCCAGACGAACGCCGCCCCGTACAGAGCGGCGAGGACGCCGCCCGCGACGAGGCCCGCCGTCTCCCAACGCGACGCGGCGAGCCTGCCGTCCCACAGCCTGTCGATCAGCACGCCGACGAGGGCCGCGAGCGGCGGCAGCGCGGGCAGCACGTACGGGATGAGCTTCGACTGCGAGACCGAGAAGAAGACCACCACGAACGCGGCCCAGATCAGGAGGAACGCCTCGCCGCGGTGCTCGGCGAGTCCCTCGCGCACGCGGCGCCACGGCAAAAGGCGCGCCGCCGACGGCAACAGACCCGACCACGGTGCGCACCCCAGCACCACCACCGCGAGGAAATACCAGAACGGCTCGTGCCGCTCCGCGATCGGCGTCGCGTAGCGCAGCAGATGCTCGTGCACGAAGTAGAACCAGAGGAAGTCGGGGTTGCGGGAGGCGGCCAGCACGTGCCACGGCGCGGCGATCGCGAAGAAGAGAACGATTCCTGTCACCCACGGCACCCGCTTCAAGACCACCCATTGGCGGGTCGCGAGCAGGTACAGAAAGACAACCGCGCCCGGGATCACGATCCCGATCAGCCCCTTGGCGAGGACCGCGAGTGCAGCCGCTGCGAACATCCCGTGCCACGCCAGGAGCCGACGCCGCCCGTCTTCGGCCTCCTGTGCGAACCAGAAGCACGCTAGCGTCGCCGTGAGGAAGAACGTCACCGTCATGTCGAGCGTTGCCAGGCGCGCGGTCCCTACCCAGAGCGGCGACGTTCCGAGCGCCGCCGCCGCGAGGAACCCCGCCCGCCGGCCGCCGACCGACCGGCCGAGGCACCACGCGAGCGCAATGCCGGCAAGGCCGAACAGCGCGCTCCACGCTCGCGCGGCGAACTCCGTGAGGCCGAAGAGCCCGATAGCGGCCGCGTTGAGCCAGTAGTGAAGCGGGGGCTTCTCGAAGTACAGCACGCCGTTCAGGTGCGGGGTCACGAAGTCGCCACGCGCCAGCATCTCGCGCGGGATCTCCGTGTACCGCCCCTCGTCGGGCTCGAGCAGCGGCGAGCCGCCGAGGTTCCAGACGAGGAGCAGCACCAGGCACGCCGCCGCGAGCGCCGGCGCCAGCCGTGCCACCCAGTTCCCGGATCGCGCGTCCTCGTCCGCCATGACTGCGCACTTGTAGCACGGGCGGCGCGGCAGGGCCAGAGTGCGGGCGTTGGAAGGTTCGACTGCAAGAGGAAAAGGGTCAAACGGTAAAGGTCAAAGGGACAACGAGACACCGACCGAGGTAGCGGCCGGCCGCTACATGGGCTCACCGTCGTTCCTTTGACGTTTCCCCTTTCACGTTTGACCTTCTCCGCCTTGAAGGGAACGTGTGAACCTTCGGTTCGACCAGGAAAGGGAAAAGGGCAAACGTAAAAGGTCAAAAGGGAAGACACCCCACGCCAAAGGTCCTTCCCCGGGGCCTTGTCTTCCGTTTGACCTTTCCCCTTTTCCCTTTGCCCTGGTTCCTTCTGAACGTTCGAACGTGTGAACCTTCGAACGGTCTCCTGCTCCTCCGCTCCTCTGCGCCTCTGCACCCCTGCGCCTCTGCTTCTCTGCTTGAGGTCCACGGCCGGCCCGTCCGTCACGCTCCCCGTGGTATGATTCGCGTTGTTGCGACTGGGTTTCTGCGAGCTTCCAGCGGCCCTTTCGGGGACCGCCCATGCGGTAGACCCGGTGGCGCCGGCACGCCGCGCGGCCGGCACGGAGGCGGCATCGCGATGAGCTCGGCGTTCGGCAAACGCCCCGACTTTCTTCCCTTCTCCCGTCCGACGATCCGTCAGGTGGAGATCGACGAGGTCGTGGACACCCTGAAGTCGGGGTGGATCACGACCGGCCCCAAGGCGGAGCGGTTCGAGAAGGACTTCTCGGCCTACACCGGATTCCCGCACGCCCTGGCGCTCTCGTCGGCGACGGCGGGCCAGCACATCGGCCTCATCGCGCTCGGCCTGAAGCCCGGCGACGAGGTGATCACGACGCCGATGACGTGGGCTTCGACCGTCAACATGATCGAGGTCGCCGGGGCGACGCCGGTCTTCGTGGACATCCACCGCGAGACGCTCCAGATCGACGAGCGCCGGCTCGAGGCAGCGGTCACGCCCCGCACGGTGGGAATCATCCCGGTGCACTATGCCGGCGCGCCGGCCGACGTGGACGCGATCATGGCGGTCGCCGCCAGGCACGGCCTCTGGGTGTTCGAGGACGCCGCGCACGGCGTCGGCTGCCTCTACAAGGGCGTCCACGTCGGGTGCTTCGACCGGCTCGGCGTCTTTTCGTTCCACCCGATCAAGAACATCACGACCGGCGAGGGCGGCATCCTGGTCACCAAGGACGGCGAGCTCGCGAAGAAGCTGCGGGCGCTCCGTTTCCACGGCCTCGAGAAGCAGGCCTGGAATCGCTACACCGAGGGCGGCTCGCCGCAGGTCGAGATCGTACTGCCCGGGTTCAAGTACAACTTCATGGACACGCAGGCGGCGCTTGGGATCCACCAGCTCGCGTCGGTCGGCGAGTTCAACGCCCGCCGGCGGGAGCTCGCGGCGCTCTACGACGAGCTGCTCGGCGCGGTGCCGGAGATCGAGCCGCTCGCCGTGCCCGCCTACGACCACTTCCACACACGCCACCTCTACGTCGTCAAGGTCCTCGACAACGCCCGCCTGACGCGGGACGAGTTCATCGCCGAGCTCAAGACGCGCAACGTCGGGACCGGCATCCACTTCCGCGCGGTCCACACGCAGCCGTACTACGCCTCCAAGTACCCGCGCTGGGTCGGCGCGCTGCCGGTGGCGGAGTGGGTCTCCGAGCGCCTGTGCTCGCTCCCGCTCTTCCCGCTCATGAGCGAGGACGACGTCCGCTACGTCGTGGCCGCCATCAAGGACACCCTTGCGCAGGCAAGGAGCGCGGGCGCACCCGCGCGCACCTGAGGGTCCACATGCCCGAGCCATTCCTGTCCGTCGTCGTCCCGGTCTACAACGAGGAGGAGAACCTCCCCGAGCTGTTGCCCCGCCTCAGGGCGGCCCTCGACGCGCTCGGGAAGAGTTACGAGGTCGTGCTGGTCAACGACGGCAGCCGCGACCGCTCGCTCGAACTCCTCCGCGAGGCCGCCGCACGCGACCCGCACATTGTCGTGATCGACTTCAACCGCAACTACGGCCAGCACTCGGCGGTGTTCGCCGGGTTCGAGGAGGCCCGCGGCGAGATCATCGTCACCCTCGATGCCGACCTGCAGAACCCGCCCGAAGAGATCGGCAAGCTGGTGGCAAAGATGGAGGAAGGGTACGACGTCGTCGGCTCGGTGCGCGTCAAGCGGATGGACTCCTTCTTCCGCCGGATGGCGTCGCGGCTGGTCAATCGCGTGACGTCGATGGCGACCGGCGTCCACCTCTCCGACTACGGGTGCATGCTGCGCGCCTACCGCCGCGGCGTGGTCAAGACGCTGTGCCAGTCCAAGGAGATCTCCACGTTCATCCCGGTGCTGGCCGACATGTTCGCGGGCCGCGTCACCGAGGTGCCGGTCGCTCACGCCGAACGCCTCAAGGGGCAGAGCAAGTACAGCGTCTTCAAGCTGGTGCGCCTGCAGTTCGACCTCATGACGAGCTTCTCGCTGTGGCCGCTGCGCTCAACGCTCGCGATCGGCATGACGATGGCGACGGCTTCGATGCTGGTCGCGGCCGTGCTGATCGTCGGGCGCATCGTCAAGGGTCACGAGTGGGCGGTCAGCGGGGTGTTCACGCTGTTTGCGGTGCTGTTCTTCTTCATCGGCGTCCTGCTTTTCGCCATCGGGCTGCTCGGCGAGTACGTGGGCCGGATCTACATGGAGGTGCGCCACCGCCCCCGCTACGTCGTCCGCGCGGTGTACGGCAGGGATGCCCGCCCATGAGCGGAGAAGTTAACAGTCGACAGTTAACAGTTGACAGTAGAGACCACGACACCTCTCAGGGCGGGCTCCGCGAGGGATCTGGGCGGGGGCTCGTGGATCCAGGCTTTCCCCCACCCAGATTCCTCGTCGCTCCGCTCCTCGGAATGACATGTTCGATGGCAAACTGGTATCAGTCTCCTGCGTACCGACCGGCGTTGCCTTGTCGTTCCTACTGACTGTCAACTGTCAACTGTCAACTGTCAACTGGGTGGGAGGGGCGCGGTGAGGGCCCTCGTCTTCGGCTACCACACCATGGGGTGCGTCGGCTTCGACGCGCTGCTCCGCCACGGCTTCGACGTGGCCGCCGTCTTCACACACGCCGACGATCCGCACGAGGAGGTGTGGTGGGGGTCGCTCGCCGACCGCGCGGGCGCCCGCGGCATCCCGGTCCATCGCCCCGGGAAGGCCGACCTCAAGACCGACGTCTTCACCGAGCTCGTTGCCTCGTACCGCCCCGACTTCATCTTCTCCTTCTACTTCCGGTGGATGATCCCGACCCGCGTGCTCACCCTTGCCCCTCGCGGCGCCTTCAACCTCCACGGGTCGCTCCTGCCCCGCTACCGAGGCCGCGCCCCGGTCAACTGGGTGCTCGTCAACGGCGAGACCGAGACCGGCGTCTCGCTCCACGCCATGATCGCGATGGCCGACGCGGGCGACCTCGTTGACCAGGTGCGGGTACCGATCGTGCTCGAGGACACCGCGTTCACGCTCTACGGCAAGATCGAGGCGGCGGCCGCGACCCTGCTCGATCGCGCCTTGCCCCGCCTGCGAGACGGCGTCGTGCCGCTGATCCCGATGAACCTGTCCCAGGGTTCGTACTTCGGGGGGCGCACGCCGGAGGACAGCCGGTTCGAGTGGAGCTGGAGCGCGGAACGGATCTACAACCTGGTGCGTGCCGTCACGCACCCGTACCCCGGCGCCTTCACCGCCTGGCGCGACGGCAAGCTCCTCGTCTGGTGGGCCATCCCCGTAGAGGGGTCAAGGTCAGCGGCCCCCGGCACGGTGCTCTCGGTGGACGTCGACGGCATCACGGTCGCCACCGGGACGGGCGCGCTGCGCCTCGTAACCGTGCAACTTGACCGCCAGCCCGAGCTCCCGGCGTGTTCGTTCGCGCTGGTGCACGGGATCGCACCGGGAACCGTCTTGGAGGGGCGGGGGCCTTCCTCCTCGCACCCCGAACCCCGGACCCCGGACCCCGGACCCCGGTCTCCTGATTCCCGACCCCCGACCCCTGACCCCGCCTCCTCGCGGATGCATGGAAACGGAGACTCACAGTGAACATCCTCATCCTCGGCGTCAACGGCTTCATCGGCAACGCGCTCACGCGGCGCATCCTCGAGACCACCGACTGGCAGGTCCACGGCATGGACCTCTCGGACTCGAAGCTCGAGCATTCCCTGAACCACGACCGCTTCCACTTCCTCGAAGGCGACATCACGATCAACAAGGAGTGGATCGAGTACCACGTCAAGACGAGCGATGTCGTGCTCCCGCTGGTTGCGATCGCCACGCCGGCGACCTACGTCAAGGAGCCGCTGCGGGTGTTCGAGCTCGACTTCGAGGAGAACCTGCGGGTGATCCGGCAGTGCGTGAAGTACCGCCGCCGCGTGGTGTTCCCCTCGACCTCGGAGGTCTACGGGATGTCCACCGACCCGGAATTCGACGAGGACATGAGCCCCCTCGTGCTCGGGCCGATCAACAAGCCGCGCTGGATCTACTCCTGCTCGAAGCAGCTCCTCGACCGCGTGATTGCCGCCTACGGGCAGCAGGAGGGGCTCCGCTACACGCTGTTCCGGCCCTTCAACTGGATCGGGCCCAAGCTCGACGACATCGACGCCGCGAAGGAAGGCTCTTCCCGCGTGGTGACGCAGTTCATCATCAACCTCTTCCGCGGCGAGCCGATCCGCCTCGTGGACGGGGGCGAGCAGAAGCGCTGCTTCACCTGGGTCGAGGACGGCATCTCCGGGTTAATGGCGATCATCGCGGACGAGCGCGGCACCGCCAACGGCCAGATCTTCAACATCGGCAACCCGGCCAACGAGTGCTCGGTCAAGGAACTCGCCGAGAAGCTCGCGCGCCTGTACGAATCACGGCGCAGCGAGATCCCGAACTACGCCCCGCCGCGCATCGAGGAGGTCAACTCGGCGACCTACTACGGCAAGGGGTACCAGGACATCCTCACCCGCAAGCCGTCCATCGCCAAGGCGAAGAAGCTGCTTGGCTGGTCGCCGAAGGTCTCCATGGACGAAGCGCTCGAGATGACCTTCGACGCGTTCCTGAAGGACTGGCTGGCGCAGTGAGGCCGGGAAGAGGTAAGACGGGAGAGGGAAGAGAAGAACCTCCGACGCCGGAGGCGTGAGATGACCTCGCCGAGCCAGCTCTCCCATCCGCCCTCTCCCCTATCCCCTGCCGTCAAGGTCCTCGGGCTGCGAGTCGACGTGGACACGCACGACGGGATGAAGAACGGCGTGCCTGTCCTGCTCGACGTCTTCCGCGAGGCGGGCGTGACGGGCACGTTCTACCTCTCCATGGGCCCGGACAACTCCGGCAAGGCGATCTTCAACGTGCTGCGTCGTCCTGGTTTTCTCGGCAAGATGCGGCGCACCGGGGCCGCGCGGGTGTACGGCCTGCGCACCGTGCTCTCCGGAACGCTGCTCCCCGCGAGGATGATCGCCGTTGCGCTCCCCGGGATCGGCCGGCGCGTCGCCGCCGAAGGTCACGAGGCGGGCGTCCACGCGTGGGACCACAGACGGTGGCAGGACAAGCTCCTGCGGCTCTCGGACAACGAGGTCGCGTCGCAGCTCGGCCGCGCGCGGCAGGCGTTCATCGAGATCTTCGGAGAGCCCCCGCGCACCTTTGCGGCCCCCGCCTGGTTCGGCGACGAGCGCTCGCTCCAGATCGAGGAGTGGTACGAGCTCGAATACGCCAGCGATTGCCGCGGCTCCGAGCCGTTTCTGCCGGTGGTCGGGGGCAAGGCGCTCGCGACGCCGCAGGTTCCGGCGACGCTCCCGACGCTCGATGAGGCGCTGGGCGACACCCACGCCGAAGCGCGCGCTTTCTACGCCTCGATGCTCGACGCTGCCGCCTCCGCCGCCTGGCCGGTTCTGACCGTCCACGCTGAGATCGAGGGCGGCCCCTACGCCGGCGACATACGCTGGTTCCTCGAGCGGGCGCGCGCGCTCGGCATCCGGCCGGTGCCCCTGGGCCAGCTCCTGGCAGCCCGCCGCGCCACCGGCGTCCCCCTCCCCCAGCGTCCGATGGGCTACGGCACGGTCCCCGGCCGCCACGGCACCGTCTTCATGCCGGAAGGCAGCTGACAGCTCTCCCCCACCCGCCCTACCAGCTGACAGCTCACAGCTCCCCCCCCACCCAAGACATCACCAGGGGAGAGGACGCTGTTGGCTGTTGGCTGTTGGCTGTTGGCTGTTGGCTGTTGGCTGTTGGCTGTTGGCTGTCGGCTGTCGGCTGTCAGCTGTGAGCTGTGAGCTGTCGGCTGTTAGCTGTCTTCTTCGGCGGCCTTCTCGAGCTCGGCGATCCGCTTGCGCACCATCATCTCGGCCATGTCAGGGATGACCTCCCAGGCGACGCGCTCGAGCAGCGGGGCCGCGAGATCCACGACCCGCTTGGCGATCTTCTCGATCTGCTCGTCCGAAAACTCGGCGCCAGGCGGCGGCGCCAGCTCGGCCGCTCGCCGGGCGACACGCTCGACGTGCTCGTCCGTCAGCAGCTCAGCCGCCGTCAGCGGCGCAGGCGGCGCCGGTACGAGCTCGGCGGCGCGCCTCGCGACACGCTCGACGTGCTCGTCCGTCAGCAGCTCAGCCGCCGTCAACGGCGCAGGCGGCCGGGGCACCAGCTCGGCCGCTCGCCGGGCGACACGCTCGACGTGCTCGTCAGTCAGCAGCTCCGCCGCCGTCAGCGGTGCGGGCGGCGCGGGCACCAGCTCGGCGGCAAGCTTCGCGACGCGCTCGACGTGTTCGTCCGTCAGCAGCTCAGCCGCCGTCAGCGGCGCAGGCGGCGCGGGTATGAGCTCGGCGGCGCGCCTCGCGACACGCTCGACGTGCTCGTCCGTCAGCAGCTCAGCCGCCGTCAGCGGCGCAGGCGGCGTGGGCACCAGCTCGGCCGCTCGCCGCGCGATGCGCTCCACGTGCTCGTCCGTCAGCAGCTCGGCGGCGGTCGGGGGCGCCGGGGCCGCGGGCGCTGGCGGGATCAGCTCCTTGACGCGCCGCATGACGTGCTCCACCACCTCCGCGGAGAGTGCGCCGATGGCAAGCGGCGCCGCGGCGGCGACGACCGCCTCGGCCGGGGCCGTGACGGTGGGTTCGGCCGCAGGCTGTGAGACGAACGTTGGCCTGACCAGAATGCGCTGCGTCGGCAGGTCCTCACCCCCAGGCACTGAAGAGGGCGGCACCGGCGGGAGCGACGGCTCCGGAGCCGTCGCCGGCTGCTGGACGGGCTCCGGCTCGGGAGCGAAGAGATCTTGCGCAGACTCACTGCCTGTCTCTGGGACCGCGAACGGCTCGGGCGCGGCCGACGTCACCGGTTCAGGCTCCGGTGGCTCAGGAGCGAACACCGGCGGCTCCGGCTCGAAATCCGAAGGTCCGGCCGCAAACAGTGGAGCCTCCGGCCCGGGCGCCCGTGGCTCTGGGGCGAACGCCTCGGCCATCGGAGCAGGAGCAGGAGCTTCGGCCTCGTCCCCGCCGAACGCGAACGACTGCGATAGCGCCGAGACTGCCGTCGGTATCTCGGGCTCCGCGAGCTCCGGCGGGGCTGCTATCTGCTTCGACGGGTGCGAGTCGCCCAGCGAGCTCGCCGTGAGCTCGATCCCGTCCTCCGGCATCGGAGGCGGCGGCTGGATCTGCGCCGCGAGCTGGTCGAACCCCGTCGTGCTGAAGTCCAGCGAAGGCACGCCCTCCGGGATGCCCTGATCGCCGAGGGCGCCGGCCTCGCCGGGCATCGGGATCGCGGCCACGGATTGCGCGCGCCTGAGGAGATCCTCGACCACGTTGATCAGCTCGCGGGCCTCGAACGGCTTGGTCACGATGGCGTCGCATCCGGCCGCCAGAGCGCGGTCCCGGTCGAACGGCTCGAATGTGCCGGTGAGGAGTACCACCGGGAGGTGCAGCGTGTTCGGGTCGCTCTTGAGCGTCTGGCAAACCTCGTAGCCGTTGATGTCGGGCATCACGACATCGCACAGCACCACGTCGGGCTTGATGTCTGGCAGGCGCGCGAACAGGTCGCGGCCGCTCCCGACGGCGACCACCTTGTGCTCAGTTTCGGCGAAGGTGAGCTCCACGACCTTCTGGATCGTAATGCTGTCGTCGGCAAGCAAAAGGGTCCCACCCATGGTCACCTCGCCTCGGCTCTCTTCTCGTCCCCTTGGTACCACGAACAAGATGAACTGTCAACGAATTGGCCGTTTCTTTCGGCTTCGACGGCCGGCTTTCCGTCCTCACCGATCCACACCACGGCGCCTGTCTCGAGCCAACCCGGAACGATGCGCGCCTCGCGGTTCCCCTGCTCGAACACCCACGACCGGTGAAAGTGACCCCAGAGAACAACGTCGACGCCGGCGGCGAAGTGCCGCAGCGCGGCGGCCGTGAGGTCCGCGGTCGGAAGGTCGCGCCGGTAGGTGAAGTTCGTCTCCCGCAGGCGCGACTCGGTCCCGAGCACGATGCGGTGCGCGATGCGTCTCGGCAGCAGCCTCGCCCAGAGCCGCGCAGGCGCGCTCTTGGACACGGTCCGCCAGAAACGGTACGCGCGGTCGGCCCGGTTGATCAGGTCGCCGTGCTCGAGCAGGAAACGCCTCCCGCCCGCGACGAACGAGTGCACCGGCCCGGCGGCGTCGCGGTAGGGGTCGAGCTCCGGCGCGTCGAGAAAGAAGTCGCGGTTCCCCTCGACCAGAACCACCCGCGTCCCGCCACGACGGAGGGAGGCGAGCTCGTCGAGCCCGCGCCGCACCGTGCCATCCCAGAACCGGGAGAAACCCACGAGGGCTCGGAACAGGTCGCCGAGGAATACGACCTCGCCCGGACCACGCCAGCGCACTCCGGCGATCGATGAGACGAACCTGTCGATATCGCCGGGGCCTTGTCCGACGTGGAGATCCGCGAGAACGGCGCGCAGCACGAGCCATGCTAGCATTCGCGCGTCCAGAGGTGGAAGGTGCGAACAGGAAGCCCGGCCCGCGAGAACCCGCCCCGTCACACGCCGTCGCAGTCGGGCCGCAGGGTGCTGCTCACGGGGGCGCGCGGGTTCGTCGGACGGGAGGTGCGGCGCCAGCTCCTCGAAAAGGGCTGGGAGGTGGTCGCGATCTCGCGTCACCAGCGCTCCGACGAGGCTCGCCCGGGCGTGATCCAGGTTGCCGCCGACGTTGCCGATGAGGGCTGGCAGCGCTGGTGCGGCGGTTGTTCCGCGGCGATCCACCTGGTCGGGATCATCCGTGAGGTCCCTCGCGAAGGCGTCACGTTTGACCGCGCGCACAGGCTCACCACCGAACGCGTGATCTCGGCCTGCCGCGAGATCGGGATCCAGAGGCTCGTGCACATGTCGGCGCTGGGGACGCGTGCGAACGCCGCGACGGCGTACCACAGGACCAAGTGGCAGGGCGAGGAGGCCGTGCGGGGGTCGAACCTGGCCTGGACGATCTTCCGCCCCTCCCTGATCTTCGGCCCCGGCGACGGCTTCACGAGCGCGCTCGCACCGGCTGTCAAGCGCTTCCCCGTCTTCCCGGTGTTCGGGAGCGGCACCTACGCGATGCAGCCGATCTCGGTGGCCGAGGTGGCGCATTGCTTCGTGGCCGCTCTCGACGATCCCGCTGCCGTCGGGCAGACGTACGACCTGGGCGGCCCCGAGGCCCTGACCTACGACGAGGTGCTCCGCCGCATCGCAGATGCGCTCGGCGTCCGCCGAACACTCGTGCACATTCCGCTCGGCCTCTCCCGCTTCATGGTCTCCGTGATCCAGCACCTTCCCGGGGCACCGATTACCCGCGACCAGCTCACGATGCTCCTCGAGGGGTCCACCTGCGACGTCGCGGCAGCAGGTCTGGCTTTCGACGTCCCCCGCGCCCGCTTCGAAGGGCCGACATGGCTCCGCACCGCATGACGGCGGTTCGAAGGTTCGGTTCGAAGGTTCGGCAGGGACGGGTAATACCAATTTGCCATCAGTCGTAGAGCAAAGGTGTCATCCCGAGCCCTTCGGCTCCGCTCAGGGCAGGCTCCGCGAGGGATCTGGGAGGGGGCTGGTAGATCCAGGCTTTCCCCCACCCAGATTCCTCGTCGCTCCGCTCCTCGGAATGACATGTTCGATGGCAAACTGGGATAAGAGGTCAAACGGGAAACGTCAAACGGAAGACCATGAACGAAAACCACGACGGTTTCCGCCCTTCGTCTTCCCTTTGACCTTTCCCCTCTTGCCTTTGCTGCCGACCTGCGGGTTAGCGCGGTGATGGTCGGCCCGGCCCGACTCCAGGGAGGTCGCCGACCTCGAGCCGGATCGTGCGATACGCTCGCACGACATCGGTCCCTTCGAACACGACACCCGCGAACAGCACGCCCATCCCGATCACGAACACCGGAAGAGGGTGGATCACCGCCGCCCACTCGGGGCCGGAGACCCTGAGGCCGAGAAGGAGCGACGTGAAGACGAAGCAGCCAACGGCCGCCACCTGGCACATCACCGCGTTGCGCAGGAGGCGGACCCTGTCCACCAGGTCCTCGAGCTGACGCAGCACGCTCGCGAGCCTCGTGACCTCGATCGGCTGCGCCTCCGCCGGAGGCGTCGTCGCCCGCAGCAGCCGCCGGCGCTCCTCGCTGAGCGTCCGGATCCGGGAAATGATCACGGTATACCGGTTGAGCAGCCCCAGAAGCAGCAGGCCGCACGCCGACACCATGATCGCAGGCGCGAGAATGGCCTGGATGGCCTGCACCGCGAAGCCGTACCTGGTGTTCATGCTCACCCCTTCTCGGGCGCGCCGATGCGCGGCCCGGCGGCGCGTGCCGCGTCGGCCACGGCCGCCACGCTCACGCGGGCCCGGCGGGCGGCCGCCACGCATTCGTCGTGTTCGGGCTTGGCCGAAACGATCCGGCCGTCGAACGCCGCCACCTTGACGGGGATCGTGCCGAAAGGTGTGACCACCTCGACGGTCCGCCGGTCAAGCTCCGGGCGGGTACATTCCACGAGCCGGACTCCGAGAGTGATCCCCTCGGCGAACACCGCCGCCGTGACCGCCCCGACCTGCGAGGGCTCCGCAAGTGCTCGGAGCTCGACCACCGGCCTCCCCTTGCGGCCGGTTCCGGCCAGGCACCAGGCGTCGAGCGCCCCGACCTCGCGCACGCGCTCGAGGAGCGTCCCGAGCGCCTCGCCGGTGGCGTCGTCAACCGTGGCCTCGACCAGCACCAGGGAGCGGCCCGCAGGGCGCCACGCGTGCTCCTCCAGCAGAAAGGCCCGCAGGATGTTCGGCATACCTTCGAAGGCGCGCGTCCCCAGGCCGACGCCTACGCCGAGCACCGTCCCGCCCGGCAACGGTCCGAAGCTCTCGGCAAGGGTGGCGAGAAGCGTGGCGCCGGTTGGTGTCGTCATCTCGCCCTCGGCGGCATGAGCGGCGAGCGGGACGCCCCGAAGCAGGCGGGCCACGGCCGGAGGTGGCACCGGCAGCAACCCGTGCGAGGTCTGCACGGTCCCGGAACCCACCGGTACGGGGCCGCACGCGATGCGATCAGCCCCCAGAAGCTCCACGGCCGCGCAGGTGCCCACGATGTCGACGACCGCGTCCACCGCCGCCAGCTCGTGGAGGTGCGCCTTCTCGAGGGGCACGCCGTGCACCTCGGCCTCGGCCTCGAACAGTCGGCGGAACGCCGCCAGCGCCCTCATTCGGACGCGTTCGGGCAGCTCGGCGCGCGCGAGCAACTCCTCCACGTCGTGAAGGTGCCGCGCCGGCTGCGAATCCGCGGTGACGTGCACGATCGCGCGCGTCCCGGCGAACCCCTTCTGGCGGCCGGGAGCGGCCTCGAGGCGCCACCCTTCGAGGCGCAGCCCCGCCAGGACGGCGTCGAGACGATCACGCGAGACGCCCAGGTCGAGGAGCGCTCCCAGCAGCATGTCCCCCGCTGCACCGCCGAACGGGTCGATGTACAGCACCTTGGCCATCGTCACCCCCAGGGACACCGTTCACAGGTTCGAAGGTTCGAAGGTCCCCACCTAGACGGAAGAGGTTAAACGCAAAAGGGAAAAGGTAAAAGGGACGACCACTACCGCGACGGCGTTGGAGCTCGGCTGTTTCGTCTTCCCTTTGACCTTTGACCTTTCCCCTTTACCTTTTTGCAGGAACTTTCGAACGTGCGAACCTTCGAACGTCTCAACCGCTTCGCACCTCCCACAGTCTAGATTCTCCGATACGCGAGGCGGTGCACCGGGCGGGCCTCCCGAGCGTACTTGATCTCGAAGTGGGTCGCAGGAATCTCCCCGAACGCCTCGTCCGCCGTCACCGGGGCGAGGCGGCGTTCGCCCGCGACCACGTCCGCGATGACCGCCGCGTACCCGCTGTGGTCGGTCTTGATCCGCAGAAGCCCTCCCGGCTCGAGGACTTCCGCCAGCCGCGCGACGTTCTCGGGGCGAAAGAAGCGCCTCTTCCGGTGCCGCCTCTTCGGCCAGGGGTCCGGGAAGTAGACGTGCGCCGCGGCCACGGTGCCGGGGGCAAGGCACCGGAAGAGCAGGTCCTCGGCGGTCGTGTGCACGAGCCGCACGTTACCGAGCCCGCCGCGCGCGGCGCGCAGCGCGGCGAACTCCAGGTACTTGCGGGCACGCTCGACACCGATGAGGCCAACCTCCGGGTGCATGGCGGCCCACTCGAGCAGGAACCGACCCTTGCCGACGCCGAGCTCGACCTCGATCGGTCGCAGGCCGCCGAAGACCTGCCTCGCATCGAAGGGCAGATCCACGCTGCCGAGCTCCAGCACCGCCGCCCCGATGTCCACGTGTCGGCTCAGCCCTCGGAGCGATCGACGTCGCTCGGATCCTCGTCGCCGAAGACGATGCCGACCGAGCGCGCGATTTGAACGATCTGGGAGTTCGGGTCCACCCGCTTGAGGTGGCCGATCGCGTCCGCGAGCGGGACCGCCACGATCTCGTCCCCCCGCAACGCGACCATCTGCCCGAACTGGCCGCTCACGGCGAGCCGCGCCGCCTCGACGCCGAAGCGGGTGGCGAGGATCCGGTCCGACGGCACCGGGGTGCCGCCGCGCTGGATGTGACCGAGCACCGTGGCGCGCACCTCGTACCCTCCGCGGGTTTCTATCTCGCGGGCGATCTGGTATGAGATCCCGCCAAGGCGCTTCCAACCGGTCACGGAATCCTCGCCGACGAATACCTGGGCGCCACCCTCCGGGGCCGCGCCCTCCGCGACAACCACGAGCGAGAACGGCCGCCCGCGCCGCTCGCGGGCGCGAAACTTGGCGATGAGCGGCTCGAACTTGAACGGGATTTCCGGGATCAGCACCACGTCGCCCCCGCCGGCGAGTCCGGCGTGGAGGGCTATCCACCCTGCTTGGCGGCCCATCACCTCGAGCAGCATGACGCGGTGGTGGCTCTCGGCGGTGGTGTGAAGACAGTCGAGCGCCCAGGTGGCCGACTCGAGCGCCGTCGCGAAGCCGAACGTGAAATCCGTCGCGGAGAGGTCGTTGTCGATGGTCTTCGGCACGCCCACGACCGGGATGCCGA
The DNA here is from genome assembly GCA_050018455.1 of Thermoanaerobaculaceae bacterium. Lineage (GTDB taxonomy): Bacteria > Acidobacteriota > Thermoanaerobaculia > Thermoanaerobaculales > Thermoanaerobaculaceae > RBG-13-68-16. The sequence goes on along the minus strand of JBEKAA010000022.1, from coordinate 23,156 downwards.
GCTCCCGCCAGAACCTCTCGCCGATCGAGAGCGAGCCGTCGCCCCCGATCACGATCAGGCAGTCGAGGCCGAGCTTCTCGACGTTCTTCTTGGCGGCGCCTGAGGCGTCCACCAGCTCCTCGACCCCGTCCGGGCGCCGGTACGCGTAGTGGAAAGGGTTTCCGCGGTTGGTCGTCCCCAGGATCGTCCCGCCCCGCACGAGCAGGCCGGACGCGTCCGCGAGGGTCAGATCGCGGGCCTTCATCTCGACCAATCCGATGAACCCCTCCGAGATGCCCATCACGCTCACGTTGTGGGCGACCTTGCACGAACGCACCACGGCGCGGATGACCGCGTTCAGTCCCGGGGCGTCGCCCCCGCCTGTCAGGACCCCGACACGTCGGACGGAACTCATTGCTCTGCCTCCAGACCCAGGTGTACAAGCTCGATCCCCGCCTCGTCGGCGAATTCCCGGATGCGCTCGTCGCGGTAGAACTCGCCGTACAGCACGCGGGCGATCCCCGCGTTGGCGATGAGCTTGAAGCAGTCCCAGCACGGCGACGCCGTGACGTAGATGTGCGCCTTGTCGATGCTCACGCCGTGGCGCGCCGCCTGCAGGATCGCGTTGGCCTCGGCGTGGACCGTGCGGACGCAGTGGCCGCCGTCCATGAGACAGCCGATCTCGGTGCAGTGCTCCAGCCCCCGGATCGACCCGTTGTACCCGGTCGCGAGGATGGCCTTGTCCCGCACGACGATGGCCCCGACGCTCTTTCTGGGACACGTCGAGCGCGTCGCGGCCTCGACGGCCAGGTTCATGAAGTAGCGGTCCCAGGACACCCTGCTCATCGCGCAAGTGTACCTGGACTCGCGCTGTGGCGCCCGCATGTGGCGTTCGAAAATTCGAAGGTCAACCATGAGCAGAGGAGCGGAGGGGCAGAGGAGCTGGAGACTGTTCGAAGGTTCGAATGTTCAAAGGTTCAACAGGAAAAGCGGGAAAGGTCAAAGGTGAAAAGGGAAACCGCCAAAGGAACGACGAGCGGTGTCATCCCGAGCGCAGCGAGGGATCTGGGAGGGGGCTGGTAGATCCAGGCTTTCCCCCACCCAGATTCCTCGTCGCTCCGCTCCTCGGAATGACATGTTCGATGGCAAATTGGTATGACAAGTGTCGCGGTCGCCCCCGGCGTGTTCCGGATCCACAACCACGACCCAGTCGCCAATCGACTCGCCTGTCAGCTGATTGACTGGGGGACGATTGATCGTGCCTTCGCGTGCGAAGGCAAGCTCACAGTCCTCCGTGGAACCGGCCAAATCCGCGGGCAAGCATGACCGACATGATCAGGATGCCCGCCGCGAGGGCGAGCACGTGCCGGGTCTTGCGCAGTTCGAAGCTACCGACGCGACAGACGAGCAGGTAGCCGACGGCAAGGTTGAAGAGGCCCCACAGGACGTTGACCGTCGAGGAGGATAGACCTACCCCGGGCGGTGACGCGAAGGGACTCTGGAAGGAGTGCCCCGAGATCCCATTACCGAGATGGGGCAGCGTGTTCGCCAGGAAGGCCCCTCCGAAGAAGTACGCGACGTAGTGGTACCAGCGCATTGTTTTCTCCATTCTGGACCGCCTTTCTCCCGCATTGAACGTCCCAGGCCTGATTCCCCGGCTAGGAAGCCGGCGGCGCCTGCGAAGCGCGAACGACTAGCACGGAACAGTGCGCATGGTCGACGACCTTGTCCGCGGAGGCGCCAAGGACGCGCCGCTTGAGGGCGGTGTGGGGATTGGTGCCGACGATGATGAGGTCGGCCCCGATCTCCTCGGCGTGACGGACGATGGTGTCGCCGACCTTGCCGTAGTCGAGGTGCGCCTCGGCGGAAACGCCCGCCTCGCGCAGCGTGGCGATTGCCTCCTCCAGTGCTGACTGGTAGTGGCGTCCCGCCTGTTCCTTCGCTTCCTCGACCTCGCTGACGGTCTCCGCGTACTCGGGGATGCGGCCCACCGCCAAGACCAGCACCTGTGCGCCGCCCGCGAGCCTGGCGGTGCGCTCGAGTGCCAGCTTGGCCCCCTCCGATCCGTCGTACGCCAGCACGATCTTGCTATACATGGCTTGCTCCCCTCTTGCGGCCAAACGGGTTTTCCATCTCCTGCGCATGTGGCACGAAGAACGACTGCGCCACCAGGGTAGGCACGATCGCAGTGAGGATCACGACAACCACCAGTACAGAGTATTGCTCCTTGGTGATGACCCCGTTGTTGAGGCCATACAGAGCCGCGATGGTCCCGAACGTGAGGCCGGTGCTCATCATCATCGTCGAGTAGAGGTTGACGCGCCGCGTGAAGCCGAGGACGCGCCCGACCGGCACGAGGCCGAGGAACTTCGCACCGGTTTTCACCGCGAAGAAGGCGGCCACCAGACCGAGGCTCGTGAGCACGGCGCGCAGCGACACCAGGCTCCCGGCCTTGAGGAAGTAGAAGGGCGTCAGCAGGGCAAAGGTGGTCGCCCTCATCCGCTTGATCAACTCGCGGTTGCCGAGAAACGCGTCGGCGAGGACCATGCCCACCAGGTAGGCGGGCAACACCCCTTTGCTCCCGCCGCGCACCGCGAGAAGCGCGAGCCCCGCGAGTATGAGCAGCAGGTAGCGCACCTCGGGCTCGCTGGAATGGGCGTTGAGCTTGCGAAGAATGACCGGAGTGATTCTCGGCAGGATCACCATCGCGATGGCGGTTGCAGCGACGAAGATCCAGAACGTCGCGCCGAAGTTGGTGAACAACAGTCCAAGCGCAATCACGGTGCCGAGGTCGGTGACGAAGCACGCCGCCAGGATGAGTTTTCCGAGCGGCGTCTCGTTGAGGCCGGTCTCGACCATCACGGCGTAGACCACCGCCACCGAGGTCGTGGACATGGCGAGGCCGGCGATCTGTGCGGCTCGCAGCCCCCACCCGAACACGACCTGTGCCAACACCCAGGCGAGCGCAAACGGCACGGCGAAGCTGACGGCGCCCAGCGCCAAACTCGCCTTCCAGAACTTCCTGATGACCGAGCTTTCCAGCTCCGCGCCGGCCAGGAACGTCAGTACGAGCGCGCCGAGGCTCGCGAGGAAGTTGACCCAGGGAGTGATCTCGAGATGAAAGGAATTACCCGCGGTGATCCCGACCAACAACTCCACCAGCGCGACCGAGATGCCGATCCGCCACGAGATCAGGCTGGCGAGGAGCGCCAGCCCGAGCCAGACAACCGCGTTGCCCCAAAGCTGTTCCACGATGACACCTCCCGAGTTGTGTAGGCGTCATCAGCCCGTGGGGCAGTTCACCGGAGAACGCCATCTCCGGACACGATCGTAACTGGAGATCGAGACTCTGGCAAGCCCCGCGGGCCCACGGCAGGGCGCGTGATCGCGCTTCCCGACCAGGTCGCCCGGGGCGTGCCGGGTACGAACTGTCCTGTGGCTGCGGGAAATGACCGGTCAGAGCTGATCCCGTAGTTGACGGGCAACCTCTTCCATCGCCTCGCGCTGCTTGAGCACCGCGAGCCGGTCCGGTGACTCCTGGAAACCCTCGAGGGCGTTGAAGAAACGGTCGAGGACATCGCCACCGAAGCTCGGCACGAGGAAGACGTGGGTGTGCGCGATTCGACGGCCCCGTGCGTACATGCACACGAAGTCGGGCTTCAGCCGCCGCATCATCCGGTCGGCTACGATCTGGGCTGCGCTGAATAGGCTCGCGTTCTCCTCCGGTTCCAGCTCGTGCCAGAACTGGGCGTGTCGCTTGGAGAGCACCAGGCAATGTCCGCGCGAGAACGGCTGGATGTCGAGGATCACCAAGGAGCGTTCGCTCTCGAATACACGGTACGCGGGTGCCCTCCCGGCCACGATTTCGCAAAAGACGCATGGTGGCGCGGCATCAGCCATCGCGATCTCCCCCCACGCGACAGGATACGACAGTGCAGCCGGGCAGAGGGAGAGGCAGAAACGTAAAGCGTCAAACGTGAAAGGGAAGAAGCCAAAGGGACGACGAGACAACGACGGCGGTGGCCGCTCGCCACGCGCACTTCCCGTCTTCCCTTTGACCTTTACCGTTTGACCTTTCAGCCATTCATGCAAACCCGCGAACGATCCGTCAGGCCGGGGCGTCCACCAGCGTGCCCTCGGCGGTCCAGCGCACGCGGTGCGACGGCCAGCTCTCGCCGAGCAGCAGCGGCAGGAGCGCGGAGAGGCGTCCGGGGTCGCCGCTCGTGACCGGACGGACCGACGCTCCGCCGCCGACGGGGGCCGCCACGACGGCGTCCGGTGCGACCCGCGCGAGCACGCGGCCGACCTGACGGGCGACGGCCGGAGCAGGGTCGATGACCCGCACGTCAGGCCCCACGATCCGCTGAATCAGCGGGATCACGAACGGGTAGTGCGTGCAACCGAGCACGACAGTGTCGATTCCCTCCGCGAGCATCGGGCGGAGCGCGCTTTCAAGGATCGCGCGTGTCCCGGGTCCTTCCAGGCTCCCCGTCTCGATCTCCGCCACGAGCCCCGGGCAGGTGTGCGTGAACAGCTCCACCCCGTTCGCGAAACGCTCGACGACCGACGCGAACAGGTCGCCCTGAAACGTGGCCGGCGTGGCCAGCACGCCGACCTTGCCGGTGCGGGTATTCTCCGCGGCCGGCTTCACCGCCGGCTCCATGCCGACGAACGGGGTCTCCGGGAAGACCTCGCGGAGGTGGTGCAGCGCGCCCGCCGACGCGGCGTTGCACGCCACGACGATCAGGCGCGCGCCGCGGGCGAGCAGGTACCTGGCGATCTCCTCCGAGAAGGCTCGCACCTCGGCAAGCGGGCGCGGTCCGTACGGCACGTGCGCCTGGTCGGCGACGTAGAGGGACCGGACGCCCGGCACCTCGCGGCGGATCGCTCGCAGCACCGACAGCCCGCCGACGCCGGAGTCGAACACCCCGACCGAAGCCCTCACGTCAGCCGATTCCATCACGCCGCCTCACCCCTCCCGCCCAGACCACCGGGGTCCGGTGGATTCTAGCCCGGATGCGCTGGAGGAACGGAAGACTGTCTCCAAGTTCGCACGTCCGAGCGTTCGCAGGTTTCCGGGGAATGCCCACAAGGTCAAACGTGAAAGGGAAAACGTCAAGGGGACGACGAGACATCAAGAACAGAGAAATGTCGTTGCCGCCTGCTGCATCTGCTTCCCGTCTTCCCTTTGACCTTTCACCTTTTCCGTTTGACCTTCCACCGAGCCTTGTCGAACCTCCGAAACTGTGAACGCTCCTCACTAACCGTACGAACCTTCGAACCATCAGCGCTGTGTCGCAAATCCCGCCTCCATGCGATAGAGTTGAGATCATTCGAGAACCCGGTCTGCCCGGCCGCGGGCCGAGCGGAGCGGGGCGGGAACCTGGGAATGAGCCCTTTCGAGCCGGAACCATCTCGCGCGCCCAACGCATTCGCGGATCTGCGGGCTTTCCGCATCTTCCAGCAGGTGTCCGATGCCAAGCTGGCGAAGCTCTGCTTGCTCGCACGGGACCAGATCGTCGAGGCCGGGCAGATCATCTACGACCAGGGCAGCACGGGCGACGACTTCTTCGTGGTGCTCGCGGGCACCGTGGAAGGCCAGAGGAGCACCGCGACCGGCCGCCAGCCGGCGACACGCATCCGCGTGGGGCAGATCTTCGGCGAAGTCTCCTTCCTCGACTCGAACCCCCGGGACACCACGACGATCGCGGTCGTCAGCGCGGCGCTGCTGCGCTTCAACGGCGCCGCGGTGCGCCGGGTGATCGCTTCGGATCACGAGCTCGGGGCCTCGCTGATGCGGACCTTCTGGCACTCCCTCGCCGCGAAGATCCGGCAGGCCAACCTGTTCCTCGGCGAACTGATGTCGCCGTCGCCGGGCGAAAGTGAGCCGTCCGGTCCCGTGGACGGACGGTCGGTGGACATGAAGCCGCGCGCCAAGCTCGACCTCTTCGCGGAAACCGGTCTCTCCGCCGCAGAGCTGCGGCTGGTCGCCACGACACTCCGCGCACGAAGCTTCGATGCCGAGGAAACCCTGTTCCTCGAGGGCGCGCCCGGCGACTGCCTTTACATCGTTGTCGAGGGGAGCGTCCGGATCTCCAGGCGGGTCTCCGGTCGGGGCGAGGGCGTTCTGGCCACCCTCGGACGGGGCGAGGTCTTCGGCGAGATGGCGTTGGTGGACGACGAATTGCGCAGCGCCGACGCGCACGCGGGGCCGGAGGGCGCAACGGTACTCGCGCTCAGCCGACACGACCTGGACGACGTCCTCCAACGACCGTCGGAGGCCGCCTCCCAGTTCCTCAAGTTCGTCTGCCGGGTGCTCGCCCACCGGTTGCGCGAGATGATCAACGTGCTCGCCGCCGGAAACCAGCGAAGCTGAGGAGCGTTCGAAGGTTCGGCAGGAAAAGGCAAAAGGTCAAACGTGAAAGGTCAAAGGGAAGACGGAGAGCAGATGCAGCAGGGGGCAACCACATTTCTCTGTTCTTCGACTCCGCTCAGGGCGGGCTCCGCGAGGGATCTGGGAGGGGGCTGGTAGATCCAGGCTTTCCCCCACCCAGATTCCTCGTCGCTCCGCTCCTCGGAATGACATGTTCGATGGCAAATTGGTATCACTTTTGACCTGCTGGGCATTCAGGGGACCTTGCGAACGTTCGAACCTGTGAACCTGCGAACAGGCTTCTGCCCCCTCTGCTCCTCCGCTCGCTTACCCCGGTGTGCCCTCGATCCCGGGCCGGGGCCGGCGCAGCAGCCACCACGCGCTCGCCACGGCCGCGACGAGGACCAGCGCCCACCCCTGGATTGCGTAGAAGCCGCCTGGCTGAGCGATCAGCGGCGCGGCGGCGGTGAGCACGCCGAGCCAGGCCGCGCCCAGGACGTACGCCGCCGGGTTGGCGCCCAGCGCGAAACGCACGAGCAGCGCGGCCCCGACCACGAGCGCCGCCGCCTGGACGAACCCGGCCGCGGCCTCGAGGCCGGTCGCGCCGGAGCCGACGGGGAGAACCGCCAGCAGCAGACCCGCAGCGAACAGCGCCTTGAGCCAGGGCTTGCCGAGCCCGCGCCAGAGGTGGATCGCGACCCCGACCAGAGCGAGGACCAGGAGCATCAGCATCACGCCTTTCTCCAGCCTCGCGACGGCGGGGATTGCGGTCGCCACCGCGTCGGGGATCCCGACGGGAGCGTCGGAGAACGCCCGGGGAAGCGCTCCTCGGGCAATGCCGACGCCCCCCCGGAACGCCAGCGCCGCTCCGACGGCAGCCAGGGCAGCAGCCGCCGTTGACCCGACTACGCTTCGGCGGGCCCCGGGATCGGCAGCCGCACGCGCGCCCGGGAAGCACACCGTCAACGCCCCAAACACCAGGATCGCGAGCACCCCTACGAAGAGCGTGACGACCGCAACTCCGATGAGGGTCGAGATGCGGAAGAGCGTCTCCGGCGTGGAGGTGTCATACCTCGCCCAAATGAGCGGAGAGTTGACGGCGATGGCAGCCACGAACAGCGTCACCGTCAGAGCGCTCGCCCCGAGGACGGGCTTCCATGCCACCAGGCCGCTGCGCACACCGCGGTAGAACACGACCAGACCGTGCGTGACGAGCAGCGCGATGAAGGCGAGCGCCGCGGCCAGACGCGCGTAGTACAAGGCGGTGGCTTTGTCCCGCGCTCTCTCCCACGCCTCCGGAAGTTTGAGCCGGCGGGACACGCCGTCGACCGCGTCACCCTGCACGGTGACATCGAGCAGGTACTCGGCCTCCCCGACGGTGCGCCCGGGGTCCTTCCACGTGAACGTGTGATCCATCCGGGCGGGCCGTTTCTCCGCTTTCGCTTCCTTGAACGTCAGCTTCCCGATGTCGAAGCCGGCGGCGACGAGCGCCGCTTCGGCCTTCGGCCGCGCCTCGTCCACCGTCAGGCTCGCCCCCGGCGCCTCCTCGCGCAGCGTGTGGTCGAAGCGCACCACATTCGCCGTCGCGTCGTCAACCGCCAACTGCCATCCCTCGCGGTCCTCGACACGGTATGCGCGCACCTCCCACTGCGGCACCTCGGCGGCAAAGCGGGCCACCTGAGCGACGCCGCCGTGTTCCAGCAGGTAGCGGCGCGCGTTCTGCCCGAGCACGTCCTCGTTCGCCGTCACGACGAAGCGCCACTTCGAGGGGTCCGCCCCGCTGCGCCGCAGGAACCCCTCGGCGGCCTGTCGCACCGCCGTCGGACGGAGCCTCACCCCGATGTCGCGCCCCGGGTCGGGAGCGCGCAACGCCAGAACGATCCCGGCCACGCCCAGCGCCAGCCCCACCGGGAGCGCCACCCGCAGCCGGGGCGCCACGATCGGCGTGGGCGGCGCGAGCACGACCACCGGCAGTTCCGGCGGCGCCGGCTCGGCACTGTTGAGCACCTGCGCGTCCTCGACGAACCCTCCTCTCCGCCACGCGGCCACCAGAGTCGCCACGAGCGGTATCAGCAGGGCGCCGACGCCGGCGAGCGCCGTGATGACGAAGTAGAGGTTCCCCGAGCGAACCAGGAGCATGGACGTGTACCCCGCGTCCACCACGTAGTGCCAGACCAGGCACGGCAGCACGCCGAAGCGATAGAGGATGATGCCCACGAACAACCCTGCCACCGAGACCTCGACGCCGCGGATGTAGAACGGCTGGGCGGGGTAGTTGGCGTGAGCGAACCCCCAGATCAGCGCCGGAATCACGACCGACGCGACGCGGGAGTGGGTGAGCTTGTCCACCAGCGGGATCGAGAACACCCGCGACGTGAACTCCTCGTTCACCGCCGGGTAGAACCCGATGAACAGCACGGCGAGCCAGGGGAACCACGTGTTCAGCATGTTGTCGAACGGCACCTCGGCGGGATTCCAGGCGCCGAACCTTGCCCCCACGAGGTAGAACGCCACCTGGTACGCGAGGAACAGCGCCGCCAGGCAGTACCCCAGGATCAAGCCGAAAGCGAAGCGCTTGCTGCGCCATCCGGCTCTCTCGAACAGTGCGGTGATGCGCATGTGGCCGGGGAAGCGCGCGCGGAACAGCGGCTCCCCCGCCGCGACGACCAGGAAGATCATGAGCGCCTGCACGCCGGCCAGGGCCAGGCCGTTCAGGACCTGTCGCGCGAGGAACGCCCCGTAGGTGCCGGTCGTGTCGAAGCCGTACGACGACACCGGCAGGTCGTTGAGCGAGAGCAGGAAGAACAGCCAGAACGCGACCGCGGTCAGCGTCAGCGTGAGGCGCCAGCGCACGTTACCGCGCCGCCCCTCACGGAAGATCACCAGCAGCGCGGCAAGCAGCGTGAGGATCCACCCGAACCCGGCCACCAGCGCCGTCGTGTTGTTCGCCGAGCGCAGCCTCTGGTACGCCTGCGACCAGGCGTCGGGCACTTTCAGGAACTCGCGGTACGCGGCGGCCTCGTCGCCGTGCACCTCGACCTGCATCCGGTAGGTGGCCTCCTTCGCCTTCCACCCCGCGCGCTCGAAGGTGAACGTCCAGTCGCGCCTGCTCTTCCTGTCCTCGCGCTTCGACTCGATGAAGGTCAACGCTCTCGCGTCCAGACCGAATGCGCCCTTGAGGAAGCGCTCGCCGACCGCCCTGGCGGCCTCCTCCTCCAGCGTTGCGCCCGGCGCCTCCTCCTTGATGAGGTGGGCGAAACCCTTCACCTCGCCCTCGGGCGTTACCTCAACGTTGACCTCTTCCTTGTCGACCGGCCTGTACCAGCGGTGCGCCCAGTCCCACAACCGGACCTGCTTGCCGCGGGTCAGTTCGCCGAGCCGGTCGAGGCCGAGCTCGCGCTCGAGATAGATCTTGGCGCTGTCATCCGTCCGGAAGATCGCGGCGTGAGTTCGCCCGGCGATCGCCGCCGACGCGGCAGCCGCGTGACCGCGCAGGAACGCCTCCGCCACCGGCTGCGACGTGGCCCGGTTGACGGCGAACGAGAGGTGTGCCTCCGGGAACGCGCGCGTGAAGTTGGCCCAGGCAAAGATCCCGGCGCCCGCCGCCAGCACGACCGCCGTCACAAGAGTCAGCCGTTCGCCACGGGTAAACCGGTCCATCTCTCGCCCTCCCATTCGCCCGCTCTACGCTCCGGAGGTTCGCAGGTTCGCATCTTCTCACGTGTGGGCCGGAACAGGTGAAAGGTGAAACGAAAAAGGTCAAACGTGAAAGGGAAAGCGTCAAAGGGAGGACGAAAAAGGGGAAATGTGAAAGGTCAAAGGGGAGACGAACAAGTGTGGCGGCCCGCCGCTACACACGCAGGCCCACGGTATCTCGTCGTCCTTTTGACGTCGGCCCTTTTCCCTTTGCCCTCTTCCCTTTGACGTCTCCTGTCTTCTGTCTTCCCTTTGCCGTTTACCCTTTGACCTTTTCCTTCTCCCCCCTCTAGCGTCTACACTTGCACGGTGACGAAGTCTCAACCACGGTCGGCCGCAATCGCGGAGCTTCTGCGCTGGCGCATCCTGGTGCTGGACGGCGCCACGGGCACGGCGCTGGCGGCGCGCGGGCTTACCGACGCCGACTACGGCGGCGAGGCCCTTGCCGGCTGCCACGAGACGCTCGTCCTGCACCGGCCCGACGTCGTCCTGGACCTCCACCGGGGGTACCTGGCCGCCGGCGCGGACATCGTCGAGACCGACACGTTCGGCGCCACGCCCGTGGTGCTCGCCGAGTACGGCCTCGCCGATCGCTGCCGCGAGATCAACCGCAAGGCCGCGGAGCTCGCGCGCCAGGCGTGCGCCGAGATGGACGCGACCGACCCTTCGCGTCCCCGCTTCGTCGCCGGCTCGATCGGGCCGACCACGAAGGCGCTCACGCTCACCGGCGGGATCACGTTTGCCCAGCTCGTGAAGGCGTACGCGATCCAGGCCGAAGGCCTCGCGGAGGGCGGCGCCGACGTGCTCCTGATCGAGACCTGCCAGGACGCCCTCAACATCAAGGCCGCGCTCCTCGCCTGTACGGACGCCGCACCGGGCCTTCCGGTGGCCGTCTCCGTGACGGTCGAGCCCACCGGCACGACGCTCGGCGGGCAAACCATCGAGGCCGTGGCCGTGATGGTCGAGCCCTGGCAGCCGCTCTGGGTCGGGATCAACTGCTCCACCGGCCCCGCGCCCATGACCGAGCACGTGCGCGCCCTCGCCGCCCTCACGGCGAGCTTCGTGTCGGTGGTGCCCAACGCTGGCATCCCCGACGGCGACGGGCGCTACCACGAGTCGCCGGACGAGCTCGCGCGCGTGCTCGCCCGCTTCGCGGCCTCGGGGTGGGTCAACCTCGTCGGCGGGTGCTGCGGCACGACCGAGGAGCACATCCGGCGCCTGCGCGTCGTTGCGGACGCGAGCGTCCCCCGCGTTCCGCCCGCCTACGATCCGGCGCGCCTCTCCGGCGGCGAGGTGGTCGAGCTCGTCCAGGAGCCGCCGCCGCTGCTGATCGGCGAGCGCACCAACGTCCTCGGCTCGCGCAAGTTCAAGGAGTTGGTCCGCGAGGGGCGGTGGGCCGAGGCGGCCGAGATCGGGCGGCGCCAGGTGCGCAGCCGCGCCGGCGTCCTCGACGTCTGCCTCGCCGACCCCGAGGGCGACGAGAAGGCGGCCATGGCCGCCGCCGTGACGGCGCTGCGCAGGGCCGTGCGCGTCCCGCTCATGCTCGACACCACGGATGCGGACGTCATGGCCGCGGCGCTCGAGCTCGTCCCGGGCCGGCCGGTGCTGAACTCCGTCAACCTCGAGGACGGCGGCGCGCGCCTCGACCGCGTGGCGGCGCTCGCCCGGCGCTTCGGCGCGGCGGTCGTCGCGGGGTGCATCGACGAGCATCCGACCGACGGTATGGCCCGGACCGCCGAGCGCAAGCTCGAGGTCGCCGAGCGACTCCTCGAGCGGCTCGAAGCGCACGGTCTGAGGCGGCGCGAGGTGTTGCTCGACGCCCTCGTTTTCCCGGCCGCCACCGGCGACCCGAAGTTCAAGGGCTCCGCCGGGGAGACCGTTCGCGGCGTCACGATGATCAAGAAGCGGGTGCCGGGCGCGCTCACGCTCCTTGGGATCTCGAACGTCTCGTTCGGCGTCCCGCCCGCCGGGCGCGAGGTCCTCAACGCGGTGTTCCTCCACCACTGCGTCCGGGCGGGGCTCGACGCCGCCATCGTCAACGCCGAACAGCTCGTCCGCTTCCCCACCCTCTCCGCGGAAGAGGTGACGCTCGCGGAGGACGTGTTGTTCGACGGCGGCAGGAGCGCCGTCGATGCGTTCGTCGCGCGCTATCGGAAGGCAAAACCCCGGGCGGCCATCGCGGACGAGCACCTCCCGCCCGAGCAGCGGCTCGCCCGCATGGTGGTCGAGGGCGCGCGCACGGGTCTCGAGGCCACCCTGGACGAGCTGCTCGCGCGGATGGAGCCGCTCGCGATCATCAACGGGCCGCTGATGGCGGGGATGGACGAGGTCGGCCGCCTGTTCGGTTCCGGTCAGCTCATCGTCGCGGAGGTGCTGGTTTCGGCCGAGGTGATGCAGGCCGCGGTTGACCGGCTCAGGCCCCACCTCGAGGGCGACCAGACCGCCTCGCGCGGCTCGCTCCTGCTCGCCACCGTGCGCGGCGACGTCCACGACATCGGCAAGAACCTCGTGGGGATCATCCTCGGCACGAACGGGTACGACGTGGTCGACTTCGGCGTCCAGTGCTCCTCCGACAAGCTCATCGCCGCGTGGCAGGAGCGCCGCACGGACCTCATCGGCCTCTCCGGCCTCCTGGTCCGCTCGGCGCACCAGATGGCGGCCACGGCCGAGGACCTGCGCGCCGCCGGCATCGGCGTGCCGCTGCTCGTGGGCGGCGCGGCGCTCTCGGCCTCGTTCACCCGCGACCGCATCGCGCCGGCGTATGGCGCCACCGTGCGCTACGCGTCCGACGCCATGGCGGGATTGGCGATCGCCAACGAGTTGATGAAGGACACGACCGCCAGTGTAGGGGCGGGGCTTGTCCCCGCCCACGTCTCTCACCCTCTCCCGCGTGCGGGAGAGGGCCGGGGTGAGGGCCCGTCTCACCCCCACCTGCCCTCCCCCGCAAGCGGGGGAGGCATCGAAGAAGGGCGGCCGCAAGGGCCGCCCCTACACCAGGCCTCGCCTCCGACGGACCCCGAATCCCGAACCCCGGATTCCGGTATTCCGAAGCCGCCGGATCTCATGCGCCACGTCCTTCGCCAACTGCCGCTCGACGAGGTCTTCACCCACATCAACCCGCAGATGCTCTTCGGAAAACACCTCGGCGTGCGAGGCTCGGTGCGGCGGCTGCTCGAGGCGGGTGACGAGCGCGTCACGGAGCTCAAGCGCCGCGTCGAGGCGCTCCAGGACGCGGCGGCCGCGCGCGGGTGGCTCGCGCCCGCCGCCGTGTACGGCTACTTCCGCGCGTGCGGCCGTGGCGACGACGTCGTCGTCCTCGACCCGGACGGGCGGCAACTCGCGACGCTGCCGTTCATGCGCCGGACGCGGGATCCGCGCGCGTGCGCCGCCGACTGGGTGCACCCGGACCCTGGTGCATTCGACACGGTGGCGCTGTTCGTGGTCACGGCCGGCGTGGGCGTCCGCGGCCGTGCCGCCGACCTGCGCGCCGAGGGCAAGCTGCTCGACAGCATCGCCCTGCAGGCGCTCGCGCTCGAGACCGCCGAGGGCGCCGCCGAGTGGCTGCACCGCCGTCTGCGCGAGCTGTGGGGCTTCCCCGATCCGCCGCAGATGACCATGGAGGAGCGTTTCCGCGCGCGCTACCGCGGCATCAGGTTGTCGTTCGGCTACCCGGCCTGCCCGGACCTCGAGCCTCAGCTCGACGTCTTCCGCCTCCTGCAACCCGAGGAGATCGGCGTCCGCCTGACCGAGGGGTTCATGATGGATCCCGAGGCGAGCGTCTCCGCCGTCGCGTTCCATCATCCCGACGCGAGGTACTTGGCATAGCCTCTCTGCGCGCCTCTACCGACGTTCGTCCTGAAGAACGGACTCGGCTCCGGCTTCAGCCAAGTCGTCCCAGCCGGGGTTCGCGCCTTCGATGAGAGCGACTTTCTTCTCACGGCGCCAAGACTTGATCCGCTTCTCCCGGGCGATCGCCGCGGACACGTTCGGGGTCGCCTCGTAGTAGACGAGCCGGTTCACCCGGTACTTGGCGGTGAAACCGGGGATCTGCCCTTGCCTGTGCTCGTTGACGCGTCGCTCCAGGTCGTTCGTGACGCCGGTGTAAAGCGTCCTCGACCTGCTCGCCATGATGTAGACGAAGTAAACAGGCATTTCCTGGAGTTTACCGCGATCGTTCTTCGGCTTGCCGCTCACGACGAGGAATTCCTCTGCGTTGTCATCCCGAGGAGTGACGCCGCAGGCGCCACGACGAGGGATCTGGGTGGGGGAAGAACCGCACCCGCAGAAACACCCCCCACCCAGATCCCTCGCTTCGCTCGGGATGACAGGATGGCAACTTTACTCGCTTCGCTCGGGATGACATCCGTGGTCTCACGCCTCGCTCGGAACGACAAGGGCGGGGGTACTCGCTGGCGAGCACTCGATCGACGCCCCACAGGCCGAACCCATTACAATGCACCGATGACCCATGAGCGCGTGACGAGGCGCTTCGCGGACCAGGTCGTGGTAGCGGATGGGGCGATGGGGTCGGAGCTGCTCGCTCGCGTCCCGCCGGGTTCCCACCTCGACCTTGCGCCGCTCGAGCACCCGAGCGAGGTGCTGGACATCCACATCTCGTACATCGCGGCCGGCGCCGAGCTGATCGAGACCGCGACGTTCGCGGCCTCGCGCCCGCGCCTCGAGCGGCTCCACGCCGGGGACCAGGTCGAAGCGGTCAACTCCGCCGGCATGAAGCTGGCCCGCGAGGCGCGCGAGATCTCGGGCCGCGACTGCCTGGTGGCCGGCTCGATCGGCCCGCTCGCCGGCGTGATCGACCTCGACGAGCCTGAGGGCCCCGCGGCGATCGCCACTGCGCACGCGGAGCAGGCCGCCATCCTGGCCGGCCGCGGCGCCGACCTGATCGTCCTCGAGACGTTCTTCCGCCTCGACGAGCTCCTCCTCGCCATCGAGGCCGTGCGCGGCGCGACCGACCTCCCGCTGATCGCGATGCTGAGCTTCCCGTTCGAGAAGCTCCCCGAGAGCCACCCCGAGATCGCCGCGAACGTCCGCGAGCTGTTCGGCTGCGACCTCCTTGCCGCGGGGATCAACTGCGCGCCGGGGCCGCAGGGAACGCTCGACGTCCTCGAGTACCTGAAGGAGCCGCCCGGGCCGCTTGCGGTGATGCCGAACGCGGGTTCGCTCGTGCGCCGGGAGGGGCGCATCCTGCTGCCGCCCGCGACGCCGGCGTACCTCGGCGCATTCGCCCGGCGCGCCGTCGAGCTCGGCGCGACGCTCGTCGGCGGGTGCTGCGGCACCGGGCCCGAGCACATCCGTGCGATCGCCGAGGCGGTCAAGGGCCTGCAGCCGGTCCACGCGCGGCACGCCGGCGTCGCGGTCGAGCAAGCCCACCCGCCCTCGCACCCGCCGCAGGCGCGCCCAACCTCGACCCTGGCGGCGAAGCTCGCCGCGGGCGAGTTCGTCCGTATCGTGCAGCTCGACCCGCCGCGGGGCACCAACTCCGAGCGAATCATCGAGGCCACGCGGGCGATCGCCGCCTCCGGCCGCCTCGACGCCGTCGACGTCAACTCCAACCCGCTCGCCCGGCTGCGCATGGACTCGCTGTGGCTGGCCTCCGAGATCCAGCGCGAGAGCGGGATCGAGGCGATCCCGCACGTCACTCCGCGCGACGCCAGCCTGATGGGGCTGCAGTCACAGCTGCTCGGCGCCTGGCACGCGGGGATCCGCAACCTCCTCGCCATCTCGGGCGACCCGTCGCAGCTCGGCGACTACCCCGGCGCGCACGACGTCTACCACGTGGACATCTTCGAGCTCGTGCGCTCGGTGTCGCGCATGGCCGAGGGTTTCGACTGCGCCGGCAACCCCATCGGCGAGCCTCCCGCGTTCTGCCTCGGCGTGGCGGTGAACCCCGCCGCCGAGGACCTCGATCACGAGGCGGACCGCCTGCGGCGCAAGGCGGACGCGGGGGCGCACTTCGCGATGAGCCAGGTGTTCTTCTCGTGGGAGCCGTGGGAGCGGCTGCTCGACCGCTGCGGCGGCACCCTCCCGTTGCCCGGGATCGTCGCGGTGTGGCCGCTGCCCTCGTTCAAGCTCGCGCTGCGCCTGCACAACGAGGTGCCGGGGATCTTCGTCCCCGAAGCGCTGCTCGCCAGGCTCGAGGCGGCCGGCCCCGACGCCTCCAAGATCGGCCGCGACCTCGCGCTCCAGATGCTCGAGGCGGCGCCGAGCCGCGCCGCGGGCGTCTACCTCGTCGCCCCGTTCAAGAACCCCGCCGAAGTGCTTCACCTGCTCGAGGAGTGAGGGCGGTTCTCAAGTTCGAAAGAAGCAGTCAAAATGACGGGGGAAAACGGAAAAGGTAAAAGGGCAAAGGGAAGACGGGCGAAAGATGTGGCGGGCGGCCGTTACACACGCAGGCTCTCGCTGTCGCGTCGTCCCTTTGACGTTTGCCCTTTTCCCTTTGACCTTTCCCGTTTGCCCTTCTACGTCTTCCCTTTGACGTTTCACCTTTGACGTTTGACCCTTCCGACCTTCATGGGAACTTTCGAACCTTCGAACGGTCCCTTCCCCTCGGCCCCTCTGCTGTTGTCGAACCTTCGAACCCGACGTGCGCGTGCAGCCTATGGCTTCATGAGTTCGGAGAGCTCCGCGATGAACTCCGCCAGGTCCGCCCGCGCCTGCGGCAGCTCGACGTCGAACTCGGTGGTCAGTCGGGTGACCAACTCAGCCTCGTCGCCGACGCCGGCGAGCACGGCCGCGATGAGGAACTCGCCGGTCTTGTTGAGCGTCAGGACGTGCATGCCCTCGATGTCGAGGATGACGCCGGTCCCATCGGCGAGCGACGTGTGGGTGTAGCGCTCGGAGGCGAGCGTCGCGGCCAGCGCGGCGAGGTCGGTCATGGGTGGCTCCTCGGAGAAGGGAACGGCACGGTCAAAGCCGGATCATACCCCGGCCCTGGCGCGCCCTCCCGACCCAGCTCGAAGCCGGCGCCGGCGAGCCAGGCGTGCCCGTTCGCGGGGTCCCCCGTCTGGCCCGGTCGAAAGCCAAGGTGCAGGCGCACGTCGCCCCTGGCCGCGAGCAGAGAACCGGCGATGAGCGCGCGCACCAGGCATGTGTCCGGTCCACCCGCCACTTGCCGGGTGCGGCTCGAGGCGCGGACCGCGGCGACCCACGCGACCTCGGGCGAGGGCGGGTGGCTGGGCGCCAGCGTCGCGAGGGCCGCGATCGTGTCCGGCAGGGGCAGGGCAAGCCGGCGGCGCACCAGTCGGGCACGGCGCAGCGCCGCCAGGAACCAGCGGACGTCGGCGGGCGTGCGGAACCGCCGGGTGCGGGGTGGTGTGCTCGCGGGATCGTGGGCGGTGGCCGTGCGTGCGTCCATCGGTGCGTGGCAATTGTACCCGGGCCGCCGGCCCGATGCGGGTGCGGGACGGGGCGCGACGTTCGTCGGCCGGCCTCGGGCCGCGCGACGTTCGAACGGCACGTCCTGCAGGCTCGATTGCCGCGGCCGGCCGGTCCCGCCGGCTGTGCGAAGATGACCCCGATGCGGGCGGAGACCATCGTCGCGTCAGGAAAGGCCCTGGGAGCGCCCGTGGTCTTTGAGGGTTTCGCCCGGGCCGAGCTGGCGGAGCTGGAGCAGAATTGGCGGCTCGACCTGGCCGCGGCGGCAGGTACGCCCGCCGGCGGCTACCGGATCGTGCGGGAGCCGTGGTCCGACACGGCGGGGTTGACTCGTGCCGGCGCGTCGTTGCAGGCGGATGGCCTCGTGCGCGTGGCCGGCGGTGATGGCGACGCCCTCGTCAATCGCGCCGGCGTCGCGTGGATCTCGCCGGGCCGCCGCATCGCGCGGATCGCGACCGATCCTTTCTGGACCGGTCTGATGGAAATCGGCGAGCTGATCGGGGCGGGGCTGACGCACGCGATGGCGCTCGTCGGGCGCGCGCCGTTGCACGGCATGGCGGCTGAGATCGATGGCGCCGGCGTGCTGGCGGTGGGCCAGACGATGGCCGGCAAGTCCACCCTCGCCCTGGCGCTGCTGCACGCCGGGGGGCGGGTGGTATCGGATGACTTCCTGTTGGTCGAACGCGAGCGTGGCCGGCCGCAGATCCGCGCCCTGCGCCGGGACCTCTACGTGCGCGAGGGCAGCTTCGGCCTGATCCCGGAAGACCTGCGCGGGCGGTTCTCGGCCGAGGGCGCCGGGCCGGGCCGGTGGGTGCTGCGCCGGGAGGATGCGCCGGAGCGGTTCGCCGCGGCGGTGACGCCCGAGGTGGTGTGGTTCCTGAAGGGGCCGCGGGGCGCGTCGCCGGTCGAGGCGCACGCGATCGACCAGGCGGCGGCGCTGGCGGCGATGATCGCTGCCGCCAGCCCGCTGTTCGCGAGCGGGCGCTACCGCGAGGAGCGTGCCCGGGTGCTGCCGGCCCTGGCGGCGATTGTGGAGTCGACGCACGGCTTCAGCGTGCGCCTCGGCGCCGGCCTGCTCCGGTCACCCGGCACCGTGGTGCGCGAGCTGCTGGCGCGGACGCTACAGGCTACAGATCCATAGCGGCCGCCCGCT
The DNA here is from genome assembly GCA_050018455.1 of Thermoanaerobaculaceae bacterium. Classification (GTDB taxonomy): domain Bacteria; phylum Acidobacteriota; class Thermoanaerobaculia; order Thermoanaerobaculales; family Thermoanaerobaculaceae; genus RBG-13-68-16. Next base: position 4,563 of record JBEKAA010000022.1, on the reverse strand, counting down.
GTGCGGCGCGGGTACACTGCGGCCCATGGGTGCGATTCTCGCCGTCTTCGGCGAACCCGGCGATCCCGAGCTTCCCGTCCGACTCGAACGGATGATCGCTCATTCGCCGTACCGCGGTCGGGCCGAACGCCTCGTGGCGGGCGGCGCGGCGCTCGGGGTGCAGTCGCTGGGCTCGGACGCCTCGCTCGGCGAGGCCGGCCCGTACGTCGTCGCGTTCCACGGTTGGGTTGCGAACTGGGACGAGCTGGCGCGGTCGTCGCGCCTCGATGCGCGCGGCGCCGCGAACGACGCCGAGCGACTTGCCGTTGCGTTCGAGGCGCTTGGCGAGGGCCTGTTCGCCCGCTTGCGCGGGGAGTTCGCCACGGCCATTCTCGATCGCCGAACCGGCGTGTTGGTGGTCGCGCGCGATGTGTGCGGGGTGCGGCCGCTCTTCTTCCACCAGCACGGGGGCCGTACCTACCTGGCGTCCGAGCTCAACCAGGCCCTGGCCGGATCGGGCGCAGCTGCACGCCTCGATGAGACCTTTCTGGCAAGCACGCTGGTCATGCGGTACGGAGCCGGCGAGGACACCCTGTACGCCGGTGTTCGACGGGTGGTCCCGGGCCACGTGTACACCTTCACGACTGGGCAGGCCGGCGCCGTGCCTCGCCGCAGTGCGTACTGGCTGCCGCCGCCTCAGGCCCGTGACCGTGGGACCAGCGAGCCGGCGTTGGCCGAGGAGCTGCGATTCGTCCTGGATCGGGCGGTCGCTCGGGCGCTCGCCGCGAGACCCGGCGTGGTGGCGCTCAGCGGCGGCATGGACTCGAGCACGATCTGGGCGCTGGCGCGGCAGCGCGCCCGCGAGGGGGATCCTCGAGCCGGGCTGGTCGGTGCGGTGTCCTTGCTCTTCCCCGGCTTCGAGTGCGACGAGTCCTCTTTTATCAGCGAGATTCTCGCGCTGACCGGAGGGGAGGCGGTCTCGGTGGACGCGGCGGCGGTCGAGCCTTTTGCGGCCATCGAGCAGCTGATCGGGGTCCTCGAGGACCCCTTCGTTCCGACGCTCTACCACGGCCAGCTGATCGCAGACGCCGCTCGCATCGCCGGCAAGGGGGTCGCGTACTACGGGTTCGGCGGCGACGAGTGGCTGACCGGCACCCCGCACTACCTCGGCGACGAGCTTCGCCGGGGTCACTTGATCCGAGCGATGACGGACGCGGGAGCCCTGCTGCACGGTACGAGCCGGGAGCGACTGCGAAAGCTCGCACGTTTCACCGTCGTTCCCATGACGGGCCTGCCGTGGCGCCGGCACCCGGCCCCCGCATGGCTTCACCCTTCGCGACGCGGCGCGCTCCTCTCGCTCCCTCCGGAGACAGCAGGGACGCGCGCCGGCAAGGTGCTCCAGCAAACGCTGGCGACGCATCGGGCCGCGGGTTACATCGGCAATGCGGAGCTGGTCGCCGCGCGCGCCGGCGTTGAGCTCAGGTGTCCGCTCCACGACCTTGACCTCATCGAGTTCGCCTTCAGGACGCCGGGGCGCGCATTCATGGGGGGCCAACGGCCGAAGCATCTTCTCCGCGTCGCGATGGCGGGCCTGCTCCCGGCGTCGGTGGTCGAGCGGCGCGACAAGCCGGAGTTCTCGGGGCCAATCCGCCGGGGTGTGTCGTCGTTCGCGCGCCAGGAAGAGGTCCGGTCGTGGCATCTCGTGGCGCGGAACATCGTCGCCGCGGGGGAGGCCGACCGGATTCGCGAGGAGGTGGCGAGCGACCGCTGCGCTCGCGGTTTCTACGACTTCATCAACCTGGCAATTGCGGAACGCTTCTGCCGGCGGTTCGAGTCGTGACTCGCGGACGACGTTGTACGTGCGCAGCTGACTGATACCCATTTGCCGTCCGTCGTAGAGCAATCGTGTCATCCCGAGCCCTTCGACTCCGCTCAGGGCGGGCTCCGCGAGGGATCTGAGCGGGGGCTGCTTGATCTGGGCTTTCCCCCACCCAGATTCCTCGTCGCTACGCTCCTCGGAATCCTCATGAGCCGTGGGGTCACCCCAGACTATGAAAGGGAAGGTGGGCAGAGGGTGTCGCGCTGTAGAGATCCGGAAACGGGCGGCCGCAAGGGCCGCCCCTACACCAACTCGACCAGACGTCAGTGTGTAGGGGCGGGGCTTGCCCCCGCCCGCCCATACCGAGCAACTTTCTGGACAATCCTCATGAGCCGCGGGCCCACCCCGGACCATGAAAGTCAGAAGCTGGGGGGTGCGTGCCTCGTCGTCCGGGGGACTTTCTAGGCAATGACATGGCCGATGGCAAATCGGTATGAAAACCCGAAAGATGGGCCGGTATCCCGGGCGGTTGATGGGCAAGCCGTCCGGGCTTGACAATCTCCGTCTGGCCAAGCAATATTTAGCCAGGAGAAGGAGGAGACCTTCAATGAAGAGCCTACGTTGGGCCAACGTGGCCGTCCTTGCGTTCGTCCTTCTGGCAACGCCGGCGCTCGCGGCGATCCAGAGCACCATCATCGGCACCGGCACGCCGCCGGCGGCGCTCGGACAGGATCCGGTGACCGCGTTCCCAGCCGACGGGCGCGCGACCGGCCCCGGCTTCACGACGGTGCCGACGCCTATCGGCGGCAACCTGACGTTCAGCTACGCGCTCACCCATGCGATTGTCCCGGGGACTTGGAACAACTGGTCAAACGGGTACACCGGCGATGTGTATTACACGACCGGGGCGACGTCGCCGGACAGCGTGACGATCACGCTGCCGCCGGGGACGGGGGCGTTCTACCTCTACACCGAGGCCGACAACTACGTTACTGTCAGCTTTACGGTGACTTCCGGCACTGCGTCCCAGACGCTCAACATCACCACCCCGAGCGGCGCGACCGGCGTCGGGTTCTGGGATGACGCCGGTGGTACCCTGACGTCGGTCACCGTTTCAACGACAACCAGCTTCGCGGTCGGGGAGTTCGGCATCGGGGCCCCTGCCGCGCCGATCCCGACGCTCTCGACCGCAGGACTCGTGGCTCTGGCCCTCGCCCTTGGCTTTATCGGCTTGCTGGCGGTGCGCCGCTTCCGCGCATAGGCTGGTCATCGGCACCGCGTGGCCCGGAGGTACGGCCGTGCCGGGTCACGATGCGTGTTTCGGTGGGACTTGGATTTGGCGGCTGATTCAACCTTGAGTAAGGGAGTCTTTCCCCTTGACGCGGGCCCCCACTCGATCGCATCGTCGTGATCCGCAGCGCAGGCCGTGACGGTTGCAGTGGTTGGGTCCTGGTTGCATTTCACAGCGAGGTGCTTGATACTTTCCCTCGTACAGGAGTGGGGTCGAACATGACCGAAAAGCATGTCAGACAAGGGGGGTCCGCCGTCGATCGGGAGATCGCGGCCTGCGAGGACGCCCAGGCTCCCCACGCGCGCTCAGGGTACGCCCGGCCGACCGTTGTCAAGATACGTCTGGACAACATCGTGCGCGGCGGCGTTGGCACTGCGCTGGACAGCTCACACACCTTCACGCCCACGTAGCCTCACGAATAGTCTGTACGAGCCGGCCGGCCGCTGGCCGGCCGTTCAAGGTCCTCTCTTGCCTCTGCGTAGCGCGCCCTCCGGGCGTGCTCATTGCTTTCCGAACACGCTCTCCGACGGCACGCTCGGCGCGAGTGCCCCGCAGCAACGTCCCCGCCTTGTCTTGCCTCTAATACCGGTTGCCATCGAACATGTCATTCCGAGGAGCGTAGCGACGAGGAATCTGGGTGGGGGAAAGCCCGGATCAAGCAGCCCCCGCCCAGGACCCCTCGCGGAGCCCGCCCTGAGCGGAGTCGAAGGGCTCGGGATGACACCTTTGCTCTACGACGGACGGCAAACCGGTATAACCTCCCCGCCGTGTCTTGCCTCTAACGTCCCCGCCTTGTTTTGCCTCCAACGTCGCCGCCTTGTCTTGCCTCTGTGGAGCGCGCCCTCCGGGCGTGCTCATGATGGTCCCTGCGGGTTTGAAGCAAGCCCGCGCGGAGCGCGCGCTCCACGGAGACAAAGGACGGCAGACAAACGCGACGCAAAACACGACGCCGTTGCTTCTGTGGAGCGCGCCCTCCGGGCGTGCTCATGACGGTCCCTGCGGGTTTGAAGCAAGCACGCGCGGAGCGCGCGCTCCACAGAGACAAAGGACGGCAGACGGATGCAACGCAAATTCCGACGCTGTTGCTTCTGTGGAGCGCGCCCTCCAGGCGCGCTCATGATGGTCCCTGCGGGTTTGAAGCAAGCACGCGCGGAGCGCGCGCTCCACGGAGACAAAGGACGGCAGACGGACGCAACGCAGATTCCGACGCTGTTGCTTCTGTGGAGCGCGCCCTCCGGGCGTGCTCAGCCTCTCGATCCCAGCGTAAACAACCGCCCGTCCGGCGGGCGGCCGCTACACTTCGTGCGTGTCATCCTGAGGAGCGACCCGCAGGGTCGCGACGAAGGATCTCCCCATGTTGCCGGCCACGAGAAAGCGAGTGTTTTTGACATTGCGCCGGTCAGCTGGTGAGGCGAGTGGACGTGATCGCTGGTTGTGTCGGTTGTGTCGGAGCGAGGTTTGCGGTCGCGCAGAC
>JBEKAA010000021.1:0-53327 GCA_050018455.1 Thermoanaerobaculaceae bacterium | reverse complement strand
CGCGAGCTCGACGCGATCGATGCCACCACCCGCAAGAAGACCGAGCCGTGGGCGCCCGCCGAGGAGCGCGAGCAGACCGCCGCCGAGGACCGCGACCCGCGCTCGAAGTGGATCTCCCCCTGGGAGCAGAGGCGCCCGAGCGCCGGCCTTTTCCCGGCATCCCCGGGCAAGCGGCGCTGACGAAACTCGACGCGTTGGTCGAGAGGACCGCCGCCCAGTGCTTCGAATTGGTGATAGGCTTCTAGCTGTTCTTCTCGTTTTCGACGACGAACGCGTGAGGCCGCACGTTGACGAAAGCTCTACCGCAGCTTGTTGACGACGGGCTCCTAACCCCTCTTGTCGGGGAATGGGGAGAGGAGAAGTACCGCCTCGTTCGGTGGTACGCCGCTATGTTCGCCAAAGCAACGAGGAGGAAGTGGCACGTCCGCGTGTACCTCGACCTGTTTGCCGGCACTGGACGTGCGCGGCTGGAGGGTAGCGCGCGGATCGTTCCCGGTACACCGCTGCTCGCCCTCGAGGCGACGCCACCGTTCGATCGGTGCATCTTCTGCGAGCGCGACAAATCGAGGCTGGATGTCCTCGAACGGCGGGTTCGTGCCGCTTTCCCCAATCGCGACGCTGTGTACATCTTGGGTGACGCGAACTCCAGCGTGGAAACGACGCTCGCAGCCCTTCCAGTTGGCAGCCGATCCCGAAGGGTCCTTGGCTTTTGCGTCTTGGACCCGTTCGGCATGAGCGGTCTGCACTTCTCCACAGTAGAAGCCCTAGCTGTACGGTACCTGGATTTTCTGGTCCTCGTGCCTTCAGGTATGGACGCCGCACGGTTCTGGGGAAAGTACGAAAGTCCAGACGACGACACAGTAGCCGACTTTCTGGGCCTGGCTGATTGGCGGGAGAGATGGGCGGATCCAGTGACCCGATGTCACGGGCTAGGTCACTTCGTTCTTCAGCAATTTGCGGAGCAAATGGCGACTCTTCGCTTCAGCCGCGGACCCGAAAAGCTCGTCCGCGCCGTCGACAACAAGCGCCCCCTGTACCACCTCGCGTTCTTCAGCCGGAACCCTCTTGGCTTGAAGCTGGCCAGGGGAGCGGTGGAATACACCCAGGAGCAGCGGTCGTTTGGATTTGAGGAGTCGGAAGAATGAGGTGACAGTCGCATGGCCCTCCGGTCGTCAATCGAGTGGACCGAATCAACCTGGAATCCTGTCACCGGCTGTGACAAGGTAAGCCCAGGCTGCAAGAACTGCTACGCCGAGCGCCTTGCCAAGCGTCTGAAGGCGATGGGCCAGCCGAACTACGCCAACGGCTTCAGGCTAACCCTCCACGAAGACGTTCTCGATCTCCCTCTGCGGTGGAAGCGGCCCCAAACAATCTTCGTGAATTCGATGAGCGACCTCTTCCACGACGAGGTCCCAACTCGCTTCATCCAGAAACTCTTCGACGTGATGGTACAAGCGCCGCATCACCGATTCCAGGTGCTCACAAAGAGGTCGCAGCGCCTTCGCGAGCTTTCTCCCAGACTGCCATGGCCTCCCAACGTGTGGATGGGTGTGAGTGCCGAGACCGTCGGTCAGGCTTGGCGGATCGACGACCTGCGCGACACCGGTGCCGCGGTCAAGTTTCTCTCGCTTGAGCCCTTGCTTGGCCCCTTGCCCCGACTCGATCTCAGGCGCATCGACTGGGTGATCGTCGGTGGCGAGTCTGGCCCGCGCGCACGCCCAATCGCGCTCGAGTGGGTGGCGGAGATCCGCGACCAATGCGTGGAGGCTGCTGTGCCCTTCTTCTTCAAGCAGTGGGGCGGCGTCCGAAAGAAGCAGAACGGTCGCCGGCTCGAGGGCAGACTCTGGAACGGGATGCCGACTGCACAGGCCTATTCCGTCTCCCCGTGACGGAAGCGCTCCCATCCGTTTTGGGCTGTGATTCACTGGCCAGCCTGACCTACACCCCAAGCGGCTGAATACTCAGCCGACCAGCAGGGGCGAAGGCATCGCACACCTCCAGATAGGCCTTCATTGCCCTGGCGAGCTTCGGGTGGACTACGTTTTCGGTTGCAAGCAGCCGCAGGGCCATCCGTGTCGCCGCCCATATCGCCTCGGTCGCCGAAGCCATCAGCTGGTCATTGCTCTGTACGCCTTCGTCCTGCTCCTGCAGTGCGCGGAGAACGAGCAGGCCCGCGTGGAGTACGATCCTACCTTCGGCCACGTGCACATGCTGCCCATGCTCGACGCAGAACTCAATCTGCTGAGCGGACAAGGAGCAAAGACCAGAGATCTTGATCTGCTCGAGGATCCCTCTCACCTGGCCCGCCGGCTGGTCGTTCCAGACTATTCTCGACGCGAACCTCCTGAGGATGAACTCAAGCAGTGGCCGGATCTTCCCCCCCTGCAGGTTTGTCTCAAGCTCCTCGAGCTTGTGGGCACTTGCTGCGTGCTTCGCGAGTAGGGTTTCGTAGAGGAGCTCAGCGGACTCGCCGTGTGTCTGGTCGAGCCGCAAGTAGACATCCAGGAAATCCACCGCGGCGTCTAGGCCCACCCACTCGGTAAGCTGGCCAACCTGATCACGCGCGGCAAGGCAGACTCTAGTGCGGGTACTGTCCGCAACCGGCGAAGCTACGCATTCCGCCATCGTCTGGCCAAGGAGCCGCATTATCGCTGCCGTTTCGTAATGGCTGCGGTAGTGTGGCGCTCCCACACGGTCTAGGGCTTTGTCGATCGCTTCTTGCGAGGACCGCTTGCATGCGATTTCGCGCCGGAAGCAAATACCCACAAAGTGCGGGTAGCCTCGCCACTCTTCGATTCCGCCGATGCTAATGCTCGCCTCGAGCACACGGTCAAGCTCATCCCAGTCCTCAAGCTGCTCATAGCACCAGCACGCTTGCAGTCGGCCATCAAGTTGCAGCCTCCACGCTCGCGGTTTGAGAGTCTGATCGTATAGCTCTGTGTCGATCTGAGCGCAATCGAGCACCTCGTCCAGGCATGCCCGGGGCAGCCGCAGGAGGCGCAGGAATTGCCCTCTCGACATCTTTGCCTCGCACCACTCGAGGAAAGCAGAGGTGCCGGCCGGGGGAGCTGGCTTTGCGGTTAGGTAGCCGAGGGCATCGGCCGAAGCTCGGTACATGCGCCGGTCCCCCAGGAGAAGGGCCAGCTCCGCAAGCTGCGGCACGATTTGGCGCGCCGGCCCATCCAACTCCTCCCGAATGACCTCCTCGACCAACACCTTGAGGCAGCTGGCACAGGTCTCGACGCCGTGCTTAACGCTTGCCCGAGCGGCGAGTGCGCCCATCGCAAGGTGCTGACATCTCAGGCTCTCGGCTTCGCCTTTTGCCCGTCTCCACAGTTCCGCGATGCCATCCGAGGCCTCTGATTGGTCGCGGCCGGAAAGCGCGACACTCAAGCGAAGGGATGCGTTGAGCAGGCATACCTTACCGAGCAACACTCCGCAAAGCTCCTGGAGCAGCTCCGCGTCTTCGAGAGCCTCCCTTGTCTTGTCGATCGCATTCTCAAGGAGCTTCTGACCCGCGGCTGGTGGCACCCCCTCAAGGTCCAGCGCCCTCTGGACTGCGGCTACAGCTCGGGGCATCGCGAGGAGGAAGTACTCCCCTCCCCGGGCCACCAAATCGAGGGCAGCGAGGCGTGTCAACGCCTGGGCTAGGCTCCACAGAGTCCCCTCCAGCAGGTCGTCGCTTCCGAATGAATCCTCTAGTGCCTTCAAGCGCTGGGCGGCCGCCTCGAGTTGTTGAACCCCCTGCTCGATAGCTCCGGTTCGGGACCATACCCGGACACACTGGTCACTGACGAGAAACTCAAACAAATCAAAGCCCGGCGAGGACACCGGAGAGCGCAGCTGGCGGGCCAGAGACTCGAGGTCCCGGCCCTCCCCCAATGGGAACGCCTCTAGGCATTCCAGAACGAACGCGTGCTTCCTGATTAGGCTGACGTTGAGTGCGTAGGACCGCATGTTCTCGAGGAACGCTCTGGTCCTTTCGTCTCCGCCGGCGATCGGCAGAGCTTGCACGTCAGCCAGGTCGACGTCCTCAAGTGCGATGGCTCGGTTATATGCCTCGAATATTGCGACGCTTGAGGAAATACCTTTGGACCCTGCACGCGCCCCACAGTCCTGGACGAATTTCTGGAACGCGACAATGACTTCAGACGCGCCGCGGACTGCTGCAAGGCGCCACACGAACTCGGACAGGCGCTCAACTTCGCGAACGAACACCGGGGAAGCCCATGGCTCGGGCCTCCTCACTACCTCCGCAAAGAGGTGGACGAAGACATCATATGCGCTCTGGAACTGAGCAAGGGCGAGGAGACGGCCGAGCGCCCGATTCCCGGCGGCAATCAACTCGCGAGCCAGCTCGGCAACGGCGTCACTGTCCCTCGCAGTGCTGCCGCTGGGGAGACGGGCGTTCTCGAGGTGTCAACACAGTTCGACCAGCGCGTCGAACCTCCGTCTTGGCGGCGACACGCGTAGCTCGCCATCGTCTTGGCCTTCTTTCCTGTCGGGCTCAGGGGATGCCGTCGCATCCCCAAGCCGCTCACCAAGGTACGTTGCCCAAAAGGTGCTCACGCCGCTGATCCACGAGGGCGAAGCAGACAGCTGTTTCAGGACGACGCGCCGGACGTCTGGATCGACGACCCATTCCGGCCCGCCAACCCCGGGCCTCTTCTGGAGCATCGGAAAGTCGCTGAACTCTTGAAGGTAATTGAGGTTCTCCTGTAGGCCTGCAGGGTAGTAGGGCTCTCTGCCCATGACGGCCAGCCATCGTGCAAAGGCGCCCGTTCGTCGCGCAAGGATGCGCCGGAGGTCGTGGAGCGAGAACTGGTGAGGCCCGTCCCTCCCTGAAGTGGCAATTACAGCGAGAAGCACCGCCGCGCCAACCTGCCGAGCGCCGTCCTGCTCCTCGCGGAAAAGATCGTCCCACGCCTCTGCGAGTGCTTGGAGTCGCGGCGCTGGGGTGAGCACGAGATCCGCAATGAGACGGGTGGCACGGGCGTCGGCTTCAGTCTTGCCAGCTCGCAGGGCCACCTTGATGCGTTCCTCAAGGGGGACGACGTGCAGTTCGGCTTCGATGAGCCTCTCTTCCGGGTGAGGGTACTCGTGGCAGTGCCTACGGACCGTGAATAGGAACGGCGACTCTAAGTCCCCGAACTGCAGGACCACGATGCGATTAGTGGTCAGATCCTCGTCGCCCTTGAGTAGAAGGTCTGAGAGTACTGCCTGGGAGAATTCGTCGAGGCGGTCTGCCTGATCAATCCAGATGATCGGCGGCCCTGCGACTCGCCGCCGGAACAGGTGCTGCATCGCTGCGAAGTGGTCGTGCTCAAGGAAAGCAAAATCAGATTCCTCCAGGTGGTAGCCAGGGTCCCTCCTGTGCTGCCAGGGGAGGGATACCGGCAAGCGCTGTGCCCTACGGAGCACCTCAAGCCCACCCGCAAGAACCGCACCGGCAATATACAAGGCCGCAGGCAGCTGGCTCAACTGAATCCACGCCCTTCTGAGAAGGCCGATTACGGGTTCGTTGGGGGCCCCACTGCTGACCGACCGCAGGGTCGCAAAGACTAGCGACGTCAGAAGGAAGGCGGCGACAGGGATACCCAAGGCCGCCATCTGGTGCAGCACGCGCCGGGATAGCGGGCTGAACCGGCCCTGCACTTGTGCCCTGAACCGCTGCGAGCCCCGGTACTCAGGCGCCAAGGCCTCAAGCACGCGTGGGTATTGGGACGCATCCCAGACGCCTTCTGCCTGCCGTACCATAATGTGTGAGACCAGACGCTCTTGACCAACCTGCGGCAGGACCGCCTTCATCAATTCCGTGTTGCCATTACGGTGCGGGCTTCTAAGCACGAGGAAGACGGTCCTGGGAGATGTGCCAGATCTAACCTCGATCAATGCGTCGAGACAATGGACAAGCCGATCTTGATTGAGATCACCCTTCTCGATGTTTCTCGGCCCCTTATCGATCGTTACGGTCCGCTTGATCCTAGGCGCGCCTATCTTGCTGTCTGGCATTAGGGTCTCCGAGCAACGCGCACAAAACGCGCCCGTGTCCGTATCGGAAGGCTGCGCGGCTGGTCAGTACTTGTCAAGGATCTCCAGTTGAGGTTCCGCAGCGCCGCCGCGGGCACAGGACCGAAAATCCGAGGGCTGATCCTGGTGAAAGCCGAACCCGAGACCAAGCCGTTGTCTCGTGGCAAGGCTAGAACGTGGGACGAGTTTCCAAGAGTAGGCGCGGCCGAGTGAGCGGAGGAGGCCCCACGGATCGGGATTGGGCCGATGCGACGCGGTGGGCTCCCCACCGCCCAGTTGGCTTGGCGTGATCTTGCACCCGAGCTGCGCCGCCACCGCTTCCTTTCGCGCGACCGCGACGGGCTGCGGGTGATTCAGCGGCGGGATGCTCGATTCCCACGTGTGCGGGAATGACGGAGTGGCGAGGACGGATGGCATGCTACCGGTCGCCCCCCTTCCCACTCGCAGTGGGGCTTGCGACGAGTGCACCGAGGTTCGTGAAAATCGGGTGACCCGGGAAGGCGCGCTCAAGCTCGGCGCGGTTGACGTCGAGGAGGTTGCCCTCGGGGACGATGAGGCGCTCGGGCTCGCCCTCGATCGCGGCGCGCAGGTCGGCGAGGTTGTGCTTGAGGTCGGTGGAGAGCTCGAACACCGGCGTGGGGAAGTCGCTGCCGAACAGGAGCGCGTCTTTGGGCAGCGCCGCGAGGTCCTTGAAGTAGGGCTTGCGGAACGGGGTGCAGCAGGCGGAGACGTCGGCGAAGTAGCGCCGTCGATCGCCCGCCCGCTCGCTGCCGCGCGCGAGGTAGCCGCGCACGACGTTGAAGTCGGAGTGCTCGAGCACGCCCGCCAGGGCACCGGAGGCGAAGTACGGCAGGCCGAGGTGGGCGAAGATGATGATGGCACCTTCCGACGCGGCGGTGCGCAGGTTGGCCTTGATCTCGCTCACGCGGGGGCGCACCCACGCGCGGCGCCCACGCAGGCGATTCCAGGACGCCTCCCACGCCGACCAGGAAAGGAAGTTCAGGCTCGAGAGCGAGGAGTCGCTTCCGGAGGCGCCGACCGCGGTTCCCTCGTTGCCCAGCCTCGCCTTGATCCCCTCCAGCACGCGGGAGAGGGGGGTCGCGGGACCGGCAGGCGGAATCGCGTACTCGCCGCCGACGTGGAGGAGCAGCGGCAGCGGGCCGCCGCCCGGCCCGAGGTGCGCAAGCTCGCGCAGGCGCGCGCCAACGGCCGGCTCGGCGAGGTCGATGGCCTGCGCTGAGGGCAGCCACTTGAGGAGCACCGCGCCCTGGTCCGCCCAGCGCCGCACCTCGTCGGCGAAGTCGCGCCGGTAGGGGTGGACGGAGGCGCCGGGCAGCACCCGGTTGGGCAGCTCGTCGCGCAGCCGGCACGTGTAGGCGCTATCCACCCACATGTGGCTCCGGTCCTCGCGCCGCGTGCCGTCCGGGTCGTAGACGGGGTCGAGCGCGAGGCAGACGACGCGGTCGAGATGGCAGCCGTCGAGCACGGCGAGCGTCGCCTGGTGCAGGACCGCGTCGGTGATCGGCCGCCCACGCAGCCGCGCGTACGCAAGGAAAACCTCGAACGCCGGCTGCGCCATGAAGTACTCGGAGAAAGCGCCCATCCCGAAGCTGTCGCCCCGCAGCCCGACGTGGACGTGGGAGTCGATGACGATTCCTGGCGTGTGCCACCCGCAATCGTTGGTGTCATTCATGGCGCCCTCCCCGGCCCGCTCCCGCCAGTCTAGGTTCGCCGGGCAAAATAGGCACCGAGGCACAGCATCACGAAGCCAAGGAGGAACTCCGCGGGCAAGGCCGTCGCATTGAGGGCACCTGGATCCCAGTTGGTCCCGACGAATATTGCAACAAGTAAGAGCAGTAGATAGGCACACGAAAGGAAGATGGCCGCCAAGAAGAGTCGGCCATCAGCCTTGTGGGACTTGCCGCTGTCGGGAACTAGATGCCCGACGAGGGTCCCGAGCATCAGAGTGACGGGGGTCGTGAGGCGTGCAGCGACCCAGCGCCAAAGAGTCGAGGTGTCGCCGAGATGGCCAAACAGGGTTTTGGAGGCGGCCACTACCAGGACCAGACCAAAGCCGATGCCCCACACTGCCAGGAGTCGGGTTTGCGCCTTCCGGACAGTCAAATCCATCATGCACCTCCAAGACCCGCCCAAAAGCCGGATCCCGTGAGGTGATTGAGCGCACTCAGAGCGCTCTCCCCTCTGAAGACGGCCTTCTGCTGCCGGCCAGTCTGCTCGAACTCATAGACCAACGCCAGGCAGGAGTGATCGCTGGAGAACGCGTTCCCTGCGAAGCGCGAAGGGAAGGTGGCGCTGCCCTCTTTCCACACCTCTCTGGCCCATTCGATCGTCATCGCGGTGCCCAGGTCGACCTTAACCGGGCCGGTGGCCACGACAAAGACCAGGACTCGATATGACCCGGGCGTGGCGGTAAACAGCGCCTGAATGATGCAGTTGAAGGAAAATCGGCCACAACTCGGCTGGGTGATCCAACGCGGATCCTTGGCGTGCCCGCGGTCGTCGAACTGCTCGACGTGGAGCACGAACGCAAATCCGTTTGGGACCGAGAACCACGTGTAGCCCTCGTATCCGGCGCGGTCGGCCGCCGCACGCAGTTTGCTCGCCACGTCACCCCAGGTGGCAGGTCCCCCGGAAGCAACCAATAGGTCACGCTTCACTTCCATGAACGATGTCGGCTGCGGTGGCGGCCATGGGAATGCGGGCAGTTCGACGGGAGGTGCGAGTCGCTCAGCCTCATTCGCTCGTGCCAGGGTCTCCTTGGCTGTGTCCGAGAGCCTGGCAATCTGTTCGTCTACCACCGCGCTGGACTTCTTCAAGTTTGTGACATCCATCTGCGTCGCTTCGACCTGCCTCTGAACCTCAGCGACCTTGGCGTCTGTCGCCTTCGCGGCGGCGTTCATCTGCTCCTGGACATAGGTCTGGTTGGCACAACCCGGCACACAGAGAGCAGCTATGCAGAGCATAACCAGCCAAGAAACTCTCATCGGCGCCTCCCTTGGCGAAGCGATTCGGCGGCGGCAGATCGGCTCCAGAACAGTCGTGCGGGTGCGCCCCGACCGGGCGCGCTCAAAGCGATCCGAGTAAGCCAACCCCTGCCGTTGTGCGTTTGACCCCTGGAGTAATCAGTGCGCTGCAGATGGTCCAGCTGGGCAGGACCACCCAATTGGAGAAAGCGGCTGGCGCTGGGGTCATTCATCGCAGCGGATTCCCTACTGTGATCATGACGACGCTCGCCCGCCGCCACATCACCCGTTTGGGTGATGACGCCCCGTCGCCACGGCCCTAAGTTCGGGGCAACGAACGGTGGGGTTGATGCTGGCGGTGCCCTCGGTGGTTGTGTCCAGGTCGTCGGCGTCGGACGCCCTGCTGACGGAATGTGCGGTGCGGCGGATCGCCACGACTCGCGCCCCCTCCTCGCCGACGTCCCTGACGACCCCCAGGAAGACAGCAGCGCCGCGCTCGTTGCCGTTGCGTCGAGATGAATGGTGCTGCCGGTCCCGAGAGGAGCTGCGGCCCGGTCGGTTGTGCCGGCCCGAACGGAGTGCCTCTTCCCTCGAAAGCTGGGAAAGGCCGGCGCGCGATCGATCGAGGGTCTGGGTGAGATGTGAGCCGGACGTTCACAAAGGGAGGCAACCATGAGCACGACGAACCCGGTAGCGGTCATCATCTCCGACATCCACATCGGAGACGACGCAGCGATCGTGACGCCTCAGGCGGCGAAGGGCTACTCCGGCGTCGGGACGAGCGGCGTGTACGTCCGGGACGACTTTCAGCAGTTCCTGGCGACGATCGGGAAGATCGTCGACGGCCCTCCCGCCAAGAAAATCCCCTTCCTGATCTTGAACGGGGACGGGTGGGACGTCGCGATCAAGGACGTCGAGGACGTGGCGGCGCTGTCGCAGGCGCTGTTCGAGGCGCTCGAGATCGAGAAGTGCTTCGACCAGATTCTCTTCCTGCCGGGCAACCACGACCATCACCTGTGGACGATGCTGCAGACCCAGACGTGCGTCGTCCGTCCGTTGGAGAAGGCGGCCGGCTCTCCGACCGGCCCCGCCGCGGTCGTGAAGCTAGTTGACACCAAGGTGCAGGCGTTCCCGCACGAGCAATCGGGGGTCCTCGATCTCGCAAAGGGCGAGCTCGCGATCCCCGGCGTCAAGCCTCCGTACGACGGGCACGTGTTCCTGAGCGGCCTGACCGGCGCGAAGCGCATCCCGATCAACGTCGTGTACCCCAACCTCTACCTCGTGCCGCCCGCGCCGACCCAGTCGATCCTCGTCACCCACGGGCACTTCTTCGAGCTCGCCTGGAGACTGCTCACCGAGGTTCTTGCGCAGCTCCTCATCCGCGAGCACGTCCGGACCGATCTGGTGAACCTGGAAATGCTGAACTC
Source organism: Thermoanaerobaculaceae bacterium (assembly GCA_050018455.1). Classification (GTDB taxonomy): domain Bacteria; phylum Acidobacteriota; class Thermoanaerobaculia; order Thermoanaerobaculales; family Thermoanaerobaculaceae; genus RBG-13-68-16. The sequence goes on along the minus strand of JBEKAA010000021.1, from coordinate 42,886 downwards.
GCCGCTGACCGAGTTCTTCAACTTCTCGCTGGCACAGGTCGGACCTGTAAGCACGCTCGTGAACCGCGTCTACAACCAGGTGCGCACAGGGCAGAAACCGCCCGAACTGGAGATCGCCCTCGACTCCCTCGCCTCGTACGCCGATCGGGCGATCGAGTTTCACGGGGACAACCTGTGGAGCGGCTTCGTCGCGATGCTCAAGGAGGCCGGGAGCGATGCGGCGATCAAGGCCGTGCGGTCGCTCGTCGAGAGCCTGCTGTTATCCGCACTTCGCGACGCCAAGCGAGGAAGCCTCGCGGTCTCGGGTGCGCGCCACGATGCGCAGTTCCTCGAACGGCCTGGGATGCTCGACTTCATCGACCAGTACATCACGATGTCGCGGCGCAAGCAGCCCAATCTGGATTTCGACACGGTGATCTTCGGGCACACGCACGAGGCGTTCCCGCGCCGCACGCGGCAACTTCGGGAAGCGGGCCAGGTGGCGTTCTGGAACACGGGCGGCCTCGTCGGCATCGACGGCCAGTGCGACTTCATGCCGCTCATGGTCGACAGCGCGGGCAACGTCTCGGCCATCGCTTGAAATGACACCGGACCGATGATCCAGAGACTTGAAATGCGGTCCATCTGACACCAGGCGCAGGCGACTCGGGTCTCACAGCAGCACTTGATCCCGCACGAACGACACACCCGGGCGCTCGGCTCTCGCCGCGGCCCCTGCCCAGGAAAGAACAGGAGCCCCGTTAGGACCTCACCCAAACGGGTGATGCCGGCATCGCTGGGAAAAGCGAAACTGTAAGGCAAGCGGCCAAAGGAGGAAGCACCATGATTGGCGACTATCAAGTCAGCGGAACGAACGCTGCCGCGCAGTTCACCCTCAAACTCCATCGTGGCGAGGGCATGGTTTTGCTCGCGATGAACTGGAAGAAGGGGAAGCCACCAAAGGACTTCGTCGGCTTCGCCATCGAGTACAAGGAGCCGAACGGAACCAAGTTCTTCCCCGTGAAGAACCGGTTGAGCTTCCCAAGCTCGTCCGGCAACACGAACCCGAATCAGCTGTCGACCAGGCTCTCGCCGATTCAGAAGTTCCGTTGGATCCAGTTTCCGCGCAACGCCGAACTCGAGGGCGATTTCCTGTACAGGGTCACCCCGGTCTTCATGAACGATCAGGACGAGCTGAGCTACGGCGACGCGCAGGAGGCCGCAATTCAGCTTCAGCGGGAAACCTATCCAGGTAAGCTCAACGTCGCGTTCACACGCGGTTTCGTTGCGTCCCAGGCCTTCGTCGACCGCTACGAGTCCAAAGGGCCGATCTCGGATCTCTTGCCGGTGAAGGCCGCTGAGGGTCTTGACTTCGTTCCGACGCATCCGTTGGCGAAGGAAGCCTTGGTCTGGATGGGGTTCGAGGCGTGGAGCGCGATCCTCGAGGTGTTGGATGATGCCATCGCCGACACGAAGGCCCAGGTTTGCGTCGTGGCGTACGACCTCAACGAGCCGGACGTCGTGTCGCGTCTCGAGAAGCTCGGGAAGCGCCTGAGAATCATCATCGACGACAGCGGGGACCACGGCAAGGCGGAATCGGCCGAGACGCAGGCCGCGACCCGGTTGAAGGCCTCCGCCGGTCAGGGCAACGTACTCCGCCAGCATATGATGAGCCTCCAGCACAACAAGACGATCGTGGTCGACGGACCCAAAGGCCAGAAGCTGGTGTGTGGCTCGACCAATCTGAGCTGGCGGGGGATCTTCGTTCAGAACAACAACGCCATCGTTCTGCAGGGAGAGACCCCGGTCAGGCTCTTTCAGGCGGCGTTCGGGGAGTACTGGGCTGGTCCGGCAAAGGCCTTCGGAACGAAGAAGCCCGCCCAGATGAACAGTCTCGGGCTGGCCGACATCAACGCCCGCGTGGCATTCTCGCCCCACGGGCCGTCCAACACGCTGCTGGATTCGATAGCCTCGGACATTTCTGACAAGACCAGCTCCTGCCTGTTCTTCTCGCTCGCCTTCCTCTACGAGACTCCGGGGGCGATCCAGGATGCGATCAAGAAGGTGTTGGCAGACGACAAGATCTTCGTTTGCGGCATCTCCGACAAGAAGGTCGGAGGCCTCGACGTGACGATCCCCGACGGCAACATCGCGCCCGTCTACGCGGCAGCGCTGGGGAAGAACGTCCCCGAACCGTTCCATTCGGAGCCCACCGGAGGCGGTGGCACGCGAATGCACCACAAGTTCGTCGTGATCGACTTTGACAAGCCCACCGCGCGGGTCTACACGGGTTCCTACAACTTTTCCGACCCGGCAGACACAAAGAACGGCGAGAACCTCCTGCTGATCCGCGACCGACGGATCGCGGTCGCATACGTCGTCGAGGCGCTGCGCATCTTCGACCATTACCACTTCAGGGTCGTCCAACAGGCCGCGAAAACGGCCAAGAAGAAGCTTGAGCTCATCCTGCCCCCGCGTGCGAGCGGGGAAACCGCTTGGTGGGAAGAGGACTACACCGACGCGCGGAAGATCCGCGATCGCGAGCTCTTCGCGTAGCCTCCACAGTTCTTGCAGCCCGGCCGACGGGATTTGATCGTCATTACAAATTGCTGGTTCAACGCTATGGCAAGCTGAACCACACCTGCTGATGACGACGACCGGGTCTTGGCGGCGTCACAGCGGTAGAATCATAGGTTGTGATACCTCACAGGATCGGCCGCTTCAGGATCTTGCGGCTCCTTGGCAGCGGCGGGATGGGGGAGGTCTACGAGGGGTTCGACGACCAGCTCCAGCGGCCGGTCGCCATCAAGGGGCTGCTTCATGACCGGTTGAGCCAGGAACGGCGCGAGCGCCTGCGGCGTGAGGCGCTCTCGGCTGCTGCGCTTTCCCATCCCGCCATTACGCATGTCTACGAGATCGTCACCGAGGGCGACACCGACTGGGTCGTGATGGAGTACGTCGAGGGTTCCTCTCTGGCGCAGGTGATCACGCTGAGCTCGCTGCCGCCCAATCAGGCGGCCCGCATCGGCGCGGAGATTGCCGAGGCGCTCGCTGAGGCGCATGCGCACGGAATCGTGCACCGCGACATCAAGACGGAAAACGTCGTACTGATGCCCTCCGGCCACGTCAAGGTGTTGGACTTCGGCCTCGCCAAATGGACCGGCGCGCGGTCTACCGGCGACGACCGGATCACGACCGATGGGATGGTGGTCGGCACGTCGAAGGCGATGTCGCCGGAACAAGCGCTCGGAAGAGAGGTCGACGGCCGCAGCGATATCTTCTCCGTCGGGTCGCTCCTCTACGAACTCGTGAGCGGGAAACCGACGTTCCGCGGTGTGACGCCGCTGGAGATCATGCACAAGGTTGCCAACGTCGAGTACGAACGTTTGACCGAGGCCGCGCCGGGCGCGCCTGAGGCGTTGGTTGAAGTGATCGAGTGCTGTCTGGCGCGGGACCCCGCGCAGAGGTATCAGGACGCGGATGCACTGGCCAGGGATCTCCGTCTGGTGGCCGCGAGCACAACCGGTGCAACCGCCGGCTCATCTGGTTTCGCAGCAAGCCAGGCCCTGGGCCGGGCGCGCAGAAACCGGCTCTGGGTGGTTGGCGTCGCGGCCGCGCTCGCGGCCGCGGTGGTTACGGGCGTTGTTTTGGGGTGGTTCGCTCCTCGTAAGCCGCTGACCGTGGCTGTGCTACCGATCAGGCAGCAGACGAACGGCGACGCCGCGAGCCTCGTTTCCGCCGCAATCGAGGACGCGGCCGTCACCAGTCTCGCCCGACTGAAGAACGTCATCGTGGTGTCCGGGCAGGACGCGCGCGCGGTGTCGAGCCAGGAGAAGCGGGTACCCCAGATCGCGCGCGAGCTGGGGGTGCGCGAGCTCGTCGCGACGTCACTCACTCCGGGACAGCCTGGACAGCCACTCCGCGTGGATCTCCAGCGATTGGAGGGCGGCACCGGCCGGGTGATTTGGAGTGAGCAGCTCGAGATCGGGACCGACGATCTCATGCTGCTGCAAGACCGCATCACCACCGCGCTCGGTGATGCCTATCGCGGATTCTCGACGACCGGGCACCCCGGGGGCCAGGACGCGACGCCGGCTGCGCTCAAGGCGTATCTGCAGGTGAGAGGCAGGCTCGACTCCGGCAAGTACTCGAAGGACTTTGGGGAAGAGATCGCGCTGCTCGAGACGGCGATCGCCGAGGCGCCGCGATTCCTCGCACCCGTGGTCGAACTCGCGAGGAGACACCGGTACCTGTATGACCTTACGCGCCGAAAGGCCGAGCACGACATGAGTGTCGAGCTGGTGCGTCGAGCGCGCGAGCTCGGGCCCGACCACCCATGGGTGCTGTCGTTGGAGGTCCAGCTGGCGCTCGACCAGAGGGATTACAGCGCCGCGCTCGGACGAGCCAGGTCCTGGACCACGTCCCGCCCCGGCGACAGCACGGCGTGGGAGAGAATGGCGGTTGTGCTGGGCCGCATGGGAAGGTACCGCGAGGCCGAAGCGGCGTTCCAACGGTCGCTGGCGCTCCTCCCGTCGTGGTACACGCATTACTACCTCGCCCAATCGCGTGAGAACCGCGGCGACTTCGGCGGGGCGCGCCAGGCTATCCGGCGTGCGCTCGAGATTTCGCCGGAGAACCTGTTCTGCTTCGGCTTGTTGGCGGAGGTCGAGATGTACGACGGGAACAACGCCGAGGCGGAGCGGCTGTACCGCGACCTCCTCGTGAGGCGCGGCACCCGGCTCGATCGGATCCACCTCGGTAACTGCCTCTACTACCAGGGCAAGCTGGCGGATGCTGCGACGCTCTACCACGAAGCGGTGGACAAAGATCCATCCGACTATCTCGCACTCGCGAACCTAGCGGACACGCAGCTGGTGATCGGCCAAGCGGCTGCTGCCCGGGCGGGCTATACCGAGGCGCTGCGCTTATGCGAGGAGGAGTACGCCCGCGGAGTTCGCTTGCGGCCGCTCCTCGAGACCCGCGCCCGTTGTCTCGCTCAACTCGGGCGTGGGCCCGAGGCGTTCAACGCCATCCAGGAGGCGCTCTCGGTCTATCCCGAAAACCCCGCCACGATGTTCATGGCGGCGCTGGTCGCCGCCGTCGCCGGGGACACCAACGCCGCCCTAGCCTGGACCGGGAAAGCGCTGGCTGCGCACGCGCCGGTCGTCTGGTTCATGGGACCGGAGTTCGTCCGCCTCGCCCAGGACCCGCGGTTCCTGGTGCTCACATCGAAAGGGTGAAGCTCCGTCTCGCGGTTGAACGGTCGAATGGTCGACTAGGAATGATCCGGGTCCGGGTCGTTGCCGCCGCCGGGGTCGGTCTGGGCGATTACCTTCTGATTGCCGTCGAGGACCTTGATGTCGTAGTAGAAGTATCCGGACTCCTGAGTGTTACCCGAGGTCACGACATCGGGCAGGTGCGAACCGGCTGAGGCCGGGGCGTGCCCGAAGCCCTGGTGTACCCCGCGGGGTCGGAACGTGCCCGTCCGCGGCTTGTACTTCGCCGGGACTGCGGGAAGGAACTCCACCACAGCGCTGACCGCGTTCTTCGGTATGCCGACGAACGCCCATCGGATGTCCGTCGGGCCGACCTGCCAGTAGAGTTGGATCCAGTCCGGAGTGCAGATCAGCTTCCCGTTCTGCATCGTGATCCTGACTTCCACATAGGACTTCGCAGGCATGTTGCCCTCCAATCCAGCGCTATCCGGCGGTCGGTGCCGTGCAACACCGCCGGGTGGTGTCAGACTCCAAGGTGAGGCGGGATGTGGCGGCCGCTGAGATCCCGGTCGGTGGGCACGAAGCTCGCCGCCCGAGGGTGCCGGGGGCTCCGATCTCACAGTCGGCCACGGACCCGTTTCCTGGCGCATCCTGAGTTCGTCCTCCGACCGTCACCAGCGAGATCCAACTCGTGCTCCGTCCGTCCCCAGACGACGGGAATTGCTGAAACTCAGTCACGGCCCCTCCTCCGGCAACGGACGGCTGTCTGACGAGTCGCCGGGGATGCGCACGGCACCCGGGCCGCGGAGCAGGATGCGCACGAGCTCCGCCTGGCTGCTCGTGCCGGTTTTGCGGAAGATGCTGCCGAGCTGGCTATGCGCCGTGTTGCGAGAAACGCCCAGGACGGCGACAGCCTCCCGCATCGTCTGGCCGCCGAGGAGGAGCAGCGCAAGGCGTGTCTCTGCAGCGGTAAGACCGTAAAGGTCGTGGACGAGCTGCGCGGAGCTCACGAATGAGAGCCTCGAGTCCGAGATGAAGACGAGCGCGGTGCGCCGCCGCCGCGCGGGCCATCGCCGCCCTCGGCTGACGGGAACGACCATGACCTCGTATGGGCGAGACGAGGAAGCTCTCGAAAGACGCAGACCGAGCCCGGTCCGGGTGCCGCCACAGGCGACCTCGCCCACAGCGCGCTGCAGCACGCGCGTGTCGGCGGGTGTGGTTCCGCGCAAGCCGTCGGACGCGATCACGAAACCGTCCTGCTGCGCGGCGATGCGGTGGGCCGCCCGATTGGCGAGAATCGGCTTGGCGCCCTCGTCCACGAGGACCGCGCCGAGCGCGATCCTATCGAAGGCGTCGTGGGCTTCGGCGGCGTTGCGCTCCGCTTGCTCCACCCGCAAGTGGACTCCGAGCGCGCGACTGAAGTGGGGTACGACCTCGCGCAGACTATCCAGGCTCGACGAGTCGAACCGTTCACCCGGCGGGCGAAGGAGCCAGAGCGCGGCGAAGGCGCCCTCCTCGCTGAGCAAGCAGGCTCCGACCGCCTCCCCAAACCGGCCGCCCGCGCCAAGCGCTGCGAGCGCATCCTCCCCACACTGCCCGGTCGGCGCGACCGGTAGCTTGCTGGTCACGAGAAGACCAGGCGAGCGCCCGCCCAGGCGGAGGAGTGCCGCCGCAATACTGCCGGCGAGCAGTGCCGGTTCCGGCTCGCCAAGGCCGCACGTGGCGAGCGGCGCCAGTTCGCCCGAGCTGGGACCGAACAGGAGGATGCCGGCGCTCCCTCCTGTGAGCGAGGCGGCCGCTGCAAGCGCCTCCGGCCAGTCGGCGGGCGATGCCACCGCTTCGTAGATCGCCTCGATTGCTGTGACAACTCCTCGTTGCATCGCACCCAGCGGGGCGCTCCCCTTACGCCCCGGCTGCTCCCGATGGTTGCCGACGGCAGGCTCAGCAGTGCGCTGGGCTTCTACGCGCGATGGTAGCACCGGGGGGGCCACGGTCCTCGCCATTACGCCGATTCCATGGAAAGGAGACTCCCACCTTGGACGCCAAGGCGCATCACCCAAACGGGTGATGACCGGCGGGCCTTGCGGGCCCAGGTTTGGTCCGACACGAGGCAACGACGAAATGCGGCACGGAGCTTCCCCCGCAACCTTGAAATCTTTGGCGCCGACGGCTCGGCTTTGCCGCGGCGCTTGTGAGGCACCAGGTGAGGAGGTGCGCGGTGCAATCAGGTAGTCGGATATGAAGACAACGGACAATCGGCCAAGAATCGCCGGCACCCTTGGACCCCGTCCGGCCAATGCTGCGGCCCTCACACGTTTCGCCCCAACCCATCGCGGGCTCCCCGGTGAGGAAAGACTACCGGTATGGCCTTGGCGACATCGAAAGGAGGAAGTCTGATGCCGTTCATGGGTACCTGGGTACGCGAAAGCGCTGGCAAGTTGAAGTTCGTCGCCACGTTCAGCGACAACGTCCTGGTCGCCAATCTCCACGTTCAGGACACACTGGGTGGGGACACCGTTGGACAGAAATCCTACGGCCAGACAGAACTCTCGAAGGGCGTGTCCCTCGATTTAGAGCGTGGGCACTATTACGTTCTGGTTCTCTTCGTGTTTCCTGTGTCGCAGTCGCACGGTTGCAGTGCCAAGGTGGTCATGACCGCAGACAGCGACAAGCTGTTCGACGGCACCTGCAACGCCACCGTGGACCAGTCCAATTTCATCTTCCAGCTGCAGGTGGACTGAGGGGGTCCTGCAATGAAAGACCAACAACCGGGTTCATTGCTATCAGCGGTGGTCCTGCTTGCAGCCATGACGCCTTTCGTGGCGCCCGCCCAGAATCTCCCACCACCCACAGACAGTGAGACGGTGCTCCAGTACAAGAACCGAGTGGCCGCCGCAGTGCCAGAGTCCGCCACGAGGCCGGTCTCGGCAAACCTCGCCGAGGTGCCGAAGCAGGTCGCGGCGAAAACGACTAGCGTGGCTGCGCCTGGAGGCTTCCCCGAGCGAGTCAACGATGCTTTGGCGGACTTCATCCCCCTGGTTGCCTTTGCTGTCAACTCCGTGAGCACAGCCGACGACAAGAAGTCCGTGACTGTTGCCTTTAACCCGCTGCCGGCCGGAACCTATGGGGCGCTTTCCGCTTCCGCGACCGTTTCGGAGCCGCAAGTATTCGAGCCCGTAGCACAGGCCATAAACCAGGCGGTGCGAGACACCCAGGTCAACGTGATCCAAAGTGGCATCGACGACTTTGGAGACGTGACTTGGAGCGTCACGTATGGGTACCAGCCGCGGGCGTCGAGCTGGGAGAAGGCGGGAACGCTATGGGGGCGAGACTACTCCCTCTACGCGAATCTCCTCCAAGCTGCGGCGGACCGGATTGTCTCAGACTTCAAAGGGCTGGCGACCGGGACAGGATTCAACAGCAAGCTGAACAGAGCTTTCCCGGAAAAGCACGGGGCTATCGACACGCTGACTTTCGGCGAGATCAAGAGCGCGATCCGCGATGCGAGGCTACAGGAGTTCGACTTTGACAGCTACGTGGAATGCCTTCGCGCCCAAGGGGAGGAACTGGCGAACCTCGATGCGGCCACGCGTGCTCTTCACTTCGAAGCGCTACCTGCGCTCATTGACAACCAGCCTCAGCTTACCTTAACCACCACGTACCGGGACCCGAACAAGTTCGTCGGCCAAAAGACGTACGGCGTCGGGATCTCCCTTGAGACCGGAAATCGGAACTTCAACACCGTGCTGCGCACGTATCGGCTGGCCCTCGAAAAGGGAAACGTCGCGGTCATCAACCAGCCGACGCCAGTTGACGTGAAAAGTCTCGGAAAGGCCATCGAGACGGTCGCCACCGAGACCAAGAAAGGCACCCAAACCAAGTTCGTGCTGGCCCTTGGTTTCCAGCACCACGACCAGTATGACCTCGACTACGCCTACCAAACCAGTGCGACCGCTTCGCAACGTTTCGTTGCGGCGCAATCACCCGAGACTGTGTCGCTGCACCTTCCGGCTTCCGACGAATGGACGGCCAAGTTGCAGTGGAGCACGCTTTTTCTTTCGACTACCGTCGCCGGGGGGAACCCTCGATTCGATCTCTCGGCCGAGTACCTGGGGGTGCACAACGATCCGGCGCGCCAGGACCGCACCATTGGTCGCGTCTCGTACACCGTGCCACTTCAGGGCGGCGGCTCCATACCGTTCACCCTGACCTACGCCAACCGGGGGGAGTTCCTCGGCCAGCAGAACAAGCTGCTAAGTGCACATCTAGGACTTAGCTGGAAGATCGACACGCCCAACACCAAGGGCAGTGGTTCTTGAGAAAGAACCCGCTTGAAAGGGTGCCCTTGAGCCGAAGCGCGGACAACACGGAAGTACGGCCAAGACCGACCACAGGCAGGGCGACTCACGGCATCACCAACCTAAGCCTGCCGTAACGGGTGGCTCCAAGCCCAGCAGAGTTTGGAGGAGCGGATATGCGTCACATGACAAGGTGGTTGATCCTCACCAGTCTCCTCGGCTTCGCGGTTGATTCTGTCGGGGCCGATTCCCCAGCCTTCACGCTAGACATCCTTGCGCCGACCTCACAAGAGGTGTCGCTGACGGTACCGGCATCGGGGCTAGTGCCTATAGGAATCATGCGCAGTGGCGCCTCTGTTGCTGCCGAATCGGTTGACTTGAACCTATCGGAATTTACCAGCGCCCAGGGGACATCTATCGCCGTTCTGCTCATCGTTGACGGCGCGGCCCTGCCGGCACGCGCAATGCAGGCGAAGGTGCCTTTCCACGGGTTTCTCCTCCCAGTGCACCTGCAGGTGCCCCGGTTCCCGACCGCTGGTCGATACTCGGGCACGCTGGCCCTCGCCGTGCCGGGCCAGGGGTTGGGGACCGTGTGGCGCATCGACCTGTCGTCGGCACAAGAGTCCAGACCAGCCACGCTCGTGTTGGACCAGGGCCCCGTCACGGTCTCTGCGACCCGGCCGCTTTGCCTCTGGAGGGGCCAGAGCCTCTGTTTGGGACGGGGCGAGGAGCCGGTGGTCACGGTCCACGTTCGCGATAAGACCGGCCAGTGGCCTCTCGAAGGCGTGACCGCCCACCTCGAGCCGGGCCTGAAGACCGCCGGGCACAGCTTCGATACCGAACGCGACTTGCGGGCGACGTTCAACGGCAGCGTGGTCAAAGACCTCTTTGCATCACCGGGAGACGAGTCGCGGTCCGTGGCCCCGGGCCAGCAGGCAACGGTCCGTATGGAGTTTATGCATCTCTCGCCCGGAGAGTACACGATCCCGATCAGGTTCGCGGCGGTGAATTCCGCCGTCGACGATCTTCAGCGTCTCACGGTGACGATCCAAGTCCGGGACGGGTTGTTTCCCGCCTTCCTCGTGATCCTCGCGGCTTCGCTCCTGTCGTTCGTCGCGACGCGTGTGGTGAGCACGCTCCGCCTTCGAGCGGCGTTTCTGGGGAAGGTGCGGGCAATGCGGCCGGCGTGGCTGACTCAGGAACCCCCAGTGCTCGCGGTGATCTGGCTCCGAGCCATGGTTCGGCAGGCCGAGGACCTGAGCCGCCGGTTCTGGCTGACGGGCCAGGCTGAACTAGAGACGAAGCTCACACAGGCGGCGGGAATGCTCGCGCTCCTCGGCCGAGTACATCAGGTCAGGGCACGACTGCAACAACACCTGGACGAGGCTCCGATCCGGAGACGGGCGATGTGGGCTCTCGATGCGATCCTAGGTGAAATTGGATCGGGGCCACTCAGTGACGATCAACTCGTACAGGCGAAAGCGGCGCTGGATGAGCTCGAGGCCTGGGTCGATCCCGCCAAACGAGAAGCTCACTACTGGGCCGACCTTCTTCCAGCGATCCAGCGACACCTTTCAATCGTTCACGTGACGGCCGTCCCTGAGAACGGGCGGGATGTGGTCGCCGGGCTGGTCGATCAACTCCGCCAAGCCGTTTCCCAGCAGCAGCCGGGCGGGCAGGCACCATCCCAGCTCCCTCTCGATCGCAAGATGCTCCTTGAGGAGACGTATGAACGCCTCCGAATCCTCTGGGAACTGCGGAACGCACCTGACGACTTCCGCAATGTCGTAGGACTGCACCGCACGTATCCTCTCGCCCCGGTTGAGGAGGTATTTCGTGTCGTTGACGAAGCTTCATGGAAACGGCTCTTCGACCAAGCCACTGGGAAAAAGGTCGTGGTGGAGGGTCCACCGGCGGACAGCCTCGATCGGGTGGAGGCATTCAGCCCCGTGACGTTCCGGATCGCCACTCCCGGGGATCCAAGCCTCGAGGACACCTACCTGATTCGGCAGAAGCTCACGTACCTGTGGACCATCGAGCTCAAGAGCGTCCAACACCCGTGGCTCTCGAAGGGGTCAAGGAAGTCGAAGACGAGGTCGCTGGGCGTCTTGCGGGTCGCCTCGGTCGTGCCTCAGGTAGCCCAGTACGCACCTCAGGCCGGAGAAATCGTCGTTACCGACGTGAAGATTCATTACGGCAGTCTCAAGGCGCTGAGCGTCGCCCCGAACGTGACCGTCCCGGTGCGAAAATCCAAGGATTTCCAGATCTGGCAGATTGCCGAGGGCGCCGACATCCTCGCTCTCGGGGTCGCCGTCATTGTCGGCCTCGTTAGCGGTCTGGCGATCTACGCTCAAGCACCGATCTTCGGCGCCTTGAAGGACTACCTCTCGCTGTTTACATGGGGTGCCGGTGTCGACCAAGGAAAGAACTTCATCCAAGCGCTCGGCAGCCAGGGCGCAGCACGCCAGTGAACCCACCGCCGGCGGATGAGGCACCAGAAGATGGTCGCTTGTTACGTTCGACCCGCAAGGCCGTCAAGCGAACTACGTCGATCTGACTGGTACGAAGTCCGCACATTGGAGTTCTTCTGAAGTGCCGTCCACCGGAACCGGGTTGCGATGAGGTCGGCTTGCGACGGAGGCCCTTATGTGCATGCAGGCGAGTGCCGTTCGACCATACCAGTGCTGGCATTGGGCCGGGGATGAGATAGTGCAGGAACCGATCATCCCCGCCTCAAGGAAGGTCCCTGGAAGTAGCAAGACCCGGTACGACATCGATATCCGAGAGTTCCTCTCCACGGAGACGAACGCGGTCGTGCGGAAGCGGTTCCGAGAGTTGGCCGGAACGTTGCCGCCCGACGAGCAGGTCCGGTTTCGCTCGCGCAATCCAGGCGCATTCGACCTCCGCGCGCGGAGGATAGCCGAGTACGTCGGCAAGCTAACGTATTCGAAACGCGGGCGGGCAGCTCGCGAGTGGTTGTTCCCGGATGAAACGCTCGCCAACGGCGGGGGCGACTGCGAGGATCTCGCGTTCCTGCTCGCGGCGATGCTTGAGGCGAGCGGAATCAGCCCCTATTGCATCCGCGTTGCGCTCGGCGTACTCGTCGATCACACGCCGTCCACCAGGGGGTGCACACGCCACGATCACGCCTGGGTGATGTACTACACGGAGCTGGGGGCGTGGGAGATCCTCGAGCCGATCGCTTTGCCGAACGAGCGGCACCTGCAGGACATCTCCGGAGGGAACGCGGAGTCCTTGCGGGCGGGGAAGACCGCTGACGTGGAATACCTCCCGCACTTCGTCTTCAACCGGCACCACCTGTGGAACGTGCGAACCAGGGAATCTACCGCCGGTACCTTCACGGACTACGTGGACGGCCGGCGCAACTTCTGGGACCGCTTCGATCCGACGTTCGCCGCCGGGGTGCACAACGAGATCTTCGACGAGGCGCTGACGGACATGCCATGGCTCCAACGGCTGGAGGTCAAGGCGATCAGCCTCGCCGCCGACGCTAACGTGATCGGGTACCACCCGTTCGATCACTTCGACACGGCCTACCTCGACGGTGCGTGGGATCGGGTGCAGAGTCGATTGGCGACTGGGAAGCTCCCAGAGTTCGCCCGAGCAGCCCACGCCATCGGCGACTTCTACGCCCACACGTTCTACGGCGAGTTCACTCGGTGGCGGGACGACCACTCGTTCGAGCCGCTCCTCGATCCCCGGCACCCGACCTACGCGAAACCGCTCGAGTACGACTTCAAGCCGCTTGGCGAGCTCCCCGGCTGCGCCTGCGGGGCCGCGCCCGACCAGGCAGCCGCCCTCTGGGAAGGAAACCTCATCAGCGGCCAGTGGCTGCGTTGGTATGTGCCGTTCCCCGGCGATCTCGAGCGGGCAACAGACTTCGGCAAGAGGCGGTGCCTGCCCGACCACGACGCCGTCGCTGTCGATGGCCCGGGGGCCAAACCAACCCACAAGCTCTACACGGACATGAGGCAATACGCAAAGCAATTCGCGGCTCGTCGCCACGCGGCCATCGAGCACATCAGTTGGATCTACAAGCACTGGCCCCGACGAATGTGATCACGGGGGTACCACTCGGTTCATCGTGGTATGAGCGATTGGAGGCCGCCGGCGGTCTTGAGCCTGACCGAGGAGATCGCGGCGCAGGGGCTGCGCAAGGACATCCGCGAGATCGCACACAAAGAGCTCGACGCGATCGACGCCACGACGCGGAAGAAGACCGAGCCCTGGGCGCCCGCCGACGAGCGCGAGCAGACCGCCGCCGAGGACCGCGACCCGCGCTCGAAGTGGATCTCCCCCTGGGAGCAGCGTCGCCCGAGCGCCGGCCTCTTTGCCGTACCGACCGGCAAGCGGCGCTGAGGAGGGGACTCGCCTCTCGCGTGGGAGGGGTTCGGGCACCGGGCTTCCAGAAGACACAACACCCAGATTGCCGGGCAGAGTGGCGAGCGGCGGTGCGGGTTCCTGTCTCCCCCGGTGCCTTGATACCGGTTTGCCGTCCGTCGTAGAACAAAGGTGTCATCCCGAGCCCTTCGACTCCGCTCAGGGCGGGCTCTGCGAGGGATCTGGGCGGGGGCTGGTTGATCCAGGCTTTCCCCCACCCAGATTCCTCGTCGCTCCGCTCCTCGGAATGATATGGCCGATGGCAAACCGGTATGAGCCCTGAGCCCGGTGCCCTGTCTCTACGAGGTTGTGGGCGGCTCCCCGAGCGTGCCGGCGACCCAGGCGAGGTTGACCTGGGCGACGCGGACGTCGCGCTGGGCGCTCGCGAGGTTGCCGCGGGCGGTGCGGAGGTTGAGCTCCGCGTCGTCGACCTCGAGCTTGGTCTTAACCCCGAACTCGTACCCCTTTTCGGCCATCTCGAGGAGCCGTTGCGCCTGGGCCACCGTGGAGGAAAGCGCCCGCACGATCTCGGCGGACTTCGCCGCCTGATCGACCGCGAGGCGGACCTCGAGCGCGATGCCGTCGCGGAGCTGCTTCTCGGCGAGCTCGGTGGTCCGGAGGTCGCTCTTCGCCTCGGCGACCTTCGCTCGCGTCTTCAAGCCGTCGAAGAAGGGAAACGAGAGGACGAGGCCCAGGTTCCAGGTCTTGCCGCGCGAGCTCTCGTCGAAGACCTCCACGTTCTTGATGCCGTAGCCGCCCTGGAGGTCGAGGCGCGGGCGATCGTAGGCGCCGTTGATCTTGACGATCTCCATCTCGGCGCGGCGCGTGTGGTCGCTCGTCGCGAGCTCCGGCCGGTGCGCGAAGGCGTCCGCGAGGACGTCCTCGTACCTCGGCGGCGGCGCGACCTCGGCCTCGAGCGCGCCCGTGGCGTCCACGTCGTCCTCCTCGGCGAGCAGGAAGCGCAGCCGCTCGCGCGCCGTGCGCACCGTGTTGGCGGCGCTGATGGCGTCCGGCCTGGCGTTGGCCAGGGCGACCTCGGCGGAGAGGACGTCGTAGTCGGTCGCCGTGCCGAGCGCGTACCGCTTCTGCGTCTCGTCGAGGTGCCGCTGGCGCTGCTCGACGGTTTTCGACGTGATGGCCGCGAACTCCTTGGCGAGCAGCACGTCGTAGAACGCCGCCGTCACGTCGCGCCGGACCGCCTGCTGGAAGCGGCGGAGCTGGTCGTCGCCGGTGGCGAGCGCCCACTTGGCGCCGCGGATCGCCGCGCCCACCTGCCCCCAGGTGAAGAGCGCCTGGTTGAGCGTGACCTGCCCTGACCGCGCGTCCTGCTGGTACGCGATGAGCGGCTGGAACTCCGCGGGGATGCCCTTGTAGAAGTCCTGCTGGCTGGCGTCGTAGTACCGTCCCGCCGACGCGTTGAGGGCGAGGTGAGGGAACGCCGCGGCGCGCTCCTCGACGTAGCGCGCCTCGAGCCAGCGCCGGTACTCCTCCGCTTTCTTCACGTCGTAGTTCTTATCCGCGGCGATCGCCAGGGCCTGTTCGAGGGTCAAGATGCGTGGCCCGTGGTCGGTGGTCCGTGGTCCGTCTCCACCACCCAACTGGATCTCGGAAAGCGCCGCGCCGACAGTCACGGCCGGAGCCGGTTGCGCGAGTGCGGACGCCACGAGCAGCGACCCGGCAAGCGTCACGGTGAGGACCGCGGCGGCCTTGACGGCGTCGTGAGCCTCGAACTTGGCCCCGGCCATGCGGCGGTGCAGCCACGCGGCGAAGTCGTCGAGAATCGCGTAGACGACAGGTACCACGATCAGGGTGAGCAGCGTGGAGGTGATCAGGCCTCCCACGACGGCCCGGGCCATCGGCGCGCGGAACTCGGCGCCCTTGCCGAGCGCGAAGAACAGCGGCAGCATCCCGAAGATCATGGCCGAGGTGGTCATCATGATCGGCCGCAGCCGGGTTCGTCCGGCGGTGATCAGCGCCTCGCGCCTGTCCATGCCCCGCCCCCGAAGGACCTTGGTGAAGTCCACGAGCAGGATCGCGTTCTTGGTCACGAGGCCCATCAGCATGATGAGACCGATGAGCGACATGATGCTGATGGTGTCGCCGGTGATGAAGAGCATCCCGGCCATGCCGACGATCGCGAGCGGGAGCGACAGCATGATCGCGAGGGGATCGATGAACGATTCGAACTGCACCGCGAGGATCAGGTACACGAAGACGATTGCGAGGAAGAGCGCCTCGCCCATGTAGCCGAACGACTCCACCATCATCTCGGTGTCGCCCTGCATGACGAGTTTGTAGCCCGGAGCGAGCGTGACGCGCGCGGCGACCGCCATCGCTTTCTCGCCGGCCGTGCCGAGCGGGAGGTTGTCGAGGTTGGCGTCGATCACTACCTGCCGCGCGAGGTCCCGCCGGCTGATCTCCGCCGGTGAGGTCGCACGCGCAAACGTGACGACGTCGGCGAGCGGAACGAGGACCGGACCGTCCTTTGCCGGTACCGAGATCCGAAGGTCGCCGACCTGGGTTACGTCCTGACGCAGCCTCGCCGGCAGGCGCAGGCGCACGTCGACCGCTTCCCCGGTCTCGTCCTCGTAGGTGGAAACCGCCTCGCCGCCGACCAGAACGCCGACCGTGCTCACCACGGCGTTGGTGTCGAGCCCGGTCGCAGCGGCGCGCTGCCGGTCCACCAGCAGGCGGTACTCCGGCAGGTCCTGCTCCATCGAAGCCTCGAGGTCCACGATGCCGGGCACTGTGTACAGCTCGCGCTTGATCTCGCCCGCGTACTTCTTCAGGGTCGGGATGTCGTCGCCGCGGATCCCGATCTGGAGAGGCTTCTGGAACGCATCGGGATCTTCCTGCACCGACAGCTCGATGCCGGGGATCTCTTCGAGGCGCCGCCGCTCTTCCGAGAGAAACTGCTTGAGGCCGGCCTTTCGCTTGCTCCGGTCCACGAGCTTGACGAAGACCATCGCGTTGCGGACGGTGTCCGCGTCGCTGGCGCCGATCGTGGCGTATGTGTACTTCACCTCTTTGCGCTCGCCGAGCGCCTTGAGCACCTGCTCGAGGCGGGAGCGCGTCTCGACGATCGAGGACCCCGGCGCGGTCTTGAAGCGAACCACGAACTCGCCCTGGTCCATCGGCGTCATGAACTCGGTCTGCAAGACGGCGAACACCGCGAGGCCGGCGGCGAACGTCAGGGCAGCCGCTCCGACCACGATGGCGCGGTGGTCGAGCGCCCACCCGACCAATCGCTTGTAGCGGTCGGCGGTGCGCTCGAACCAGGAGTTGAAGCCATCCAACCAACGCTGGAGGAAGTTACGAGCGCCCGTGCGCTCGATGTCGGGGTCGTACCAGCGCGAGGAGAGCATCGGGTCGAGCGTGAACGAGACGAACAGCGAGACCAGAACAGCGAACGCGACCGTGAGCCCGAACTGGAAGAAGAACCGTCCGATGATCCCCTTCATGAAGGCGACCGGGACGAACACCGCGATGATCGACATCGAGGTCGCGAGCACCGCGAGCCCGATCTCGCTCGTGCCCTCGCGCGCGGCCGTGAGGTGGTCCTCGCCGTGCTCGAGGTGGCGCACGATGTTCTCCCGCACGACGATCGCGTCGTCGATGAGCAATCCGATCGCGAGCGACAGCGCCATCAGGGTCAGGGTATTGAGCGTCATGTTGAGGAAGTACATGACGATGAACGACGAGATCACCGAGATCGGCAGCGTGAGGCCGGTGATCACGGTCGAGCGCCACGAGTTCAGGAAGCAGAACACGATGAGGATCGTGAGCAGGCCGCCGAGCACCAGGGTGGTCTGGACGTCCCTCACGGAGTCGCGGATGAACACCGAGCTGTCCCTCACGATCTGGATCTCGGTGCCCGCCGGCATCTCCTTCCCGAGCTCCGCAACGACCTTCTTGACGGCGTCCACGACCTCGACCGTGTTGGCCTTGGTCTGCTTCGTGATGTCGAGCGCGACCGCCGGCTCGCCGTTGATGAGGGCGAGGGTGCGCTGCTCCTCGACACCGTCCACCACGGTGGCGACGTCGCCGAGGGCGATCGGCTGCGTGCCGCGGTGTGCGATCACCATCGCGGGGTACTCGTCGACGTTCGCGGGCTTCCCCGACACCCGCAGCGGCATCTCGCTGTCGCCCCGGTTGAGGCGCCCGAGCGGCGTGTCGACGTTCTCCGAATGCAGGCCGGCCACCACCTCGTTCACGCCCATGCCGAGAGCGTCGAGACGTTCGGGGGCGAGGTCCACGGCGACCTCGCGCTTGGACGAGCCGACGAGCTTGGCCTTGGCGACGCCCGCGATGCTCTCGAGCCGCCGTTTGATCTTGCGGTCCGCGAGGGTGGTCAGGTCGCGCGGGTTGAGCAGGGTGGAGCGCACGGCGAGTGAGACGATCGGCATCGCGTTGAAGTCGAACTTCTGGATGACCGGCTCCTTCATCCCCTCCGGAAGCTCACGCCGGATCGCGTTGATCTTCGCGCGGGCCTCCTGGGAGACGTCGTCGATCTTGACCTCGAGCTGGAACTCGACGATCACGCTCGAGAGCCCTTCCCGCGAGACCGACTGCACGTGCTTCACGCCGGAGATCGGGTTGACCGCCTCCTCGATGCGCTTGGTGACCTCGCGCTCCACTGTCTCCGGCGACGCGCCGGGAAACTCTGCCGTGATCGTCAGCATCGGGATCTCGACGTCGGGCATCATGTCGATGGCGAGCCTGCGGAACGAGAACGCGCCGAGCGTCACCAGCGCCAGCATCATCACGGTGGCGAAGACGGGCCGCTTGATCGAGAGGTTGGAGAGGAACATGGCCTACGCCCCCTGGGGAGTCACGACCTGCACGCGGTCGCCGGGCCGGACGTTGAACACCCCGCGGGTCACCACCTTCTCGCCCGCGGCCACGCCCGAGACGACCTCGACCGCGTCGCCGGTGGCCTCGCCGGTCCGCACCGTGCGGCGCTCGACGGTGTCGCCGGTGACGACGAAGACCTCCCCGGTGCCGCGCTCGACGTCCCACGAAAGCAGCGCGATCCGCGGGATCTGCAGCACGCCCTCGCGGCGGCCGGTTCGGATCCGTCCCTTGACGAAGGTGCCGCCGCGCAGCTCTCCGTCCGGGTTGGGCACGTCGGCCATGATCCTGACCGAGCGGCTGATCGGATCGGCCGACGGGTTGATGTGCATGACGCGGCCGGAGAACGCCTTGCCCGGGTAGGCGTCGACCGCGAAATCGAGTTCCTGGCCCACCTGCAAGGCTGCGGACCGGGCCGAAGGGATGAGAACGGTGAGCTCGAGGACGCGGTTGTCGACGATCCGGAACATCGGATCTCCGCTGCCCATGTTCTCGACGCGGTCGCCGACGTTGACCGCGCGCAAGGCAACGATCCCCGCCATCGGCGCCCGGATCACCGCCTTCGCGAGGCGCGTCTGGGCGACCGCGAGCTGGGCGGCGGCCGCCTGCGCGGCCGCCTGAGCCGCCTCGTCCGCCGACCGGGCGTCGTCGAGGCTCTGCTGGGTGAGGAGGCCGCTCTCCTTGAGCTTGACGGCCCGATCCAGCTCGCGCGCAGCGCGCGTCGCGTTGACCTCGGCCTGTAGAGCGGCGGCCTTCGCTCCCTGGAACGTCGCGTCCGCCTCGCGAGTGTCGAGCTTCGCGAGCGGCGTGCCCTTCTCCACGTGAACCCACTGGGTCACGTAGACCTCCTCCACCACCGCCGTGAACTCCGACTTGACGTCCGCGAAGAACTTCGGCTCCAGGGTGCCCACCACCTCGATCGCGAGATCCAGCGCCGTCGCGGTCGCCGGCGTCACCTCGACCGCCACCGCGGGCTTCGCGCTCTGCCGATCTCTTCCTTCGCCCTTGGCGGAGCAGCCGAGCGTCACGAGAGCCAGACCGATCACTGCCGCCGCAACCGTCTTCGTTGTCGTCGTCATTGCCCCAACTCCCTCTTGCCTTCGGCGCGGACGCCGTTGAACACGACGCCAAGCAGCCGAGCGAGCCTCTCGCGTCCGAAATCCGTCTCGGGGTGGCAGAGGCTCATCCCGCGCGCGACCTCGAATGGGCCGACGAGCGCCCACGCGAGATCTTCGGGATCGCCCTGCCGGAACTCGCCCGATGCCATGCCCTCGCGCACGAGGCTCGTCAGCATCTCGATGAAGCGCTGGTGGATCGCCTCGAAGTCGAAGAACGGGGCACCCTGGGGAGGCCCGTAGTAGAAGCCGTCCAGCACCCGCATGACGTCGAGGTGCTCCAGGATCAGCGCGAACATGCGGTCGAGGAAGCGCATGATCCGCTCGGTGGCCGTTCCGTCGGCGGTGAGCGCGGCGCGCGCCGTCGCCTCGAACTCGCCGAGTGCGTCGGTCATCATCGCGAGGAAGATCCCCTCCTTGCTGCCGAAGTGGTAGTAAAGAACCGGCTTTGTCACGCCCGCCGACTCGACGATCTCGCGTACGGTGGTGGCCGCGTACCCCTTGCGGGCGAATATCTCGACCGCCGCCGACATGAGCCGCCCGCGCGCGCTGTCCTCGTGGTGCACCGGGACGTTCGGGATCGTGTCCATTCCTGCCTCCGTGCCAGGGAAGAGCATCGAACCTGCCAAGGTTCGATACCTACCTACCGATAAGTATAGATTTCGAATCGCCGGTGTCAAGCAACTACCGACCGGTAGGTAACTCTGATCGTGTACGCGGCGCCCATCCGAGGGGTTTCAGCCGGAACCCCCCGGTGTTCCACCGCCGATGCCCGCGAACGGCTTCCGGCGGACTCTCTCGCATTCAGCCGGCGCGGCGGGACAGGCACGCCGGGAAACGGGAGGCTACGCGGCAGGAAGCTGCGAGGTGCAGTGGGCGCACCGGGTCGCCTTGGTCGGGTTTGCCGACAGGCAGTACGGGCAGTCCTTGGTGGCGGGGGCGGCCGGGGCAGGCTGCCTCTTGAACCGGTTGACCTGCTTGATCAGCAGGAAGATCACGAACGCCACCACGATGAAGTCGAGGATGGTGTTGAGGAAGGCTCCGTATCCGATGACCGGCGCGCCCGCTTTCTTCGCCTCGGCGAGCGACGGGTACGCGGTCCCCGAGAGGTTGAGGAACAGGCTCGAGAAGTCCACCTTCCCCATCAGGAGACCGATCGGGGGCATGATCACGTCGTTCACGAGCGACGTGACGATGCGGCCGAACGCCGCGCCGATGATGATGCCCACCGCCATGTCCAAGACGTTGCCCCGCATGGCAAACTCTTTGAACTCTTTCAGCATTGGAACCCCCTCGACTCGAGTTGGCGGCATTCTACGCCCGGGACTCGACTCGCTGCGACCCACGAAGGTGCGTGACCGACGCGACGCCCGGGCGCCGGCGCGGTGGGCGACATGAACTAGCCGATCAGATTGGCCGCAGGCCCGGCGATGCCTCCGCTATACTCGCGCCGCATGCGCGAGGCGTGGATCACTGGCGTCGGGCTGGTCACCGCCCTGGGGCCAGACCGCGAGACGACGTGGCGGCGACTGGTGGCGGGTGAGAGCGGCATCGGGCCGCTTACGCTCTTCGACCCCTCCGGGTTCAGGACACGCATCGCCGCCCAGGTGGACGTCTCGGGTCTGAAGATCCCGCCGCTGCGGGGACTCACGATTCGGCACCTAAGCCGGGCGAGCCTGTTCGCGCTGGCCGCTGCCGCCGAGGCGATACGCGATGCCGGACTCCCGACCGTCGAGGCACATCCCTGGGCGCTGGTGCTCGGAGGTGGAACCGCCGGATTGTTCGAGGCCGAGGCGTTCGTGGCGCGCCGGTTGCGCGGCGGCCCGCTGGTCAGGGGCCTCAGGGATTTCGTCGAGGTTCCCCAGGACGCTCCCACCGACAGGATCGCGCAAGCGTACAGCGTCACAGGGCCGCGGATCACGGTGACGACCGCGTGCTCGTCCTCCACCATCGCCGTAGGTCTGGCCGCTGAACTCGTGCGCGCCGGCGAGGCGCCGGTGGCGCTCGCCGGCGGCACGGACGCCCTCTGCCGCCTCACGTACGCGGGCTTCAATTCGCTTCACGCCGTGGACACCGAGCCCGCGAAGCCGTACGACCGAAGACGGAAAGGCCTCTCGCTCGGCGAGGGGGCGGCGGTGCTCGTCGTCGAGGACGCGTCGTATGCCCGGGCGCGAGGCGCGAGACCGTACGCGCGCGTGCTCGGGTACGGCGCCACGAACGATGCCTTCCACATGACTCAACCCGAGCCAACGGGGGGCGCATGGGAGCGCACGGTCCGGGCCGCCCTCATCGACGCGTGCCTGGCCGATACGGATGTCGACTACATCAACGGCCACGGCACCGCGACCGAGCAGAACGATCCTGCCGAGTGCGCCGCGTATCGGCGGGTCTTCGGCGAGCGGTTGGCCGACCTTCCGGTCTCCTCGATCAAGGGCGCCCTCGGTCACTGCCTGTGTGCCGCCGGCGGGATCGAAGCGGCGGCGACCGCCATGGCGATCGCTCGAGCCGTCGTGCCGCCGACATCGGGGTTCGCCGAAGCCGACCCGGCGTGCCCCGTGGATGCGGTCCCGGGCAAGGGGCGGAGCCGGGAAATACGCGTGGCGCTGTCGTCCTCCTTCGCCTTCGGGGGCAACTCGGCCGTGCTGGTCCTGGGGAGAGCCGCCTGAGCGGCGACCGCATCTTCGTCCGCTCCGCCGGCGCCGTGACGCCGGCGGGGATGGGTGTCCCGGCACTGCTGCGAGCGCTCGCCGAGGAGGGTTTCCAGGCGGTGTTCGGTCTGCCGCGCCCTGACGCCGGACCTTTGCCCGTCGCCGTGTGCCGCGACTTCTCGACCGCCAACGTGCTGCCGCCGTTGGTCGCCCGCCGGCTTGACCGTCCCTCCCGCCTGCTCGCGGTGGCGGCCCGGGAGGCCCTCGCGGCGCTTGGCGACCGCTTCCCGTGGGAGCGCGAGCGGGTGGGCGTCACGGCCGGCACCTGGACCGCGGGGACCTCGGCGCTCCTCGAGGTGCTGCGGACCGTGTTCCTCGCCTCCCCCGACGATGCCCCGCCCGCGCAGTTCCCTTCGACGGTGGCCAATGCACCCGCCAGCCAGTTGGGCATTCTCGAGAAGCTGGGCGGTCCCAACATCACATTCGCCGAGAAGCAGGTCGGCGGCTTGAGGGCGATCGCCGAGGCGGCCCGGATGCTCGTTGCCCGCCGGGCCGAAGCGGTGCTGGCGTGCGGCGCCGACGAGGGCGACTGGCTCAACGCGGAAGGGTATCTCCGGCTCGGGGCGCTGCGGACCGACGGCCACGCCGGGATGGTGCTCTGCGAGGGCGCGGCCGCGCTCGTCCTCGCGCGCGATCCCGGGCCGAAGCCTCTGGCCACCCTCGCCGGCTGGGCGTCCGCGGCCGTACCCGCCCCGCCTTACAAGTACCCGGACGACCCCGCCGCACTCGTGCAGGCATGCACCAAGGCCATCGCCCGGGCGGGGATCACACCGCGCGGAATCGATCTCGTGGTGAGCATGGCGAACGGTATCCCCGAACTCGCCGAGCTCGAACTGATGGCCCTTGCCGAGGTTTTCGGCCCGTGCAGGCCGGCGGCAGCCGGGGCGGCCGAGCGCTTCGGCGAGGGCGCCGCGTCCGGGACGTTGCGCGCGCTGATCGGGGCTCTCGCGGCGGGAGGCGCCACGACTCCCGCCTGGGGTCCACCCCTGCAGCTCGCCGGAGCCGGGTTCCCGGCCGCCACCGGCCGGGCACGCACCGCGCTGGTCGCAGGACTCGCGGGCGGCGGCTCCGCGCTTGCCCTCGTGTTCACCGCCGCCTGATCATCCAGACACACACGTTTCATGCGCCAGACCCCGATCCCGACTCGGTCAGGCCAGAAACCACGTTTCCAGCGTTCGGACGATCCTCTCGACGTGGGTCCCGGGCCAGTAGACCCTCCCGCATTCCCGGCATGCCACGAACCGGCCGGCATGCGTCGCAACGTACGGGGGAATCAGGTTGATCACGGCCTCGCGTCCGACCTCCTCGAGCAACCCGTTGCAACGCGAACAGCGGGTGAGGAACCGCGACGGGTGGGCGGCGAGCGGCAGACGCCCGCGCAATTCCGAGACCTGCTTTACGGCCGTGCGCTCCCGCAGCAGCAGCGCGCGCGGTCCCGCCATCCCTGCCAGCTCACGATCGCATGTCAGCAACCAACGGCCGTCGGCGCGCGCCTGTCCCACGAGCGCAAGACCGGGCACGTCCGGGTCGAATGATGCGTCGTACCCGGCGAGGCGCAGCCAGCGTGCGAGCCGGCCCAGCATCGCGTCGCAGGCGAAGCTCAACTCGTCCACCTCTTGATTCTAGACAGGGCACCGGGAACAACCCGCGCCCACGCCGTTCATTCCTCGACCTGGGACATCAGACTACTCCGTAAGAAATTGACAGAGCACTGTTTGGCGTACAAAACCTCCCGGCATGAGGTCGGATTCGGACCTGCGCCGGAGACGGGATCCCCCGTCTTCGGCGACCCCTCGGTGTGCTAGCATTCGCTCGGATGCGGTCCGCAGCCCAACAACCCTGGAGGTGTCCATGATGTCGACGCAACAACTGCGCGAGCAGATGGCGGAGCAGGACCCCGAGTACCGTCGACTTCTCGAGGAGCACGGCAAGCGCGCCAGGCGTCTGGACGAGTTGACCCGCAAGGGCTGGCTTACCAACGAGGAAGAGCAGGAGGAGAAGCGTCTCAAGAAGGAGAAGCTCCAGCTCAAGGACCAGATGGAAGCCCGGCTGCGCAGTACCAGCAAGTAACCTCTGATGGTGCCGTTCGCCCCGGAAGGCTATCCCTTCGTGCTGGTCCCGGTCCTTGCCGGGATCTTCGCTTGGGTGTTCGGCTATCCGATCCTGACGTTCGTCCTGGTCTTGGTGGCGCTGGGGTGCATCGCGTTTTTCCGCGATCCCTCCCGCCATTCCGACGCTCCGCCGGAGGTCGTGCTGGCGCCCGCAGACGGCCGGGTGCTCTTGGTTGGTCCCTCACCGGCAGCGCTGGCCGAGCGCGGCCTGCCCACGCAGATCTCGATCTTCATGTCGCCGGCCAACGTCCACGTGAACCGGGCGCCGACCGACGGGAAGGTGCTCGAGGCGCGTCACGTTCCGGGCAAGAAGCTCCCCGCGTTTCGCGACAAGGCGTCCGATCTCAACGAGCACAGCTTCGTCGTGATCGAGGGAGCGTACGGGTTGTTGGCCTACAAGCAGATTGCCGGCGCCGTCGCGCGCCGGGTGGTCTGTGACCTCGAGAAGGGGCAGTGGGTGCGCCGGGGTGAACGCGTAGGACTCATCAAGTTCGGCTCCCGGGTCGATCTCTTTCTTCCCGCCGACGCAGCGGTGGCGGTCGCGCCCGGCCGGCGGACTCGCGCCGGGGTCACCGAGGTGGCCCGCCTGGCAACTCGGGAACGACCATGAGAGTCGCGCGACCGCGCCGCCACCGCGCCGCCCGGCGCCCCGGTCGCGAGTCTCTGCGGCGCGGGATCTACATCCTCCCGTCGCTCTTTACGGTCGGGAACATGCTGTGCGGCTTCGCCGCCGTGCTGTACGCGCTCCACGACCAGCTCGAACGCGCCGGCTGGCTCATCATGCTGGCGGGCCTGCTGGACGGCCTCGACGGCCGGATCGCGCGCTTGACCCACTCTACCTCCGAATTCGGAAAGGAGTACGACTCCCTCGCCGACGTCATCAGCTTCGGAGTCGCCCCCGCGATTCTCGCCTACCAGTGGGGGCTGCGCGGCGTCGGCCGGTGGGGGTGGGCCGTAGCGTTCCTGTTCCTGGTCGCGGGTTCGGTCCGCCTCGCCCGCTTCAACGTCAAGTCCGCCGTCGCCGACCGGCGTTTCTTCACCGGGCTGCCGATCCCCGGCGGAGCGGGGGCTCTGACCCTCATGGTGCTGGTCGCCAACGAGTTCGATCTCGTGGTGGACCGCCCGATCGCGATCGCCGCCTCGATATTCGTGCTTCTGGTTTCAGTGCTGATGGTCTCGACGGTCCCGTATAGGTCCGGGAAGGACTTCAACCTGCGCAAGCAATGGCCGGCGCCCGCGTTCTTCCTGATCGCGGCGATGGTCGCAGCGGTCGTGTTCTCGACCCTGCCGGCGGTGGCGCTCCTGCTTGGCGCGTACCTCGTGGCGGGGCCCGCCGAGTATGCCGTTCGCCGCCTCCGCCGCAGGGCACCCGCTCAACCGGCACCACAGACACAGGTGACCAGTGCGATCGACGCAACTGAAAACCCTGACCATCCTTGACCCAACCTCCCTGCTGGGTCGGGGGGTGACGGAACGGATCGCGCGCACGCTGCCTCAGGTGCGCCGGCGAATGCTCCACACGGCCGAGGAGCAGGAGCATCTGATCGCCGAAGTCGCGGGAGAAGCCGCGCTCGTGCCGCCCCTCGCGGACCCGGACGACCTCGACGGCAGCGATGTCGTGCTGGTCACGGCGCAACCGTCGACCGCGACCTGCGGGCAGCTGCTCGACTGGCTGCGCCTTCACCCTGGCGTCGCTCTGCTGGATTGCACCCAACCCGGTATCGCCGGAAGCGAGGCCCGTTGCGTGGCCGACCGGCTACCCGCGGAGCGTTCGGTTCGCCCTTGGTACCACCTCGCCGACCCGGCCCTCGCGGCCCCGTTCCGTCTCGTCGCGGCGCTCGCATCGTTAGAGCCCGAGGCGCTCCACCTGACGGTCGTGTGCCCGGTCGCAGCGCTCGGGACCGAGGCACTCGACGAACTGGCCGCGCAGGGCGCGACCCGCCTTTCCGGCCACCCGATGCACAGGCCCGATCTTCTCCCCGCAGTGCTTGCGTTCGACCTGGCGCCGGCCGGAAGCGGCCGATCCGCCGGCCTCGAAGCCCAGCTCGGCGAGCTCTTCCCCCACCTCGAGTGCAGGGTCCACGCCATCGACGCCGGGGTGTTCCACGGATACCTCGCGACGGCCCTGGTTCGGTGCGGCAAAACACCCTCGCAGCAGCGCCTCCGATCGCTCGTTCGCGCCGCCGGCGATCTTCGCCTGGCACAAACGAACAAGGTTCTCACGGCGACAGCGGCGGTTGAGCGCGGGCCGGTCATCGTTTGTGGCGATCTTCAGGCCAAGGGAAACTGGGTCAGCGCATGGCTTCTCGCCGACGGGTTGGCTGTCGGGAACGATGCGGTGATCGAGCTGTTGAGCTCGCTCAGCGCCTGGTGAGGGCCACGGGCTCCAGCGGTCCGATGACGTCCGTGCCGTCCCCGAGGCGCACATGCCACTGTTCGAGCACGTCCCGCGGACGCGAGAGGAACGTGACCAGCGCCCCGGTCACGCGCGCCTGAGGTGGAACGAAGGTCAGGAAAAGGCGGATCGCACTGGCGTCGCGAGCCACGGTGAGGTGCCAAGCACCATCCGCTCCAAGCCGCCCGTACTCCATGCCTCCGAAGTCGCCGAGTTGCACGTCGCGTATCTCGGTCCCCGTGAAGCGGAGCTCCACCCAGTTGCCTGTCGTCGCCAGAGCGCTCGCCTGAGACGTGGGGTTCGTGAGCGTGACCCGCATCGCGGTCGGTCCGGGAAACTCCGCCTCGACGCGCGGCCGCGGGTTGGGGCTCTCACCCCGGAGGTAGTCCAAGAACGCTGCGCGGCTCATGCCAAACGTCGGCTCCGCGTTGGGAAGGCCAACTGTGTCCCAGCCTTCGAGCAAGGGTCGGGCAGGCCGCAACACCATCCCGAGGTCTCGGTGATAGCTGGCGGTGTCCACCACATCGACCGTCACGCTCTGCCCAACGGCCAGCGGCACGCCACCCCAGTCCAGCGGTTTGCGGAGGCGAAACACGTTTCCGCGTTCGCTGGGGTTGAAGGCCGCCACTTCTCCGCTCGACAGCATCGCGAGCGAGCTTCCGCCCGGGCCGGGGGGTGGCTCCACCCGCGGAGTGACGACGACAGCTGCACGGTACCCCACTCGGGCCTCGTCCAGCGCATCGAGGGCGGCAAGATCGTCCTGCAGGGTCGATGCCGGGAATCCCAGCGCCGCCGGGTTCCCGAATGCGATTGCGACCGGACGGACGCGCGGCCATCCCCCCGGCGGCAGGTGTTGCGTGAGGTCCTGCGCCGGCAGCGCTACCTCCACGGGCCTTTGCAGGCGCGCGGCGACCCCCATCGCGAAGCCTGCAAACCCCGGGAAGAACTTTCGCGAGACCAGGAGGAGACCTTCCGACCCGGTCAAGCCGCGCTGCACGGGTATGAGCTGCGTGGTGAAGCTCTCCGGATCGCCGCTCGCCTTGCCGGACCCTTCGACCCACACCATTGCCGTCACCGGCCAACCCGCGAGCGCGGCGAGATCCGGCAGCTGCGCAAGGGTGAATCTGCACGAATCCTCACCGAGCTCGACCCGCCCCACCGGCAGGACGATGCCGGCCACCCCCAAGGCACGCAGGGTCGTGAAGGTCTTCTCATCGGGCACCCCGCCGAGCAGCCAGACGCGGTGGCTGAGCCGGCGCGGGCCCTCCTCTGCACCACCGGCAGCGGCCAGCAGCAGAACAAGAGCCGCGGTCAGTCGCACCCTCGCCATCGCCGCCATGCTACCAGTCCTGCACTCTCTGCGGGAACACAAGCCTGATTTCGAGCCCCTCACCGACGTTGCGAGCCTCGACGCTCCCGCCGGCCCGTTCGACCACGCGCCGGACCAATGCGAGACCGAGCCCGCTCCCCTGGCTTGTCGTCGAGAAGTGAGGTTCGAACAACCTCCCCAGGAGATCGCTTGCGACCCCGCCGCCGTCGTCACGAACCGACAGCACGACCTGGCGCTCAAGCTGTACGACGCGCACCACGACCTCACCGGTGCGCCCCGCCATCACGCGAGCGCTGTTCTCCAGAAGATGACGGAGCACGCGGCGGATCCATTGGGCGTCGGCAACGATCTCTGCCTCGTCCCCTACAACCCGCACGGCGACGCCCCGCTGCCCCAGGACTTCGTACTCGGCGGCCACCTCGCCCGCCAGCGCCCTCAACGGAATCAGGTGCGGCTCCCAGTGCTCGAGCGATACCAGGTTCGAGAAACTTTGAGCCACTTCCCGGAGGTGTTCCACCCGCTCGAGTATTTGCTGCGCGGCCACCTGCGCCACGGCCATGACAGCCTCCGGGCCACGCCCCAGCGCGATCTTCAGCTCCTCGGCCCATAACCCGATCGGGGTGAGAGGGTTCTTCACCTCGTGAGCCGCGATGCGGGCGAGCTCGGCCAGCGACGACAGGCGCTCCGCACGCGCGACTTCGGAGAGATCCTCCATCACGACGAGGACCCGCCCCGCCGCCGCCGGGAGGTGCAGCGCCGTCACGCGCCAAAGCGCCTCGGGCGCGGCGACCGGGTGGACGGTGCCCTCCGCCCGAGCATCCTCCGCCGTTCGGGCCACCATCGCAGACACCTCGGGAGCGAAACGCTCGGCGAGATCGGCGAGTGTCCGTCCTCCTGCGAGCAGCTTCTCCGCCGCGGCGTTCGAGAGCACGACGTTGCCTTCGCTGTCAACGACCAACACCGCTGCAGAAAGCGTCCCCAGCACGGTTTCGAGCAGATCGCGCCCGCTCCGGAGCTCGTCCTCCCGGCGCCGCACCTCACGTGCCATCGTCATGAAGGCGCGGCCGAGGGCTTGGACGTCCTCGTCACCCCCGGTCTCGACCCTCGCGACCGGATCGCCGCGTTCAAGGCGATGGGCCGCCCCTACCAGCCGGCGGAGGGGACGTCCCAACCGCCGGCCCAGACGCTCCGCGGTGCCGAGGGCCACGAGCATTGCGAAGATGCCGGTGATCACGAACCACTCCCGAGGGGAAGGGCTACGACCCATCACCTGCAACCGCAGCCCCACCACGCCGACCACGAGGGCGTCCCCGCCTCGAATCGGCGCAAACACGCTGGTCTCGTCGCCCTCAACCACGACCAATGGCTCCTGCCATCCACGGATTGAACGGACGTACGCCTCGGGCGGTGGCAGCCAGGGGATCCTTCCCACCGCAGCGAGGTCGGGCCTGGTGGATGAGAAGAGCTTCCCGGAGCGGTAGACGGCAACCGTTCCGCCCAGCTCGCGCACGAGCCACGACATGCCTTCCTCCCACCGGTCCGTTGCCAGCAATTGGCTGACAGCCCGCGCGAGCTCCAGGCGAGCTTTCTGCTGCTGCCGGTCCCACTGCCGAGGCAGCAGCTGGCCCAGCAACAGCACCGGCAGCACGGCGGCGGCCACGGACAACACTCGCATCCTTCCGCCGAAGGTCCGGCGTTGCCCCCACCAGCGGAGCCAGCGCCGGCGCCGCTCCCACAGCGTGAGCGGAAACACGCCCCAGAGCGTGAGCGCCGCCAGGAGAAGCCCCGCCTCCGCCATCGGAGGCCGGACCCAGGGAACGACGAGAACAGCGTCCTTGTGGGCACGGAGGTAGGCTTCAAACTCCCGCTCCCCGATACCGACGCTGGTCCAGAGGTGACCGGCGGCGAGCGCCTTTCCGACGATCGAAGGTGAGAGAGGACGAAACGTCGCGCCACGGCTCCTCGGCGCTCCGGAGCGGTCCATCACCGCGACCGGAACCTCGATCCCGGCCGCGCCGAGACCGGCCAGGAGGTCGCTGGGAGGAGGAGGCGCAAGGATTGCCACCTGCCACCCGTTGGGCAGGGAGCGTGACGCCAGCTCGCGCGGCACTCCTTCGCTCTGGATCGTGATCTCTCCCCAGCATCCCGCCTGCTCTCCGGCGGGATCGGTGAGAACCAGCGACGTGCCCGGAAGCGCCTCTTCCAACCCGAGCCAGGCGGCAAGCCTGCCCAGGACCACCAACCGCTCCCCGAGCTCGAGCCTCACCATCCTCGTGAGCGCCTCGTCGGGGAGTTGCGCCAGCATCGCCCGCGCCGGTGCTTCGACCTTGTCGAGGCGCGCGAGTGTCGCCTCGGTCGTCGCCACCAGGCTGACCTTTCGCGCGGCGTCGTCCCCGCCGAGGACCAGCCCGGCTGCGACGACCGCAGGCAACACCAGACCGCGCCCCGGCAGGCCCCACATCGTGACGGCGGCAGCCCCGACACCCAGAAGTGTCGCGTCGGCCCTCACGACCCCGATTCCCAAAGGGACCCAGGCCGCGATGCGGAGGGGCAACGGGACCGCCGAGCGCCCTCCTCCCACGCCACGCACGAGCGCCGCCATGGCCGCTACCAGCGCCCACCGCAATACACCGGGCCAGAGAAGACTCTGCGGCAGCGGCTCGATCCCGAGGACGTCGAACAGCCCCGGAAGAGCCCACGCCAGGAACCCCAGCGAGACCGCCCCGACCACCCGCACCGGCCATCCGCGCGGCAGTCGCGACGCGACCAGCGCCGCAGCGGCCATCGCCGCGCCCAGCCACCACCCCTTTTCCAGCCATCCCATCAGTAGGAAGACAACCAAGCCGCCGACGAGCACCGCGGCCACGGCTTCCCACCAGCCGAACGCAAGCACCACGAGCGCCGCGATCAGCACGAGCCCCGGCGCGCTCCAGGCGACTGCCCGGGCGGGCCGCACGTCGAAGCTCAGCGAGAGTACCGGAGCCGGGTCACCGGCCGATTTATCGAGAATCGCCGCGGCCAGCGCCGCCCGACCGGCCCAGACGCCGAGCATGCTGCGCGCTCCCGATTCGGGCAACCGGACTCCGGCAAGAACGGCTCCGAGCGGCCTCCCGCTTTCGAAGACGCTCTCCCGCCACCACACCCAGACCGTTCCGATCCCTGGCTCTGCCGCGACCGCTCGCTCGCCGAGAGGTCGCAGGTGCACGGGAAGGCGCGGCGACGGCCCCGCCCATGCCAGGGGAAGGCCGTGCTCGTCCATGAGCACGAGCGTGTCGACCGGGAAGGGCAGCGAGCGGACCGCGGCCGCAAGCACAGGGAAGGGCGCCTCGGGCTCGGCCTCGCCGCCTCCAGGGTTGAGAATGCGGCGCACTCGAGGATCCTCGGACAACACCGCAAGAGACCGCTGCAACTGCGCCGAACGCGAGCCGGCCCGGGCCGCCAGCTCGGCCCGCCCGAGCTGCAAAGGGAGGAAGGCGTCGACCCCGAGGCCCGCAAGCGCCAGCACCGCCAGCAAGGGCGCCCGCCGGCCGAGACGCGGCCACGCGTAGGTGAGTCCGGCGGCCGCCAATGGAACGCGCCAGAGCAGCGAGAGCGTGCCGAGCCCAGGCCACGGGCCCGCCGCCGCTGCGGCGATCAGTGCGGCGCAGATCCCCGGAACGCTCAGCGCGAACCGGCGTCCGGCAGCATCGGGATCTTGATCCCCGTGCGGCGTGCGCAGTCGATGGCCTCCTGATACCCGGCGTCCACGTGGCGCATCACGCCGGTGCCGGGGTCGGTGGTCAAAACGCGCTCGAGGCGCCGAGCGGCCGCCGGGGTTCCGTCGGCCACCACCACCATCCCCGCGTGTTGCGAGTAGCCGATACCAACTCCCCCACCGTGATGGATGGAGATCCACGTGGCGCCAGCAGCGGTGTTGAGCAGTGCGTTGAGCAGCGGCCAGTCGGAGATGGCGTCTGAGCCGTCTCGCATCCCCTCGGTCTCGCGGTTCGGGGAAGCGACGGAACCCGAGTCGAGGTGGTCGCGGCCGATCACGATCGGGGCGGAAATCTCGCCCTTCGCGACGAGATCGTTGATGATGAGCCCCAGGCGCGCCCGCTCTCCGTACCCGAGCCAGCAGATGCGCGACGGCAGCCCCTGGAAATGAACACGCTCCTGCGCCAAGCGGATCCATCGGCAGAGCGCTTCGTTCTCCGCGAATGTCTCGAGTATCGCCCGGTCGGTTCGGAGAATGTCGTTGGGGTCACCCGACAACGCCGCCCAGCGGAACGGCCCCTTGCCCTCGCAAAACAGGGGACGAATGTAAAGGGGGACGAAGCCGATCACTTCGAAGGCGTCGCTCACGCCTGCCTTGAGCGCCTGGCCGCGGAGATTGTTGCCGTAGTCGAAGGTCACGGCCCCGAGGCGCTGCAGCTCCAGCATCGACCGCATGTGCTCCGCCATCGTCCGGTACGCCTCCGCCTTGTACCTCTCCGGGCCGTTGCGGCGGAGCCTCGCGGCATCGGCGAGCGACATCCGGTTCGGCACGTACCCGTTGAGCTCGTCGTGGGCGGAGGTCTGGTCAGTGAGGATATCGGGGACGATCCGTCGCTCGATCAGACGTGCCAGCAGGTCGGCGGCGTTGGCGACGACGCCGACCGAGCGGGCCTCGCCCCTGTTCTTGAGCGCGAGGGCGCGATCGATGGCGTCGTCGATCCCGTCGACCCTCTCGTCCAAATAGCCGGTGGCGAGGCGCTTGTCGATGCGCGCCTGGTCCACCTCCGCAGCCAGGAACGTCGCTTCGTTCATGGTCGCCGCGAGCGGCTGCGCCCCACCCATGCCGCCCAGGCCGGCTGTCACCACCAGGCGGCCGCGCAGGCTTCCCCTGAAGTGCTTCCTTGCCGCCGCCGCAAAGCACTCATAGGTGCCCTGAAGGATGCCCTGTGTCCCGATGTAGATCCACGACCCTGCGGTCATCTGGCCGTACATCGTGAGCCCGAGCGCTTCGAGTCGGCGGAACTCGTCGGCGGTGGCCCAGTGCGGCACGAGGTTCGCGTTGGCGATCAGAACCCTCGGAGCGTCGGTGTGGGTCCGAAAGATCCCGACGGGCTTGCCCGACTGCACCAGCAGGGTCTCGTCGTCCTCGAGCCCCTGGAGGCTGCGAACGATCGCCTCGAAGCAGTCCCAACTCCGGGCCGCCCTGCCGCTGCCGCCGTAGACCACCAGATCCTGCGGGCGCTCCGCCACGTCGGGATCGAGGTTGTTCATCAGCATCCGCATCGCCGCTTCCTGGCCCCACCCCTTGCAGGAAAGCTCGCGCCCCGTCGGAGCACGTACCGTGCGAGCCTCGGCCATCGCTCACCCTCCCGCCGCCGGGTGTCACTCCCGGAGCTGTGACATCGTAGCGCGTCCGCGGCGAACGATCGCGCCCCGATCGGCCAGGCCCCTCGCGAATTCGAAGGCGCCTGATGGTGCGGCGCCGATTGCCTCACGGGCCACTGCAGCGCCCAGTTCTGGCGGCGTCCAGAAGAGCACGCTCCCACCGCCGCCCGCGCCGCACGCTTTGCCCGCCAGCGCGCCCGCGCGGATGCCCGCGGAGAGGATGTCGGCCAGTGCCGGGTTCGTGACGGAGGGCGCGAGCGTGCTTCGGGCCTGCCACTCCACGGCGATGGCGTGCCCGACCCGGCGCTCGTCGCCGGCCAGGAGAGCCTGCCGGCACGCGGAGGCCGCGGTCGAGATGGTCTCAAGCGCCCGCGAAACCGATGCGGTCCTCTCGATCCGGGCGCGGTAGACGTCCCAGTTCACCATTCCGGAGGCGTGGGTGATCCCGGAGAACAGCACGACAAGCCGGCTCGCGACCCAGTCGGTCCCGACCGCCAGCCGCTCGATCCGCTCGCCTCCGGGCTCGAGGTGGATCGCCAGCACGCCTCCCTTGATCGCCGGAATGTAGTCCTGCACGCCGGTCGGGACGCCCAGCACCCGCGCCTCGAGATCCCGCAGCAGCACCAGAAAGCGGGAGACAGTCATCCGGCGCCCGGCAAGCGCCAGGCACCCTCGCCCCAGAGCGACCGCGAGCGCCGAAGAGGCGCCGAGACCGGAGCCCACCGGCGGCTGGTCGAGCACCTCGACCGCAAAACCGCCGTCGGGGAGCAGGTGGAAACCCACCGCTGCCGTGAGGTGCCGCGCCGCGTCGGCCGCCGTCAGCGTGCGCGGCTCTGTGCCGGACGCCGTGTGAAGGATGCTCCCCGCCGGGGCACCTCCGGGCACGAGCCTCACCCGAACGCCGACCCTCAGCGCGGCGTTGACCGTGATCGAGCCAGGGTGCAGGCAGTAGATCGGCCAGAGATCGAGGGTGCCTCCCGCGAGATCGACCCGCGCCGGAGCGAACACCTCGAGCGGCTGTTCACCACGGGCCGGCAGCCCCGAGCCGGATCGTCCGCTCCTAGCCATGGAGCGTGGCGGGCGCGGCGCCCTGGAGGACAGCGGCGCTGTCGGGGGAGAGAGGCCCCCCCGTTTGCAGGATCGGCAACACCAACTGTGCCCACCTGGCGAAGCCAGGAATCTCGTCCTTTGGAAGGGGAGGCGCAGGGTCCCGCCCAATGCCCGCGGGATTGAGGTGCCGGCCGTTCTGGGTCACGCGATAGTCGAGGTGGGGACCGGTCGCGAGACCTGTCGCGCCCACGTAGCCGATCACCTGCCCCTGCTCCACCCGCACGCCCTCGCGAATCCCGCTCGCGAACCTTGAGAGGTGCATGTAGGTCGTGACGTACCCGCCGGGGTGACGCACCTCGACGGCGTTGCCGCCTCCGCCCCGCCAACCCGTGAACGACACGACCCCGTCCCCGGTGACCATCACGGGTGTGCCGGCCGGCGCACCGTAGTCGACACCCCAGTGCGGAAGCGTCACGCCGAGGATCGGGTGCATTCGGGCAGCCGAATATCGGGAGGTGACGCGCGAGAACTTGAGGGGGGCACGCAGGAATTGCTTCCGCAGCGGGCTCCCATGTTCGTCGTACCAGCTCGGCTTGGCGCTGCCAAAGGCGTACCGCACGGCGGTGAAGCGCTTGCCGCGGTTCGTGTAGCTCGCGGCCACGACCGGCCCGTACGAGACCGTGCGGCCGTCGCTCCTGACGCGCTCGACCAGCAGGGCGAAGGTATCGCCGCTGCGAACTTCACGGTGGAAGTCGATGTCCCACTGGAAGAGGTCCGCCATCTCGAGCGCGAGCGTCTCGCTCTCCCCGGTCGCCGTGACGGCGTCGAAGAGGCTGGACCGCACGGTCCCTTCGACCACGACGAGCTCCCTCTCTACCTGCCGCTCCTCGCGGCGTGCCGTGATCAGGTCGCCGGACCTCTCGGCGACCACGGCAGCCCGCCAGTTGGGCGTCAGACGCAACGTCTTGACGACCCCGTGGACGTCGATCGACGTCTCGGCCAGCAGGCCGGTCGGGAGGCTTCTCGGGTCGAGGTGGAGCTGGACCGCGGCCAGCCACCCCTGGAGCTCCGAAGCTCCGATTCCAAGCCGGTTGAGCAGGTGTCCCAGAGTCTCCCCGCTTGAGAGGATGCCTCGGTACATGATTGTCGGAGACGCCAGTGGCGCGACGGTGAGAAGCGGCCGCGGCCGGGAAGAGTTGCCGCCGCCCGGGGCAGCCCATCGGGCGAGCAGCAGGACCATGACTGCGAGTGCGGCCAGGCAGCGTTCCGCGACGCTCACCGTTTCGCCATTTCCTGAATCAGCGCACGCACCTTGGCCGCATCGGGACCGCACTGCGCGAGGATCTGGCCGGTCTTCTCGACGAGAAGAACTGCCGGGGTCCACGTCACCTGGAAGCGTCGGAGCAACTCCCCTCGACTGTGGAAAACCCACGGCAGCGCTCCCTTGCCGCTCGGGATCCACCGCGCCACGTCGAGACGACGCTCCTGGAAGACAACCATGACGCCATCATGCTAGCAAAAGGCGCAGGGGCCTCGCGTGCGCGAGGCCCCGACCTCATCGCTCACGGGTGGGATGTCGTGTCAATGCACGAGCGTTCCGAGGGCGTGTTCGGCCGAGGTCCTGAACAGGGTGTCGACGTCGAGGTTCTCCGAACGCAGCCGGTGCGGCCTCTGGTGGAGATAGTTGTACCGCACCCCGTACGACAGCAGCGCCTTCTCCAACAGGCGCCGGCCGCGATACAGCCTCGACATCACCGTTCCGACCGGGATCGCCAGAATGTCCGCGATCTCCTTGTAGGCGTACCCCTCGATGTCGGCCAGCAGCACCACCACCTTGTAGTTGTGCGGAAGTGCCACGAGCGAAATGCGAACCTCCGAGTCCAGGGTGGACTCCATCAGCTCGTCCTCGGGGGTCCGGGTCGCCCTGGCGTCGGTCGAGATCACGGCCGACTCGAAGGTCTCCTCGAGCTCCGCGAAATCAACCTGCGCCGGAAGCTGCTTGCGCCTCCGGTATTCGTTGATGAAGGTGTTCTTGAGGATCTTGAACAGCCACGCCTTGAGGTTCGTGCCCGGTTGGAACGAGGCGTAATGCCGGTACGCCTTGAGGAACGTCTCCTGCAGGAGATCTTCGGCGTCCTCCGGGTTACGCGTCAGGCGTAGGGCGGTCTTGAATAGCTGTTCGCGGTAAGGAAGCTCGCCATCCCGAAAGTCCCAAGAGCCTTCGCTGCTCATGCTCGCCTCCACGATCTGGAATCGTAATTGAGTCAGAGTTTAAATGTCAAGACCTTGACACACCATGGACGCCGTCGCAACGCTGGCGCGTTGGCGACGCTCAAAAGGATCCGCTCTGGTGCTCCCACAAGAGGATCAGTAGTTCCCGAGCGAGGTGTCATCCCGAGCGCAGCGAGGGATCTGGGAGGGGGCTGGTAGATCCAGGCTTTCCCCCACCCAGATTCCTCGTCGCTCCGCTCCTCGGAATGACATGTTCGATGGCAAACCGGTATAAGTACCTCAGAATACGGTGATTTGACGTTCAGGAAGCGCGCAGAAGCCCGGTCCACCCTATCGACGGACCGGGCCGTGGCTCTCGGGGTCCAAACGGATCGCCGCCATCGCGACCGGATGGCGGGCGGGACATTTGTGCCGGGTGCCGGGTGCCGGCAGCCGGAGACGAGCGGCCGCCGGCTGCCTGTCTACTTGCCGAGGATCAGGAAGGAGATGATGAGGCTGTAGATGACCAGCGACTCGATCAGCGCCAGGCCGATGATCATCGTGATACGGATTGGACCGGCAGCTCCAGGGTTTCGGCCCATACTGGTGCACGCGGACGCAACGGCCCGAGCTTGGCCGAAGGCACCAGCGAACGCAGCGACGCCGAGCACGAAAGCCGCGGCGATGAACTTCCAGACGTCCCGTAAGACCGGTCCGGCCGCACCGGCTTCGTCGGCCGCAAACGCGGGTGCCGCCAGGCCCAACAGCACGAGTCCTATCACCACGTACAGAATCTGCTTCTTCATCGAAGTTCCTCCTTCGTCGTTTTCGCTCTCTCTAGTGCTCCTCGGCCACCGCTCCGGAGACGTAGACAGAGGTCAGCATGATGAAGACAAACGTCTGGAGTATCGCGCCGAACGCTCCCAGACCCATCATGGCGGGCACGAACAGCGGCAGGATGACAAGGAACATCCCGGTGGCCGTGTGCTCGCCCATGATGTTGCCGAACAGACGGATGGCCAGCGAGAGCACGCGCGCGAGGTGCGAGATGATCTCGATCGGGACCATGAGCGGGAACAGCCACCACACCGGCCCCATGAAATGCTTGGCGTAGTTGAGCGGGCCCTGGCGCCGAACCCCGATGATGTTGTAGTACAGGAAGGCAGTCAGCGAGAGGGCGAACGTGGTGCTCGTGTTGGCGGTGGGCGGCTGAAGGAAAAAGATGAGCCCGAATATGTTCGAGATGAAGATGAAGAACGCGAGACCGGCGACGAACGGCACGAAGTCCTTGCCGCGGCCGTGCCCGATCACGTCCTCCAGGAGGTTCGACAGGCCGGACAGCAGCAGCTCGAGGCCCTGTTGCAGCGTCGACGGGTGCTCGAGCGAGTAGCCGCGCCGAGCCCACATCAGCAGCACCGCAACGATCACCACGACCAGGAGCGACATGATCACGTGGTCGGGCAGCCAGACCCCGGCCTCCCCTTCGAGCCCCATCGCCCGCTGCCAACCTGCCGGCGGAGCGCCGAGGAGCGCCACGAGCAGTGCGTTTACCGGGTGGAACAGGATCGAAAACTCGTGATGCACCGGCCTTCACCCCTCCCGACCGCCGCGGTCCGCGACCTTCATGCCGGCGACGCCGAGCGCGACCAAGAAGCACGCGACGCCGACCGCCACGGACCACAGCTCGATACGTTCGCGCATCAGGTACAGGACCACAAACAGCAGACCCCAGAGCGCCCAGCGTGCAATGAGCAGCCCGACGGCTGCCCGAGTCACGCGGGGCTTACCCGGCTGGAGCACCCCCGTGAGCACACCCTCCAGCCAGAGCCCGTTGATGATACCGACCGCTGCTGTGACGGTCAAGGCGAGCGCGCTCCAAGGTTTCCCAAGCCAATTGACCACCGCAGCCGCCCCGAGGGTGACCGGAACCGCAACCGTCAGCGCTCGCCGGATTACCACCCTAGGAGTCCCCGTCGCGCGTCTTGCTCGCCTCGTCCTCCTCGCGACCGATCCGCACGGCGGTCCGGAACGCGTTGAGGAACCCGCCCGCAATGCCGCAGATGCTGAACACCACGGTCAGCCAGGGCGCGGTTCCGAAGACGCGGTCCAGCCACCTCCCCCAGAAGTAGCCGATCACGATCGCGATCGGGAAGGCGAGCCCCACCGAAGAGGCGTCGGCGATGCGTCGCAGCGAGGCAGCCGCGCGTCCGTGCCGGTCGTCGCTCACGGCAATCCCAACACCCCCACCGTGGCCTTGGCCGCCGCGAGGAACGGCGCGGGCATGAGCCCGATCACCAGAACGGCGACGCCGCACGCCCAGATCACCCTCTCGGTCCAGGGTTCGGCCAGCAGGGCGGCCGGCTCGGCGTCCGCTCCGTCGCGCAGGTACATCTGCAGCACGATGCGGAAGTAGTAGTAGAGCGAGACCGCCGACATCAGCACCGCGATCACGACGAGCACGACGTACCCGGCGTTGACCGCGGCCGCAAACAGGTAGAGCTTACCCATGAAGCCGGCTGTCGGAGGGATGCCGCCGAGCGAAAGCATGAAGAGCAGCATCCCGAAGGCGGCGAGCGGGTGCTTGCGCGCGAGGCCGGCGTAGTCCTGGACGGTCTCTCCGGCGTAGGCCTTGGACTCGAGCATGATCACGAAGCCGAACGCCCCGAGATTGGTCACCGTGTAGACGAGCATGTAGAACAGCACGCTCTGAGTCCCGGCCGGCCCGCCGGCGACGAGGCCGACCAGCGCGTACCCGGCGTGGGCGATCGAGGAGTACGCGAGCATCCGTTTGACGTTGTCCTGCGTGAGCGCGGCGATGTTGCCCCAGATCATCGTGAGAGCCGCTGCACCGCCGATGAGCCAACGCCACTGCCCGTCGAGCGGCGCGAGCCCGCCCACGAAGACCCGCAGGAACATCGCGAACGCTGCGGCCTTTGGGCCGACCGACATGAACGCGGTGATCGGCGTCGGCGCGCCCTCGTACACGTCCGGGGTCCAGACGTGGAACGGCACGGCAGCGACCTTGAACAGGAAGCCGCACCCCAGGAGAGCCATCCCCACGAGGGTCGGGGTCGAGGCGCGGCCGCCCTGAAGCGTCCTCGCCAGAACTGCCAGCTCGAGCGTCCCCGTCGTCCCGTAGATCAGCGACAGCCCGTAGAGCAGGACCCCCGACGACATCGCGCCGAGGACGAAGTACTTGGTCGCCGCCTCGTGCGACTTGACCTCGCGGCGGAAGTAGCCGGCGAGCACGTAGGTCGAAAGCGCCATGAGCTCGAGGCCGACGTAGATCGTCGCCAGGTTCGTGCCCGACGCCATCGTCATCATCCCGACCGTCGCGAAGAGGATCAGCGCGTAGTACTCGCCGGGGCGGGCGTCGTTGCGCCGCAGGTAGTCGAGGGAGAGCAGCACGGCGAGCGCCGACGAGAGCAGGAACAGGGCCTTGAAGAAGACCGCGAAGTGGTCGAGCGCGAACATTCCGGAGAAGAGCCGCGCCGCGGGGTCGGTGGCGGTCGCGGCCAGCCACAACGCCACGGCGGTCGCGGCGAGGGACAGCACCGCCCCGGCCGCCAGGGTCCCGTGGCGTCGTTTGGAGGACGCGAGGCCCGCGAGCAGCACCCCCATGGCCAGCGTGGCCAGCACCAGCTCCGGGAGCAGGGCGATAAGGTCGGCGCGCATGACTCAGTGCTCCTGGCCGGAGCCCGCCGGGAGCGGCGCCGCGAGCCGGGCCACCGGCCGGTTCAGGTACTCGGGGTCGACGGCCCGCACGACGCGCGTGATCGAGGGCTCGAGGATCCTGAAGAACGGCTTGGGGTAGAGGCCGATCCAGAAGCACAGGACGATCAATGGGATCAGCGTCCACTGCTCGCGCAGGTTGACGTCCTTCAGGGTCTTGTTCTCCTCGTGGGTGATCTCGCCGAAGAAGACGCGCTGGTACATCCACAGCATGTACGCCGCGCCGAGGACGATGCCGGTGGCCGCGATCACCGCCCAGGTGACCGAGCGGTTGAACGCGCCCACCAGGATCGTGAACTCGCCGATGAAGCCGTTCAGCGTGGGCAGCCCGATCGAGGACATCGTGATGATCATGAAGAGCATCGCGTACACGGGCATCACCTTCGCAAGGCCGCCGTAGTCCGCGATCATGCGGGTGTGCCGGCGCTCGTAGATGATGCCGACGAGCAAGAAGAGCCCTCCGGTCGACAGCCCGTGGTTGATCATCTGGAGCACCGACCCGGTGAGCCCCTGCGGGTTGAGCGCGAACATCCCCAGCATCACGAAACCGAGGTGGGACACCGAGGAGTACGCCACCAGCTTCTTCATGTCCTTCTGCGCCATCGCCACCAGTGCGCCGTAGATGATCCCCACAATCGCGAGCGTTACCACCCACCACTGTGCCCAATGGGTGGCTCTCGGAAGCAGCGGCAGCGAGAAGCGGATGAACCCATACGTTCCCATCTTCAGGAGGACGCCCGCCAGGATCACG
This sequence comes from Thermoanaerobaculaceae bacterium, assembly GCA_050018455.1. Classification (GTDB taxonomy): domain Bacteria; phylum Acidobacteriota; class Thermoanaerobaculia; order Thermoanaerobaculales; family Thermoanaerobaculaceae; genus RBG-13-68-16. The sequence continues at coordinate 1,380 of JBEKAA010000021.1, read as the reverse complement.
GAGCCGGCCGTCGGCGCCTCGACGTGGGCGTCGGGCAGCCACGTGTGGAACGGGAACATCGGCACCTTGATCGCGAAGCCGACGAAGAACGCGAGGAAGACCCAGATCTGGAGGTTCAGCGGGATCTGCGGCGCGATCTTGAACAACTCGGTCACGTCGAACGTGGGCGCGTTGCCCAGACCCGGCAGGCCGACGGCCTTAAGTCCGGTCGAGTTGTAGAAGTAGAGCGCCAGGATACCCACCAGCATCAGGACCGAGCCGACTAGGGTGTATAGGAAGAACTTGATCGCCGCGTACAGCTTCCGCGGTCCGCCCCACACCCCGATGAGGAAGTACATCGGGACCAGCATCACCTCCCAGAACACGTAGAAGAGGACGAAGTCGAGGGAGATGAAAACCCCGAGCATCCCGGTCTGGAGCAGGAGCAGGAAGACGTAGTACTCCTTCTGGCGGTGTGTGATTGCGGAGAAGGACGAGTACACCGCGATGAAACCGAGCAGGGTGGTGAGCAGGATCAACAGCACCGAAATGCCGTCCACGCCGACGTGGTACCTCGCGCCGACTGCCGGGATCCAGTCGCGCGCGTAGGTGAGCTGGAACGCGGGCCCCGCGGGGTCGTACACGAACCAGAGCGGGAGCGACAGGACGAAGTCGAGCCCGGTGACCACGGTGGCCACGGTCTTGATCGCCCTGGGCTGGTCCTGCTTCAGCAGGAAGATGATCACCAGCGCCCCGAGGAGCGGGACGTAGCAGATGATGTTCAGCAGGTTGGTCGCAAAGCCCATCGCATCCCCCTCAGAAACAGTTGACAGCTGACAGCTCACAGCTCACAGTTTCCCCACCCGGCCCGAGGCAGCGATGCCTGGAGCTTCTGGCTGTCAGCTGTCAGCTGTCAGCTGTCGGCTGTCGGCTGTCAGCCTCTCGGGCACCGCATGCAGCCCCGAACCGGGTACCAGCGCCATACCGTCTACCGTCCCAACCAGAGGGCCGCCGCGACCATCAAGGCGAAGCCCACGGTCATGACGAGCGCGTATCCCTGCACGACACCCCACTGCACGCGCCGCAGGACGCGGCTCGCCCACCCATACGCGTCGGCCAGTAGGTTGACCAGCCCGTCAACAACATTCAGATCGAAGAGACCCGAGAAGAACGAGGTCCCGACAGTGAGGTGGCGCGCCCCGTTGACCGCGCCGTCGACGACGCGGGCGTCGAACTCCCAGCAACCTTGCGCGAGCTTCATCGTCCCCGCGACTACGGTCGTGTTGTACGCTTCGTCGACGTAGTACTTGTTGGCGACGGTGCGGACGAGGGTGGGGAAGCGTTCGGCGAAGCGGGCGGGCCTAGCGAACGCCTCGGGCCCGAAGTACCACCGCGTCGCCA
>JBEKAA010000020.1:0-48278 GCA_050018455.1 Thermoanaerobaculaceae bacterium | reverse complement strand
CCGAGGGGCACCCAAAACCGCCTCCACGCAAGTGGAACAAGTGGGCCCTCGGTGCGCAGCCCGAGCGACCACTCCGAGCCCGTGGGGCAAAGAAAGAGAGCCTCCACGCAGTTGAACCACGAAAGCGGCGGGCGCTTCATGATTGGTCCAGGCTAGAATCATGTTGTGAGCGCGCGAGTGCGGCCGCTGCCGGCGCCGGTGCCGGCCGGTGGGAAGATCGGAGTGATGGCTCCCGCCGGTCCGTGTCCGCCGGAAGCCCTGGCGGCAGGCGTCGAGTTCCTCCGCGGACAGGGTTTCGAGGTGCTGCTGGCTCCGAACGCCCTCTCCCGCGCAGGGTACTTGGCGGGGTCGGACAGGGAACGGCTCGACGGCATCGTATGGCTGATCGATCACGGCGTTCACGCTCTGGTCGGCGCTCGCGGCGGCTACGGTGCGATGCGCCTCCTGCCCGACCTGCCGTGGGGCCGCCTCGCCTCGTGGCAGGGGTGGGTGGTGGGGTTTTCGGACGTCACGGCCCTGCACGCCGCGCTCGCGACCCGGTTCCCTAGGGCAACGCTCCACGGGCCGATGGTGGCCTCGCTGCCTCGCGACGCGCGCGGCGCCGGGTTGCTGGTGGACTGGCTGGGGGGGCACAGCCCACACACGCTGTTCGACCTGGAAGAAAAGCATGTCCTTCGCCCCGGGGTCGTCCGAGGGGTGTCGGCAGGCGGGACGCTCGCGGTCCTGGCGGCCCTCGCAGGCACCCCATTCGAGCCTGACTACGAGGGGTGCGTTCTCTTCCTCGAGGATGTCGGGGAACCTCTTTACAGGCTTGATCGTTTGTTGACCCAACTGCGGCTGTCCTCTAGACTCGGACGCGCGAGAGCCGTGGTTGCGGGAAGGCTGGCCCGGTGCGGGCGAGGCGAGGCGAAGTGGCGAGATCGCTGGCGTGAGCTCCTGCTGGAGGCCGCGCCCGACGCGGTAGTCGTGGAGGGGCCGGCATTCGGTCATGGGGGCGTGAACGTCCCGTTCCCGCTCGGGGTCGAGGTCGAGGTGGACACGATCCGAGGTGAGATCGTCTGGGGAGGTGGGTAGGTGCCGAAGGTCCGCGTCGGCGGCGGCGGTGAGTCGAACAAGATCAGCGAGCTGCTGGCGAAGTTTGCCGCGGGATCCGTGATCTTTCGCGAGGGCGACCTCGGCAGCGAGATGTACATCATCCAGAAGGGGCACGTCCGGATCTCCCTACTAATGGGTGACAAGGAACGAGAGGTCGCGGTCTTGGAGAAGGGAGACTTTTTCGGGGAGATTGCTCTTCTCAACCAATCCCCTGCGCGCTCCGCCACTGCAACCGCCATCGATGAGATCGAGGTGCTCAAGCTCCGGACGACGGACCTCGACCTGCTGCTCCGACGCAAGCCCGACATCGCGATCCGTATGATGATGAAGCTCTCGGAGCGCCTTCGCGAGACCAACCGCCGCTTCGAGGAGCTCGGCGCCCGGACCGAGCTCGCCGCTCTCACCCCCGCGCCTGCGAGCCAGGGGATCGAGGCGCGGGCGGTCCTCGTCCATGAATCCTCCGCGCGGATCTTCCCGGTCCGCCCGACGGGGGACACGACGCTGGGCCGCCACGACCCTGTGACGGGCGTTACCCCCGACATCGACCTCAGCCGCCTCGATCCGGAGCGCACTGTGTCCCGGCGACACGGCGCAATCTGCGCGGCGGACGGGAAGCTCACGATCAGCGAGGTCGGCTCCTCCACCAACGGGACCTTCGTGAACGGCATCCGCCTGGAGCCCATGAAGCCGAACCCTCTCGCTGACGGCGACACGGTGCAACTCGCGCTCGTCACACTCCGGCTCCACGTGATCCTCGGCGGCGGATGAAGCTCACCTTCGCGAGCCCGCTTTCGGCGATCCGAGGAGTCGGCGCCGCGGGGGAGCGGGTGCTGAAAGCGGCCGGCCTGGGGACGGTCGGCGAACTGCTCTGGCATCTGCCGCAGCGCTACGAGGACCGCTCCGAACCGCGGCGAATCGGGTCGTTGACGCAGCCCGATACGATGGTGACGGTGGGGGGGCGTCTCGTCCAGGTGATCGAGCGGCGCGGCCGGAACAGGCGAATGCGCATCGTCGAGGCTATGGTCGACGACGGGACCGGCTCGTTGCCGATCGTCTGGTTCAACCAGCCTTACATCGCAACGACCCTGCGCGAGGGCATGCGCGTCTGGCTCTACGGGGCGCTGAAGCCCGCCCGCAGCGGATGGGGCCTGCAGCTGGTGGCTCCCGAGTGGGAGATCGAGGACGAGGACAGCGAGCCGATTCACCTGGGCCGAATCGTGCCGATGTACCGCCGCCTCGGGAGCTGGAGCGGACGTCGGGTGCGGGCCGTCGTGGCCAGGGCGCTCGATGGGTTGGGGCAGGTACCCGACCCGCTGGCGGGGATGCTGCCCGACGACTTGCACCTGGCGCCTCTCGGCGAGGCCCTAAGCGGGGTGCACTTCCCGCAGCCGCCCGCCGCCGGCGTCAAGGCCACGAATGACTTCTTCGACCAGCTGGCCCAACGAAGGACACCGGCACACCGGCGACTCGCGTTCGAGGAGCTGCTCGCGCTGGCCGTGGCGCTCGAACGGGAGCGCCGCCGCCGGCACCTCCAGTGCGTGCCCCGATGCAACATCACTGAAGAGGTCCGCGAGAGCGCGCGCCGCGTGCTCCCGTTTCGCCTCACCGAGGCGCAGAAACGGGTCCTCGCGGAGATCGTGTCGGACCTGCAGCGCCAGTACCCGATGGCGCGCCTCCTGCAGGGCGACGTCGGGTCCGGAAAGACGATCGTGGCCGCGCTGTCGGCTCTCGTGGTCCTCGCGTCCGGGCATCAGGTGGCCCTGCTCGCGCCCACCGAGCTCCTCGCCCAGCAGCACCATTCCACCCTCACCGGTCTTCTGGGGCCGACGCCGTTTCGCCCGGAGCTCCTGATCGGGTCGCTGCCGGCTGCCGAGAAGCGAAGGGTGCGGGGCCGTCTCGCGGACGGCAGCGCGCACTTCGTCGTCGGTACCCACGCCCTGATCGAGGACGCGGTCGTGTTCGGCCGGCTCGGCCTCGCAATCATCGACGAGCAGCACCGTTTCGGGGTCGGGCAGCGCCAGGCGCTGCTGGAGAAGGGGGAGGCCCCGCACCTGTTGGTGATGACCGCGACCCCGATCCCGCGGTCGCTGGCGCTGTCGCTGTACGGGGACCTCGACGTGTCGGTCCTCGACGAGATGCCGCCCGGACGGACTCCCGTTCGCACGGCGGTGCGCGACGACGGGGCACGGCCGAAGCTCGCCGAGTTCCTGCGCGCGGAGGTGGCAAACGGCGGGCAGGCGTACTGGGTGTTCCCGCTGATCGAGGAGTCCGACAAGATCTCGGCACGCGCGATCGAGACTCACGTCCGGGCGGTGCGGCAGTCGCTGCCCGGCGTGTCGGTAGGCGTGGTCCACGGACGCACGCCGGCCGCTGAGCGCGAGGCCACGATGGCGGCGTTCGCCGCAGGAGAGATCGGCGTTCTCTGCGCCACGACAGTGATCGAGGTCGGAGTCGACGTCCCGAACGCGTCCGTGATGGTGATCGAGAACGCGGAGCGCTTCGGCCTCGCGCAGCTCCATCAGCTGCGCGGGAGGGTCGGCCGCGGGAGACGGCGGTCGTTCTGCGCGCTGCTGGCAGGGGCCGAATGCTCTCAAGAGGCGAAGGAGCGACTCGAACTGCTCGCCGCCACGGCCGACGGCTTCCGCATCGCCGAGGAGGACTTTCGCCTTCGCGGCCCGGGCGAATTCACGGGGCTGCGACAGTGGGGGAGGCCGGAGTTCCACGTCGCGAGCCTGTGGCTGCACCGGAGGGAGCTCGAGGCGGCCCGCGCGCTCGCGGCGACTGCTGTTGGCAGCGGCCGGCTCGACGCCGTGGCGGCGGCCCTGAACTGCCCGGGCGGCGTCGGACCCGGCGTCCCCGTCGGGTAGAGCGGCCATCCGTCCGCGCATGGGCGACTCCCAGCCCGCCGAAACAGGCTAGAATCTCGATCATGGCCAACGCCGAGCACGTGCGGCTGCTGCTGACACCGGACTGGTCGCGATGGCGTGCCGAGAACCCTCGCATCATCCCCGATCTCGTGGACGCCGAGTTGGCCGGCCAGAACCTCCGCGGCGCGGATCTCTCGCGAGCGATCGCGTCGCGCGCGGACCTGCAGGGAGCGGATCTCACGGGCGCGTCGTTCGCGAACGCCCAGGTGGACGGCGCCTTGCTGGGAGGGGTGATCCTGGACGGCGCCGACTGCACCGGCGTTCGCTTCGACCTTCTCGAGGTTCGGGCGTGCTCGATGAAGGGGACGGTGCTGACGGGGGCGACGTTCCGCGGTGCCGACTTCACCAACAGCGACCTGTCCGGAGCCAAGCTGGCTCAGGTGAACCTGGAGGGGGCGCTGTTCGACAACGTCAACCTCACCGGCGCCGATCTAACGGGTGCGACGCTGAGGGGCACGCGGATGGACCGGGCCGTCCTGGCGAACGCCACGCTCAAGGGCGCGATACTGGAGGGCGTCACGCTGGCGGGGAACGACCTGAGGGGCGCGAACTTCGAAGACCTCGAAGGCACCCGGGCCCAGTTTCCCGGCGCCAACCTCGCCGGAGCCCGCTTCGTGAAGGCGAAGCTCCGCGAGGCCAACTTCCTGCGCGCCGAGCTCCCCGGCGCAGATTTCGACGGCGCGGACATAAGCCACGCGACGTTCCGGTACGCGAACCTGGAGGGCGCCCGGATCGTGAGCTGCGACGCCCAGGCCGCGGACTTCCGGGAAGCCATGCTGCTCAACACAGAGCTGAGCGGCGCACAGATGGCGGCTTCGCAGCTCGCCGGGATCGACTTCAGGTCGCCGAAGCTGGGCCGGCTGTCGCTGGTGCGGGCGAATCTCACCGGCGCGACGTTCCTCCAGTGCAACCTCAAGGGGTTCCGGTTCGATCAGGCCCGTTTGGAGGGGGCCGACATGCGCGAGGTCAACCTTGAGGGAGCGAAGCTCGACGGGGCGATCCTGACCGGTGCGAACCTGCGCGGGAGCCGGATCCGGCAGGCGTCGCTCGTGGGCACCGTGGCCATCGACGCCGATTTCTCCGGGTGCGACCTGATCCTCGCCGACCTACGGGACGCGGACTTCTCGCGCGCCGACCTGCGATTCACTCGTCTCGTAGGCGCCAACTGCAAGCACACGAAATTCCGGTTCGCCGACTGCCGCAAGGCGGACTTCAACAAGGCCAACGTCGGATCGGCGAACTTCTGGGGGGCGATGATCGGCGGAGCGGCGCTGCCGGCCTCGGCCATTCACTGGCGGATCGGACGGTTGATCATGGTGATCCTGTCGGCCGCTCAGCGTAAACGCCAGGCGAAGGAGAAGCGCGAGCAGGAGCGGCGCATCCGCGAGACCGTCCGCCTGGTGCGGGAGCTCGAGGAGAAGGACCCGAGGCTGCGCCGCCAGGCGCAGCGCTCCAATCGCTCGCAGACGTCACCGGAGTGACACCCGGGGGGGTGGGGCGCCGGGCCGCGGCATCGCCGCGGTCGTCACTCTCAAACAAAGAACACCCAGGTTGCGAGCGCGAAGACCGGCACAAGGAAAGGCAGGGTGTACCGGACGATGTAGCCGAAGAAGGAGGGCATCCTGACGCCTGCGTTCTCCGCGATGGACTTGGCCAGGAAGTTGGGCGCGTTGCCGATATAGGTGTTCGCGCCCATGAACACCGCTCCGGTGGCGATCGCCCGCAGGACCTCCGGCTTCTCGCCGATCAACCTCAGAACCCCTTCGTGCTCGGGAAGGCCGGACTGCAACCGGCCGAGCGCGGTCGAAAGCGACGTCAGGAAGGTCGGGGCGTTGTCGAGCAGCGAAGAGAGCCCGCCGGTGGCCCAGAACAAGGCTGCCGGCGTGTGGACCGCGCGGATGATGAAGCCGAGCGCTCCGAGCTCGCCTATGTTCAGCATCGCGAGGACGGGGATCATGGTCACGAATACGCCCGCGAAAAGGATCGCGACCTCGCGAATGGGTTCCCACGCATGATCGTTCCGCTCCCTGAGCCGAGGCGAGGTGGTCAGCCACGATCCCGCCGCCATGAGGAGCAGGACCCCGTCGCGGACCAACCCCGCGATCCCTCGCTGGACTCCTAGGATCGATACGGACCCGGGGTTCCAGCTCCCGGAGAGAATCACGGCCGCGAGGACGCCCCCGAGGAACGCCAGGTTGTGCCAGCCTTCGATGCGTATGGCCTCGCGGGGGCCCTCGGGGTCCTCTCGGACGTCCGCCTCCTCCCGGCGCCAGTGCCAAGTGTCCACCGCGAGATAGGCCGCGACCAGGCACGCAACCACGAAGGCCGTCTCCCGCCACAGCCGCAGAGTCCAGAAGAACGGTACGCCGTGTAGGAAGCCGAGAAACAGGGGAGGGTCGCCGAGCGGTGTGAGTGCTCCGCCGATGTTCGCCACCAGGAAGATGAAGAAGACGACCGTATGGGCCCTGTAGCGGCGGCGCCGGTTGGCGCGCAGGAGCGGCCTGATGAGGAGGACCGTGGCTCCTGTCGTGCCGATCCAGGAGGCGAGGCCGGTGCCTACGAGCAGGATCATCGCGTTGAGGGGTGGGGATCCTCGGAGGGTGCCCCGGATGTGGACACCGCCGCCGATGAGGTAGAGGGAGCCGAGGAGCAGCACGAACGGCAGGTAGTCCGCGAACGCGGTCTGGCCGATCGCGTGGAGCGCAGGAGAACCGTAGGCCGCGAGGAACGGGATGGCGAACACGAACGCCCACCCCGCCGCGACCTTCGGGTAGTGGCGCTGCCAGAAGCGCTCGGCCAGGAGCGGGAGGAGCGCGATCGAGAGGAGCAGGCCAAGGAATGGCAGGGCGCTCCATGCCGGCAGCGCGACGCCGAGACGCGGGTCGCCTGCCTCCGCCGCCCGGGCAGGAGCGGCTGCGGCGTAGGCGAAGGCCGCCACCGTCACCCCCCTGAGCGTCCGCGCGCCTGGCCGCATGGCCTGGGTCGTCCTCATGGTCGCAAGCTCGGCAGATTAGCCTGGACTATTCATGGGTGTTCTGCTGCGAACGCGGATCTGGCCGGTCCGGCGGGCGTACTCGGGGTTCGGAGCCTGCGACGTATCGCAGAGGATACGACTCGGCTCCTCACCCTGGAGCGAGCGAGGCTGTGCCTCGCGAGCTCGGGGGCGCGGGGGGCCTGAGGCGCCGGTTGGCTGGGTGGAGCGGCGCCGTACCCCCCGCAACGAGTTGTCCCCCACCATGCCAGCCACCTCCGCGTTCTCGCGACGAACCCCCACGAGTGATCCAGGCTAAAGGCTAACACGGCGGGTCCGGGGCGGTAGGATAGTGGGGCAGGAGGATCCATGATCCCAGTCCTGGACAGCGGCGGCATGCGCGAGGCGGACCGCGTGACCATCAGTGAGCTCGGGCTGCCCAGCCTCGTGCTGATGGAGTCGGCGGCATCGGCCGTGACCGAGGTCGTGTCGGAGAGAGTCCCTGGTGCGGGGCGCGTCGTGATCGTCTGCGGGCCCGGCAACAACGGTGGGGACGGACTCGCGGTCGCACGGCAGCTCCGTTGCAGGGGCTTCGACGTGGAGGTCGGCATGGTCGCCGCGAGGCGCGAGCTCACCGGGGACGCGGCGTTCCAGTTCGAGCTCGCGCGCAAATTCGATGTGAAGATCCGCGACTGCGCGCGGGGGACGGATACCCGCCTCGCACAGCTGGTTGCAGGTGCCGAAATAGTCGTCGATGCTCTCTTCGGAACCGGTCTCGATCGGCCTCTGGCCAAGCGTTGGGCCCAGGCGGTCCACGTCATCAACAAGGCCGGGGTGCCGGTGATCGCGGTGGACATTCCATCGGGTCTGCAGGGCTCTTCCGCCGCCGTGCCTGATGAGGCCGTCGAAGCCTCGGTGACCGTGACCTTCGGTGCGCCCAAGCTCGCTCATGTGCTGCCTCCGGCGTGCTGGCGGTGCGGGGACGTGGCGGTGGCCGACATCGGCATCCCGCCCTGGGTCGTCGAGCGCCGCGCGAACGTGGCGCTCGTCGAGGAGGAGGACGTGAGAGAGTGGCTTCCGAGGCGCCCGGCGGACTCTCACAAGGGGCGGTTCGGCCACCTGCTGATCGTCGCCGGGCGGGAGGGGAGGGCCGGAGCGGCGGCGCTCGCGGCACGCGCGGCAGTAGCACTGGGCTCGGGCCTCGTCACGGTGGCGACGGTGCGGGCCGCGCTGAGGCCGATCCAGTCGCTGGTGCCGGAGGCGATGGTGGACCCGCTACCGGCCGGCGATGACGGTGCGGTGAGCGGCGAAGGGATCGAGGCGTCGCTCGGCAAGGCCACGGCTCTCGCAGTCGGCCCCGGTTTGGGCGTCGGCGACGGACCGCGCAGGTTGCTTTCGACGATCATCGAGAAGTGGCGCGGTCCGCTGCTGCTCGATGCGGACGCGCTCACGCTCCTGGCGGGCAAGCTCGCGCCATTGCGCGGCCGCGACGTCCCTGTGGTGCTTACGCCGCACCCGGGGGAGTTGGGGCGGCTGCTCGGGGTCCTGACCATCGAGGTGACCCGGGATCGCCTCGGCGCCGCGGTCGCCGCTGCCAAGGAGGCTGGCGCCATTGTGCTCGCCAAGGGGGCTCGCACGGTGATCGTCGGCGGCGAGGGTTGGAGCCTGGTCAACCCCACCGGCACCGCCGGCCTCGCCTCGGGCGGTGCCGGCGACGTGCTCACGGGAGCGATCGGCGCCTTCCTGGCCCAGGGTGTCCTACCCAAGGAGGCGGCGGCCGCCGGCGCGTGGCTGCACGGGCGGGCGGCCGAGCTGGCCGGGGAGCGCCACTCGGGTGCCGTCCCCGCGGGGGCTCTCGCGAAGCAGCTGGCGAAGGCCGAGGCCGAGGTGCGGTGGCTCGAGTGACGGTCGAAGGCCTCCCTCCCCGAGTCGGGCTTCCCGATGCCGCGGCGACCGAGGCTCTTGGTGCGCGCCTGGCGCCATTCCTGCGACCGGGCGATCTGATCCTGCTGGAAGGAGCGCTCGGGGCAGGGAAGACCACTCTCGTCCGCGGCCTCGTCGCGGCGCTCGGCGGTGACCCGGCCGAGGTCTGCTCGCCGACGTTCGTGCTGCTGGAGAGTTACGCCGTGAGCGCGGGCGGCATCCGCCGCTTTCACCACGCCGACCTCTACCGACTGCGCGGGCAAAGAAGCGCACCTCTCGACGAGGTGGGTCTCGGCGACGCGATCGACGATCCCGACGCAGTCACGGCTGTCGAGTGGCCGGAGTCCTGGGAGTGGCTCGGCGGCCTTGCCCACCGGGTCCTGCGCGTGCGCCTCGATCACCGCAACGACACCGGGTCAGCGCGGGTGGAGTGGCTCGACGCAAAAGGAGGTGAAACGTAAGAGGGAAAAGGTAAAAGGTGAGAGGTCAAAGGGAAGGCGAAGGACACCCCTTCCAAGTCAGCTGAGTCGTTCTTGTCGTCCCTTTGACCTTTAACCTTTGACCTTTGACCTTTGACAGGTCTCGTAATCGAGCGTACGAACGTCCGCCTGGTCGTTGAAGACCCCAAGGGCGATGGCAGCGCCGACTAGCGCTTGAAGAATCCGGTTTGCGGCTTCTCGGGAGCGGTCTTGGTCCCTGTCGCGAGCTGCTGATTCAGCTCGCGGATGCGCTCGTTGAGCTTTTCAATTCGCCCCTCGGCGTCTCGAATCAACCGGTCCTTCTCGGCGCGCGATCCCTCGAGCTGGTTGCGCAGTTCGGCGCCCGTCGTGTTGGTGGCGGCCAGTTCCTGCCTCATGGCGGCGACGTGGCCTTCGAGCTCGGCGATGATCTCGTCCTTCTCGAGGGTGCGCTGCCGCCACCGTTCTTCCTGCTCCTCGTAGAGCCGCTTGATTTCCATGAGTTCGACGATGCTTGCAAAGTCGGCGGGGGATGGTGCCACGGTGCCCTCCCGCTGCGCCTCCTCGATTTTCGGGAAAAGCTTGCGCAGCTTCAGTGATAGGTCGTCCGGGTCGTTCGACTTCTCCCGGGCGATTTCGTAGGTGATGACCCCGTTCGCGAGAAGCGCGACCAGGCTCTGGTTCATGGACTGCATGCGGAAATACGCGACGGAGTTCTCGATCTCGTCGTGGATCTCTTTGATCTCCCCGTGGTCGATGTGGGTCGAGATCTTGGGGGAGTTGACCAGCACCTCGATGGCCGGCGCCAGTCCCTGCCCGTCGGCGCGGTTGACCAGCTGCATCGAGACGACGGCTCGCAGCACCTGGGCGAGCTGGGAGCGGACCTGCCCTTGCTGGTCCGGAGGGAAGAGGTCGATGATTCGGTCGATCGTCTGGCTGGCGTTGTTGGTGTGGAGCGTTGAGAACACGAGGTGCCCGGTCTCTGCGGCGGTGATCACGGTCGAAACGGTGTCGAGGTCGCGCATCTCGCCGACCATGATGACGTCGGGGTCCTGCCGCATCGTGTTTCGAAGGGCCTCGCGGAACGCAGGCGTGTCGGTTCCCACCTCGCGCTGCGAGATCGTCGCCATGTGGTCGGTGAACAGGAACTCGATGGGGTCTTCGATCGTCACGATGTGGCACGGCCTGGTTCGGGCGATGTCCTGGATGATGGCGGCAAGCGTGGTGGACTTGCCCGAGCCGGTAGGTCCCGTGATGAGCACGAGTCCGGCGGGAAGCGCCGAGAAGCCGCCGACCACCTCGGGGAGGAGCAGTTCGTCGTAGTTCTTGATGTCGAACGGGATGCGGCGGAACACCGCCGCAATCGAGCCTCGCTGCTGGTAGAAGTTGCACCTGAAGCGCGCCAATCCTGCCACGCCGTACCCGATGTCGACCGACTGCGCTTCCTCGAACTTCTTGCGCTGCATGGGGTTGAGCAGCGGCATCACCATGTCCTCGATGTCCTTGGGCTTGAGGGCGACCGACTTGATCGGCAGCAGCTTGCCCTGCAGGCGCAGCAGCGGAGGACGGGTTGGCTTGAGGTGGAGGTCAGACGCACCCTTCTTCGTCATGAACTTCAGAAGATCGTCCAGACCCAGCGGCGCTTCCATGGAGGGAATTTAGCATCGCGCGGCAACGGGGGTCAACGAAGGAGGCGCCGGAGAAGGAACCTGCGGGCCTGCCCTGGCGTCCGGACCTCGCCCCGAGCCCGGGCCGCGCGGAGCGCCGACACGGCCTCGCCGCGCGAAGCGTCCGGCGGCAGGCCCAGGAGGTCGGCGACCTCGTCGCCGGCCAGGAGCGGGGGCCGGGCAGCGAAGCGCCTAAGCCACCGGAGGAGGGAACGGGCCGGTGCTTCGAGGCTGACTCCGGTCAGGTTGCCGCGCGCCACGGCCCAGGCAAGCGCCGGTTCGGCCAGGTCGCCGGCCTCGATGGCGAGCCGGCGCGAGCCGGCCGTATCGCGATCGATCAGGTCCAGAAAACGCTCCCCGAAGGCGGCCGCTTCCACCGAGCGCTGGGCGGCTCGCGGCGGCCATCCGACCGCCACGAGGGCTGCGGCAGCAACGGCGCATTGCCACTCTCCCGGGAGGCCCCCGGATGGTGCCGCCAGGATCGCCGGCGCGACCTCGGCTGCGCCGAGCGAGAGGCTGCGCCGCGGAACCCGTCGCAGTTGCTGAAGAGCCCCGGCCAGGCGGGCGAGGTCGGCGCCGTGACGGAAGCCCTCCCAGGCGGGGAACAGGAGCGGGAGAACGCCCAATCGCTCCCCCGCCACAATCGCCCTTGCGGCGGCGTCCCCCGCCAGGAGCTTCCGGAGCTCATCACACACCCGCTCGTGAGCGACGCCGGGCAGGTGGCGGACGGCGGCCCGAAGGTGGCATTCCGTCTCGGCCGTGAGCCGGAGTTGGGGATGAGACGCGAGCAGCCGCAGCCCGCGCAGGACCCGGAGAGGGTCGTCGATCAGGTTCTCCGGACGCACGACGCGGATGCGGCCCGCTTCGAGGTCCTCCAGGCCTCCCACGAGATCGAGAAGGGGTCCCCTGGGCAAGCGCCAGACGAGAGCGTTGACCGTGAAGTCACGACGAAGGATGTCCTTTTCGATACCGTCGGTGATGCCCCAGACGTCGACCTGTATGCGTCCTCCGGCTACTCGCCACGTCGCAAGAGGGGGCCGGCCGAGGGGGAAGAAGCGGCCCCCGACCATGGTGGCGAGGGCGGCCGCGGCGCGCTGTGCGTCTCCGTTGACCGTGATGTCGAGGTCGTGCGTGGGCAGGGAGAGGAGCCGGTCGCGCAGCGAGCCGCCGGTCAGGAAGACGTCTCCGCACCCGAAGACCTGGCCGACACGCCTCAGGGCGGACGAGGCGAGAAGCCGGCGCGCGGCCTCCGGACCGGTCACCCTTCGCCCGTCCAGAGCGGAAGCTCGACGAAGAACCGGCTGCCACTGCCTGGGTGGCTGTCGGCCCAGACCCTCCCGCCCATCGCCAGGACAAGCCTCCTGACGATGGCCAGGCCGAGGCCGGAGCCGCTGGAGACGCTGTTGCCTGGGACCCGTACGAACTCGTCAAAGATGTGCGGCAGCGCGTCGGGCGGGATGCCGACGCCGTTGTCGCACACGCAGATGAGCGCCCGATCGTCGCGGCACTCAGCCGAGACCGCAACGTCGCCCGGGGGGCGCGTGTACTTGAGGCCGTTCTCGATCAGGTTGCGCAGGACCTGCCGGAGGCGCTCCCCGTCGGCGCGTGCGGTGATGTCGGCAACATCGTTGTCACCGAGGCCGACGCCGGCGGCCTGCGCGAGGGGCCGAAGCTCCTCGAGCACTGCCGAGACACAGGCTTGAAGCGAGACCGGCCCCAACGTCAGCGGGAGACGGCCGCTTTCGAGCGCCGCGAGATCGAGCAGTTCGTCGGTGAGGCGCTGCAGACGCTCGGCGCCGTGCGCGGCTCCCAGGACGAACTCGCGCTGCTGCTGGGAGAGTCCGGCGGCGAGGTCGTCCGAAAGCGCCTCGAGGTATGAACGAAGGATTGCCAGCGGCGTTTTGAGTTCGTGGGCCGCATCCGATACGAAGCGATCCCGGACGCGGGCGTAGTCCGCGAGCAGCGCGTTGGCGCCTTCGAGCTCCCGGAGCTTCTCGGCCAGCGTGCGACGGATGGCACGCTCGCGCACCCGACGCCGGGCCTCGGGGTGCGGGTCGAGCAGCACGAGGTGGCGGTCTCCCGGGAGGCTGGCGGACCAGCCGATGACCTCGACCTCGTCGTGGTCCCGAAGGAGCGCCGCTTCCCATCGCGTGCCGTGCGTTTCCCACGGTCGATCGGGGCGTAGCCACAGGCGCGGCAACTCGCCGGAGCCCGCGGGCTCGCGCTTGTGGAGGAGCCAGCGCGCACGCGCGTTCGTGCGAAGCACCTGACCGGATGTGTCGAGCACGAGGGCTGGCAACGGGAGAAGGCGGAGCTGGGTCGCTGCGGCGGTCTCCTGCGGTGCGGGAAGGCCGAGCTGGCTGGCCACCTCGGCGAGCGGAACGCGCGACAGACGGTGCAGCAGAAGGTGGGCCACCAACGTCGCGAGGGCAAGATCATCGTCCCGGACGGGGTGGTAGAACGAGACCTTGAGGACTGCAGATTCGGCGGCAGGGCTGGTTCTGAAGATCGGGTACGCAGCCAGGCTTCTCACGCCGGCCGTTGCGAGGACCTCGCGCGCCGTCCTCAGGGCGGTGGCGCTTGCGACATCGGCCACGACAAACGGTGTGCTTGTCCGGCTCGTCTCGAGCAGCTCCGGGTACCGGTCGGAGTAGACGACGAGGTCGTGGGTCTCGTGCTCCGCCGAGCTCGCAAAAACGCGCCACCTGCCGGCCGTCTCGGGAACGAGGAGAGAGACCCGTCCCGGTGCAACCGCGCCGGAGAGTCGGGAGATCACCGCACGGAGCATTGAGGCGACCTGAGCGCGGGAGGCGAGATCGATGGCGATCTCGCCCGCCACCGCGGTACCGTCGGGTGACAGGCGTCCTCTTGCCTCGGCGCACAGCGGACAGTCCGTGGGCTCAGGAGGCAGGAACCACGTCGTGGCGGAGATCCCTTCGACCATCGGCTGCACGTGCTAACAATTTTAGTCTAGCACTCGCGCGTCCGGCGACGGACGAGCCGTGGATCTGGCGGCGCGCCGGCATCCGAAGGTTGGCTGAGGAGCGTGCTAGCATCAAGCTGGATCGCCGTGGGAGACGAACCCGTGGCGGAGTCGGGATGGATGCCAGCGAAAAGCCCCTGAGTCGCGCGGCGCGCCTGTGACCGCATCTCCCCTCGCGCTAGCTCTGCTCCTCGGAGTCAACCACGCGGTGGTCGTCTCCCTGCCGGACGGGGGACGGGTGGAATGGCGGCATGGCGACGCTCCCCAGCTCGTCGTCTTGCCGTCAGCCGGAGAAGGGTGGACCAAGCTCGCTCTCCGGGTCACCGGCAGCGCCAAGAACGCCAACGACTTGCGGGCGGCCAATGAGCCGATGGCTACGCCTCTGACGGGCATCCGGGTGCGAGTGCCGTGGCCCCTGCTCAGGGGCGATTTGCGACTAGCTTGCGTCAGGGCTCTCTTTCCCCATGATCGCCGGACCGAGGCCGGATGGGAGCACGAGATCGTCGCGCCCTGGGGAGGCGACGGTGAGTCGTGGTGGGAACTCGCGGATTGGTTCTGCGGGGACGGCTCGCACTACCCCGCGCTCCGCGAGGCCAGCCCAGGGCTCGGTCTGTTCCCGCCGCCGGGGAGCCTGGTGGTGATCCCGGCGGCGCTCCTCCTGCCGGAGTTCCGGACGGTTCCGGCGGCCTCGGGGACGGCGACGACCCAGGCCACGCAGCCGGCGCCGCGTCCCCAGGAATCGCCCGCGCCCCGGGCGACTCCGGCGGCACCCGGGGAGACGGCGCGTTCGGAAGGGGGCCCGGCCCAGGGTGGCCTGCAGTATCAGGACGGCGAGGCGGTGTATCGACTGAGGCCGGGCGAGGCCCTGTACTCGGCTGTCGTCGTCAGGTTCACGGGTCAACTGCACGCGTCGGACGTGAACGCCACCGCGGCGGAGATCGCGAGGAAATCCGGCATCGGCGACGTGACCTCGATCCCGGTCGGGTTCCCGGTTCGGATCCCGTTCGACATGCTGCTCCCCGAGTTCCTGCCGCCCGGTCACCCGCGACGGGCGGCCTGGGAGAAGGACAGGGAAGAACTCGCGGCGATCAAGAGGGTGATCCGAGCGGCCAACCTGGACGGGATCCACGTCGTCCTCGACGCCGGGCACGGCGGAGCGGACACGGGCGCAATCGCGGACGGCATCTGGGAGAGCACCTACGTCTACGACGTCATGAGCCGGGTCAAGAGAGTCCTCGAGGAGGAGACCAAGGCGACCGTGTGGACGACGGTGCAGGACCCCGTGTTCACGCGGCCGAACCTGCAGAAGGATGTCCTTCCCCAGACCCGGAGCCAGCGCCTGCTGGTCGATCCCCCGTACGACCTCTCGGACCCGACGACCGGCGTCCACCTCCGCTGGATCCTGACCAACTCGCTCCTGCAGAATCTCACGCGTCAGAAGGTCAGCCCCGAGAGAGTGGCGTTCGTCTCGATCCACGCCGACTCGCTGCACCCCGCGGTCAGGGGGATGATGGTCTACGTTCCCTCGCGTTCGCTGCGGGGCTCGCGCGCCCCATGGCAGCGTGCGGCATACGCGTGCCGCGAGGCGCGGTCGCTGAAGGCGCCGCTCTACCCTCCGGCGTTCAGGTCGCGAGCCGAGGCGTTGTCGACTCAGCTGGGCGAGGCGATCGTGCGCTCGGCCCAACGCTTTGGGGTCCCCGTGCACGCCTATGAGCCGGTCCGCTCCTCGGTTCTGCGGGGGGGGTCGCGATGGGTGCCGGCGGTGCTCAGGTACTCCCTGGTTCCGAGCTCGGTCCTCGTCGAGATCTGCAACCTGAACAACGAGCAGGACCGGCAGGCCCTGCTCACGTGGAAGTTCCGGGAGAAGCTCGCGCACGCCATCGCCGCGGGGTTGGCGGAGGGGTTCTCGCGGTGAGCTGGAAGACCCTCCTGGGTCTCGGCGCGGCGGTCCTCGCCGTCTCGTTCGGTGCACCGCTGGCCAGGATGACCGACGCAGCCCCGCTCGCCGTGGCGATGTGGCGGATGTGCCTGTCGGTCGCTCTCCTCCTTCCGCTGGTGACGTTCCGCGGGCGATGGAGCGTTCCGCCTCGCCACCGCCCGGCGGTGCTCCTCGCCGGCCTGCTGCTCGGGCTGCATTTCGGGCTTTGGATCCCATCGCTATGGCTGACGAGCGTCTCGGCCTCCGTCGTGCTCGTGACGACGGGCCCGTTGTGGGTGCTGCTGATGTCGCCGCGTTTCCTGGGGTCGCCGATCGCCGGTCGCAACCTGGCGAGCTTTCTGCTGGCGCTTACAGGCGTCGCGATCATCGTTGGAGGCGACTTCACGCTCTCGCCGAAGGCGCTGGTAGGCGACGGAATGGCCCTGGCCTCGGCGGGCTGTATGGCTGGGTACCTCATCGTCGGCAAGAGACTGCGCGGCGAGATGTCGCTTGCCAACTATCTCGCGATGGTGTACGGCGGAGCGGCTGTCGTGCTGATCGCCGCGGTGGCGCTGCTGGGCGGGAACCCTTGGCCGGCGTCGCGAGGCGCCTGGCTACCGCTGCTCGCCATGGCAGTCGGCCCGACGCTCACGGGTCACTCGCTCCTGAACTGGGCGCTCGCGCACACCGAGGCGTACCGGGTCAACCTCGCCGTCCTGCTCGAACCCGTGCTCGCCTCGTTCTGGACGTGGCTCTTCGTTGGTGAGGCGCCTCCGCTCCACGTCGTGCCTGGAGCGGCCCTCGTTCTCGGCGCTCTCGCCCTCGAGTACCTGCCCGCCGCGAAACGGGCGTAACGCAACACGTGCGAGCGCGCCACCACGCGCGGGCTGCGTTCCGAGGTGGGGACTGGTCTGATGTCTCTAGCCTGGACTATTCATGAGGGTTCTGCTGCGAACGCGGATCTGGCCGGCCTGGCGGGTGTACTCGGGGTTCGGAGCCTGCGACGTATCGCAGAGGATACGACTCGGCTCCTCACCCTGGAGCGAGCAAGGCTGTGCCTCGCGAGCTCGGGGGCGCGGGGGGCCTGAGGCGCCGGTTGGCTGGGTGGAGCGGCGCCGTACCCCCCGCAACGAGTTGTCGCCCACCATGCCAGCCAGCTGCGCGTTCTCGCGACGAACCCCCACGAATAATCCAGGCTAGTGGATGGTGAAGTTGAAGCTCGCGAGTAACTTGCCGCTGGAATCCCGGGCCTCGAGCCGCCACGGACCGACCATGTCCTTGGTAACCGTGATGTTGGACCATGTGCGCCAGCGCGCCGCTCTGACCGGGAGATCGAGGCGCCCCTTTTCTTTGTCCTTGAAGATCCAGATGTGGATGATCTTGTCTGAGACGTTGGTCACCTGCGAGAAGCCCCAGAGCTTCCCGACTTCAGCCGAGAAGGTGGTGTCCGCACCTTCGCAGGAACCGCTGGGGGTGATGGAGGTGCACACAACTGCGGTGGCCGCCGGGGTGTCCGCGGCCGCGGCGGGGAACGCGGCGAGAATCCAGAGCAGGGCGAGACAGGAGGTGACCGTTCTCATCTAATACCCCCTTCCGTGATCATCCTAGCGCAACTCCCGAGGGATGGGGTAGTACCGGACCGACGCGGGCCGCCGTCACTTGATCGTGAACTTGACGGTCGCCAGAACGACCCCCGCGGAGTCGCGGACGTCGACGTGCCAGTCGCCGGCCATCGAAGGCGAAATTGTCTTGGCCGACCACGTGCGCCAGCGCGCCGCCTTGACCGGCAGCTCCATCGTCCTGACTTCCTTTTCGCCGTGGAACCATGCGTGGACGATGTTTCCAGATCCGTTGACGACCTCGGTGAAGCAGTAAAGCTCACCGACGGAGGCGGGGAAGGAATCGCCCTCGCCCACCGGCGCTCTGTCCTTCACCGCGGTGCAGATCTTGGCGGTCACCTTGGGTTGGTCGGCTGCGATCAGCGTTCCCGTCACGACCACCGCAGCCAGGGCCACCAGAACGAAGGTCCTTCTCATCAGCGTGTTCCTCCGATTTGCAGCCATTGTACCTCAGGGGGGCGCGCTCGGCGTGTGTTACGATCAGGCCCCGATGCGAGGCAGTCCGAAGGCCCGGAGGAGATCCCATGCATAGGGTTCAGGTCCTCGACGCGCGCGGTGTCGCGAGAGCGCTGGAGCGAATGGCAGCGGAGCTTGTCGAGCGGGTCGGGGACGAGAAGCTCCTCTACCTTGTCGGCGTCCAGACCCGGGGCGTCCCGATCGCGCGCCGGCTCGCGAAGCTGGTGGAGGCCGCGACCGGTCATGAGCCGCCGGTCGGCGCTCTCGACATCGCGCTGTACCGGGACGACGTCGGACCGTGGCGGCCCGCTCATCAGCAGCCAATCCTCCGTGACACCGAGCTCCCCGTTACGGTGGACGGAAAGGTCGTCTGTCTGGTGGACGACGTGCTCTACACGGGGCGCACCGTGCGGGCGGCTCTCGACACGCTGATGGACTACGGACGTCCCCACGCCATCCGGCTGGCGGTGCTCGTCGACCGGGGCCACCGCGAGCTTCCGATTGCGGCGGATTTTGTCGGCAGGACGGTCCCCACCTCGCACACCGAGGACGTTCAGGTGCGCCTCAGGGAGAGTGACGGCGAGGAGGGCGTCTGGATCGCCAAGGAGGTGGCGGAATGATCGTGAAGGCGGCAGCGGGCCTGCGCGGCAAGGACCTGGTGGGGATCGACCCGCTTTCCGCTGGGGAGATCCAGCTCATCCTCGACACGGCCGAGCAGATGCGGGACATCGCGGCTCGGCCGATCAAGAAAGTCCCGGCCCTGCGGGGCAAGACCGTCGTCAACCTGTTCATGGAGGCCTCGACGCGTACCAGGTTCTCGTTCGAGGTCGCGGAGAAGCGCCTCTCCGCGGACTCGCTCAACTTCTCGGCCACGACCTCGTCGGTGAGCAAGGGCGAGACGCTTCTGGACACCGCCCTGAACCTCGAGGCGATGCAGCCGGACTTCATCGTGATCCGTCACCAGTACGCGGGCGCACCTCACCAGCTCGCTCGTATCCTCAAGTCGTCGGTGATCAACGCCGGCGACGGGGCGCACGAGCACCCGACTCAAGCGCTGCTCGACGCCCTCACGATCCGGCTGAGGCACGGCGGGCTCGAGGGGCAGGTGGTGGCCATCGTGGGCGACCTCCAGCACTCGCGGGTCGTGCGGTCCAACGTCCTGCTCCTGAACCGGATGGGAGCGACGGTCCGCGTGGCCGGGCCGGCGAGCCTGATTCCGCTCGAGATGGACAAGCTCGGATGTCAGGTTTACCGGCGCATGGAGGACGCGATCGCCGGGGCGGATGTCGTGATGATGCTCCGCATCCAGCTCGAGCGGCAGGGGAGGATGAATTTCCCGACCGTCCGGGAGTATTACGACTTCTTCGCCCTCACTCCTGAAAGGCTCAAGCTAGCGAAGAAGGATTGCCTCGTGATGCACCCGGGGCCGATGAACCGCGGCGTCGAGATCGACTCGCGGGTGGCGGACGGCCCGCAGTCCGTGATCCTGGAGCAGGTGACGAACGGCGTTGCGGTGCGGATGGCGGTGCTGTACTTGTTGGCGGGAGGACACGGTGAGCCGACTGCTGATTAAGCACGGACGGGTCGTGGACCCGAGCCAGAGACTTGACGAGGGTCTCAACGTTCTGATCGTTGACGGCAAGGTGGCGCGCCTCGCAGAGCGCATCGAGGACAAGGACGCCGAGGTTTTCGATGCCACCGGCCTCGTGATCGCCCCCGGATTCGTCGACGTCCATGTGCACCTGCGCGAGCCCGGGTTCGAGTACAAGGAGACGATCGCGACCGGCGCCGCCGCCGCGGTCGCGGGGGGTTTTGCGTCCGTCTGCTGCATGCCGAACACTCAGCCGGTCAACGACAGCGCGGCCGTGACCGAGTTCATCCGGGCCCGTGCAGCGGAGGCCGGGCTTGCCCGCGTCTACCCGATCGGCGCGGTCTCCAAGGGGTTGCAGGGCGAGGAGCTCGCCGAGATGGGCGAGATGGCCCGGGCCGGCGCGGTTGGTTTTTCCGACGACGGCAAGCCTGTCCACAACTCGTACCTGATGCGCCGGGCGCTCGAGTACGCGCAGCTTTTCGACGTGCCCGTGGTGGACCACTGCGAGGATCCCAACCTCGCCGCCAAGGGCGTCATGCACGAGGGTGCCGTCGCAACCCGCCTCGGGCTTCGCGGCATCCCGGCGGTGGCCGAGGAAGTGATGGCGGCCAGGGACGTCGTTCTCGCGGAGCTTGCCGGCGGGAGAGTGCACATCGCCCATGTCTCCACGCGTGGAGCGCTCGAACGCGTCCGCGAGGGCAAGGGAAGAGGCGTGGCGGTGACCTGCGAGGTGACGCCCCACCACCTGGCGCTCACCGACCAGGCGGTAGCGGACTCCGAGTTCGACACCGACACCAAGATGAACCCGCCGCTGCGCAGCGGGGACCACGTCGAGGCTCTCATACAGGGCGTTCTTGACGGCACCGTGGACTGCCTCGCGACGGACCACGCTCCTCACCACGCCGACGAGAAGGTGCTCGAGTACGACCTGGCGCCCTTCGGGGTCGTGGGTCTCGAAACGGCGATCCCGGTGACGTACGACCTGCTCGTCCGCCGGCAGAAGCTCCCGCTGCGGCTGTTCATCGCTCTCTGGTCGTCGAACCCGGCCAGGTTGTTCCGCCTTCCGGGGGGCTCGCTCAAGGTCGGCAGCCCGGCCGACATCACGGTCCTGGACCTGGAGGCGAGGGCGACGGTGAACCCCGACCGCTTCCGTTCGCTCTCACGCAACACGCCGTTCGCGGGCCAGCGCCTGAAGGGGTGGCCCGCAGCCACGCTCGTGGGTGGGAAGGTGCTGTGGAGGCGTGAGCGAAGGTAGCCCCCGCCGCGTCCTCGTGGTGGACGACTCGCCGCTGCAGTGCGCGTTCTGGCGGAAACTGCTGGAGCGGCGCTACGGCGCGAGGGTTTCGGTGGAGACGTTCATCGACTCTCAGAAGGCGCTCGGGGTGCTCGGGCCGGACATTCACCTGATGCTGCTGGACTGGGAGATGCCCGGCCTCGACGGGGCCGCCGTGCTCGAAGAGGCCCGCCGGCGGGGCGTGAACCTGAAGCGCATCATCATCTCCTCGTCGCATCCTGCCGACGAGTTGCACCGCGCGTTCGACGCGTCGGGTTGCCTTGCCGTGATCGAGAAGGCGGAACCGGAGCAGCAGGCGGCGTTCATGATGATCCTCGATTCGATCATGAGGAAATAGCTGACAGCTCACAGCCGGCAGCTCTCCGCATTCCCCAACCAGCCGACAGCCGACAGCCGACAGCCAACAGCCAACAGCCAACAGCCAACAGCCAACAGCCAACAGCCAACAGCCAACAGCCAACAGCCAACAGCCAACAGCCTCCTCCCCCTGGTGCTGTCTTGGTTGGGAGGGGGGACTGTGAGCTGTCAGCTGGTTGGGTGGGCGGGGGAGCCCTGTCAGCTGTCGTCAAGGGGGAGCTGTCTGCTGTCGGCTGGTAGGTGGGCGGGGGAGAGCTGTGAGCTTCTTCAGTGGGTGGGGGAGAGCTGTCAGCTGTCGTCGCGGGGCGGCATGAACGCCGGGATGCCGGTAAGGTGCTCGCCGAGGATCAGCGTGTGCATGTCGTGGGTTCCCTCGTAGGTGTAGACCGACTCGATGTTCATCAGATGCCGCATCACCGGGAACTCGTTGACCACGCCGTTCGCGCCGTGGATCTCGCGCGCGAGGCGAGCGCACTCCCTCGCCACCCAGCACGAGTTGCGCTTGGCCTGCGAAACCTGCACGAACGTGGCCCTCCCCTCGTCCTTGAGCCGGCCGAGCCGCCACACCATGAGCTGGCCCTTCGTGATCTCGTTGGCCATCCAGACGAGGCGCTCCTGAATGATCTGGTGGGACGCGATCGGCCTGTCGCCGAACTGTTTCCTCGTCTTCGCGTAGTCGAGCGCGGCGCCGAACGTCGCGAGCGCGGAACCGAGTGCGCCCCACGCGATCCCGTAGCGCGCCTGGGTGAGGCAGCCGAGCGGGCATTTGAGGCCCGCGGCCATCGGGAGGCGGTCGGTTTCGGGCACCAGGCAGTCCGATAGCACCAGCTGCGAGGTAACCGAGGCCCGCAGCGAGTACTTGCCCCTGTGCTCGACCGTGGAGAACCCGGGAGTTCCTTTGCGAACGAGGAAGCCCCGCACGATGCCGTCTTCGTCTTTCGCCCACACGACCGCGACGTCGGCGAGCGAGCCGTTCGTGATCCACGCTTTCTCGCCCGACAGGAGCCAGCCATCGCCGTCACGCCGGGCGCGAGTGCGCATGGCGCCGGGGTTCGAGCCGAAGTCCGGCTCGGTGAGACCGAAGCATCCGATCGCCTCGCCGCGTGCGAGGAGCGGGATCCAGCGGTCCTTTTGCTCTTGCGAGCCCCAGGTCATGATCGGGTGCATCACGAGCGCCGATTGGACCGAAACGAATGACCGCAGGCCCGAGTCGCCGCGCTCGAGCTCCTGCATCACGAGACCGTACCCGATGTTCGAGAGGCCGGGCAGTCCGTACTCCCGGAGCGTGGCGCCGAACAGGTTCAGCCCGGCCATCTCGGGCACCAGTTCGCTGGGGAAATGTCCGTCCCAGGCCCACGCCTCGATGTGCGGAAGGACGCGCTCGCGCACCCAATCCCGCACGGTGTCTCGAACCAGGCGCTCCTCATCCGCGATGAGGTCGTCGACTGCGAAGAGGTCAAGGCTCTCGTGTTCCATCGCTCTGCCCCCCGGGCGAACCGTACCTCTCCAAGCTAGCATTCCCGGCCGGGCCAGGTCACCGGCGTGCGTCCCGGACCCGCCAACCTCGGTGGTACGATGGTCGCGCAAGTACGCGGTCGGCGAGGGCATCCGGGGAGGGCGTGCATGAGTCCCTACATGGGCGGTTCGGCACCAGGAATGGCCGCGCAGGTCGCGGACGGCTACACCCTGATCAGCGCGCCCCAGCTCAAGCGCCTGCTCGACAACGAGCTCGACCAGCTACAGATCGAACTCGAGAGGATCATTCGCGACATCAGGTCCGAGCCGATGAATCTCGAGGACATCCCGGCGATCAATGCCCGGAACCGCAAGATAGCGCGCATTTCGGGCGCCCTCCAGCAGATCCAGATGACCAAAGCGAAGCGGAGGCGGAGCGCGTGAGCGAGGCGACGTGGTGGCGCCACCTCAAGGGCGACCCCACGCGCTTTCTGCTCTCTGACGACGAGCCGGGGGTGATCTGGAAGACGCTCACGGCCCTGCTCGGGCGGCCGCCTGACAGCCCGGCGGTCGTTCGCGCGAGGCTCGCCGCGCGAGAGACGGGGACGGCCGCACGTTTGCTGGCATCGCAAGACCCGATGGGGTACTGGGGCTCCCCGGTCGGCTACGGGGCCCGTTGGGGCGGGACGGCGTGGCACGTGATCGCACTGGCCGCGCTCGGCGCCGATCCGGAAGACCCTCGCGTCCAGCGCGGCGCCCAGGAACTCCTGGCCTCGCTGCAGCCTCGCTCCGGGGGGTTCTCCGCGACGCGCGGACGCCCGCCGGCTGCCTGCTTCACAGCCGAGGTTTCCGCCGCTCTGGCCCGGCTGGGCTTCGCGCACCACCCGCGCGTGCGGGAGGCGATTGCGTGGCTCGCCGACCGCGAGGGCGGCAGCGGCGGATGGTCGTGCCCCGAGCTGCGCCACCTGGTCGGCGGCGTGTGCCCGTTGGCGTGCGTCGGCGCGCTCCGGTTCCTGGGCGAGCTCGCGCCCGCGGACCGGACCCCGCTCGCTGGGATGGCGAAACGGGCCGCGCGCGTGCTCCTCGACCGCGGGCTGTGGCTGGAGGGCGACGCCCCGAGGGGTTGGTGGGCTTTCTCGCACCCGAATCTGGGCCGGAGCGACCTCCTGGATGCCCTGTGGTCGCTGGCGCGAGTCGAGTGGCCGGCGGAGCCGACGATCCTGAACGCGCTTCTCGGCGTGCTGGCCCGGCAGGACAGCCTGGGCCGCTGGCTCCAGCAGCAGGCCGCGCCGTTCGGCGAGCCTGCAGGCGAGCCGTCCCGATGGATCACGCTCAAGGCCCTTGTAACCATAGCGGCATATGGAGATTCGCTCGCCGTCCACCGTGAGCATGAGGAGGAAGGATGAAACGCGTCGTGGTGACGGGAGCATCAAGCGGGATCGGACTGGCGTGCGCGAGAGCGTTCCTGGAAGCCGGGCACATGGTGGTGGCCCAGTACATGAGTGGGCGCACGGCTGCTGAGGCTTTGCAGAATGAGTTCGGAACGGACCGCGTGGCACCGGTCGCCGCGGACCTCGCCACGGAGGAGGGTTGCGTGGCGCTCGTGCGGGCCGCAGGGGCTTTCGAGGTGCTCGTGCACTCGGCCGGGATCTGGAACGGCGGCGCGATCCGGACGCTTACCGCGGCAAACCTGGAGGCGATGTTCCGGACGAACACATACTCCGCGTACTACCTGGCCCGCGAGGCCGCGAGCGCCATGAAGCGCGGGAACATCGTGTTCATCGGGTCGACCGCGGGTGAGCGCGGCGAGCCCGGTCACAGCCACTACGCCGGGTCCAAGGCCGCGCTGTGGGGGCTCGTGCAGTCCCTGGCTCAAGAGCTCGCGCCGGAGATCCGCGTCAACCTCGTGTCCCCGGGGTGGGTCCGGACGCCGATGGCCGAGGACACCTTCGCGATCCCCGGCAAGCTCGAGGCGATCGTGTCCGCCATCCCCTTGCGCCGTGTGGCCGAGCCGGAGGACGTCGCGTCGGCGGTGCTCTTCCTCGCGGACGACCGCCAGCGGCACCTCACCGGCGTGGACCTCGCGGTGTCGGGCGGTGCGTTGCTGCCGATGCCGCGGGGGTAGAGACAGGGGTCCGGGCACAGAGAACGCAACCAATCAGAATAGCCTTCAGCGGCAATCCGAAAGTGAGGAGCGCCAACCGGGTTAGCAGCGCGATCTCATGATCCGGGGGCTGGGCCGAATCGCTGGTTACCTGGCGGGGACCCGTACTCCCACGAGCAGCGAGGTCCGTGGGTCGAGGCGCAGCAATCTCCAGTCGGTGAATCCGGCCGCGCCGAAGATTGCCTGAATCTCGCTCGGGGCCCAGCACCGTCCGTCCGGCGTGCCGGACAGCATGTTCATCGCAAACAGCGCCGCGCTGAGCGGTCCCGAGTGCGCCTCGTCGTCCCACATAAACTCGCGGATCAGCACGAGGCCTCGCGGCTTCACTTCCGCCGCCACGTTGCGGGCGATCTTCGCGACGCCCTGCGGTCCGTAGGAGTGGAGGAGGGACGACACCAGCGCCACGTCACAGGGTGGGATCCGGTTCTTGAGCGCGTCGCCGGCCTTGAAGCCGAGCCGAGTGGCGGCCGCGCGAGTGCCCGCATACTCGCGCGCGATCGTCAGAACGTCCGGCAGGTCGAACACGGTGGCCGTGAGGTTTGGGAAGCGCTCCAGCGCCGCCAGCGCGAGCTCACCCGGGCCGCCGCCTACGTCCACGAGGTGCTCGCGATCGCCCAGGTCGACCGCGTCCCAGAGCGCCGGGCCGCTGCGGCGAGCCATGTCGGCCATGGCCAGGATGAAGGCCCGCAGCCGGTCCTCGTCCTGGCGGGCCCGGGGGAGCGGCCTGCCTGTCTCCATCACCGCGTCGAGCCTCGCCCAACGCTGGAGCACGTGCCATTGGTGGCTGAGGGCGCTGACCATTGAGGTCGGGGGTGCGGGGTCGAAAGTGGCGCGCAACGGCTCCGGGACCGCGAGCATGCCGTCCCGCCGCTCCAGTGCCCCCAGGCACACCAGGGCGTCTGAAACGGTCGCCAGGGCACGGGGGTCCAACCCCAACCGGGCGGCTAACCTGGCCGGGGTCATCGGTCCGCCGATCAAGGTGGCGAATACGCCGGCGTGGTTGGCGGCGAGGATGGCGATCGAGGGTTGGAACGCACCAGCAGTTCTCTCGAGCTCTTCCGGGGTCATGGGTGCCTCCCACGAGCAGGGTAGCGCACCGCAGCCAGCCACCGGCGGGCGGGGACCGTTTCACGGCAGCTCACCGTCAGTCGCGGAGGAGCACGGTTTCGTTGTCGTTCCTGCCTCTGTGGAGTGCGCGCCCCGCGCGTGCTCTCCTCGAGCCGGCATCGCCTACGAAGAGCACGCCCGGAGGGCGCGCTCCACAGAAACAACAGCGGGCGGGGCGCAAATGGCGCCCCGCCTATACCAGGAGGCCGTCGTATCTGCTATAAGGATTCCTGAAGGATTCGCCAGGGGGTTGGCATGACCGGCAAAGACGAGTTCGGCGTCAACGAGCACACCCGGCCCGAGGAAGCGGTCAGGATCGCCATGGAGCGCGAGAAGAAGGCGCGGGAGTTCTACCTCACGTGCGCCGGCATCGTCGGCGATCCGGGCGTCAAGAAGATGTTCGAGTTTCTGGCACGCGAGGAGGGGAAGCACTTCGACCTGCTCGAACGGGAGCACGATCGCTTCATCGCCGGGGAGAACTGACCGTGCCCGGCCGCGTCATCCTCTGCGGCGACCTGCCCGATCGCTACGAGGCCGAACGGTTGCTGGCCGAACTTCACCCGGAGCTCCACGTCGACAGCGTCGGACGCCCGTGGGAGATGGTCGAGCGGGCGATGTCGGGCAGCTACGACATCGCCCTGCTGCTCAAGGGCCCGATTGCCGCGCTGGAGGCGAAGCTCGACGCGGTGGCGGGGCTGCGACGGAACGGCTTCGCAGGAAGGATCCTCACGGCGGGCGCCTTCCTGACGGAGAAACAAGACGCGGTGCGGGCAGGGGCCGACTACGCCTTCGACCCCGACAAGCAACCGCTGGAGCGTGTCGTCGGCGCCGCGCTCAGGCGGCCGACGGTCGCCGCCGACCACCCCTACCTGAGGTACCTGCTCGTCGGTGAGTGGGCCAGCGTCGTCAGCTTCGGCGATGCCCTGCCGTCGCCCGCCCCGGACATCTTGCTCGCGACCACGTCATGCCACCCGGCGCCATCCTTCTGGGGCCCTCTGGCCAGCTACGCGCGCGCCAACGCGGACATGCGCTGCGTCCTGGTGGAGGACGACGGCGGTGAGGATGCGCGCACCGAGGCCCTCGCCACCGGAATCCAGCCGCACGTGGTCCTGGAGCAGGAGGGGCTGGGCAAGGTGAAGGAGTTGGTTCGGAGTTTCCTCCGCGAGTCCTGGCTCGCCCGCGTGACAACGGCGTGAGAGGCTAAACGTAAGAGGTGAAAGGGAAGACAAGAACCAAAGACACGAGGTCAGGCTTGTTCGACCCTCTGTCTCCCTTTTGACCTTTCCCTTTTCACGTCTTCCCTCTCGGCCCACGGCCAGAGCCGTCGAGCGCCGAGAGGCGCTTGTGCCTCGCCGTCACATTCTCTTGCTAGAATCTTGCGGCGGGGCAATCATCTCCTGTGCTCGCAGGCCGGAACGGGAGGTTGGAATGTTCGACATCGAGGCGTCGCTGGACCGGCAGATCCTGGCGGTCCCGCGCAACCGGCCGACCGTCATCTTCATCGAGCCGTTCGACCCTCGTGTGCTCGAGGGGGCGTGCTACCTGACGCGGTTCATCCGGCCCGTTTTCCTCGCGAGGGAGGAGGCCGTCCACGAGGTCGCTGCCCGCGACCTCGGCCACGTGGATCCCAACCGGATCGAATTTGCCTTTTCGGAGAGCGCTTTCCTCGACCTCGAAGCACAGAAGGTGCTTCTCGACGAGTTCTCGAACGACTATCTGGAGAGCAACCGCGAGGGAGGGCAGGAGACGACGCCGGCGGAAGCGCGCCAGTTCGTATCGGCGCCGGCCCACTTCGCGATCTGTGCCGTCAGACTGGGCCACGCCGACATGGTCGTGGGAGGCGCCACACACGAGCCGAAGGATTTCTTCCGGCCCATGGTGCGGTCCCTGAGGCATCGGTACATGCCGTGCGAGGCGGGCGTGTTCGTCCTCCCCGACGACCACCCGGACACGATCTTCCCGCACAACATCGTGGTGTTCGGGGACGTCGGGGTGACTGCGACCATGACTCCGGAGGCGCTCGCGAACGTCGCGGTAGGGACGTGCGCCGTGGCCCGCGACCTCATCCCGGAGGACGTGCTCCCCGAGATCCACGGCGCCATCGTGTCGTACTCTCACCGAGGCTCCGACGAGGGGCCGTCCGCGGAGCTGGTGCGCCGCGCGGCGGAGATCATCCCCGGCGTCCTGGCCGAGCGGACGCGGCGCGGGGCGCGGTACGCCACGATCAAGATCGACGCAGAGGTCAAGGTGAGCGTCGCGCTGTCACAGCGCTCCGCAACCTACTACCGGGCGGGCGCCCAGGAGGGGTGGGCCGGGACCAACGTCATCATCTGCCCCAACCTCGACATGGGGAACCTGCTCTACCACCTCTACGCCACGCGCTACCCGACCGCAAAGAAGTTCGCCGTGATGTTCGGGCTCCTGTTTCGCGGCGTGGACCTGGCGATGGACTGCACGCCCGAAGACGTCCGGTTGGCGGTGAAGGCCTCCGTCCTCCGGCTGCACCGCTTCGGCGTCTGGAAGCAGACGCCGAAGGACACGCTGTTCCGGCGCCACCGGGTGCTCGCCGTGAACCCCGGCTCGACGTCGACGAAGATCGCCGTCTTTGAGGGCGACCAGGAGAGCTTCACCGTCGAGCTGCAGCACCCTGCGGAGGAGCTGGCGCCTTACGAGGGGAAGCCGATCACGGAGCAGTTCGCGTTCCGCAAGGACGTCATCGGGAAGGAGCTCGCGGGTCACGGGCTCTCGGTCGGGGACATCGACGCCGTCGCCGCGCGAGGCGGCCTCCTGAGGCCCATCCCGCACGGCACGTACCGGGTCAGCGAAGCGATGACCGCCGAGCTAAGGGCCGGCACCCTGGGCCAGCACGCTTCGAACCTGGGCGCGCTGATCGCCAACGAGCTGGTGGCCGGGACCGGCAAGCCCGCCTACATCGTCGACCCCGTCGTGGTGGACGAGGCACCGGAGCGGGTGAAGATCGCGGGGATTAAGGCGATCCGACGCAAGGTGATCAGCCACGCCCTCAACCAGATCGCCACGGCCCACCGCTACGCCGAGGAGAACGAGACGTTCTACGAGAAGGTGAACGTGATCGTCGCGCACATGGGAGGCGGCATCACGATCGGAGCCCACAAGAGGGGGCGCTACATCGACGTGAACAACGGCCTCGACGGCGAGGGCCCATTCACGCCTCAACGCTCCGGTTCACTGCCGGTCGGCCAGCTCATCGACCTCTGCTTCTCCGGCAGGTACACCAGGGAGGAGTTGAAGAAGCTCAACCTGGGGCGAGGCGGCCTCATCGACCTTCTGGGCACGGCGGATCTGCGGGAGGTGGAGCGCCGCGTCGCCGCGGGAGAGAAGGAAGCCGCGGACGTTTTCGAGGCGATGACCTACCAGATCGCCAAGAACATCACGGCTCTCGTGCCGGCGTTCGACGGCGAGCCGGTGGACCGCATTCTCCTGACGGGAGGGATGGCGCGCTCGAAGAAGCTGGTGGCCGCAATCGTGCAGTTCGTTGCGGCGGCGGGTTGCGGGGTGACGGTGTACCCCGGCGAGAACGAGATGCTCGCCCTCGCGAAGGGCGCGCTCCGGGTGCTCAACCACAAGGAGCCGGCGAGGGAGTACGGGCCGGAGGCTTGAGACAGGGCACAGGGCGTAGGGCGCAGGGCATAGGGAAGCAGGAGGGACGATGAAGCCGATTCGAACGCTCGAGCAGCTCGCCGAAGGTGTCAAGGGCGCCCACGCGCGCCGCGTGGCGGTCGCCGCCGGACACGACGAGAACACGATCGAGGCCGCGGCCCGCGCGGCGAGCGAGGGGATCGCGAAGGTGATCCTGGTCGGGGACGCCGCCCGGATCGAGAGCCTCTGCAAGGAGCTCACGCTCGACATGGGCGTCTTCACGGTGATCGACGAACGCGACGAGATGAAAGCCGGGACCAAGGCGCGGGACATGGTGCGGGACGGCGAGGCCGACGTCCTGATGAAGGGGCTGATCGGCACGGACAAGTACATGCACCTGATCCTGGACAGGGACAGGGGATTGCTGCCGAAGGGCGCCGTGCTGACGCACATCACCGTCCTCGACATCCCGGCGTACCAGACGACGCACGGCAAGCTGCTGATCGTCTCCGACGTGGCCGTCATCCCGGCCCCGGATCTGCCGACCAAGGTCAAGATCGTGACCTATGCCGTGAATGCGGCTCACCTGTTCGGGATCGAGAAGCCGAAGGTCGCCCTGCTCGCCGCCAACGAGAAGGTGTCGGACAGGATGCCGGCGACAATGGACGCCGCGATCATCTCCAAGATGGCCGAGCGCGGGCAGATCAAGGGCGCGCTCGTGGACGGGCCTCTGGCCCTCGACGTGGCGCTCTCGCGCGAGGCCTGCGAGATCAAGGGCCTGGCCTCGATCGTCGAGGGCGACGCGGACGTGCTGATCTTCCCCAACATCGAGACCGGCAACGTGTTCTACAAGGCCGCCACGATTCTCGGCGGCGCGAGCCTGGCGGCGGTCGTGGTGGGCACCTCGGCGCCGTGCGTGCTCACGAGCAGGGCGGATTCGGAGGATTCGAAGTTCTACTCCATCGCGCTCGGATGCCGTCTCGCCAAGATTTAGGGCGACGCCGATAGCGGACCATCTGCGTTGTCGGGCTTCGGCGGTTCGGATCCTCGCATAGCCTCCGGCTATGCTCCGGTCCGACCGCCTCGCCCTCCTAGCATCTGGCCCACTCTCGGCGTCGCGGCTGCAGGCCGCACGCCAACGCCGTTCCTGACGGGCCCGGGGGCCTTGCGATAGGCCCACTCTCGGCAGCGCCGCTGCACGCCGTGCTGGGAAGCCCTGCGTTCGGCTCAGAGTGAACTGGAGAGCGGAGAACGGGAGGCGGGAGAGGAAAGACGGGCGTTTGAACGGGCGCTTTGTCTTCCCTCTACTTTCTCCCCGTTTCCTCATGATCCTGGCGCCCCTGAACGTGCGAACCTTCGAACCTTCGAACGGTCTGTGCTCCTCTGCGAGTGTCCACGGAGCGCTGACCACGGTCATTCGGTGCCGAGTCCCCTCGTCAGTCTTCCCTGACCACTTCAGGAAGGAGGCGCGAGAGGGCGCGGACGAGGGCGGCCACGTCGGACTCGGTGTTGTAGGCCTGGATCGAGATGCGGATGTAGGAGCCCCCGTTCCAGGAGAACGTCGGGATCTCGATCGAGAACTCGTCCCAGAGGCGCCTCTGCAGCGTCTCGTGGTCGCAGCAGGGAAGCTGCATGGTCGCCATCTGGGCGAACCACTCGTCGCCGTCGGGCGCGATGGGCGCCTGGCCGGTGACTTCGTTCACCTCGCGGCGGGCCTTGCGCACTAGTTCGTGGCAGGCACGGCGGACTGCCGGCCAGTCGTGCTCCCGCATGAAGTCGATCGCGGCCGGCACGGTGAGATACGCCGCGATGTCGCGGGTGCCCTGCCACTCATGTTCGTCGACGAAACGTGAGGAACCCGGGCGTTCGGACCGCCACCCCCAGCTCACCACGAGCGGCTCGACCTGAGGCTGTACCTCCCGGCGCGCGTAGAGAAACGCGGAACCTTTTGGGGCGTTCATCCACTTGTGACAGTTGCCGGCGTAGAAGTCGGCCCCGAGCGCCCGGAGATCCAGAGTGAGCTGGCCCGGCGCGTGGGCGCCGTCGATCACGGATACGATCCTGCGTTCGCGCGCGCGGCGCACGAGCTCGACGACGGGAAACACCAACGCGGTGGTGGAGGTGATGTGGCTCAGGAAGAGCACCCTGGTTCGAGGTGTGACGCCGGCCCACACGGCCTCGACGACCTGCTCCTCCGATTCGACTGGGAACGGCACGGGTTGTCGGACGTAGCGCGCCCGCGCCTTCTCGCACATGAACGTCCAGGTGCGGTCGAGCGCGCCGTACTCGTGGTCGGTCGCCAGCACTTCGTCTCCGGGCTTCAGGGGGATGGAACGAGCGACGGCGTTGAGCCCCGTCGTCGCGTTCGGCACGAACACAAGGTCGTCCGGGTCGGCGCCGAGGAACGCGGCGAGCGCCGCTCGGACGTCCCGCATCAGCGCCGCGAACCTGCGGCCGAGGAACTCGACCGGCTGCTCCTCGAGCTCGCGCTGCCACGCCTGGTAGCGCTCGAACACCGGTCGTGGACATGCCCCGAACGACCCGTGGTTCAGGTAGGTCATACCCGGCCGCAGCATGAAGAGATCGCGCAACCGCGAAGAAGTGGAATTGCTCATCCCGGCCCAGATGCTACCCGGTCGGGGAAGCGTTGAACAGGGTGGCGGCCGCGCGTCCGGTCAGGCGCCTGACGGCTCAGTATCCGGCCGCAACGCCATCCTTGCGCGATTCGGTGGCGCCGAAGTAGACGCCGGTCTTCGGGTCGCGCCAGATGGCCTGGTAGCCGCCGAAGACGATGCCGTTGGCCTCGACGAGCTTGTGGCCGCGACGCAACAGAGCCTGGCGGACGTCCTGCCCAACGCCCGACTCCAGGCTCAGGACGCCTCCGTTGGTCATCACGGTCCCTGTCGGCTCGCTGTCCTCGGTGTGGTAGAAGCGGGGGGCATCGCCGGCCTCCTGCAGGTTCATCCCGAGGTCCACCAGGTTGACGACGACCTGGGCGTGGCCCTGCGGCTGCATGTCGCCGCCCATGACACCGAACGCCATCATCGGTTTCCCGTCCTTGCCGAGGAACGCGGGGATGATGGTGTGGAAAGGCCGCTTGCCGGGGGCGAGCACATTGGGACTCCCCGCTTTGAGCGAGAACAGGGCGCCCCGGTCGTGGATCCCGAAACCGAGCTCGGGGATCACGTAGCCGGAGCCGAACCCCGTGTAGTTGGACTGGATCAGGGCGACCATCATCCCGCGCTCGTCCGCCGTGACGAGGAACGTGGTGTCGCCTTGCTGCAGGGCTGGGTTTCCGGGCTCCACCGACCTCGCAGCGCGGGACATGTCGATTCGAGCCGCCTGTCTGGCGGCGTACCCCTTGTCGAGCAGCGCCGCGACAGGCGCCGGGAAGAACGCCGGGTCTGCGTAGTACCTGGCCCGGTCCGCGAACGCGAGCTTCTTGGCCTCCACCAGGACGTGCCAGAAGTCCGGGTTGTCCCGGCCCATGGCCTTGAGGTCGAAGCACTCGAGGATGTTGAGCAGCTCGAGCGCCGCAAGACCCTGGCCGTTGGGCGGCAGCTCCCACACCGTGGTGCCCCGGTAGGTGGTCGAGATCGGCTCCTGCCACTCGCTCGTGTGTCGGGCAAGGTCCTCCATGGTGAAGAAGCCGCCGACCTTCTTCGAGAACGCCACGATCTTCTCGGCGATCTCGCCCCGGTAGTAGGCGTCCCGCCCGCCGGACGACAGCAACTGGAGGGTGCGGGCGAGCGCCGGGTTCGCGAACGGCTCGCCTTCCGCTGGGGCCCTGCCTCCGGGCAGGAAGACCTCGGCGAACCCTGGTTTGTCCTTGAAGCGCGCGACGCTGCGAGCCCACGAGCTGGCGATGATCTGCGGCACGGGCACGCCTTCCCGGGCGTACGCCACGGTGGGCGCCAGGAGTTCCTTCATGGGCAGCCGGCCGAACCGCTCGTGCAGCTCGAACCAGGCGTCGGCGCAGCCGGGAACGGTCCAGGCGTAGGGCGAGTAGACCGGGATCGTCCCGTCCTTCTCCTGGGGCACCTTGTCGGGGGTCAGCGCGAGAGGCGCGCGGCCGGAACCGTTGAGCCCGTACAGCTTCCCAGTCGCGGGGTCCCACACCATGGCGAACAGGTCGCCGCCGAGACCGCACGACACGGGCTCCATGAGGCCGAGCGCCGCGCCGACGGCGATCGCCGCGTCCACCGCGCTACCGCCCTTTCTGAGCACCTCGAGGCCGATCTGGACGGCGAGGGGTTGCGCGGCCGCCACCATCCCGTGACGCGCCACGGTGACGGAACGGGTCGCGAACGAACGGCCCTCGGGGCGGTCGGCCCCGAAAGCCACAGCGGCTCCAAAGGTGGCCACTAGCGTGAATGCAGCGACGAGTCGCATGGACGATTCTCCCAGCGGTAGAATAGAGCAGTTCGATGAGTCAGCAGCCTCCGGATCGCTTCTCCAGGATCATCGCAAGCGTGGTTGCGGTCGCGCTTGTCGTCTGTGCCGGTCTCCTCCTCCTGGCCCGTTCGGCCGAGCGCTCGATCGAGGACGCGTGCGTTGGGGAGATGCAGGGGTCGGTCCGCCTGGTCGCGGACCACATCCGGGGCCACCTGGACGAGGTCGCGGCCGAACTGCGCGAAGTGGCCCTTGGGTGCGGTTCAAGCAGGGCGCCAACGGTCACCGACTGCGCCGAGATACTCGACAGGCTGCGCCTCAGGGAGCCGGCACTTTTCGTTGCGACGATGGTCCTGGATCGCAGCGGCGGGGTTCTCGCGACGATGCCGGGTCGGGTTTGGCGGGCGGATGAACGCCTCGCTTTGGAGGAGGCTCGGGTCCGGGCGGGCCGGGCGGCGAGTCCCTGGGGGTGTCGTCGAACCCCACCGGGGCGGGGAAGACCGTATTCGTCATGGCGTCCACCCCAGGCACCTCCAACGGAGTCGGAGCGGTGGGCGTGGCGATCGACCTCGGCCGCCTGGGAACCACGCTGATCGAGGACCTTGCCGTGGCGGGACAGGGAACGGCATTCCTGGCAACGGAGGATGGGGGGCTGCTGCTCGCGTCGGGGTGGGACCGCTCAGGACCGGCCGGATCGCTCGGCGAGCTCATCGGCCCCGAGTGGCGCGAGGCCCTCCAGAGACCCGCCGGGGAGCCCGACGCGAAGCGTTGGGTGGTGAGACTCGGAGCGGTGGGAGGGCGGGAGCGGCTGCTCGGAGTGTCGGAGCCGATCGGGACGGCGGGCGGCGAGTTGGTTCTCGGAGCACTGGTGCCGGCCGCTTGGGCCGTCCGGGGTGTCCGACCGATCCTTCTTGGCGCGATGTTCCTGCTGGCCGTCTTCTCGGCGGGTGCG
Source organism: Thermoanaerobaculaceae bacterium (assembly GCA_050018455.1). Lineage (GTDB taxonomy): Bacteria > Acidobacteriota > Thermoanaerobaculia > Thermoanaerobaculales > Thermoanaerobaculaceae > RBG-13-68-16. The sequence goes on along the minus strand of JBEKAA010000020.1, from coordinate 13,331 downwards.
GTGACGGCACTGGTGTCCTGGCGAAGGGCGCGAGCCGGTCAGGCTGCGTCGGCGCTGGAGGCTGACCGTTGGAGGGGCCTCGCCGAGCGTCGCGAGCGAGAGGGACGGTGGAGGGGGCTGTCGGATCACAGCCCGGCACCGGTTGTCTGTCTCCTGGGAACCCGCGTTGTCGCGGCAAACCTGGCAGCGGCTGTGAGTCTGGCGGGCGGTGAACGAGATCGTCTCGTCGGGCAGGATTTCCTCGCGTTCGCAGCCGACAGCGACCGGGAAATCCTCCGCCGGCAGCTCGAGAGACAGCGCACCGACGGCGATGTCCGACAGTCGACCGTCGTCAGGCTGCGGGCAGCAGGGGGCCGCGATTTTGTGGCAAGAGTGGCCGCGGCCGGGATGAGAGAATTCGACAAGGACCTGGTTTACGTCAGCTGGGAGGAGGTGGGACCGGGCCAGCCGGCCGACGCGGTGCTGGAAGCGTTGGCCGGTGGGATACCCCTGGCCGTCGTCCTCACCGATCCGTCCGGCAATCTGATCTGGGCAAACGCGGCCGCTTTCGAGCGCGGCGGCGACCAGTTACGCAGACTGAAGGGCCAGCCGCTGCTGCGCCTCGTCGAGCGCTCGCACTGGCGAGTCGTTCTGGCCGCCCTGGCGCGAGCCCGGCGCGGCAGGACCGACGGCGGTCATGTGCGCGTGGTCGGCAAGGACGGAGATGTCCTTCCCGCCGAGTTCAAGGTGTTTCCCGTGCGCACCGGGGAAGGCGTGACGGGGGTGATGTTCGTGATGGCAGAGACAGGGACTCCTGCTGCGGGTTCCCGCGAGTTCCCGGCGGCTGCGCGCGAACGAGCTCTGTCTCACCTGGCAACCTCCCTGGCGCACAGGGTGAGCAACAACTTCCAGGGACTGCTCGGTTTCCTGGAGGAGCTGAAAGGCGGGACGCCGGCGGAGCAGACCGTTATGGCTGCTCGAAGTCTGGTGAGCCGGTCGGTGGATGACCTCCGGCGGTTCGTCGCCGTCTCGCGGAGCGGGTCCGGGGTTCTGCGCCCCGTGCGCCTTGGACACCTTCTCGTTCGGTGGGTGGAGAAGATCAAACCGGGGCTTCCCGCGAGGGTCCGCCTCACGGTGCGCCGCGAAGCCAAGGACGACAAGGTGGTGGCCGACGCCTCGCAGCTGCTCCTGTGGCTGGACGTGAGCCTCGCGTCGGCGCTCCCGGAGTTAGAGCTCGGCGGCGCCGTCGAGGTCTCACTGCGCGACGGTCGTGCGTCCGGAACCTTGAACCTGACGTTCTCCGACACGGGAGCGCAGGACGATGTCTCGGAGGGGAGCGACGCCCAGCGGGAACTGTACTCGTCACGGCGCGAAGCCCGGGCGCTGGCAGATCTCATCGCCACCCGACTCGGGGGCCGCAGCGGCGGAAGGTTCAGGCCCGGGATGGGCTGGCGGTCCTGGCTCGAGTTGCCGCGCGTGGCGGGCGACGCGGGCGCCGAGAGCGCAAGACGCAAGCCGGCCCGCACCGGTGCCGTTCTCCTGGCCGACGACGAGGAGATGGTCCGTACTCCGCTCGCCTTGTCGCTGAGGAACGCGGGATACGAGGTCGTGGAGGCCGGCAACGGGTTGGAGGCTGTAGAAAAGGTTTCCGCCGCTCCCCATAGGTTCGCCCTCGTTGTTCTGGATCTGGTTATGCCCGTAATGGATGGACGTGAGGCGCTGCGCCGTTTGCGAGCACAGACCCCTGCAGTTCCGGTCATCATCTGCACCGGGTACGACCCTTCCGGGGATGACGTCCTCGCCGCCGCCGACATTCTCATCAAGCCTTTCAGCATCGAGGAATTTCTGGCGAAGGTGGCCGAACTCACGGGGTCTCAACCCGATGGGGACGCGAACGGTGATAGCATGACCCAGTGAAGGTTTACACGCGGACCGGCGACGACGGCTCCACGGGTCTGGGCGACGGTTCGAGGGTCTCGAAAGCCAGCCTGAGAGTCGCCGCCTACGGGGACGTGGACGAATTGAACGCGGTTCTGGGCGTGCTGCGCGCGGAGGGGCTTCCGCCGGAGGCCGTGATCGAGTTGGAGCGAATTCAGTCCCTGCTGTTTGAGGTTGGTGCTTTCGTGGCGGACCCGCGAGCCCGGTTTGTCCTCTCGGACGAGGTTCTCCACCCCGGATGGGCCGAAGGATGGATCGACGCCATGGAGGCGGAGCTGCCGTCCCTCAGGAACTTCGTGTTGCCGGCAGGTACGCGCGCTGCAGCCCTGGCGCATCACGCGCGAACGGTGTGCCGGCGGGCGGAGCGGAACGTCGTCGTTTTGTCCGAGCACGGCGACGGTGTTGCCGTGGTCATCCCGCTGCTGAACCGGCTTGCCGACGCGTTTTTCGTGCTGGCGCGGTGGCTCAACCGCCGGGCCGGCGTTCCCGACGTTCTCTGGGCGGGTCGAAGCTGAGCCGACGGCATGGGGAACATCTCGGTGCCAAAATCGCAGGAGAGAAGCGCGAAGCCGGTCCGGATCGCGGTGGTTCCCGGCGACGGGATCGGGCGGGAAGTTGTTGCCGAGGCGATGGCCCTTGCGGGCGCGATGCGCTCCGCCGGCCACCTCGTTGCGGAGTGGGAGGAACTGGACTGGGGCGCAGACCGGTTCCTGGCCACCGGCCGGGCGGTTCCTCCCGACGGCTTCGAGCACCTGCGCACGTTCGACGCGATCCTCGCGGGGGCCTTTGGCGACCCGCGCGTGCCTGACGGCGAGTACATGCGCGAGATCCTTCTTGGAATGCGGTTCGAGCTCGACCTTTTCATCAACCTGAGGCCGGTGCGGTGCCTGCAGGAGAGCCTCAACCCGCTCAAGCACATCGCCGCCAAAGACATCGACATGGTGATCGTGCGGGAGAACAGCGAGGGGCTGTACTGCGGCGCAGGCGGGCTGATGCGCCGGGGCTCGCCGGAGGAGCTGGCGCTACAGGAGATGGTCGTGACCCGGCACGGGGTCGAGCGCATCGTCCGAGCGGCGTTCGAGCTTGCCGCCACCCGGCCAAGGAGGAAGGTGACGCTGGTAGACAAGGCAAACGCGCTGCGTTTCGCGGGCGATCTCTGGCAGCGGGTTTTTGCGGAGGTGGCGTCCGGCTATCCGGGGGTGGCGACCGAACACCTGTACGCCGACGTCGCTGCGATGGAGATGGTACGGAACCCGGCACGCTTCGACGTCATCGTCACCGAGAATCTCTTCGGTGACGTTCTGTCGGATCTGGCCGCGATGCTCGGCGGCGGGCTCGGGCTAGCCTCATCGGGCAACATCAACCCGGGGCGGGTCTCGATGTTCGAGCCGGTGCACGGGTCGGCGCCCGACATCGCCGGCGCCGGCACGGCGTGCCCCCTGGCGGCGCTCGGATCTTTCGGCCTGCTGCTGCGCCACATCCGCCGGGCCGACCTCGCGGACGCCGTAGACGATGCGATCGCGCGCGTGGTGCGGGCCGGCCAGGTGACGCCCGACCTCGGCGGTCGTTGCACGACCTCCGAGGTGGGCCGGGCCGTCCGCGAGCGCACTCTGGAGCGGCTGGCGGCATGACGACGCTGACCCTGCCGGAGAGGGACCTCGAGGTCCTGGCGGGCACTCTCGACGAGAACTTCCGCTACCTCGGGGAGCGGTTGCGCGTCCGCCTCACGGCCCGCGGCGACACCGTGTCCGTGGACGGCGACCCGGAGGCCGTGGAGCTGACCGACAAGCTTCTGCGGGCGCTCGGCAGACTCGTGGCCAACGGCTACTCGGTCGGCAAGGAGGAGTTCCGGACGGCCCTGCGTGTGCTCGAAGAGGACCCGGGGGTCGATCTCGTGGAATTCTTCACAGACGCCTCGATACCAGAGTCGGTGAAGCGGCTCATCGTCCCCCGTAACCTCAAGCAAAGATTGTTCATCCAGGCCCTCAACAAGTTCGACATCGTGTTCGCGATCGGGCCGGCCGGCACCGGGAAGACGTACCTGGCCGTGGCGATGGCAGCGGCAGCGCTGGCGGAGCATCGCGTCAAACGCATCGTGCTGACGCGCCCGGCGGTGGAGGCGGGGGAACGGCTGGGATTCCTGCCCGGGGACCTGGTTGAGAAAGTGAACCCCTACCTCCGCCCGGTGTACGACGCGCTCTACGACATCCTCGGGTACGACCGGGTCGCTCGCCACATCGAGCGCGGCGTCATCGAGATCGCGCCGCTCGCTTTCATGCGCGGACGCACCCTCAACGACTCGTTCATGCTCCTCGATGAGGCTCAGAACACGACCCCGGAGCAAATGAAGATGTTCCTGACTCGGCTCGGGTTCCATTCCAGGGCGGCGATCACGGGCGACGTCACGCAGATCGACCTGCCCAACGAGAAGACGTCGGGGCTGGTCCAGGCCCGGCAGATCCTCGGGAACCTTCCCGGGATATGCTTCTTCGACTTCGTCAAAGAGGATGTGGTGCGTCACAAGCTGGTCGAGAAAGTCGTGGCGGCCTACGAGGCGCACGATGAGGCCCGGCGAGGGAACGGGTCGTGAACGGCAAGGAGACCAAACAGGCCCGCACGACGGCGGCGAGGCTCGCGGTTCGCAGGGGCGAGTTCGTCCAGCTTCGACGCCGGATCCTCTCCAAGACCTGGGCCTGGTACGCCTGCTTCGTCGTGCTCGGCGCGCTTCTCATTGTGCCGGGCCGCTCGCACAGGGTACCGACGCTCGCGGCGGGCGAGATCGCGTCCTCCGACGTCGTGGTGGACCGCGAGGTGGTTCTCGCCGACAGCGAGTCGACCGACGAGAAACGCCGGCGCGCCAGCCTCGAGGTCCTCCCTGTGTACGTCTACGATCCGGGAGTTGCAGCCTCGCTCGTCGAGAAGCTCGACCGGATCTTCCAGGAGGGCCGCAGGCAATCCGTGGGCGACGACTTCGACCTGGCGCAGCGGCTGGGGGAGGTCGGATCCCTGGTCGTCCAGCCTCGCGAAGCGGCGGCCCTGCGGGGCTCGAACTTCTCGGAGGAATTGCTCGGGCTCCTTCGGGAGGTCGTGCAGAGGCTGTACAGGGAAGGAATCGTCGGCGATCGCACGGAGCTGCTGCACAGCGCCGAACGCGGGATCACCTTGCGGGTCGCGGGCAGAGCCGAGGAGCGCATCGAGCTGGACGTGTACCGTTTCCTCGACGGCGGCGCGGGCCTGGTGGAACTCGTCGAGCAGCGCCTGACGGCCGAGCCGGGGATCCGGAGGACCCAGAGGGCTCCACTCGCCGCGTTGCTGGCGCGGGCGATGGTGCCCAACGTGGTCCTCGACCGCGGCGAGACGCTGGCGCGGAAGCTCAAGGCCGCAAGCTCGGTCGAAGAGGTGTCGGTCAGGCTTCCTCGGGGCAAGGTGCTCGTGCGCCGCGGCGACGAGGTCAGCGCTCAGACCGCACGCCTCCTGGCGGCGCTCGCCGAGCGAAGCACACCGACGCAGACGCTCCTGCCCCTGGTGGGCGCGGCGCTGATCATGGTGCTTCTGGCCGGGGCGTGGCTGTACTACCTGGGGCGGCAGGGTCCCTCGCCCGAGGAAGCCCGGATCCGGTTCGGGGCTATCGTGGTCCTCAGCATCGTTGTGCTGGTACTGGCGCGCGGATTCGCCTTTCTGGCCGGCGGGGTTGCCGCCAGTGTCATGCGCGATCCTTTCGGACACGTCGAAATCTACCTGCCAGCTCTACCGCACGGCGCCGGAGCGATCCTGGCGGGCCTGATGTTCGGCCTTCCGGTCGGCGTGGTGTTTGCGGTCTCTCAGAGCGTGCTCGTGTCCCTCATGTTGGGCGGTGATGTGACGTTGGCGGTCTATGCCCTGATCGTCGGCGTTGCTGCCGCGTTCGCCTCGCAGCGCCTCAAGGAACGGTACGTGCTGGCGCGCGTGGGCGCGGTCATCGCCGGGGTGAACGCCGTGGCCGTCGTCGGGCTGGTTCTCTGGCACGGGAAGGTCGCAGACGGCGCGGTGCTCGCGGCCCAGGTCGTGTCGGGTGCGCTCGGCGGCGTCGTTGCCGCCGCGCTCGCGAGCTTCCTCCTGCCTCTCCTCGAGGCACTGACGGGCACGATCACCGATATCCGCCTGCTCGAGCTCTCGAATCCCAACGTGCCGCTCCTGAAGCGAATGTCGCTCGAGGCGCCGGGTTCGTTCCAGCACTCGCTGGCGATGGCCAACTTCGCGGAGGCGGCCGCGGAGGCGATCGGAGCCAACCCGCTGCTGGCGAGGGTGTGCTGCTACTACCACGACATCGGGAAGCTCGCCAAGCCCGAGTACTTCGTGGAGAACCAGCGTGCGGAGAACCCCCACGACAACCTCACGCCCTGGATGTCGGCGCTGGTCGTCTCGAACCACGTCAAGGCCGGCCTCGAACTTGCCCGGCAGTACAAACTCCCCGAGCCCATCCGCGAGGCGATCACGACTCACCACGGCACGAAGCTCATCCGGTACTTCTACTCGAGGGCCAAGGAGAAGGAAGACCCCGACAAGGGCGAGGTCCAGGAGAGCGAATTCAGATACCCGGGTCCGAAGCCGCACAGCAAGGAGATGGGGATCCTGATGCTGGCCGACGCCGTGGAGGCCGCCAGCCGGACGCTCCAGGACTCCACGCCCGGCCGGATCCAGTCGATGATCGACCAGATGATCAAGAACATCCTCGAGGACGGCCAGCTCGACGAGTGCGAGCTCACCCTCAAGGATCTCGAGAAGATCGGAGCTGCGTTCTTCTGGGTTCTCACCAACGCGTTCCACCACCGGATCGACTACCCCGGGTTCGAGTTCAACAGGAAGCGTCATGGCTAGCACCCGGGTGACGTTCCGCTGGCAACTCCACCCGGGTGGGCGGCAGACGCCGGCGCTCAGGAGGGTTGCGCTGGCGGCGATGGACCGGCTCGGGGCCGGTCCCGCGGAGGTCGGCGTGCTCGTGTGCGACGACGCCACGATTCGGAACCTCAACCGTCACTTCCGCTGCAAGGACCTGCCGACGGACGTACTCTCGTTCCCGGCTGGTTTCACGGATCCCGAAGGCGTTCCGTATCTGGGCGACGTGGCAATCTCGCTTGAGACCGCGAAACGCCAGGCCGCGAGGGCAGGCGTGCCGGTCGAGCGGGAGCTCAAGGTGCTGCTGCTCCACGCGATCGTCCACCTGTGCGGATTCGATCACGAGAAGGACCGCGGCGAGATGGCGGCGCTCGAGGCGAGGCTCCGGCGGGAGCTGGTCCGGTGAGCGCTTTCGGCCTCTGGTGGTCCAATCCGGTGACCGCGGTGCTGGCTGCGGCGGTGCTCCTCGTGATCGTGACGTTGTCGGCGACCGGGCTGGTGGCGGTCGTCCGGCTGGGGGCGATTCAGCTCGGCGGCCTGCTCGCTCAGCGCCCCCGCCTGTTGCCCGGTTACCCCCGCCGGTCCGATGCCTACGCGAGCCTGATCGTGTTCCTCCAGATCGGCAACGGCGCGCTTCTGCTCGTCGCCTCCATGGCCGTGATCCGCGCCGGGAGGCTGTTCGGGGCGTCCCACGCGAGCCTGCTCGCGGTGCTCATCTTCGGGTGGTTACTCGCCGCGGCGGTCGGGTTGGCGGTCGCGCGCGGGGTGCGAGCGGAGCCGCTGGCGGTCGCGATGCTGGTCGTGCTTCACCCGTGGGCCCCGGTCCTCCGGCGCCTCGCGCGGATCGAAGAACCGGAGCCGGCGGGGAGCGACGGCGACTCGGAAGAGGTGGATGAACACGAGGTGCAGGCGTTCATAGGTGCCGGAGAGGAAGCCGGCATTCTCGAGAAGGAGGACGCCGAGCTTGTCGCTTCGATCGTCGAGCTGTCGGACACGGTTGCGCGTGAGATCCTGACCCCGAGGACCGACGTGGTGGCCCTTCCAGTAACGGCTTCGTTCGTGGAAATGGAAAGGCTGTTTGCCGAGTCGATGTTCACACGCATCCCGGTCTACCGCGAAACCCTCGACAGGATCGAGGGTGTCGTGCACGTGAAGGACGTCCTCCGGGCGGTAGCGAATGGGGAGAGTCCGCCGGTGTCCAAACTGCTCCGACCGGTGCTGATCGTTCCCGAGACCAAGCCCCTGCGGGAGTTGCTGCGGGAATTCCAGTCGGCACACCAGCAGATGGCCGTGGTCGTGGACGAGTACGGCGGCACAGCGGGGATGGTTACGCTGGAGGATGTCATCGAGGAGATCGTGGGCGAGATCCAGGACGAGCACCAGCGCGAGACCCCGGATGTCGCGAAGGAAGCCGACGGCGTCTTCCTTCTCGCTGGCGCCGCGCACATCGAGGTCCTCGAGGAGATCTTCGGGGCCGAGGTGGGCGGACTGGGCTTCGACTCGGTCGCGGGCCTGGTCCTCGACCGGCTCGGACACCTTCCGCGCGCGGGGGAGCACGCGAGGTGGCACGACCTGGATCTGGAAGTGCTCGAGGTCGAGAGGCGGCGCGTGCGGAGGGTCAGGGTGCGGCGAGTCGGGGACGAGACGTCGTGACGCGCTCGGGGACCGTCGCGCTCCTCGGACGTCCGAACGCCGGGAAGAGCACGCTCGTCAACGCCCTGCTGGCCGAAAAGGTGGCCATCGTCTCCGACAAGCCGCAGACGACGCGGCACAGGATCACCGGTGTCCTCACGGAGGAGCGCGGCCAGGCCGTCATCTTCGACCTTCCTGGGGTTCACCGCCCGCTGCACCGGCTGAACGTGCAGATGATGCACGCGTTGCGCGACACCCTTGCCGAGGTGGACCTCGTAGTCCAGCTCTTCGACGCGAGCCAGCCCCCCGGCGGCGGCGAGGAGTTCGTCGTCGGTCTCCTGCTGGAGGTCGAGGCGCCCACGATCCTCCTTCCGAACAAGATGGACCTTGCCGGCTCGCGAGAGCACCTTGCGGAGCGGCTGGAGTTCTACACGTCCCGCCATTCCTACGCGGCCGTGGTGCCGGTCTCGGGCCTCAGGGGTGACGGCCTGGGCGAGCTCAAGGACCGGATTCTCGCCTTGCTGCCGGAGGGCCGTCCGCTCCTAGACCCTGCGCTCGTCACGACCCAGAGCGAGCGGTTCTTCGTGGCGGAGCTGATCCGGGAGGCCCTGCTGGAGCGCGTCGAGCAGGAGCTGCCGTTCACTTCGGCCGTCCACATCCGCGCGTTCCAGGAGGAAGAGAAGGCCACGGGACCGCTGCTGCGCATCTTCGCGGACCTCGTCGTGGACCGGGACAGCCAGAAGGGCATCGTCGTCGGCCGCGGCGGCTCGATGATCCGGGAGATAGGCACCGCGGCCCGCGCCCGCATCGAGGCGCTCCTCGGCGCCAGGGTGTACCTCGACCTGCGGGTCAAGGCGCGCCCAGGGTGGCGAGAGGACCCCGGCTTCCTTGCGGAGCTGGAACCGGTCGAGGTCCCCTGGGAGGTGCCGGCCGACGGCGGAGAGGAGTCGTGAGCCTCACCGTCTACGTGGCCGACGGGTGCCCTCACTGCGCGGTTCTCCTCGCCGATCTGGCGAGGCGCAGAGTGCGTTTCGCGGTCGTCAACCTGTCCACCAGCCCCGAACGCCTCGCCGACGTGTTCGCAGCGACATGGGAGCGGCGGCTGCCGGTGACCGTCGACCACGAAAGGTGTTCCGTGGGGTTTCAAGGCCGCTCGAGCTCGTTAGTCGAACTCGGTCTCGGACCGCGGAAAAGGGCTCGCTGACGCCGTCCGCTATACTGAGCGGCGAGAAGGGAAGGGGCGGGGCGCAATGAGCCAGAGTTCGCTGCACACGAAAGTCAAACAGCTGATCATCGACAGGCTTCAGCTCGAGGGCATGACGCCGGACGACATCGACGATGCGGCCCCGCTGTTCGGCGACGGTCTTGGCCTGGACTCCATCGACGCGCTCGAGCTCGTGATCGGAATCGAGAAGACGTTCGGCGTCCGCATTCAGGACGAGGACGTCGGCGCCAAGGCGTTCGCGTCCGTCAACTCCCTCGTCGAGTTCATGAGGAGCAAGGGTGTCAGCGAGGCCGCCTGAGGCGCTTCCGCACCAAAACCCATTCCGGTTCGTCGAGAGGACGGAAGAGATCGACGGTGGCAGGGTCGCGATCGTGCTGGGGACCGCCGGAGGCACGATGACGGGGTCCGACCCGTGGCCGATCGGTCTCGTCGCGGAGGCTCTGGCGCAGGCCATCCTCCTCGTCGTGCGGCCGGACCACCAGGCGTCGCTGCGGCTGGTCGCTCTCGACGGGGTGGGCGTCTTCCAGCCGATTACGGCGGGAGACCGCCTCGAGGTCGAGGTCCGTGAGACCGGGGCGTTCGGGGACCTGAGGCGCTACGCGTGTCGGGCGAGACGCGGGGGAGGGGTTGCCGCCGTGGCGGAAGTGACGGTCAGGGCGTGAGGCGACGACGGAGGTTGGGGAGCCAGCCATGAGGGTGAGCACGGCCGAAGAGAACGGAGTAACGATCGTCGAAGTCGAGGGAACCATCAAGCTGGGCGAATCGGCGGAGGCGTTCGCCCGCGAGCTGCGGACCGTCTTCGAGCGGACGGCAGGCGGCGTGGTGATCGACTTCGCGCGCATCGACTACGTGGACTCGACCGGGATTGGGGAGCTGGTCGGCTGCCTCCAGCGCTTCACGCGAGCCAGCCGCCGCGTGGCGCTCTTTCGCCCGCACCACCGCCTCGAGGCGCTGCTCAAGCTCACCCGCCTGGAGACGATCTTTCCTGTCTACTGGGAACGCGAGGATGCGCTTCGTTACGTGCGGGGCGGCGTGGCGCATTGAAAACTCCCGACTCGGGTGAACGGCTCCGGGCGACCCGTCGTTTCGATGGTCGGGTCCGCGAAATTCAGGGAGTGAGTGGTGCGAAAGGGGGGATTTGAACCCCCATGAGGTTGCCCTCACAAGGTCCTGAGCCTTGCGCGTCTGCCAGTTCCGCCACTTTCGCACGCAGCCCCGGGAGTGTACCGATGGGCCGGGAACCTGTCAACGTGGAGTGTTCTCCGACGGACTGCGGAGACGACGATGCACCGTAGGCAGGTGACCGACGAAGTCCGGGCCGCACGCGGCAACGGCCTGACGCTCGCCCAGCTCGAGAGGAAGCTCACCGGAACCTGGGGCCGGGACCTGGTGCGTGACGAGCTGCCCGCGCTCCTTGCCGAGGCCGAGGAGCGCGGCGAGGTCGTTCGCAGCAACGGCCGCGTCGTTGCGCTTGAGTACACCGACTTCTACGTCGGGGAGATCAGGCTGACGTCGAGAGGTTTCGGCATCGTCCGCCAGGGCGAGCGCGACCTCCCCGACATCGTTGTTCCTCCCGAGACGCTCGGCACGGCGATGGATGGAGATCAGGTTCTCGTCCATCTCGGGGTGCGCCGGAAGAACGGGCGCCCGATCCCCGAGAAGCACGGCGAGGTCGTGCGCGTGCTGCGCCGCCGGAGGCCGACGCTCGTCGGGCGATACGTTCCCGATCCGGTCCAGCCGTGGGTAGAACCGTACGCGCGGCGGGTCAACATGAAGCTGCTGCTGGACCCGGTGCCCGACCCGAAACCTCGAGCCGGGGAGTTCGTCGAGGTGGCGATACGCGGGATCCCGGAGGAGGGGCCCGTCGAGGGAACGCTCGTCCGGGCCCTCGGGGTGCCGGGCGAGAGCGGCGTCGACGAGGAGGTCGTCCTGGCCGAGCTCGCGATCCCGGTGGAATTTCCCCCGGAGGCGCTCCTCGATGCGGATGCCCTGCCGGCCGAGGTCCTGCACGGGGACCTGGCGGGTCGGGCCGACCGCCGCGATCAGCCCGCCGTCACCATCGACGGAGAGACGGCCCGCGACTTCGATGACGCGGTCGTTGCCCTGGAAGCCGGGGGCGGGGCAATCGAGGTGTTCGTCCACATCGCCGACGTGTCGTACTACGTCCGCCCCGGCACGGGACTGGACGTGGCGGCTCGAGAACGGGGGACCAGCGTGTACCTGCCCGGCCGTTGCGTGCCGATGCTGCCGGAGAAGCTCTCCAACCACCTTTGCTCGCTCGTGCCGGGGCAGGACCGGCTGGCATTTTCCGTTCGCTTTCTGGTCAACTCGGACGGCGCCGTGGAGGGCTACCGGGCCGAACGGTCGGTGTTCCGTTCGTGCCGGCGTTGCACGTACACGGAGGTCTTCGACTGGCTGGACCGGGGCTCGTGGCCTGCGGAGCTACCTGTTGGAGCGCGGCGGTCCCTGGAGCTGCTCGACGAGGCGGCGCGACGCCTCGGCCGACGCCGGACCGAACGCGGCTCGATCGACTTCGACCTGCCCGAACCGGAGATCCTGCTCGACCCCGAGGGCTTCATGATGGGGGTCCAGGCAGCCCCCCGCAACCGCGCCCACAGACTCATCGAGGAGCTGATGGTCACGGCCAACGAGTGCGTGGCCCGCCTGCTGGTGTGGGGGAGGCAGCCGGGGCTATTCCGCATCCACGAGCGCCCCTCGGCGGGCAAGCTGGCCGAGCTGCAGGCGGTACTGTCCGAGTTCGGCATCAAGCTGAAGGGGAACCTCGAGGAGCTGCCGCCGCGGGAGCTGCAGCGGGTGCTGTCCGACATCGTCGGGAGGCCCGAGGAGCGGTTCCTCCAGAGCCTCGTCCTGCGGTCGCTGGCGCGCGCCGCCTACCACCCCGAGTGCAAGGGCCACTACGCCCTCGCCACCGACTTCTACCTGCACTTCACGTCACCCATCCGCCGCTACCCGGACCTCGTCGTTCACCGTTTCCTCGGCGAGATGCTGGCGGGCCACCTGCTTCAGGGCCGCGAACTCGCCTTCGCGCAGGCCGACCTCGAGGACCTCGCCCAGCAGTGCTCCTTCACCGAGCGACGCGCCGACGAGGCGGAGCGCCAGGTCGTCAAGTGGAAGCAGCTCGAGTTCATGCGGGCCCACGTCGGAGAGGAGTTCTCGGGTCACGTGACCGGGGTGGTGGCGTTCGGCATGTTCGTGCAACTCGACCAGGTCTTCGTGGAAGGGCTGGTTCACGTCAGCGATCTGCGCGACGACTTCTACCGGTACGACGAAACCGGGCACCGCCTGGTCGGGCAGAGGCAGGGCAGGGTGATCCGCCTCGGCGACGCCATCCGCGTTCGCGTCAAGGGGATCAACGAGGAGTTCCTGGAGGTCAACCTCGAGCCGCTCCTGACGCCGCCCGAGGCGCCGCGCCGCTCGGTGAAGAGGGACGGGAGGCCGGCGAGCGAGCCCCAGCGCCGGGGCAAGATCGCGCGCCCCCGGCAGGGCGGGCGGCAGGCGCGACGCCGTTAGATCGGAGTCCGGGTGATCGTCCAGCCCGGATTATTCGTGGGGGTTCGTCGCGAGAACGCGCAGCTGGCTGGTATGGTGGGCGACCATCTGCCGCGGGGGGCACGGCGCCACCCCTCCCACACCGCCGGCGCCTCACGCCCCCCGCGCCCCC
>JBEKAA010000019.1:0-141524 GCA_050018455.1 Thermoanaerobaculaceae bacterium | reverse complement strand
TGTCGGGACACTCGCGACGCACTACCGCTGTGGAAAACGTGGAGATCGCGATCAACCAGAGCTAGAAGTGTCACCCAGGCGCGTAGAATAAAGTGTCACCTAGGCGCCCGACCGCTCACACGGGTGATGACCATCTTTGACACCGGCACCGCCCCAGACTTCGAGGCTTCGGATTCGGGTGTGGCTTGCAAAACGCCGCTGGCGCTCAGAGTGGGTGCGTCTGGGAACCACCATCGCTCGACGACGACCTTGATCTGCAGGTGCTCCCCCTCGGTGAGTGCGTCGGCGCCGTGATGACCGCCACCCGATACTCTTGGACAACATGGCGGGTCCATGCTGAGCGAAACCGACCAGTTCTTAGGGATAGCCGAGATGCTGACCACCCAACCGCCCCTCACCTCTATCGAAAAGCCGAGGATGCGTGCCCCCTTGGGAATCGAGACCACCGGGAACGTCACCTCGTACAGTTCAGGCTCAGGGTGACTAAGGGGCGTGGCCGGCGGCTGCGCTGCTGTAGCCGCGCCTCCGACTATCCAGGCCAAGAAGAAGAAAGTCGATCTACGCACGTCTTACCTTCTCTACCTCTGCGCCCTATGGGTACGGCACCTAACGCGGATTAGACGGACTATTGGAAAAGGGCAAACCAAGACTCGGAGGCTCTGTTTGCTCGATCGACATGGACTCATGAGACCCTCCGAACCTCCTTGTACGGCTCATTATGCACGGCACAATCGTCTTTGGCGATGTCCGGGATAGGCAGACTCGGAGTCTGCCTAATCCGTCCACAGGGTCACCTCCGGTTGGGCGTTCCCTTCCTCGGGGTTCTTCCTCGGGGTTCTTCCCCCGTTCGCCTTCCGGCCTCACAACCCATCGACCGGACTCCGTACGCCGCGGCCGCCGACCTTGTTCAGGACGTGGGTGTAGATCATGGTGGTCGAGACATCTCGGTGCCCGAGCAACTCCTGGATGGTCCGGATGTCGTAGCCGTCCTCCAACAGGTGGGTGGCGAACGAGTGCCGGAGCGTGTGACAACCGACCGGCTTGGTCAGCCCAGCCTGCAAAGCAGCCGCGCGCACGGCCTTCTGGACTGCGGTCTCGTGCAAGTGATGACGCAGGAGGTTGCCGGTCGCCTCGTCCCGCCAGACGGTCCGGGCCGGGAACACCCACTGCCAGGGCCATTCCCGATCCGCGTTCGGGAACTTGGCGCCAAGCGCGCCCGGCAGCTGTACGCGCCCCGCCCCGGCCGCGAGGTCCGCATCGTGAAGCGCGCGGACGCGTGCAAGGTGCTCCTCGAGCGGTGCCCTCAGCGACCCTGGCAGCACGGTGTGCCGGTCCTTGTCGCCTTTCCCTTCGCGGACGATGATCTCGTTGCGCTCGAAGTCGATGTCCTTGACGCGGAGCCGCAGCCCTTCCAGGAGACGCATGCCGGTGCCGTAGAGGAGCCGGCAGACCAGGTTCGGCGTCCCCTGCACGCTGGCGAGCAGGCGCCTGACCTCGTCGCGGCCGAGGACGACCGGCAGCCGCATGGGCTTGCGCGCCCGCACCAGGCAATCGAGCCACGGGACGCGCATGCCGAGCACCTCCTGGTAGAGGAACAACAGCGCGGCGAGCGCCTGGTTCTGGGTGGAGGCGGCGACGTGGCCCTCGGTGGCGAGGTGTGAGAGGAACGTGTTGATCTCCACGTCGCCCATGTCCTTCGGGTGCTTCTTGCCGTTGAAGAGAATGAAGCGCCTGATCCACGCGACGTATGCGTCCTCGGTGCGTGGGCTGTAGTGCCTGGCGCGCAGCGCCGCGCGGACGCGGTCGAGCAGGCGCGGGGGTTGCGCGTTGGCTGCGGGGCGGAGCAACTTGACGACCTTCACGCTGATCGGGCAATCCATACCAATCCCCTCTTCCCGAAGTGGCGTGGACGGTGATTCCATTCTCGGGCCGTGCCGATCCGGCGTCAAGCCGGGCCGGGCGGCTGCCGCGAGTCAAGAGAACTGGACCGCTGCCAACCAGCGAAGGACACCGCACGTGCCGACGGCGCATCGCACCGCGGCCTGCCTTCCGTCTACTCCTTCGTGAGCCGCACCCGCGCGAAGGGCTGAAGCTTGCCACGATCTTCTCCATCCATCAGCCACTGCCACGTGCCTGCGTCCCTCGCGTACGCGAACGTCGTGTGGAAGGTGCTGCCGTCCGAGCCCCTGAACAGGAACGCGATCTCGTCCCCGTTGCGCCGGCCATGCCCGATCGCCTGGGCCGAGAGTCCGCCGCCGCCGGTCGAGTCGAGCCACAGGCACGCGTACCCGCCCGCCTTTTCGTCCCAGCCGATGAAGACGATCGCCTCGTACTCGGGCTGTCCGCCGGCGCTCTTCTCGCGCGACACCTCGTGGAGGCGCACGTACTGATGGCCGAGGACCCAATCGCCCACGATGTCGTGCGTCGTCTCCCGCCCGGCGATGGTGCCCCGGAGGACCCACGTCCCGGTCATGCGATCGAGCAAGGGATCCTGGAACGCCGGCGGCGGCGCCGCGGCCGACACGGCCGCCAGGGTCAGCGAAGCCAGGATCGCGAACGCTCTGCTCATCGGTCTATGCCTCCCTGCTTTGATCCGGCGGCCGCATGAAGCCGCGGCCCGGCAAATTCAACCTCGCCATGCCCGCCCGGCTGCGCCGATCTCCGTGCCCGGCCGGGCAGCGAGCGGGCACGCTCCCGCCGGTGGATTGATCGCCAACACAATGCGCAGCAATGACTTCTCGATTCACGTTCGTTGTCGTTGGCGTCGTCTCAAGCATTGTACGCCCGCCGCGCTCCGACGGTCGCGCTCAGGCCGGCGGCTCGAAGGGCGGCTCGCCGTCGCTCTCCTCGCGCGGCGGACCGACGCGCGAGAGCCGGTGCCGCGCGAACGTCGCGACGACGGCTCGGCCCGCGATCCAGACCGCGACGAGGCCGAGCAGGATGTTCCTCCCGCCGCTCACAGGCGTGTGGACCGCGAGGGTGGCGATCGAGAGCGCCGCGGACCCTGCGGCCGCAACGAGGGCGAGCGCGGCGGCGAGGCGGCCCGCCGTGGCCCAGACGAGGCCTCCCGTGACCGCGAACGCCGCGGCGTCCATGAGTGCGTCCCGTCCCGCGGCAAGAGCGAGCGCCGCCTGGATCACGCCGACCGCGAGCAGGCCAACGCCCAGGTTGCGCGCGAGGACGCGCGCAACGGCTTGGTCCTCGATGGGCCCGAAGAGCCTATCCATGAGCGGATGTGCCGGCGCCGGTTCTGCCATGGCGATCCTCCTCTCGTGATGACTGTGGCGTTCCTTAGTGAAGAAGCCGTGAAGACCCAGCTGTGCCCTCGACGCGCAACTTCGAAGCTGCAGGTCAAAGGGAAAAGGGCAAAGGTAAAGCGGAAGACGAGGATCGGACACGAATCCGGTTTTGAAGTGTTTGCCTTTCCTTTGACCTCTTACACTTGACGTTTTACTCTTAACTTCTTGCCAGTCTCCAACGAACTTCTGAACCCTCGAACGATCTGTGCTCCCCTGCTCCTCCGCTCCTCTGCTCCCCACGTCGCTCCACGTCGTCAGCCCGCCGCGCCCGACCCGCGTCGAAGCGCCACGGCGACGGCCGCCAGCATCACGCAGGTCGTGGCGGTCACGATCAGGCCGCCCTCGAGCCCGAACTCGCCGCCTGTGAGCCGGGCCGGGCCTGCGAGGCCGAACGCGCGCCAGCCGCTGCCGAGGTGCTGCGAGCCGCTGACCGTGAGACCGAGCACCGGCCCGAGGGTGTAGTTCCACACGGCGTGCATGCCGATCGGGAACCAGAGCTGGCCGGTGAGCTGATACGCCGTGCAGAACAGGAACCCGGCGAGGAAGACGTTCACTGCAGGCAGCCACGCGCCTTTGAACGCCCCGGCGTGGAGGCCGACGAACATCGCCGAGGCCAGCATCATCGCCAGCGGCGCGCCGGCGCGCGCGCGTATCGTCTGGAGCACGTAGCCGCAGAGGATGAGCTGCTGCGTCAGGACGTTGAGCACGAGCGCCACGCCCGCGCCGAGCAGCGCGGCCCACGAGACGACCTGGCCCGGCCGGTAGGCGAGCCACCCTCCCAGCCACGCCGCCCCCAGGGAGATGCCGATCCAGGCCATTCCCCCGAGGGCGCCGAGCGCGAGCTGGCGCGGCAGGCGCCGCGGCGCCAGTCCGATCGTGACGAACGGACGGCGGTCGAGAAGGCGCGTCGCCAGCCAGGTCGCGGCCACGATCGTGGCGGCTCCCGCGAAGTCGGCGTAAAGCCGGATGCGCAGCGGATGGACCTGCTCCCACACCGTGAGCCGCGGCCCGAACGGGACCAGAAACCCGGCCAGAAGCGCGCCCCACACGAGGAAGAACGCCCCCACTCTCCAGACGATCGCCCAAATGCGGGCCAGCACGGCGGTCGGGTGTGCCATCAGCCTCCCTTCACGATCTCCATGCTCCGAATTGCTCGGGCGCTCCGGGCCGCATCCATGGGGAAAGGCACAGGCATAGGGTAACAAGGGCCCCCCACGCTGGCGGAGGACGGGAGCACCAAGAACACCTTGAGCTCAAGTACCAGTGCGGAGCTCCGCCCGGTAGCGCCAGTTGAGCAGGAACAGCGCCCCGGTCAGAAGGAGCGGCCCGGGTATCAGGAGAAAGACCGTCCACCCGAAGAAGGGTCTGTTCCGCGCCCAGACCACATAGAGCACCGCCAACGCGATAAGGAGAACCCCGCCGATCCACTCCCTGCGCCACGAGGCCACGAGCACACCGACGATCACGAACGTCGGGATCAGGTGTATCAGGAGGACGAGAACCGTTTGCCAGAAGCCTCCTGCATGCTCGAAAACATCAGCGGCGAACATGCTGATGAAAGCGGCAAGCGCGATGCAGAAGACTCTGGGCGTCCAGTACAGCAATCGCCGAACCGGCTTCTTCATCGGTGTCTCCTCCTCCGACCGCCGGCCGGCCATCCGCCCCGACCGGTCCTCACGCCCACCTCGATCGCGGACACATTGAACAGGAGACTTCTGTTGACTAAAGTTTAGTATACCGCTCCTCTGATACCGATTTGCCATCAGTCGTAGAGGATTGTCTGTCATTGTCCAGAGAGTCTTCCCAGCCTGTGGCGATCTGCGGACCGAGGGCGGGGGCAAGCCCCGCTTCTACACAAGAAGATGCACAGCATTTCCGGGTGAGGGTCGTCTCTGTTTCTGTAGGGGCGGCCCTTGCGGCCGCCCGTGAAACGAGGTCGCGATACAGACGGTCCCCACTGGCCCTGCCTTTCCAAATACCACGTTCATGGCCCGGGGTGAGCCCACGGCTCATGAAGATCGCGAGGAGCGAATCCCGCTGTCGCGGGACAGGTCGCCGAAGCGAATTCGCGGTTTACGGAGGTTCAGGGCACCGGATTGGGGACGAGATCGCTTCCCCCACGTCGTCGCTTCGCTCCTCGCAATAATCAGCCTTGCCGCGAGGCGGCCCCGTCGCCACCTGTCTTTGGGCAGCACCCTGCGCGTGCTTTGGTCGTTTTGTGAGAGCGCCGCAGGAGCACGCCCGCAGGGCGCGCTCCACAGAAGCGACGCCAGCCGGCCGCTACATCGAGCATTCGAATCTCTCTGCCCCTCTGCTCCTCCGCTGCCGTTGAACTTTCGAACGTTCGAATCTGCGAACCTTCGAACCGCCTCTGCCCCTCCGCTTTTGTCCTTCCCTGCGCCCTGTGCCCGGTGGTTCGGTGCCCTGCCTATCTCCACACGCTGACTACCCCGCAAACCGGTCGAGCGGGACGGCGACCCGTGGAAAACGATCGAGGATCTCCCGGTCGAGGGTCACGAGCGGCACGTGGAGGTCCCTGGCAAGGGCCACGAACTCGCAGTCGTAGGCAGAGCACCCGCTCTCGCCGGCCAGGCGCAGCACTTCGCCGCTCGCCACCTCGTACTCGCTGCCCTCGAGGAGGACGAGCGCCGCGTTCATGACGACGAGCGCCTCGCTCAGCGTGCACCTACCGGTTCGGGCCAGGACGCCGAGGACGTTGCGCAGCTCGCTGCGCCAGAGCAGCGGCGCGGCCCAGCGCGGTTCCTTCGTGACGGCCCGCTCGGTCGCGTCGGTTTGGGGTCCCGGGAGGTAGAGCGAGGCAATCACGTTGGTGTCGACGACGATCACGGCCGTTCCCCGTCCTTGGCGGCTTCCAGTTCGTCAGCGGTGATCCAGACGGCTCCCAGTCCCCCGCGAACCTGCCGTGCGGCGGTCAGGATTTCCTCGGCGTTGACTGAGCGGTCGTGCAGGCTGCGCTCGAGCCGCATGATGATCTCGCGGTTGACGCTCCGGCGGTTCGCCAGTGCGACCTTCTTGAGGCGTCGGTAGACGGCGTCCGAGATTCCTTTGATTGTGACCGTGGCCATCGGCTCGCCTCCGCTGATTCCATTATGGTTTCATTTTGGTTTCATGTCAATCTCGGTTCTCGAACCCTCCGAAGGTTCGCAGGTCCATCTATCGGCAGCGCGAGCCTCCAACGGCCGCCGCCAGCCGGGGAGCAGAGGAGCGGGAGGGAGCGCACTACATGACCTTCCGGTGTTTCTGGCTCCCCTGCTCCTCAGCACCTCTGCTCCTCGGCTTCGGCTGAGCCTTCGAACCGCCTCTGCCCATCCGCTCCTCTGCACCCCTGCTCCTCTGCTGCTTTTGAACCTTCGAACGTTCGAACCCTCGAACCGCCTCTTCTCCTCCGCTCCTCTGCACCCCTGCTCCTCCGCTGCTCTTGAACCTTCGAACTTTCGAACCTTCGAACCGCCTCTTCTCCTCCGCTCCTCCGCTCCTCTGCACCCCTGCTCCTCTGTTGCTCTTGAACCTTCGAACGTTCGAACGTTCGAACGGTCTCAGTGAAAGTCGCGCGACGGCGGCACCGGCGCGGACGCGAACAGCGGAGCGCAGCGGCCGGCGAGCACGGTAACGACGCCGTCGCGCGCCTGGGCGCGGCCTTCGACCTCGAGCAGCGGGCTCCCCGTGATGACGGCGCGCTGGAGCTCGAAGGCGGCCGGGGCGACGGCGACGTTGGCGAAGCCGGTCTCGTCCTCCAGGGTCATGAAGCACATCCCCTTGGCGGTGTAGGGGCGCTGGCGGACGATGACCGCGCCGCCGATTCGCACGAGCGCGCCGTCGCGCGCGCGGGCGAGGTCCGCCGCCGAGAGGATGCCGCGGGCGGCGAGCTCGGCGCGCCGCATGGCGAGCGGGTGGCGGCCTATGGTCATGCCGGCGCCCCGGTAGTCGGCGACGTAGCGCTCGCGCAAGGTCATCTCCGGCAGCGGGCTCGGCCCCGGGTCGGGCTGCATCGCCTGCGCGAGCGGCGGGCGGCGGCCGTCCAGGGCCGAGACCTGCCACAGCGCGGAGCGGCGGGTCTGGCCCAACGAGGCGAACGCGCCCACCTCGGCGAGCGCCGCGAGTTCGTCGTCGCGCAGAGAGCAGCGCGCCGCCACCTCGCGCACCGAGGCGAACGGCGCCTTCCCCGATTCCGCCTCGATCCGCCGCGCCGCCTCCGTACGGAGTCCCTTAATGAATCGAAGACCTAGACGCACAGCGAGTCCTTCGGTGACAAGCGGAGGGGCAGAGGGGCAGAGGGGCAACTACCTGGTGTGTTCCCGTCTCGCCTCCGCTCTTCCGCTCCCCTGCTCCTCTGCTCCTCAACCGTTTCTCGCTCCTCTGCTCCTCTGCTCCTCTGCTCCCCTGCTGCTCCGGCCCGTGCTCCAGCCGACACTGCACCGCCGAGTGATTCACATCGATGGGCAGCACGCGTACCGAATGGCGGCGGGCGTCCTGCACGAGCGTCGCGGGGTGGTAGAACCCCATCGGCCAGGCGTTGAGCAGCGCGCACAGGAACGCCTCGGGGTGGTGCGCCTTGAGGAACGCGGAGGCGTACGCGATGAGGGCGAAGCTCGCGGCGTGCGACTCCGGGAAGCCGTAGAGCGCGAACGAAGTGATCCCCTGCACGATGTCGTCGGCGGCCTTGCCGGCGATGCCGCGCTCCGCCATGCCGGCGCGCAGCTGCGTCTCGAGCTTCGCCATGCGCTCGACCGAGCGCTTGGCGCCCATCGCGCGCCGCAGCTCCTCGGCCTGCCCGCCCGAGAACCCCGCCGCCACCATCGCGACGCGCATGAGCTGCTCCTGGAACAGCGGCACGCCGAGGGTGCGCGCCAGGACCGGCTCGAGGTCGGGGTGCGGGTAGACGATCTTCTCGCGCCCCTGCCTGCGGTTGAGGTAGGGGTGCACCATCTTGCCGACGATCGGGCCGGGGCGGATGATCGCGACCTCCACGACGAGGTCGTAGAAGCGCTCCGGCCGCATGCGCGGCAGCGTGGCCATCTGCGCGCGGCTCTCGATCTGGAAGACGCCGACGGTGTCGGCGTTGCACAGCATGTCGTAGACCGCGGGATCGTCGGCCGGCAGGTGGGCGTAGTCCACCTCGACCCCCTCGTGCTCGCGGATGAGCGGCACGGCGTCCTGCAGCGCCTGGAGCATGCCGAGGCCGAGCAGGTCCACCTTGATGATGCCGAGGTCGCCGCAGTCGTCCTTGTCCCACTGGATGACGACGCGCCCCGGCATGGCGGCGGGCTCGAGCGGCACCACGTCGTCGAGGCGCCCGGCCGCGAGCACCATCCCGCCCGAGTGCTGCCCCAGGTGGCGCGGCAGGTGCATGATGCGCGCCACCAGCTCGACGAGCAGCTTGGAGCGGCGCTCCTCGGGGGCGAGGCCGGCGAGCGCGAGGTGCTCGGGCAGCTCCTCGCGCACGTGCGCCGCGAACTCCCAGCTCCCGGAAAGCGACGAAAGGCGCCCGAGGTGCTCCTCGGAGAACCCCAGCACCTTGCCCACCTCGCGGATCGCGCTGCGCCGCTTGTAGGTGATCACGTTCGCGGTCATCGCGGCGCCGCGCGCGCCGTACGTGCGGTAGACGTGCTGGATCACCTCCTCGCGCAGGTCGCCCGACGGCAGGTCGATGTCGATGTCCGGCTACTCGCCGCGCTCCTCGGAGAGGAAGCGCTCGAACAGCAGCTCCATCGCGACCGGGTCCACCGCGGTGATCGAGAGCGCGTAGCACACCGCCGAGTTGGCCGCCGAGCCGCGCCCCTGCGCGAGGATGCCGCGCGCGCGGCAGAAGCGAACGATGTCGTGGACGACGAGGAAGTACCCGGCGAGGCCGAGCTTCGCGATGAGCGCCAGCTCGCGCTCGAGCTGCGCGCGGACTTTCGGCGCAGGGTCGCCGTAGCGCTCACGCGCGCCGTCCGCGACGCGCGCCCGCAGCTCCTCGGCCTCGTCCCGCCCGTCCTCCAGGCGCGCCGACGGGAAGCGGTACGGGAGCTGGTGCAGGCGGAACGGGCACGCCTCGGCGATGAGGGAGGTGTTCGCGACCGCCTCGGGGAGGTCGGCGAACAGCAGCGCCATCTCGGCAGGCGAGCGCAGGCGGCGCGCCCGGTTGGGCTCGAGCAGCGTCCCCGCCGCGTCGAGGGTGCGGTGCTCGCGGATGCAGGCGAGCACGTCCGCGAGCGGGCCGTCGTCGGCCCTGGCGCACAGCGCGTCCTGCGTCGCCACCACCCGCACGCCGGCCGCGCGTGCGAGGCGCACGAGGGCGGCGTTGCGCGCCCCTTCGCCGCGCCGCTGGTGGCGCTGCACCTCGACCGCCACGCGCTCAGTTCCGAAGATCCCGGCGAGGCGGCGCAACACGCCGGCGGCCGCGTCCTCGCCCCCCTGCTCCAGCGCCCGCACCAGCGGCCCGCTCGCCCCGCCGACGAGCGCCACCAGTCCCGCCGCGTGCTCCTCGACCAGCTCCCACGAGATTCGCCCTTCCCCTTTACTCGGCCGGTGTAGGGGCGGGGCTTGCCCCCGCCCGCTGCCTTGTGTGTCGCTTTCGCCCACTCGCGGGCGGCCGCAAGGGCCGCCCCTACATTGGGACCTCCCGACTTCATGGTGTAGAGGCGGGCCTTGCCCCCGCCCGTCGTCGTGTTCGTTCCTTCCCCCTCCCACCTGCGGGCGGCCGCAAGGGCCGCCCCTACATTGGAACTCTCCAACTTCATGGTGTAGAGGCGGGGCTTGCCCCCGCCCGCCGCCTCGTCCTCCCAGCGCGCCGTCGGTGAGCAACCGACACAGGCTCGACCAGCCGCGCGCGCTCTGGACGAGCAAAGGCAGGCGCGAGCCGTCCTCGAGCACCGCCTCGGCGCTGGCGATCGCCTCGATGCCCGCCGCCTTCGCGGCCTTGTGGAAGCGCGGGGTGCCGTACACGCCGCCGCGGTCGGCCACCGCCACGGCGGGCAACCCGAGCGTCGCCGCCCGCTCCGCCAGCGCCTCCGGCTCGCTCGCCCCCTCCAGGAACGAGAACGCCGTGTGCGCGTGCAGCTCGCAATACCGGGGTTCGGGGTTCGGGCACCGGGCTCCGGTCCGCCCGCGGGCGGCCGCAAGGGCCGCCCCTACATTGGAACTCTCCAACTTCATGGTGTAGGGGCGGGGCTTGCCCCCGCCCGCTCTGGCGACCCCGTCGTCCAACGTGCTACGTTGCAATAAACGACGATGGAGCTCCCCCAGCGAAAGCTCATAAGGTTGGACGCCGGTGTCTACCATGACGATGGGCGCGTCTTCTCTGTCACACTCGGGACGCATCCCCGGGCGGACACCTTTCGTGACATCGGCTTCGGTATCAAGTGCATCCAACTTCTCGATGAGCTCAGCGCCCGCACGGGCAATCGTGTTTTCGCGTATTGCCTCAAGCCCGATCACGTTCATCTTCTCGTTGAGAGCACCTCCAACTCCCCGCTTCCCTCTTTCGTCGGGGCATGGAAATCGGAGTGCTACCGCGTGCAGAGGCAAGAGGGGGAGAGCCGAAGGTTCTGGCAGCGTGGTTTCTACGATCACGCGCTGCGGCGGAGTGACGATCTCCGCGACGCGGCGCTCTACATTCTCTTCAACCCTGTTCGCAAGGGGCTTGTCGCAGACTTCCACAGCTATCCCCTCTGTGGATCCTTCGTCTTTGAGGTGTAGGGGCGGGGCTTGCCCCCGCCCGTCGTCGTGTTCATTCCTTCCTCCTCCCACCCGCGGGCGGCCGCAAGGGCCGCCCCTACATTTGTCCCTCTTCGAACGGAAACCACGGTCAGTCATACACGCCGTCCGCGAACCAGCGGCGCTCGAGGCGGTCGAAGTAGACGCGCAGGAGGGAGCCGTCGGTGGTGGCGACGTCGAAGTCCTCGCGCGCGAAGGGTTCGTCGCCCCACCACTCACCGACGAACCGGTACGGGCCGGCCCAGCCGACGACGATCCCGCCCAGCGCCTCCACCCACACCACCACCGGCCGGCCGTCGACCGCGTCCACCTTGGCCGCGCGCGGCGGCCGGAACGCCCGCAGCACCGGGTGAGGCGTGGCCGGTGGCCGGTGGCCGGTGAAACGAGAGACGTGGCCGACTTTGCGCCAGCAGAGGAGCAGAGGAGCAGAGGGGCAGAGGGGCGGAGGAGCACGAAGTGACCGCAGGTTCGGACGACGAGGGAAGAGGGAAGGCAAACGGTGCAGCGGGATGCTGTGCCTTCCCTCTGCCGTCTCCCCTCTTCCTTCTTCCCTCTTCCTGAACTTTTGAACCTTCCTCTTCGTCTTCCCTTTGCCCTTTCCCCTTTTCCCTTTTTTCCGCCGTCTCTGAATCTTCGAACCTTCGAACCTGCGAACTTTCGAACTGTCTCTTCCCCCCTGCTCCCCTGCTCCTCCGCTCCTCTGCTGTCGTATTGCTCTCATGCAGCACGAACGGTGCGAGCGTCCACACGCCGGGGCGGTGGGTGTCGGGGATCGCCGGGGCGCCGACCCGTTCGGGCCCGACCAGCGCGGTCAGGCGCGCGAGAGTGGTCGAGAGCTTCCCCGGCGCGGGCAGCGGCGGGCCGAACAGCGAGCCCTGGGCGAGCCGCACCCGGCCCGGCGCGACGAGCGCCGCCACCCCTTCCACCGGCGCCCCCGGCGGGTGCGCCTCGAGCTGCATCCTGGCGAGCGCCAGCACCGCCGGCACGTCGCGCGTCGGCGCCACGAGCTTGAGCCTGTACTCCCGGCTTCCCGCCCCCTCGAGGCGCAACTCGAGCAGGACCTCGGCGAACCCCTCGCCGCGCAGCTCCAGCCGCTGGGCAAAGCGGGCGAGGATGCCGTTCGCCACGAACAGGAAAGGCTCCAGCGCCCCGAGGGGGTCGTCGAGCGCGACCGCCTCCCGCAGCACCTCGTGGAGAGGGCCGGGGACGAACGCCTCCACCTCCTCCCCGGAGGCGAGCCGGTGGAGCGCCACGCCCGCCTGGCCGAGCCGCAGCCCGACCTCGCGTCGCGCCAGACGCGCCAGCTCGCCGGCGGTGGCGAGCCCCCAGCGCGCCAGCATCGCCTCCAGCTCCGGTGCGGGCTGCAGCAGCTCGAGCGGCAGCGGGGCCATGAAGACGCTCTCCTCGCCGGCCTGGACGACAACCGCCTCGCCCCGACGGGCGGGGGCAAGTCCCGCCCCTACACCGGCAGGCTCGATGCGGGGCCGACCCATGCGGCCGTTCTCGGAATCGCTGTCATTGTGAGGAGTCCCGCCGCAGGCGGGACAGAGCCTGCCGCGAGCGGGCGCGCCGCGCCCGCGTGGCGGTGGGGGAAGCAATCCCGGTGTGCCCATCGAACCGCGATGCGATCCGCTGTTCGGAAAAATGGCGGTGGCAAGCCCCGTTCTATCTGTTGCGGGGGGGGCGGCGGCCCCCCGCACACCCTCCGCCGCCTCGTGCCCCCCCGTGCCCCCCGCGCTCGCGGGAAGTGAATTCCCGCTCGCGCCATTCGTCCCCGTCCAACGCTCGGCGCACCTCGCCGCCACCCTGGCGACTCCGAGATTGGAGGCGATGCCGACCCGCGCTTCCAGGCCGACGCGACGGCAGCGGCGAAGCAGCTCGTGGGCGATGGCCTCCTCGAAGCCGAAGCGCTGGAGGAGGCCACCGGCGTCGAGGAAGACCTCGCCGGGCAGGTGGCGCGTGACGCGCGGCGAGAATCCGGCCGCGGCGTCGGCGAGCGCCTCGTCCGCCGCGGCTGCCACCGGCGTCGGCGTCACCCGCACCAGCGCCGCTGGCGCCACCTGGCGTGCCTGCGCCGCGGTCATGCCGGGGCGCACGCCGAGCTCCGCCGCCTCCGCGGATGCGGCGACGATCAGGTCGCGGGGCAGCGGGCCGGCCGCGATCGCGAGCGGCGCCTCGGCAAGCTCGGGCTCGCTGCGCCGCAGCGCCTGCAGAAGGAAGTCGGGGACCCACAGAGCGGCGATGCGCACGCTCACGCGCTCCTCGCTGCGGGGGGCCCCGCGCCGCTCCGCTCGCGCGAAATAAATTCGCGCTCGCTCGTTGCCTCGCGCTCCTGGCAAAGCAGGGACGGCGGCCCCTGCGGCTGTCCGAGAAGGGCGGGGACAAGCCCCGCCTCTACATTTGCCGACCCGTGGGAGGTCGCACGGTCGTGCTCGCCCGTTCTTGTTTGCGAACCTTCGTTCGTCTCTGTGGAGCGCGCGCTCCGCGCGTGCTCTCGTGCGGACCCGCCGGCGTCTTCAGGGCACGCCCGGAGGGCGCGCCCCACGGAAACACGGCCTGAGACCTCCTCGTGGGGGTAGGGCTCGCCTCCGCCCGTCGTCTCGTGCGCGCCGTACCCCGCTCGGTCGCGCCCCCGGCCGCGCTCCACCTGCAGCTTCAGGGCCAGGCCTTCGAGCCACCGCGGCCCGCCGCGCTCACCGCCCCAGCGCGCCTCGCCGCGCTCCATCACCACCGTCGCGCCGGCCAGCGTCCCCACCCAGGGGCGCTCGGCCAGCACGAGGGCCACCGCGACCGCCCGCGCCAGCCGCAGGCGCAGCGCGCCCTTGCGTGTTCCGTCGAACGCAGGGGCGGGGCGTGCCCCCGCCCACCCAGGGCGGCCGCAAAGGCCGCCCCTACGCTCACGACCGGACGCCGCGCGCACGGCCGCCCCGAGGTCGAGGACCACGACGGTGAACCCGCCGGTCTCGAGCACCAGCTCGGCGGCGCGGACTGTCTCCCCTGCGTTGCGAGGACGCACCCACAGCAACCGGTCGAGGTCCACGCCCGCGGCCGCCGCAGAGGCGGGGTCGAAGGCGTCGGCGGCGTCGAGCCAGGCCGTCACCTCGCCGCGGGCGGAGGCCGCCGCCACCGTGGCCGCCGCCACCGCCGACCGCCCCGAGGAAGCCGGTCCCACAAGCTCGCCCACCTTCCCCTGCGGCCACCCACCTCCCATCAATTCGTCGAGCGTCACCACCCCGCTGGAAAGCCGTGCTCGGGCGCGCTCCCTCCGCACCCAGCGTTCGCTGGCTTGCCGGAGCCCCTCCAGAGACGGGGGAACGGGCGCGGGAGCGTGAACAATCATCATGGTCAACATCAAATCTAATTCTGACATCTTTAGTTGTCAAGTCGAGAAGAGCCACCCGGAGCGAAACGTGGGCGGCAGCAGCCCCGGGAAGGGGCGACGGCGGGCCGTCCGGGCATCCGGCCCGTGCAACCTGTAAAGTTGACATTCCTGTCCAACCGCTCTAGATTGACAATTGGAGTTGTCAGGTGGGAATCGAGGAGCTCGGAGCCGTTTTGCGCGAGAGGCGGGTCAGCCAGGGGTTGAGCCAGCAGGCGCTGGCCGATCGCGCGGGCCTGTCACGCAATTTCGTCGCCCAGATCGAGCGCGGCGAGTCCTCCCCTACCGTGGCGACGCTCACCCGTCTCGCCACTGCCCTGGGCACCACCGTCGGCGAGTTGCTGGGCGAGGAGGCACACGCCGCCGAACCCGGCGACGCGGTGGCCGTGCCGCTGGTGGCGGACCGCATCGCGGCCGGGCCTCCGCTCATGCTGGCCGACCACATCGAAGGGCACGAGCCCCTCCCTCGCGCGCTCCTGCGCAGCCTCGGCGTGGACCCGGCCCGGGCGCTCCTGGTCCGGGTGGGCAAGGACCAGGACTCGATGGCGGACACGATCCTGCCGGGGGCCACCGTCCTGCTCGACCGCTCGCCGGTTCGCGAGGTGATGGCGCAGGGGATTTACGCCGTGCGCGAGGAGATCGCCGGCGAGCACGGCTGCGCCATCAAGCGCCTGGTGCTCGACGCCGCCTCGCGCGTGCTGATCCTGCTCTCGGACAACCCGGCGCACCTGCCGCGGGCGATCCGCCTGCGCTCGGGGCAGCCCCTCTCCGACGTGATCGTCGGGCGGGTCGTCTGGTGGACCCCGCCGATCCCTGCCCGTCGGTGAGACCGGGGTTCGGGACTCGGAGACGGGCAGAGGAGCGGAGGGGCCGAGGAGCAGAGGAGCGAAGACCGTTTGAAGGTTCGCACGTTTGGAGGTTCAGAGACCCGCGGGGTCAAAGGTGAGAGGGAAAAGGTCAAACGGAAGACGAGAACCTGGAACGACTATAGCCTTGTGTTCATGGCCTTCCGTTTGACATCTTCCGTTCACCCTTCTTACCGGTCCCTGTCGAACCTTCGAACGTGTGAACGTTCGAACAGCTTCTTGCCCCTCTGCTCCTGACGAGGTCCGACGCCAGCGGCGCCCCGTCGAGTGAGACCGTGTTGGCAGGGCGACGGCGGCGTGCGGGGAGCCGCGCCGCCGAGAGTGGGCCAGATGCAAGGAAGGCGAGCGGCGAGCAGCGGAGCGTACCCGGAGGGTACGTGAGCATGCGAGGCGCGAGCCTGACGCAGCAGATGGTCCGCTATCGGCGACGCCCGCTAGAAGCCTTCGAGGATCGTGACCACCAGGCCGCGTGCGTAATCGATGGCGAGGAGGTCCATCGCCTGCACCTCCTGGTCGAAGTAGTCGTACGCGGTTGCCGTCGTGACGTTCACGTCGTAGGCCTTGACGCGGGTGAAGTGCTGGTCGCGCCAGAGCACGACCGGCTTCTCGCCCGTGCGGTCCACGAACTGGACGTCCGTGACGACGGTGAGCTGGTACTGGGTGGCGCGGCCGTACTGGTCGAACTGTACCGGCATCGAGGCCGCCGACGTCACGGTCCCGCTCATGACGACGTCGGCCTCGGTCGGGTTCGACACGAGCTGGAAGCGGCCCCGGCGCACCCACTCCTGGGAGACCTGCTCTGTCAGCCGCTGGTCGAGTTCGGCCCGGTTGGTCCGGTTGACGAACGGTGTCACGCAAAGCTTCTGAAGGCGCGCCGGCAGCGAGTTCGACTGCCCGATCAGGTGGTACCCGCACGCGCTGCTCGTTGCAACCAGGAGGACCACCGCCACCGCGCTGAACAGGTGAAAGGGTAAACGTAAAAGGTCAAACGGAAGACGCCGACCCGTCCTTGTCTTCCCTTTGCCGTTTTCCGTTTTCCCTCTTACCTTCTCGGCCATCTTCACCCTTTCACCACGAACGATACCATCCTGTCCGGGACGTGAATCACTTTCACCACCGTCTTGCCGTCGAGCCATTTCGCTACCGCCTCCCTGGCTACGGAGCCGGCCGCCTGGGCGTCCAGGCCCGGGTCCGCGTCGATGGTCGCCCGCAGCTTGCCGTTTACCTGCACCGCGAGGGTGACCTGCTGCTTTGCCAGCAGCTCCGCGTCGTAGGAGGGCCAGCCGGCCCGCAGGAGCGACCCCTCGTACCCGAGGATGCGCCAGATCTCCTCCGTGATGTGGGGCGCAATCGGGTGCAGGAGCCGGAGCAGGGTCTCGTACGCCTGGCGCAGCGCCCCGCCGGAGGCCGTCGCCTGGTGCTCGGCCATCGTGTTGATCAGCTCCATCATCGCCGCCGTGGCGGTGTTCGGGTGGTAGCGGGCCAGATCGTCGTCCACCCGCTTGACCGTGCGGTGCGTCGCCACGCGGACCTGCTCGGTCGCGGCCGGCTCGCCGGCCCGCCCCTCGCTCTCCGCGACGAGGTCCTGCAAACCCCAGACGCGCTGCAGGAAGCGATGAGCGCCCATGACGCCCTCGTCGGTCCACTCCACTTCCTTCTCGGGCGGGCCCATGAAAAGGGTGTAGACGCGCTCCGTGTCGGCGCCGTAGCGCGCGATCAGCGCGTCGGGAGCCACGACGTTCCCCTTCGACTTCGACATCTTCTCGAGCTTGCCCGAAACCGCGCTCTTCGCCGTGATCATCCCCTGGTTGAAGAGCACCGTGAAAGGCTCGTCGCCGGGGACCATGCCGAAGTCGTGGAGCACCCTGTAGAGGAACCGCGCGTACATCAGGTGCAGGATCGCGTGCTCGACCCCGCCGATGTAGAGGTCCACCGGCATCCAGCGCGCCACCCGCTCCCGGTCGATCATCGCGTCGCGCACGTGCGGGTTGACGAAGCGCGCGTAGTACCACGACGAGTCGACGAAGGTGTCCATGGTGTCGGTCTCGCGGCGCGCCGCGTCCCCGCACTTCGGGCATCTGACGGCCGTGAACGACGCGCTCCGCTCGAGGGGGTTCCCCTCGCTTCCGCCGAACTGGATGTCCTTCGGGAGCACCACCGGTAGCTGATCGTCCGGAACGGGGACGATTCCGTCGCGCTCGCAGTAGACGACCGGGATCGGCGTCCCCCAGTAGCGCTGCCTCGAGATCAGCCAGTCGCGCAGGCGGTATCGCACGCGGCGGGTTCCAAATCCCTTCCCTTCGGCGAAGACGCCCATGGCGGTCTTCGAATCCTCGCTCGCGAGCCCGGAAAACGGCCCCGAGTTCACGACGGTGCCTGGGCCCGCGTACGCCTCGATCGGCACGGTGTCGGGCCCCATGCCCGGTCCCGCGATCACGAGGCGGATCGGAAGAGAGTACTTGGTGGCGAAGGCGAAGTCGCGCTCGTCGTGGGCGGGCACCGACATAATCGCGCCGGTGCCGTACTCCATCAGCACGAAGTTGGCGACCCAGATCGGGACGCGCTCGCCGGAGAACGGGTTGATCGCGTACGCCCCCGTGAACCGGCCCTCCTTGTCGCCGCCCTCCGACTCGCGCTGGAGGCGGGTCTGGTTCCTCAGCCGGTCCACGAACTCGCCGAAGTCGGGATCCGGCGCCGTGGCGCGGAAGCGTTCGACTAGAGGGTGCTCCGGCGCCAGGGCGACGAAGGTGGCTCCGTAAATCGTGTCCACCCTCGTCGTGAAAACCGTGATCGGCTCGCCGGCGCCCTCGACCGCGAAACGCAGGTCGCACCCCTCCGAGCGACCGATCCAGTTGCGCTGCATGACCTTGACCTTCTCGGGCCACTCCGGAAGCCGGTCGAGGCCCTCGAGAAGGCGATCGGCGTACTCGGTGATGCGCAGGAACCACTGCTCGAGGTCGCGCTGCTCCACGGGCGTGCCGCAGCGTTCGCACCCTCCCGCGACCACCTGCTCGTTCGCGAGGACGGTCTTGCACGAGGGACACCAGTTGACCGGCGACTTGCCGCGGTAGGCCAGCCCTTTCTCGAGCATCCGGTTGAAGAGCCACTGGTTCCAGCGGTAGTACTCGGGCTCGCAGGAGGTGACCTCCTTGTCCCAGTCGTAGAGGATTCCCCAGCGCCGGAACTGCTCCTTCATGCGCGCGATGTTGCCGACCGTCCACTCGTGCGGGTGGATGTTTCGCTTGATCGCCGCGTTCTCGGCGGGAAGGCCGAAGGCGTCCCACCCCATGGGATTCAGGACCTTGCGCCCCTGCATCAGGAACATCCGGAACAGGCAGTCCCCGAGGATGTAGTTGCGCCCGTGCCCGACGTGGAGGTCGCCCGACGGGTACGGGAACATCATCAGCATGTAGAGGTCCTTCGCACCCGCGGTATCCACCGCAGCAAACCGCTCGCGGGCCCAGAACTCCTGCCAGCGCGGCTCGATCTGTTGCGGGTCGTAGGGTAGAGCCATCTGTTGCCTCCGCGCGGGATTGTAGCGTAGAGACACCTGGCGAAGGGCTCAGGGCACCGGGAAGGAAAGGCGCGGAGGAGCGGAGGAGCAGAGGAGCTAGAAACAGTTCAGAGTGAAGAGTGAAGAGTTGAAAGACGAGACAGTGGTCTGCCTGCTTGGAATTTGCCGCCGACGGGAATGGTCGGCAACCCGCAACTGCTCTTTCACAACTCTTCACTCTCAACTCTTGACTCTGAACTCTCCACTGCCCGCTGAGCCTTCAAGCCCTGGCTCCTCTGCCCCTCTGCCCCCCTGCTCCTCTGCTGTAGTCAAACGTGCGAACCGGCGAAGGCAGGGCGCGGGAACCACGGCGTGCAGCCGCGCCGGCGAGATTGGGCCAGCCGCAAGGCGCGCGAGGCGGGAGCAGCGGAGCGTAGCCGGAGGCTACGTGAGCATGCGATCCGCCGAGTGCAACGCAGCAGATGGTCCGCTATCGGCGGCGCCCCTACAAGCCGAGGTGGGAGCCGCTTCGGGCGAGGACGCCGGCCAAAACCTCCGTCCCCCCGACCTCGACGATCGGCCGGTCGCCGACGAATATCGCCTGGCACTCGCCCGCCGTCAGAACGGGAAACGCCTCGGCGCGGTCGAGCCCGCCGTGGGCTCCCAGCGCCTTTGCGACTGCTGCGGTCCCCTCTTCCGGGTATGCGTCGAGGCGGACCGCTTTGCGCTCGACCACGACGTCCTCGAGCGGCGCCAGCCCCCTCGACACGGGGGCCGGGCTGGCGAGTGGGAACCCGTAACCCCCAACGGATTCGAAGACGGTGTCCCGGATCTCGAACAGCACGCCTCGGGCGAAGAACGTGCCGGCGAAGCGGAGCAGCGAGGCGCGCACCTCCGCGGGGTCGGCGTCCACGTGCAGCGCGAGGAAGAAGTCCCGGAACGCCTCGGCGTCGCCCTCGGCAGCCGCGCCGCGACGGCTCAGGAGCCGATCAGCGAGCACCGTAAGGTCCTCGCGGAACCAGCGGGCGGTCTCCCCAGCCTCCCCGATCGGCGCGGGCATCATGAAGTCCACCCCGGAGATCACCGCCTGGTGCCGCAGCCACGGATCGGCCATCGCCCCGACCCACACCACGGGAACGGGCGGGTGCTGGGCTGCGGCGTGCTTGACGAGTCCGAGCCAGATCTCGTCCTGACCCGCGAGGGTCGCGGTGGTCGGCAGGTGAACGATGACGAGACTCGGCGCCGGCGGATCCGGCCACCGCGGCGTGTCGCCCAGCGTCACTTCCCACCCCCGCTGGTGCCACTCGGGGATCAACGTGCGGTACGGACGAGGATCGGCCGCCGCGATCGCGACCCGTACCGACCCGCCGGGGATCGGGATCTCGGCGAGCGAGTCGCGAAGCTCGGCCAGGGGGTCGGCGGATTCGGTGCCCGCGCCGGCCGTCTCCGCGTGTTCCTTCGCGGCCTTGGCCTGCGCGTCGAGGCGGGCGAAGAACTCCTCCTGGGGCAGCCACTCCATCGCGTCGCTCGCGGCCCCTGGGCGGAAGCAGTAGGTGCCGTTGCGGGTCGAGTACGCCGCAGTCAGCGCCCACGACACCTCACCGGCCAGGTGGCCGCGACGGAAGGCCACTTGTGCCCGGCCGGCCGGACCATCGACGTCGAGCATTCCTTCTGCGCCCGCGGCAGTCAGGAGCTTGCTGATCTCCCGCAGCCCCAGCTCCGAAAGCCGCCCGAGAATGGTCTTCATGATCCAGCCTCCCCGCGAGCCCCGAGCTCGACCAGAACATCGGAAGCCGAGCCGAGCACGAGATCGAGGATGCCCGGCGGACCGCTCCGCCCCCAAACGATCCGGTAGCGGCCCGGGAGCATCCCGTCGAAGACGACCTCTCCCTGACCCCGACGCACCCACCGGGAGCCGTCCGGGCCCAGCAGCAGCGCCGTGAGGGTCGCCTGCCCCGCCGGAGCGACACAGCGTAGCGTCACCCCGTGCAACGGAAGCACCCGCAGGCCGTTCCGGACCGGCACGCCGAGGTAACCCCGCTCGTCGAGCCGCGCGACGCGCACCCCGGCCAGGGACGACCCCTCGCCCGAACCGCGCAGAGGCAGGTACCGCACGCCCACGATCCCGACCGAGGCTCCGGGATCGAAGGGCACCCAGCCCAGAGCTCCGAGCCACGCCTCGCCCCAGCGATGCCAGCGAGGCCCGTCGTCCCCGAGGAGGAGGCCGTGGACGGCGCGCGCCGGGATCCCGAGCCGGCGCATCAGACCGATCGCGAGGTTCGCGCGCCCGGAGCAGCGTCCGCTTCCGCGCTTCAGTACCGTGGCGCCGTCCTGCGGGCCATCGTCGTTCTCGTCCAGCCGCACCCGTTGCGTCACGAAGTCGACGACTTGCTCCACGACTGCGACCGCCCCGGGGACGCGATCCACCATGGCGGCCAGCTCTGCGGGCACGGCGAACCCCGAGGGCACGTCGAGGGCGCCGGGGTCCTCACACCCGTCGAGGCCGACGAGCGGATACGGAGGCTCCCCGCACAGCGCCCTGACCGTCTGGCTGAGCGTGACGAGGGTACCGTCCGGCAGGCTCTCCAGCCCGATCGCCACCGCCGCTCCGCCGCCGGTCTCGACCCTCGCGGCAAGGGCCGTCGGCATCACGATGGCAGCCTCGTCCGCACCCGCCTCAACGGCGCCGAGCAAGCTCAACGCGACGAGGGCTACAACGCAGCGCATCAGCGCTCTCCGGCGGCCTTGCCGCGGTGCAGGAAACCGTCGAGGACGCCGTTGACAAACTGGCTCGAACGTTCGCTGCCGAACCGCTTCGCGATCTCCACGGCCTCGTCGATGACCACGACGGGAGGCGTGTCCCCCGCGAAGATCAGCTCGTAGATCGCGAGCCTGAGGATGTTGCGGTCCACCGCCGCCATGCGCTCGAGCCGCCAGTTGTCGGCCTGGTCCACGAGGTGGGCGTCGAGTTCCGCAAGCCTAGAGATGACCCCCCGGGCGAGGCTGATCGCGAATTCCCGGACAGCTTCCGGGGCCTGCAGGAGCTCGTCGAACGAAACCACAATGGTGTCCACGTCGGCTCCGGCGAGCTCGTGCTGATAGAGCATCTGGAGCGCGAGCTCGCGCCCGCGGCGCCGAACGCCCATTCGTCAGTCCCCGAGGGTGCGGTAGAGCTGCACCATCTCGATCGCCGCCTGCGCGGCCTGCCACCCCTTGTTGCCGGCCTTGGAGCCCGAGCGCTCGAGCGCCTGCTCGATCGTGTCGCAGGTGAGCACCCCGAACGACACCGGGATACCCTTCGAAAGGCCGACCTGGGCGAGCCCCTTGGCAGTCTCGGCGGCGATGTAGTCGAAGTGCGGCGTGGCGCCGCGGATCAGCACGCCCAGGCCGATCACGGCGTCCACCTTGCCGGAGCCCGCCAGCCGCTCGGCGACCAGAGGGATCTCCCAGGAGCCCGGCACCTTGACCACGGTGATGTCGTCGTCGAGTGCGCCGTGCCGGCCCAGGCAGTCGAGCGCGCCCTCCACCAGACGGCCGGTGAGCAGGTCGTTGAACCGGCTCACCACGAGACCGAAC
Source organism: Thermoanaerobaculaceae bacterium (assembly GCA_050018455.1). Classification (GTDB taxonomy): domain Bacteria; phylum Acidobacteriota; class Thermoanaerobaculia; order Thermoanaerobaculales; family Thermoanaerobaculaceae; genus RBG-13-68-16. The sequence continues at coordinate 119,192 of JBEKAA010000019.1, read as the reverse complement.
CGGAACCCTCTGGCGTCGAGCATTCCTTCGTAGGTGCGTGGCATGCCCTTCTCCTTTCGTGCATTGTATGCCGCCCTCAGGTGCCGGACAAGGCAAGCTGCGCCGTGCCCCGGCGGGTTGTGTCGCCCGCACTTGCATTGCCGAACGTTCGGTGCTAGGTTGCACTTGTGAAGGCCTTCACGTTGCAAATCGGCACCAGGCGTGAAGACCAGCCGATGACCTTGAAAAAGCACCTTCCCCGGTGGGGCGCCCCGCAGGGTACCGCCGTTGGATCTCCCCCCCAAGCCATCCGACACTCGGTTCCCACTGCCCCGCCGGGGGGTTTTTCTCTCTAGCGAACATGCGTGCCATCGCCGACTGCCCAGGCCTCCGACCTGAGATCGTGCCGCGCCCGGCTGCGCCGGGTACAATCGGGGCGCCGGCCGGTCGGCCGGGCCGACGACCCGGCCCGGACCCCGAGGAGGAGCGATCATGAAGCGAGTCCTGTCCGGGAACGAAGCGATTGCCCGCGGGGCCTGGGAGGCTGGTGCGCACGTCGCCGCCGCCTACCCCGGCACACCGTCCACCGAGATCATCGAGGAACTCTCGCGCTTCCCCCACGTCTACTGCGAGTGGTCCACCAACGAGAAGGTCGCGGTCGACGTCGCGGTGGGGGCGGCGTACGCCGGCCGGCGCGCCATCGCTTGCATGAAGCACGTCGGGCTCAACGTTGCGGCCGACTCCTTCTTCTACGCCTCGTTCACGGGCGCGGAGGCCGGGCTCGTGGTCGTCTCGGCCGACGACCCGGCGATGCACTCCTCCCAGAATGAGCAGGACAACCGGAGGTTCGCCCAGTTCACGCGCGTGCCGTGCCTGGAGCCCTCGGACTCGCAGGAGTGCAAGGACTTCACGATCGCCGCGTTCGACCTGTCTGAGAGGTTCGACACCCCCGTGCTGCTCCGGACCACGACCAGAACCAACCACTCCTCCACGCCGGTGGAGCTCTGCGAGCGCAAGGACGTGGCCCCGAAGCGCGACAAGTTCCCGCGCGACCCGGCCAAGTACGTGATGATCCCGGCCAACGCCCGCAAGCGCCACCCCATGGTCGAGCAGCGGCTGCGGGATATCGCGGCGTGGGCCGAGAAGGCCCCGATCAACAGGATCGAGTGGCGCGACCGGAGCGTCGGCGTCGTGACCGCCGGGATCGCGTACCAGTATGCCCGCGAGGTGCTGCCCAATGCGTCGGTGCTCAAGCTCGGGATCGTGAACCCGGTTCCGGAGCAGCTCATTCGCACCTTCGCCGCCGGCGTGAAGCGCCTGATCGTGATGGAGGAGCTCGACCCGGTCCTTGAGGAGCAGATCCGCCTTCTCGGCATCGCCTGCGAGGGCAAGTCGATCTTCCCGCTGTGCGGAGAGTTCGACCCCACAGTGGTCCGCAGCGCGGCGAGCGCCGCCGGCCTGCCGGTCGACAAGGCGCCCGTGACCGCCGTGACGCTCGACCTGCCAGAGCTGCCGGCGCGTCCGCCGGTGCTGTGTGCGGGGTGTCCGCACCGAGGCGTCTTTCAGCTCCTGTCGAAGAAGAAGGTCGCGGTGACCGGGGACATCGGCTGCTACACCCTTGGCCTGCTCCCGCCGCTGTCGGCGATCCACTCCTGCGGCTGCATGGGCGCCGGCATCGGCGTCGCGCACGGCGCGGCGAAGGCCGGCATCGGCGAACGCATGGTCGCCGTGATCGGCGACTCGACCTTCTACCACACGGGCCTGCCCGCCCTGGCCAACGTCGCGTACAACAAGGCGAACGTTCTCACGATCATCCTGGACAACCGCATCACCGCGATGACCGGCCACCAGCAGAACCCCGGCACCGGCCACACGCTCCAGCAGGAATCCACTCAGGTGATCGAGATCGAGCCCCTCGTGCGCGCCCTCGGCATCCACCACGTCGCGACCGTGGACGCCTACGATGTGGACGGCCTCGAGAAGGCGTACAAGGAGCTGATGGCGCACAACGAGCCTGCGGTCCTGGTGGCGCGACGCGAGTGCGCGCTCCTGCCGGAGATCCGCAAGCGCTGGGTACCGCTCGAGCTGGTCGAGGAGAAGTGCACGGGGTGCGGCATCTGCTTCCGCATCGGCTGCCCGGCCATCCTCAAGGGCGACGAGGTGGACGCGAAGTCCGGCAAGCCGCTGGCATTGATCGACGGCGACCTTTGCACCGGTTGCGAGGTGTGCGCACAGCTCTGCCCCCACGACGCGATCCTCACGCGCGACCAGGTCCGCGAAGCCCACGAGCACCAGCCGGCGAGCTGCTCGACCCCGATCTCGGAAGGGAACTGACCGATGAGCGACCGCAAGTCTTTCAGCTTCGTGCTGGTCGGTGTGGGCGGTCAGGGCACACTGCTCGCCAGCAACATCCTTGCCGAGGTCGGACTCGCGGCGGGTTACGACGTCAAGAAGTCCGAGGTCCACGGCATGGCGCAGCGCGGCGGCAGCGTCGCGTCGCACGTGCGCTGGAACAAGGAGAGGGTCTATTCGCCCCTGGTCGGCATTGGGGAAGCCGACGTCCTGCTTTCGTTCGAGAAAATGGAGGCGCTGCGGTTTGCCGAGTTCCTCCGCCGCGGCGGCACCGCGGTGGTCAACGACCAGGCGATCGTGCCCGTCACCGTGTCCTCCGGCGCCGCGGCGTACCCCGGCGACGAGCATCTGCAACGGGTATTCGCGAACCTCGACGCGACGGTCGTGCTGGTCCCGGGCGAGAGGCTCGCATTGGAGGCCGGCACGGTGAAGGCTGCCAACGTCGTCCTCCTCGGGGCGGTGTCGCGCCTGCTCCCGCTTCCCGAGGAGACGTGGTGGGAGTGCCTGGCGCAACGGGTCCCGAAGAAGTTCCTCGAATTGAACCGCGTCGCCTTCGCCTCCGGGAGAGCGGCAGTTCCAACGTTCGAACGTTCGAACGTTTGAACGTTCAACGGAGGCGCATCTTTGCCCAGAACATAGGGCGGGGACAAGCCCCGCCCACAACACCATCTTGTCGTTCGGACCCCGGATCCCGGGGCCCGGGCCTCTGTTCTCAGTCGCTGCCGAGCTCGTCGTGCGTGATTGCCTTCGACGCAACGTCCTCGAGCATCTTGGTGGTGACGGACTTCGGGCGCTCGATCGGGTAGCCGAGGGCGCGGTCCCAGGTGATGTTGGCGAGCACCCCGATGGCGCGTCCGACCCCAAACAGCACCGTGTAGAAATCCCACTCCTTGAGCCCGTAGTGCCACTGGATCACGCCCGACTGCGCGTCCACGTTCGGCCACGGGTTCTTCGTCTTGCCATGCTCCGTGAGCACGGGCGGCGCCACCTTGTAGATCATGTTGACGAGCTTGAACAGCGGGTCGGCGGGCAGGTGCTTCTGGCAGAACTCCATCTGCGCGACGTAGCGCGGGTCCGTCTTGCGCAGCACGGCGTGGCCGTAGCCGGGAATGACCTGGCCGGCGTTGAGCGTCTCCCACAAGGCCTTCTTGACGTTCTCCTCCGTCGGTTCGGCGCCGCCGAGCTTTTCCTGGAACTTCATGATCCAGCGCAGCACCTCCTGGTTCGCGAGGCCGTGGAGCGGGCCCGCCAGGCCGTTGATGCCGGCCGAGAGCGCGTAGTAGCCGTCCGACAGCGCGGAAGCCACGAGGTGCGTCGTGTGCGCCGAGACGTTGCCGGACTCGTGGTCGGAGTGCAGGATGAAGTACATCCGCGCGACGTCGTCGTACGGCTTGGGGAGACCCATCTGGTGCGCGAAGTTGCCGCCGAAGTCGAGCTTCGGGTCCGCGGTGATCTGGGCGTCGCTCTTGTACTTGAGCCTGTAGATCATCGCCGCGATCGACGGGAGCTTCGCGAGCAGCGAGGTCGCGTCCTCGTAGGTGGCGTCCCAGTACTCGTCCTTCTTCATGCCGGTGCCGTAGCGCTTGACGAACACCGACTCGCGCTCCATCGCGAGGATGGCCGTCGAGAACATCACCATCGGATGGGAGTCGCCCGGCATCGCGCGCAGCACGCTGCCGACGTAGGCCGGCACGTCGCGACGGGCCTGGAACTCTTTCACGACTCCGAGCGTCTCCTCCAACGTCGGGATCTCGCCCGCCAACAGAAACCACCAGAACGCCTCGACGTACGGGTAGTCGCACCCCGGCACCTTCGGAAGCGCCGCGAACGTCTCGGGGATCGTCTTGCCGCGGAAGCGGATCCCCTCGAACGGATCGAGGTAGGAGATGTCGGTGACCAGGCCTCGCACACCGCGAGCGCCGCCGATTGCCTGGCCTATGGTCACCTCGCCGATCTTGACGTCGGCATGCTCCTTCAGGAGCTTGGCGGTCCGCGGCCTGTGTTCCTGGATCTTCTCGAGAAGTCTTCCCTTGAGCTGTGCCATCGCTTCCCCCCTTTTTTGCTGTTACGGGCTCGTCCCGCCCGTTCGTTCCCACATACGTAACCATCGGGGGATGGAGCACTCGCGACCGAGTACCCCAGATCGCGCTGTGCCGGACTCCCGGCAACCCCCCCGCCATCGCCGGACCGACTCGTGTCTCAAAGACTCAAGACCCGTCAATGATACCCGAACTCGTCTCGTGTGGCGCGCCCCGCCGTGCCTCAGCAGCGCGGACCCAACTCTCCACGCTCATACGCAACGAGGGTCTCGAACGTCGGGATTCTGGTCGACGGGGCCAGTAGGCCCGACGGGAACACCTGGGCGGCGGCGCCGTCGGCGATGACTTTCACCACCTCGCGGAAGGCGTCGAGCCCGCTCAGGTCCGGCCGTCCAAGCAGTTCCCGAGGGTCGAACTCGGTGCTGAGGAGGCGCTGCACGCGTCTGGGCTTGCCCCCGGCCCGGACCAGGAGGAGGTCGAGGACGAGGAAGGGCTTGGGTTTGGCCGCGATCCCGGCGACCACCAGTTTCTCGACCTCCACGTACGGGAGAAGGTCCGAGCCGCCCTGGGCGCCCCGCAGGAGGAGACCGTCCGCCTGTAGCGCCTCCAACTCGCAAATCTCGACCTCGGGTCCCGCTCCGACCTCCGACGGCGACGGCAGGTCACTCGGCGGCGTCTCCCAGAACGGCGGCGGGGGAGGCGGCGGGGCGAAAGAAACCTCGATCTGGGCTGGAGGCGGCGAGAAACGCGGAATCGCCACCGCCTTCGGCGCCGCAACCGTTTCGGATGCTGCCAGTGCCGGAGCCGTCTTCGCCGCCGGCAGCGCCGGGGGCAGGGCCGTCTCGCCGATCGTCGCGAGCTGCCTGGCGGCCTTCTCGGCCAGCACTCCGGCTGCCGAATCGCTCGCGAGGTTGCGGAGGATCTCGACGAACGCCCCCCTTTCCGACGCAGCGAGGGATCCTGCGAGCCGCCACCGGAGCGCGGCCGGTCCCGTTTCGTGCGCCGTGGCGACGAGCTCCCGCCAGTGGTCGAGCGCGAGCACGTGCTCCCCGCGCCGCACCTCATCATCGATCACACGCACGAGGTGCTCCGCGCCTGCCACCGGCGTGCCCTCCTGGCAGTGGCTCTGCCAGATCCCGAGGTGGGCATCGGCGTTGCGGGGCTCTGCGGCCAGCACTTTCGCGAACAACCTCCGTGCCCCTTCGAGCTCACCCCTCAAGAGCAGGTCCATCCCCTCCTCGAGCGCCGGGTTCTGACTGACGGAGATCTGTTTCTCGATCTTCGGCGCGATGTACTTCTCCTCGATCCGCAGCTGCTTGATGGCGAGCGCGGCGACGAGCCCGAAGAGGAAACCACCGACGTGGGCCCGGTACGCCACGCCGCTCGAGCCGGCGAGCCCCGCAAAGAAAAGTTGCTCCAGGAACCACAGCGGCAGCACCACCCAGGCGGGGAGGTCCACCGTGCCGGTACGGAAGATGAACATGAAGTAGAAATAGAAGAACCGGACTCTCCTGCGCACGAAGCGCACGAGGAACGCTCCCATGCATCCGGCGATCGCCCCGGACGCTCCCACCAGCGGAGCGTCCGACTGCGGAAACGACGCGATGTGGACCACCGCCGCCGCAACGCCCGACGTCAGGTACAGAAGGGAGAAGAGCGGGCGGCCGTACGCGTCCTCGAGGAAAGGCCCCGAGAGGTAGAAGAACAGCATGTTCCCGAGAAGGTGCAGCCACCCCGAGTGGATGAACATGCTGGTCAGGAACGCGAGCGGTTTGGGATCGGACGGGATCAGCCCCCAGGACTTGAACGGGTGCTCCGGAACACCTTCATGCAGGCGCCGGACGAGCGCTTCGAGCTCTTTCTGTTCCTCCGCGCGCGTCTCGGCGTCTGGCACCGACTGCCCCTGCACGCTCCTCATTGCCTCGCTGAGCATGGTCAGCTTCTCGCGCTCCGAGCGGGACACCCCTGGCGGCAGCGCCTCGTCCGGCAGCTTGAGGTACGGGTGGCGGTTCCAGTAGTCGATGACCTCTTGGGCGCGCCGCCCAGCCTGCTGCTCGACGTTGCGGGCGCTGGTGCCGACGACGAGGAACATCAGCAGGTTCAGCGCGATGATGCCGATGCTCACCCATGGCAGGCGCCTGACGGCCGTCTGGTCGAGCCCGATCGGGATGAACATGAGGGAGTCCCTTTCTGCACCACATGATACGAGGATTCCGGCCGCTCCGGAACCACCGCGGGACACGTCGGCGGAGAAGACGGGAAGAGGGTAGAAGGAAGGTCAGGGACGCCATCGTGGCTCCCCAGGCCCGGTGGGCAGTTCCGGCCGGCAGAGGAGCATGGCTGCTGAGGGCCGGAGGAGGGACGCCGGGCCGGTTCTGGTTGAATGTGCGATGGCTGGGGCGAAAGAACAGGGAGAGGGAGAACGGCAAAGAAACGACAGGGACCACTGGAACGCAGGCCCCCTTGTCCCGCCTCGTATTTTCCTGACCTTTTCCCCTCGACCCTCAACAACGAACCTGCGAACGTGCGAACCTTCGAACGCTTCTCGCCCCTCTGCTCCTCTGCCCCTCTGCTCCCCTGCTCTCACGTCCTCATGGCTCACCCGCCGCCATCCGGTCGAGGTCGAGCACCTCGGCCAGCTCCGCGTCCGGCAACACGCCGAGGCGCCGTGCCGTCTCGCCGACGTTCTCCCCGGCGACCTCGGCGGCCTTCGCCACTTCAGCGGCGCGCTCGTACCCGATGCGCGCCGCCAGGGCCGTCGCGAGGGCGGGGCTCGACGCCGCGTGGCGGCGGGCCCGATCTTCGTCGACGCGCAGCCCGGCGAGGCAGCGCTCCACCAGCACGCGACAGGCCGAGGCCAACAGCCGCGCCATGGTGTCGAGGTTCCAGGCGAGCAGCGGGTTGGCGTGGGAGAGCTCGAGCTGGTGCAACGTCGCGGTCGCCCGGCATGCGGATGCGAGCCCTTCCACCTCAAGCGCCACCTGCACCACTGCCTCCGGGATCACGGGGTTGACCTTGCCCGGCATGATCGAAGAGCCGGGTTGTACGGCGGGAAGCTGCAGCTCCCCGAGGCCGCCGAAAGGCCCGGAGGCGCGCAGGCGGATGTCGTTGGCAACCGCGAGCAGGACGCGCCCGATACCGGCCAGGTCGTCCGCGAACGCGATCGGGGCGTCCTGGGCCGAGATCCCGACCGCAGGGTTCGGCTCCAGCGTGAGTGCGAGTCCCGTGGATTTCGACAGCAGCTCGGTCGCGCGTGCCACGGCGCCGCGGTCCGCGTTGATCCCGGTCCCCACTGCGGTGCCGCCGAGCGGGAGTGAGAGCAACCGTTGAGCGGCTTCGTCGCCGCGTTCGACGGACGAGTGCAAACGGTCCGCCCAGGCGCCGAAAACGCGCCCGTAGGTCGTCGGCACTGCATCCATGAAGTGCGTGCGGCCGAGAGTCACCGTCGCTCGGTGCTCGGCCGCGAGGCGCATCAGTTCGGCCACGACCCTCTCGACCGCCGGGCGCACGTCCTCGCGCCATGCGAGCGCGGCCGCGATCCGAAGAGTCGCCGGTATGACATCGTTCGAGGACTGACCCAGGTTGACGTGGTCGTTCGGGTGGACCGGCCGGCGCGCAGCCGGGTCACCCCCGAGGCGAATCTCGGCGAGGTGAGCCAGGACCTCGTTCATGTTCATGTTCGTCGAGGTGCCCGACCCGGTCTGGAACACGTCCACCGGGAAGTGGTCGAGGTGGCCGCCCGCCGCGAGCTCGTCGGCCGCCACGGCGATCGCGGAGGCCGTCTCGGGCGGCAGCAGTCGGCGCTCGCCGTTGGCCTGAGCGAACGCCCCTTTGACCCGAGCGAGCGTCGCCACGAACCCAGGCGGCAGTCTCCACCCGCTGATCGGGAAGTTCTCGACGGCACGCGCCGTCTGCGCGCCGTACAGTGCTCCCGCCGGAACTTCCATCAGTCCGAGCGTGTCCTTTTCGAGACGGATCTTGGCGGACTCGTTTTGTGTCATGGCCGACGCTCCCTCTGCTTCAACGTACCTGGACCCTCGCCTCTTTCCGGCGCTCCTGCGGCTCCCACTCCCAAGACGCTCGTCGCGAGCCGCCTGCAGGAGGGACCGGCGGCTCCGACCCACGCCCGCGATTTACGCCTTCCGCCCCGGCCGCTGCTGTTTCGCCTCCGGCATAAGCAGCGAGGCTGCGGTTGCGACCCCGAGGATGAAGGCGACGGCCGCGAGCGATACCTCGGTCGGGATCGCCGCGACGTCGGCGAGCAGCATCTTCGCGCCGATCAGCACCAGGATCACGGAGAGCGCCGGGCGAAGGAAGCGGAGCGCCCTCAACGCGCCGGCCACGACAAAGTAGAGGGCGCGCAAGCCGAGGATCGCGAAGATGTTCGACGTGTACACCACGAACGGATCCCGGCTGATCGCCAGGACTGCCGGGACCGAGTCCGTCGCGAACATCACGTCGGTGCTCTCGATCGCCAGCAACACCAGCAGGAGCGGCGTGAACCTCCAGCCGCGCTCGGTCCGCACGGCGAACCGGTTGCCGTAGAAGGTCTTCACCATCGGCAGCACGCGGCTTGCCCAGCGCACAACGAGGTTGCGCTCGGGGTGCACGTCGTCCCCGCCGCCCAGGCCGAGCCTGGCGCCGGTCGCGATCAGGACGACCGCGAGGACGTACACCACCCAGTGGAAGCGCGCGATCAGTGCGACGCCCGCGAAGATGAACGCGCCCCGCGTCACCAGGACCCCGAGGATGCCCCAGAACAGGACTCGGTGGTGGTGTTCCGGCGCGACGCCGAAGTAGGCGAACAGCGCGACGAAGACGAACAGGTTGTCCACCGACAGCGAGAGCTCGACGAGGTAGGCGGTGATGTACGCGAGCGCCGCGTCGTGTCCGCGCGTGAACCCCACGACGAACGAGAACGACAGGCCGAGGCCGACCCAGAAGGCGCTCCACATCAGTGCGCGCCGCGTGCCCTCATGACCCGACCGGCGGTGGAAGACGAAGAGGTCCAGGCCCAACAGCACCGCCACGACCACCCCGAACACGACCCACCACAGGGCGCTCACCCGGGAGCCTCCGAACCGATCATCGCCCTATCGCTCCCCTCCCGCTGTTCCGAGGGCAAGATTCACTCAGTAGGCAGGCGCGAAGAATACCGCGTTGGCGAACAGGAGCATCGCCGACCGGGTGAGGCCGCGGGAGACCGGGTCCTCGGCGAACGCCACCACCTTGCCGCGCTTGCACTCCTGCACCATCAGGTACGCCTTGTGCGGGAGCTGCTCCCGGGAGACGGGGAGAACGAAGCCCGCCTGGACCAGGGTCTCGGGCCCGGCGTAGACCCCGACGTTGGTCCCCCGGTCGAGCTTGAGTGGGACGAAGACACGGGTGGAGTCGACCAGCACGTCGACTGTCCCGCCCGGGAAACCCGCGGCAAGGACGCTCTCGGGGTCGAGGCCGACCCGCAGGATCGCGCCTGGAACGAGAGGCGGGTCCTCGTCCGACGGCTTGATCGCGTTCTCGTAGCTGAAGCCTCGCTCCCCGCTGGCAGGCCTGTCCTCGCCCTCCTCCGGCTTCCCCTTGTCCGGCTTTCCCTTCTCCGGCGGCTCCGAGCCCAGGCGTTTCTCCAGCTTGGACGCAAGGAGCCCGACCTTCTCGCCGGACAGGAACGAAGCTCCGGACCCGATCGCCACGATGGTTCCGCCCTCGTTGACCCACGACACCAGTCGCTTCGCGCCCTCCTCCCCGAGCATCGCGGCGTACGAGCCGCCCCGTTCCCACGAATCGGGTATCACGATGACGTCGAAGTGCGAGAGATCGGTGCGGGCGAGCGTGGACGTGCGCACCGCACTTACCGGATAGCCGAACGCCCGCTCCAGGGCCCATCGAAGCCCGCCCGCGCTCATCGGCGAGGTCGGCGCGTCCCAGGCGACTGCGATCTTCGGCGCCTTGAGCGGCACGACGTGCGTCGAACCGAGGTCGATGCCTTTCTCCGCGTAACCCGTGTCGGTCCCGACGAACTCGGCCCCCGTGTCCCGGGCGATCCCCCCCAGGCTCTTGTCGAGCGTCTCCCCGTTCTCCGCGCGCCGGACCACGACGGTCCCGCGCTCGAACGACACGCCGTTCACCGTGATTGGCTTGGTGGCGACGGCGACCTTCACGCCGGCCCGCAGGAGCCGCGCGAGCGCCCGGACCGAGGCTTGGCCGTCCCATCGGAGGAGGAACGCGACCCTGCCCGCTCCGCTGACGGTCCCCACGGGCCGGTCGCCGGGTTTGATGCGCTCAGTCCCGAGACCGGCGGGCACGCTCTGGACTGTCCTGGCCTCGAGGCTCCACAAGAGCGGCAGCGACCACGCCGTGATGTCGTAGATCTCGTCGGGCAGCCGCTTGGCATCCCGCCGCTCCTGCTCCTTCTCGAACGCTTCGCCCATGGAGGCGCCGCGGTCGAGCAGCGCGCGGGCCAACCGCCCGAGGGGCTGGTCGAGCGCGACCACGACGCTGCCGGTCGGCACACCTTCCTTGCCCGCCGTCACGCGGGTGATCTCCACACCCTGGCGGGCCATCAGCTCGCCGAGATCGAGAGCCGACCCCGGGCCCTTTCCGTCGCCAAGGACGTACGCGCGTGCAGGCCCCCGCTGCCCTTCGGACACGGCGGTCTGCCGGTAGGCGAACCAGGCGCGAAGGAGCTTCTCGCGGTTGGCGGCCGTGGTCAGGCACGTCGTGAACGCCGTCACGAGGTGGTGCTTGACCGCGTCCGCGTAGGTCAACGTGCCGCCGTCCTTGAGCAGGGTGGCGAGGCCCCGGCTCCCGCCCTCCTCGAACGTCATCCCGACGGCGCCGCCCAGGGTGGGCCAGGAGTCGCCGTAGCCCGGGTAGAACGCGTCGAAGACCTCGCGCGTCCAGTAGCGGTACCCGTGGTCGTCGAACGCCGCCGCGTTGGCGCGGCCGAGCAGCTCGAGCATCGCGTCGCCCGGCCCCGCAAGGAGCGGGTGGTGCGGGGCGGCCGGCGGAGCGAAGTAGTACCCCTCATCGGCCCCCATCTCGTGGAGGTCCGCCGCGACCGTGGGGTGATAGCGCAACATGGCAGCCACGCGAGCCGCGGTCTCGGGTTGAGAGAGCACGAACCAGTCCCGGTTCAGGTCGAACAGGTCGTGCGAGAAGCGTCCGCCCGGCCACGGCTGGACGTGCTCGGCCGCGGCCGGCTCGGGATCGGGAAGCGAACCGCGGGCCTGCCGGGTCGAGGTCACGAAGCGACCGCGCCCGTCCGGGTTCTCCAACGGGTCGACGACCACGAGGGCGTTGGCCAGGATGCGATCCACCTCGGGACCGGTGCCCGAAGCAATGTGATACGCGAGCGCGAGCCCCGCATCGGTTCCGGAGGTTTCGTCTCCGTGCACGCAGCACTGGATCCAGACCACCGCAGGGAGTTCCTTGATCAGCTTCTCGGCCTGCGCTTCGGGCAGGGATCTCGGGTCCCCGAGCCTGGCGAGGTCGGCCTCGATTGCGTCGAACCGCGCCAGATTCTCGGGCGAGCCCAGCACTAGAAGCACCAGGGGACGACCCTCAGTCGACCTGCCGTACTCGAGCAGGCGCACCCGCCCCGCGGCCGATGCCGCGAGCGCCTGCGCGTACCGGGCGACCTGCTCGGGATCCGTGATTTCCTCGCCCCACCCAAAGCCCAGGACCTTCTCGAAGGTCGCGACGTTCGGGTCGTGGGACGCTGGCGGCAGGACGGCGAGAAGGTCGGCCGCCGTTGCACTGCCCATCGACATGACCGCAGCCATCGCGCAGGACGCCAGGCTCAAGCGCCGCATCAAGCACCTCCCGAACTCACACCGATCGCCATTCTACGGCCATCGACGCCTTGATCGACACGCGCGACGCGCGTCACCGCAGTGCGTACTGAACTTCGCCCGAAACGACCTCTGATGAGAGAGGCTCGTTATTTCTTTGACCGAGACTGAAGAAGCGCCTTCTGCATCGGACTGTCGACCTTCGTGTAGCCGGAGGGGATTTCCCAGGCCGAGGCGGGAATCGAACCTTGCTTGACTTCGATCACCTCGCTGGCAATCACGGTCTTGTGTCCCATGATCTCGGTCGTCGTTGTGTTCGCCAGCGGGAACCCTTTCATCTTCTTGAGTTGCTCCTGCATCTGGGCGACCTTAGCCGCCATCGGCCCGAACGCGGCCATCATGCCCTTCATGCTGTCGGCGAACGCCCGATACATCTCCCACGCCTGGGCCGGAAATTTCAGGTCGCTGGTCAGGCACTCCTCGGTCCGAGAGAACTGGCCCATGGTCATCTTCCAGTTCTCGCAGGTGTAGCCGGCGATCGTGCGGGTCGTGCCCATGTCCTGGACCTCGACGGCGAACATCCCTCCCATGGCGTCCATCCTGCTTCGCGCCTCGGGCGGGAGGTCCTTCATTTGCTCCTGTGCCTTCTTCATCTCCGGGCTGTTCAACTGCTCCTGCATCTTGGCCGCAAGTGCGTCCATGTCCGCACGGGTGGTCACGTAGTAGGTCTTCTTCTTCGCGTCCAGCGTCGAGATCTGACCGATCTTGAAATCGACGATGACCTCGTTGCCATCGCTCATGGAAATCCGGGCATGGTCGCTGGAAATGTAGCTGACGTTCGTTTCGGGCGAGCCACCGTCGCGTGTCGCTTTCGAGACGATCGTCAGGTCCTGGGCCAACACCGGAAGGCCCGTGGAGACCAGCAGGACAGCGAGAGAGCGGATCAAGAATCGCATGAATCCTCCTTGCAAAGCACTAGATCGGAAGGCACTATTGCCCCTTCGGCCACTGAAACCGACACTTCCCTCATGATCTTGTCGCGCCTTGCCTGCGCCTCGCAAGCCCCCTGCGCGTGACTCGCCCCATTTCTCCGACAAGCTGCTAGACGCTGACGACCTGTTGAATCTCGGGCACGCATTGCTTGAGGCGCTCCTCGACGAACCCGACCAGGGTCATGGTCGCCATCGGGCAGCCGCCGCACGCGCCCAGCAACCTCACCTGAACAATGCCGCCCTCCAACCCCACAAACTCGACGTCGCCGCCGTCCATCTGGAGCGCCGGCCGCAACTCCTCCAGCGTCTCCCTGACATGTTGTTCGAGCGTCCCGATCGCGTTCGTCATCCAATCCCCTCCCCGTCGGCCTCATTGTGCCATGCCCACCAACACTGGGCCAGGCCCCCGTGTTCCCGTTCCCCGGCAGCGCCGCTTTCTGCTACCGTGACAGGTAACCCGGCCGGAGGCGAGAACCCGAGGGCGGGCGGTTGCGTTGGACACGGTGATGAACGGCGAATCGCTTGAAGGCATCGTCGAGCGGTGCAGGGCCGGCGAAGACCGGGCCTGGGAACAGCTTGTGGACGCCACGGCCGACGACATCTTCCGCATCGCGGTGAGCTTCACGCGCCACCGCGGCGAGGCCGAGGACCTGACCCAGGAGGTCTTCCTCAAGCTCTGGCAGAACCTGCACCGGTACCTGCCGGGATCGTCGTTCCGCGCCTGGGCGTACCGCGTGGCGCGCAACCTCTTCGTGGACGCCTACCGCCGCTCACGAGAGCAGCGCAAGGCCACCTGGGTCGACCCGGATTTCCTCGAAACGCTCCCCGGGGGCGAGGACCCCCACACCCGCGCGGTGCGTCACCAGCGCCTGGAGCTGGCGAAGGCCGCGCTCGAAAAGCTCCCCGAGGAGCTGTCGCAGCTCATCATGCTGCGCGACTTTGCCGACTGGAGCTACGAGGAACTGGCCGAGGAGCTCGAGCTGCCTATAGGAACGGTCAAGTCGCGTCTGAACAGGGCCAGGCGCGAGCTGGCGGCCACGGTCGCCCTGCAGCTCACGCCGAGGCTGCGGGTCCAGCCCGCAGGAGTCGAGACATGAAGCCGTGCGATGCCGTGCTCGCCCGGCTCGACGCTGCGCTGTCGGGGGTTCTGCCTGCGGAGCTCGCGGAGCACCTCGAGGGCTGCTCGAGTTGCCGGCTGGCGATCGAGCGTGCGCGAGGCGTCACCGAGGGCGGGCAGACTCTCCGCTCCGCGCGGGCGCCCGAGGCGCTCAAGCAACGCCTGAAGGCGCTGCCCCGCCTGAAGCCGGAGTGCGAGCAGGCCATCGACCTTCTGGGTGCCGCGTTCGACGGCGAGATCCCCAACGCCGAGCGCGCTCGGCTCGTCGAGCACATGCACGTCTGCCCCGCCTGCCGCGCGGTGTGGGAGTCGTTCGCCACGCTGCGCGAGGTCGGCAGCGACACCAGCGTGAGCGCCCATTTTCGCGCGGCGTTGGCGCTCCCCCCCAGGCAGCGAATCGAGCTGCGCCGGCGGCAGAGGCGGTTCTTCGATCTCCGCCTGGCAACGGCCGCGGCGTACCTGCTGGCGGCGCTCACAGTGATGCTGCTCTCCAACCCGGCAACCGTGGCGCGGGCCTCGAGCGAAGAGATGGGCAAGGCGGCTGTGTACGCCCGGGCCGCGGTCGAGAACCGGGTATCCAGCTACTCCGAGCGGGTCAGGGACGCACTCGCCTCCGTCGAGGGGTGGACGCGGGACCGCGCCGTCGGCGTGTGGAGCTCGGCGCGCGGAATCTTCGGAGGCAAGCACGCGAACCCGAAGGCTGGATCCCGCGTTGTAGAGAGTGAAAAGGGAGGACGGTCATGAACACACAGGAAACCAACCAACAAGAGCAAGCGGTCCAAGCTCAGGCCGCCCCGCCGCTGCCGCAAGCCCCGCCGGTGCCGCCCGCCGCCCCGGCGCCGGTTCAAATCGTCCCGGTCCGCCGCTCACCGGGCCTCGCCGTGGTGCTCTCGTGCTTCCCGGGTCTCGGGCACCTCTACCTGGGGCTCTACCAACGAGCGCTCGCGATCTTCCTCTCGTTCGTGTTCGCGATCTGGCTTTCGGAACACTCGTTCCTCGGGATCCTGGTTGCGGGCGTCGTGCTGTTCGGATTCGTCGACGCCTACCGGCAGGCGCAAGTGCTCAACCTGGGCCTCGTCCCGGAGCCGCTGTCCGGCATCGCTCCGAAACCGGCAACGAGAAAGGGCGGAAGGCTCGGATTCGGTTTCTTCCTCCTGGTTGTCGGCCTCTTCCTTCTCTACAACCAGTTCTACCCGATCGATTTCTCCTTCCTGCAGGACTGGTGGCCGCTGGTTCTCGTGGGGGCAGGGGTCTACCTGCTGGCCGCGCACTTCGTCGACAGGCAGCGGCAGGCGAAGCGCGAGGCCGACCTCGGGCTGCCGCCGATCGACCCCGCAAGGCCCGCGTAGCCCCGTCGGCCCGCGCAAGAACGACGCAGGGAAACCCCGCCGAACGGCGGGGTTTCTCGTTGTCGGCCGGGCCGCGGCACTTGACAGTTTCGTTTGCGATCACAAGAATGCGCCATCTTCCGCGGTTGCGGGGGGAGGATAAGAAGATGACACCGACGCTTCTCAGCATCGTCCTGGGGGTGAGCGCCGCCAGTCTCGTGGTGGCCTGGGGACTGGCCCGCTGGGTCCTGCGCAAGGACGACGGGACACCCGAGATGCGAAAGGTCTCGGACCCGATCCGCGAAGGCGCCGAGGGTTTCCTGCACACGCAGTACGGCACCATCGCCAAGCTCTCCGGCCTGCTCGCGGTGCTGATCCTCATCCTCTACGCCTTCGTGCGTAAGATCTCCCCCAACGACCCGGTGGCGGCCGCGACACTCGCCATTCTCACGGCGGCCTCGTTCGTCCTCGGGGCGCTCTGCTCCGGGATCTCCGGCTACACGGGGATGTGGGTCTCGGTGCGCACCAACATCCGCGCGGCATCCGCGGCGCGCCGGTCCGGCAACGAGGCGATCCAGGTGGCGCTCCGAGGCGGGGCGGTGTCCGGGCTGATGGTCGTCTCCCTCTCCCTGCTGGGAGTCGGCGGCCTGTACGCGCTGCTGTACACGTTCATGCGGGGCACGCCCGACATCACGGGCAAGATCCCGCTCATGATCGTCGGGTACGGCTTCGGCGCCAGCTTCGTGGCGCTCTTCGCCCAGCTCGGCGGCGGCATCTACACGAAGGCAGCCGACGTCGGCGCGGACCTGGTCGGCAAGGTCGAGGCCGGCATCCCGGAGGACGACCCGCGCAACCCCGCGGTGATCGCCGACCTCGTGGGCGACAACGTCGGCGACTGCGCCGGCCGCGGCGCCGACCTGTTCGAGTCGACGGCCGCCGAGAACATCGGCGCCATGATCCTGGGTGCCACCCTGGCGGCGCGGAACCCCGAGCTCGTGAAGCTGTCGATCGCCTTCATCCTCTTCCCCCTCGTCGCCCGAGCGTTCGGATTGATGGCGTCGATCGTCGGAGTCTTCATGGTGAAGGCGAGAAGCGAGGACGAGGATCCGATGAAGAGCCTGAACCGCGGGTACGCCTGGGCGGCCGCGCTCGCGCTGGTCGGCTTCGTGCTCACCACCCGCTGGCTGCTCTTCACGCCGGGCGCGCCCCAGGCATGGTGGCACTTCGCGGCCTGCGGCGTGATCGGAATCATGACCGCATGGGCGTTCGTCTGGATCACCCAGTACTACACCGAGTACCGGTTCCGCCCGGTGCAGATGATCGTCGAGGCGTCCAAGACGGGGCCTGCGACCAACATCATCGCGGGCGTCTCGGTGGGGTTCGAGTCCACCGCGCTCCCGACGCTGGTGATTTCCGCCGCGATCATCGCGGCGTATAACCTCGGCAGGACCTCAGGGCTCGCGGGCGCCGGCCTGTTCGGCACGGCGGTCGCAACGATGGGCATGCTCTCGACGGCTGCGTTCATCCTCGCGATGGACACGTTCGGGCCGATCGCCGACAACGCGGGCGGCATCGTCGAGATGAGCGGCCAGCCGCACGAGGTCCGCCAGAAGACCGACCGCCTGGATGCCGTCGGCAACACGACCAAGGCGCTCACCAAGGGGTACGCGGTCGGTTCCGCGGCTCTCGCCGCCTTCCTTCTCTTCTCGGCGTTCATGGACGAGATCGGCGCCTACACCGGGAAGGCGTTCGACACCGTGAACATCGCGGTCCCCGAGGTCTTCGTCGCCGCTCTCCTCGGCGCCATGCTGGTGTTCCTCTTCAGCGCCTGGACGATCCAGGCGGTCGGCAAGTCGGCCCAGGCCGTGATCAAGGAGGTGCGCCGGCAGTTCCACGAGCGCCCCGGGATCATGGCCGGGACCGAGAAGCCCGACTACACGCAGTGCGTCTCGATCGTCACCGAGTCCGCGCTCAAGGAGATGGTGCGCCCCGGCATCCTCGTCGTCGGGATGCCGATCGTCGTCGGCCTCGTGTTCCGGTTCATCGGCAAGTACACCGGCAACCCGATCCTCGGGGCCGAAGCGGTCGCCGCGCTGCTCATGGTCGGCACCATTGCGGGCGTCCTGATGGGCAACTTCCTCAACAACTCGGGCGGTTCATGGGACAACGCGAAGAAGTTCATCGAGATGGGCCACCTCGGCGGCAAGGGGTCCGATGCCCACAAGGCGGCCGTGACGGGCGACACGGTCGGCGACCCGTTCAAGGACACCGCGGGCCCCTCGCTGCACGTGCTGGTGAAGCTCCTGGCCACCGTCACGCTGGTGCTCGCGCCGCTGTTCCTGTCCTGAAGGCCGGGGACCGGGGTCCGGGCGCCGGGCTCCGGGAAAGAAGATGGAAACGACGGGGCCGAGTCGCAAGACCCGGCCCCTGTCTTGTCGGTTCTCGGACCCCGGACCCCGGTCTCTACATCCATCCCAGGCCGCAGACGCGGCGGCAGTCGGCCATGACGCGCGAGATGACCGTCCGGGCCCGCTCCGAGCCTTCGCGCAAAACCTGCTCCACGTACCCGTGATCGCGCTCGAGCTGCTCGCGGCGCTCGCGGGCCTCACGGAAGGTGTCCAGGATGAGGCCCAGCAGCCTCTTCTTGATGTCGCCGTAGCCCGTGCCGCCCTCGGTGAAGAACCTCTTGCTCTCGGCCCACCGCTCGGGCGGCGTGAATACCTTGAGGAGCGCGTACAGCGTGTTGCCGCGCGTCGGCTTCGGGTCCGCGACCGGCGTCGAGTCGGTCACGATCGACATCACGCGCTTCTTGAGCTCGGCCTCAGGAGCGAAGATCTCGAGCGTGTTGCCGTACGACTTCGACATCTTCTGCCCGTCGACCCCGGGAACCACCGCCACGTCGGGGAGGATCAGCTCCTCGGGGACGCGGAGCAGCTCGCCGCCGAACGTCTGGTTGAACGCGACCGCGATGTCGCGGGTCATTTCGAGGTGCTGCTTCTGGTCCCTACCCACCGGCACGCGGTCGGCGCGCACGATCAGGATGTCGGCCGCCATCAGCACCGGGTACGCGAACAGGCCGTGGTTGGGAGCGATCCCCTTGGCCACTTTGTCCTTGTACGAGTGCCCGCGCTGCAGCAGGCCCATCGGCGTGACCGTGGAGAGCATCCACGCGAGCTCCGCGACCTCCGGCACGTCCGACTGGCGGTACAGCACCGACCGTTCCGGGTCGAGCCCGAGCGCGATGAAGTCGGCAGCCACCATGAACGAGTTACCGCGCAGCTCGCGACCGTCCTTGATCGTGGTGATCGCGTGCAGGTCGGCCACGAAGTAATAGCACTCGTTTGCAATGTCGCCCTGTAGCGCCACGAACTGGCGAATCGCGCCGAAGTAGTTCCCGATGTGGAGCTTCCCGGTTGGCTGAACGCCCGACAAAATCCGCATCGAACCTCCTGGGACGGCATAGTAGCAGTTGACAGTCTTCCCCCACCCTTCCACCCAGTTGACAGTTGACAGTTCACAGTCGACAGTCAGGTACCCCCGGCATAGCCAGAGGCTTACTCAACGACGCCGTTACCCACCCAACTCAAGAAGCAAGCCGGGGACGTGGCCGTCGGCCCTCGCCTCGTGTCTCGCTTCTGACTGTGAACTGTCGACTGTGAACTGTCGACTGTCTTACCGGAGGCCAAGGGGTCGCGAGACGGCGGCCTCGCCCGAGTGGCGGACGTTCGCGATCAGCGACCTGCCGTCCTCGCCGGTCAGCTCCACCGGCCGGGCGCGGCGGACCGGGCGGCCGAACCCGCCTGAGAGCGTGGAGAGGCTCGCGTCACCGCGGTAAGCCATCAGGATCGCCCGGACGTAGCTCCGGGTCTCGTCGTACGGCGGCACGCCCCCGTGTTTCTCGACGGCCTCGGGGCCGGCGTTGTAGGCCGCGAGCGCCAGCGAGACGTCGGAGTTGAAGCGCTGGAACAGGTCCTTGAGGTAGCGCACGCCCGCCCGGATGTTCTGCACCGGGTCGAAGAGGTTGGCCACGCCGTACATGCTCGCCGTCGCCGGCATGAGCTGCATCACGCCGCGGGCGCCCTTGGGGCTGACGGCGCGCGGGTTGTACCCCGACTCCATCCGGATGACGAGGTCCACGAGGCGCGGGTCGAGGCCGTGGGAGCGAGCCGTCTCCTCGACGGCCGGCCACAGCGCCGCCCGGCGGTCGGCGGCGCCCTCGGGGATCGCGATCGTGCCAGGGCCGGACGCCGGGACGTTCACGATGCGGCGCGACCCGTCCGGAGCGGTGAAAATGAAGACACCACTGGTGCGCCCCGCCCCTGCAAAGCCTGCCACGAGCACCGCCGCAATCGCCAGCGCCAGTCTCCTCACCCCAGCAACTCCTCCACCACCTTGGGCGCCAGCTTCAGCGCCTCCGGCAGCTTCCAGGGCGCTTTCCCGCCCGCCTGGGCGAGAGAGGCCTTACCTCCGCCCCGTCCGTCCACCACCGGCGCGAGGCGTTTCACGATCTCGCCTGCCGAGATCCTACCTGCGAGATCCTCGGTCACGGCCACCAGCAGCGTGGCCGTTTCGCCGCTCGCCATGCCAAGGACCACAATACCACTGTTGAGTTTACCACGGAGGGTGTCGGCCAGGGCACGGAGTTCCGGCGCGGCCATCTCGGGGGCGTCCCGAACTACGAGCTTGACCCCCTTGACGTCCTGGACCTCGGCGTCACCGCCGCCGCCCGTGGCGAGCTTGAGCTTGAGCGCCTTGACCTCCTGCTCGAGCTCCCGCACCTTCTTGTCCTGCCCCTCGAAAGCGGCTGGAAGCGACTCGAACGGGACGTTCGCTCGGCCGGCGGCCTGCCGGAGGATGCGGTAGTACCCCTGGAACAGCTCGACCGCGGCCCGGCCGGTCACCGCCTCGATCCGCCGGACGCCGGCGGCGATGCCGCGCTCGGCAGTGACCTTGAAGGCTCCTATGTCGCCGGTGCGGCGCACGTGGCAGCCGCCGCAGAGTTCCCGCGAGACCATGCCGTCGGCCACCGAGATCACGCGCACGACGTCGCCGTATTTCTCGCCGAACAGCGCCATGGCCCCGTCGGCGCGGGCCGCCTCGAGCGTGGTCTGCTTCGCCGAGACCTCGAGGTTCGCGCGCACATTCTGGTTGACGAGCGTCTCCACGGCCTCGAGCTGCTCGGGGAGCAGCGGCTGCCCCCAGGAGAAGTCGAAGCGCAGGCGCTCCGGCTCGACCAGCGACCCGGCCTGCTGTGCGGACGGCCCCAGCACTCGATGCAGCGCCGCGTGCAGCAGATGCGTCGCCGTGTGGTTGGCCTGGGTCTCGAGCCGCCGGCCGCGGTGGACCTCGGCTCGCACCGTCCCGTCCCGCCGAAGCGCCCCCTCCTCGACCACTACCCTGTGGACAGTGAGACCGGGCACCGGGCGCTGGGTGTCGCGCACGACGGCACGCCCGCCGGGCCAGGCAAGGGCGCCCTGGTCGCCGATCTGGCCGCCCGACTCCGCGTAGAACGGTGTGCGGTCGAGGACGACCTCGCCCTCCCCCGACAGCACGTCCACCTCGCCTTTCGGCCCGATGAGCGCCACCGCCCTAGCCCCGTCGAGGGCGAACTCCTGATACCCGAGGAACTCGCTCGCGGCGCCGCGGGATGCGATCTGCTCGTACTCTTCCCGGAAGTGAGCGACCAGGTCGCCCTTCCAGCTCTCCTGGCCGCGCTGGCGCGCCGCCTCGAGCTTCGCGTCGAAGCCTGCGCGGTCGACGACGAGCCCTTCCTCCTGAGCGAACTCGTCCAGGATGTCGATAGGGATCCCGTGGGTCTCGTAGAAGTGGAACGCGGCTTCGCCGGGAAGCGTCGTGCCGCCGGTGCGCTTGATCCGATCCAGCTCCCGCCCGATGAGGTCGGTCCCCACGTTCAACGTCCTGGAGAACTTCTCTTCCTCGGTACGAAGGAGCTGCTCGACCACCGGCCACCGCGCCGCCAGCTCGGGGTAGATGTCGCCCATCGCCCCGATGACGGCGGGAACCACATCCGCCAGAAACACGCCGTCGAAGCCGAGCCGCCGGCCGTACCGGAGCGCGCGTCGCACGATCCGCCGCAGGACGTACCCGCGCCCCTCGTTCGACGGCACGACGCCGTCCGCGAGCAGGAAAGCCGCCGCGCGCGCATGGTCGGCGATCACCCGGAACGCCGGCCCTAGCTCGCCGACAGGGTTGTACGGCCGCTGCGCCAGCTCGACGATGCGGGCCAGGATCGGGGCGAACACGTCGGTGTCGTAGTTGGAGCCGACCCCTTGTATCACCGCGGCGAGGCGCTCGAGCCCGGCGCCGGTGTCCACGCACGGGCTCGGGAGCGGGTGGAGATGGCCGGCGGCGTCCCGCTCGTGCTGCATGAACACCAGATTCCAGATCTCGACGACGTCGTCCCCGGGGCCGTTCACCAGCTCGGAGCGGTTCTTCTTGAGGTTCTTCCCCTGGTAGTAGTGGATCTCGCTGCACGGCCCGCAGGGGCCGGTCTCCCCCATCGCCCAGAAGTTCTCCTTCTCGCCGAATCGGAGGATGCGGCCGGCGGGCGCTCCCACCTGTTCCCACAGTCGCGCGGCCTCGTCGTCGTCGGTGTACACCGTGAACCACAGCCGCTCGACCGGGAGCTTGTACACCCCGACGAGCAGCTCCCATGCAAAGCCAATCGCGTCGGCCTTGAAGTAGTCGGCGAACGAGAAGTTCCCGAGCATCTCGAAGAAGGTGTGGTGCCGGGCCGTGTAACCCACGTTGTCGAGGTCGTTGTGCTTGCCGCCGGCGCGGACGCACTTCTGGCACGAGGCCGCCCGCGTGTACTCACGCTGCTCCCGGCCGAGGAAAACGTCCTTGAACTGGTTCATCCCGGCGTTCGCGAACAGCAGCGTTGCGTCCCCGGCCGGGATCAGCGACGACGAGGGCACCACGCGGTGCCCGTTGGCGGCAAAGTAATCAAGAAAGGCCTTGCGGATCTCCCGCGTCGTCGGTTTGCTCGCCATGCGGATCGTCTCTCCTCTTCTCCTCGAGGGCGCGGCGGACCTCGTCCAGCCCGAACCCGCGCGCGAGCAGATACCGTACCACTTTCCGCCGCTCCTCCGGAAGCCGCCGCCAGAAGCGGTGCTTGGTCGTCACCCGCTCGACGGCGGCCGCGAGCGCCGCACCTTCGCCGTCGCCCTCGGCGAGCTCCGCGAGCGCCGCCTCCGCCGCGTCCTTGTCCAGGTGGCGCCGCTTGAGCGCCGCCGCCACGGCCCGGCGGCCGCGCCCGGCGCGCACCTGCGCCTCGCAGACCGCGCGCGCGAGGACGATGTCGTCGAGCAGACCGGCGCGTTCGAGGCGAACGATCTCCGCCCTCACGACCGGCTCCCCGAACCCGCGACCCTCGAGCCTTTCCGCGACCTCCGCCCGCGACAGGGCTCGCCGCGCCAGCATGCGCAGCGCCGTCTCGTGGATGTTGCCGGCAGCGGGCGTGTTCGACGCAACCTTGGTGCGCGAGCGTCGCCACATTGGGTAATTCTAAGCCAACAGCTCTCCCCCACCCGACCGCACAGCTGACAGTTCCCCCACCCTCGGAAACAGCTGACGGCTCTCCGCCACCCACCCGACCAGCTGACAGCCGACAGCTCCCCCACCCACCCAGAGGGGTCACCACAAGGGGGAAGGATGCTGTGAGCTGTGAGCTGTGAGCTGTGAGCTGTGAGCTGTCAGCTGTCGCTACGACCCGCCGCTCTCCTTGCCGCCGAACTCGAACGGGCTGCCGACAGCGAACGGCTCGGTCGGGGACGCGCCTTCGAGCATGCCCTCCATCTCCTCGCGGGACACGTCGGCGGTCGACTGGATCCCCTGGATGCGGAGCTTGAACTCGTCGGGGTTGGAGGCCCGCCGGATCGCCTCGTCGAGCGTGATCAGGCCCGATTTGTACAGCATGAACAACGACTGGTCGAACGTCTGCATGCCGTACTGGGAGGTACCGGACGCGATCGCGTCGCGGATGAGCTTCGTCTTCTCCTTCTGCTCGATGCACTCGCGGATGTAGGCCGTCGAGATCAGCACCTCGACGGCGGGCACGCGCCCCAGGCCGTCGGCACGCGGCAACAGGCGCATCGAGACGATAGCCTTGAGGACAGCCGCGAGCTGGATGCGGATCTGCTTCTGCTGGTGGGGCGGGAACACCGCGATGATGCGGTTGATCGTCTCGGTGGCATCCAGGGTATGGAGCGTGGACAGCACGAGGTGGCCGGTCTCCGCAGCGAGCAGGGCCGTCTCGATCGTCTCGTAGTCGCGCATCTCGCCCACGAGGATCACGTCCGGGTCCTGGCGCAACCCGGAGCGCAGGGCAACCGAGAAGCTCCGGGTGTCGACCTCGACCTCGCGCTGGTTGATGATCGCCTTCTTGTCCCGGTGGAGGAACTCGATCGGGTCCTCAATGGTGACGACGTGGCAGTTCCGGATGTTGTTGACGTGGTCGATCATCGCCGCCAGCGTCGTGGACTTGCCCGACCCCGTTGTGCCCGTGACCAGGACCAGCCCGTGATCCTCCTCCGCGATCCTCTCCAGGACGGGCGGAAGCAGGAGCTCCTTGACGCTGAGGATGCGCGCCGGGATCAACCGGAGGACCAGGCCGACCGACCCGCGCTGCTGGAAGATGTTGCAGCGGAAGCGCCCCAGTCCAGGCACCGAGTAGGCGATGTCGATCTCGAGGAACTGCTTGAACTTCTCCTTCTGCTGTGTGGACATCATCGAGAACGCCATCGCGATGGTGTCCTCCTGCATCATGCGCTTGAATTCGACAAGGGGCACCAGTGTGCCGTCCACGCGTATCAGCGGGTGTGCACCTACCTTCAAGTGAACGTCCGAAGCCTTCCGCTCCGAGGCCGCTTTGAGGATGTCGTTGATGTGCATAGCCTTGTCTCCCTGTCGCAAATCGACGTCGCTGCGCTCTTGACTCACACACTAAACCGTTGCGGGCGGCCTGTCAAAGCGTTGCCCCGGCACCCGGTGCCGCCCAAGGGATTATGCTGGCGTCTCGTCCGTTACGAGGAGCGGAGGAAACCGTGCGAGCCCTGACCGTTCTGATGTGCATCGCCGTGGCAGCCGTGATCGTCATAGGAGTTTCACCATCCGCCCGTTCAGGGCCGGCGCCGTCCGAGGGGGTCAGCCGTTTCCCGATCAAGCGCCCGGCCGACCCCCGCGAGCGCCACCTCACCAACCTTCGCCAGCTCACCGACGGGGTCCAGAACGCGGAGGCGTACTTCTCGTTCGACGGCACGCGCCTGATCTTCCAGTCGACCCGGCCGCCGTACGAGTGCGACCAGATCTTCACGATGGACCTGGAAGGCCACGACGTCCGGCTCCTCTCGACCGGCCTTGGTCGCTGCACGTGCAGCTACTTCTTCCCCGACGGCAGGCACTACCTGTACGCCTCGACCCATCTGGCCGGACCGGCCTGTCCCCCGCCGCCGGACATGTCCCACGGGTATGTGTGGGCGCTCTATCCGTCGTTCGACATTTTCGTCGCGGCGCTCGATGATCCCACCCCACGCCGCCTCACCGACACCCCGGGGTACGACGCCGAGGCCACGATCTCGCCTCGCGGCGACCGCATCGTGTTCACGTCGGTCCGCAACGGCGACATCGACCTGTACACGATGAAGCTCGACGGCAGCGACGTCCGCCAGATCACGCACGAGATCGGGTACGACGGCGGCGCGTTCTTCTCCCCGGACGGCAGCAAGATCGTCTGGCGCGCCTCGCGCCCAAAGCCCGGTCCGGAGCTGGACGAGTACAAGCAGCTCCTGGCGCAGGGGCTGATCAAACCCCACAGCCTCGACATCTACGTCGCCAACGCCGACGGCAGCGACGTGCACCGGATCACGGACAACGGCGCCGCCAACTTCGCGCCGTTCTTCCACCCGTCAGGCAAGAAGCTGATCTTCTGCTCCAACGTGGCGGATCCGAAGGGGCGCAACTTCGACCTCTTCCTCGTCAACCTCGACGGGACCGGACTCGAGCGCGTCACCTACTACGACGAGTTCGACGGCTTCCCGATGTGGTCCCCCGACGGCAGGACCTTCGTGTTCTGCTCCAACCGGTTCAACTCGGGACCCCATCAGACGAACGTCTTCCTGGCGGATTGGGTGGACTGAGGCGACCGGGGTTCGGGCTCCGGGGTCCGGGCACCGGAAGGCGTGGGGGATACGAACCTGGCGCGGACAGTTCCAGCGATCGTGATCGGCGGGCTGGTCATCCTCGCGGTGACTATCGGCCAGCCTGGATTATTCGTGGGGGTTCGTCGTAGAGGCGAGGAGCCGAGTCGTATCCTCTGCGATACGTCGCAGGCTCCGAACCTCGAGTACGCCCGCCAGGCCGGCCAGATCCGCGTTCGCAGCAGAACCCTCATGAATAGTCCAGGCCAGGTGCTGGTCGAGGTGCACACCGCCAACCGGTGCGGACGCGATCTGGAACCCCTGGAGGCCTGGTTCGAAGCGGCCGGGTACCGGTACGACAACCTCATCCAGGCCGTGGAGGGGACCGAGCCGGAGGCGATCTGACCCGGAAGTCATACACCAACAGGCTGGCCCGCGAGTCGAGCCCGTACCTGCTCCAGCACGCGTCCAACCCCGTCGACTGGTACCCGTGGGGGGAGGAGGCGCTATCGCGCGCGGCTGCCGAGGGAAAGCCGATCTTCCTCTCGATCGGGTACGCGGCCTGCCACTGGTGCCACGTCATGGAGCGCGAGTCGTTCGAGGACCCGGCGATCGGCGAGCTCCTCGCCGAGCACTTCGTCGCCGTGAAGGTGGACCGAGAGGAGCGCCCCGACCTCGACGCCGTCTACATGAACGCCGTGCAGGCGATGACCGGGTCGGGCGGGTGGCCGCTCTCGGTGTTCCTCACGCCGGACCTCAAGCCGTTTTTCGGCGGGACGTACTTCCCGCCCGACCGACGGTGGGGCACCGCATCGTTCCGCGAGGTGCTGGAGAGTGTCGCCGAAGCGTGGGACCGCCGCCGGCACGAGATCGACGACGCCGCGCGCACGCTCGCCGATCATCTCTCACGGGCCGGCGCGAGCGCCCCCGGCACGATCGACGCGGCCGAGGCCTCTCGGTGTGCGTTGGCCGCGCTCGCCGAGCAGCACGACGGGCGGTGGGGAGGGTTCGGGGGAGCCCCGAAGTTCCCCTCGCCTTCGCGGCTGTTCTTCCTGATCGAGGCCGCGCGACGAGACGCGACCGCCCTCGCCGTGCTCGCGCGCACGCTCGACGCGATGGCCGCCGGCGGGATGTACGACTGGCTCGGGGGCGGCTTTCACCGCTACTCCGTCGACGAGAAGTGGCTCGTCCCCCACTTCGAGAAAATGCTCTACGACAACGCGCTCCTGGCGCGGGCGTACGGGGAGGCCGGGCTCGCGTTCGACAAGCCGGACTGGCTCAACGTGGCGCGCGAAACCGCCGACTACCTCCTGCGTGAGATGCGCGGCCCCGAGGGCGGCTTCTTCTCATCCACCGATGCCGACAGCGAGGCCCTCGAGGGGAGGTATTTCACCTGGAGCGTGCCCCAGGTCCGCGCGGCGTTGCCTCCCCGCGAGGCCGAGCTCGTCATCGCCCTCTGCGACCTCGGGGAGAGCGGGAACTTCGAGGGCGGCGCCAGCGTACTCAGGCCCGTTCTCTCCCTTTCACAGGTTGCGGCCCGACTGGATCTCACGCACGAGGCCGCGGCATCCGTTCTGGACGCCGCACGCGTCGCGCTGCAAGCTGCACGTGCGGGGCGCGTGCCGCCGCTCACCGACGACAAGCGCCTGGCGGCATGGAACGGCATGGCGGTCTGGTCGCTCGCGTTCCTCGGCGCCGCGCTCCCCGAGACGGGATACCTGGAAGCCGCCCGGACCGCGGCCCGCTTCGTGCTCGCACAGGCAGGTCGCGACGGGCGTCTGGCGCGCTCCTGGCGAGACGGCGTCACGTCGGGCGTCGAGACGCTCGAGGACGTTGCGTGGGTCTCCGCCGCGCTGGTCCAGCTGTACGAGGCGGATGGACACCCGGAGTGGCTCGACGCCGCCAGGAACCTCCTCGCTCGGCGCCTCCCCCACTACCAGGACGCGGCAGGCGCCATGCTCGACACCCCCGACGACGGCCCGGAGCTGCTCATGCGTCCCCGGACCCCGTACGACGGCGCCACGCCCGCGCCGGCCGGCATCCTCGCTTGGACGCTGCTTCGCATCGCGGCGCTGACCGGCGACCGCGCGCTCTTCGATTCCGCCGCGCGTACCGTGAGCGCCGAGGCCGGCCCCGTGGGGCGAGCCCCCGAGGCGTGCCTCGCCCTGTTGCAGGCGGCCGAGGCAGCCGCCAGGCCACCATTCACGCTGGTCGTGGTCGGCGACCCCGCCTGGGATTCGACCCGGGAGATGCTCGCCGCGGCATGGCGGCATCGGCCCGCTGCATGCGCGTTCGCCGTGTCACCGGCCGTGCCGGTGCCCCAGACGGTCGTCGAGGCCGTGCCGCTGTTTGACGGCCGCGGCCCCGGCGACGGGGAAAGAGCGCGCGCCTACCTCTGCGAAGGCGGCTCGTGCCGGCTCCCCGTGGACGAGCCGGAGGCTCTCGCCCGAATGCTGATCGCCGCCCGCGTGTAGGGCTCTCGCCTGCCGGCGGAGGTCACCTCACCGGCGGATGCCCCGGCAGCATGCCGCGCAGGAAGTGGTAGAGCGCGAAGACCGCCACGGCGAACGGGGCGAACCCGAGAAAGCCGAGGAGAGGCATCGCGTAGAGCTTGAGGCCGCCCAGGAACGGCACGGTGTAGCTCCAACGGGCGCTCGCGAGCCAGTTCCAGCTCTCCCACAGCACGCCGCACGTGAGGCCCGCCGCGACCAGCGCCACCGCTCGCGATCGCCGTCCGCTCTCGAGATCGCCGAGGATGGAGGGACGGCCGAGGCGACGGTTGACCGGGTCGAGGAGCAGCGGCCAGGCCAGCCACACGTCCGCCGCGAAATACCTGGACGGCCACAGCAGGGGTACCGCGGCCAGGACGGCGCCGAAGACCGCGAGCCCCACGCCGAGTTCCTCCGGGACCCGCCCGCCACGGCCGCGCCCGGCCACCTTCGCGGCCGCCGGCTCGATCAGCTCCGCGAGCAGCAACATCGCGGGGGTAATCGTCGCGAAAGACCACGCGTAGCCCAGCCCCCGCCAAGGCCACGGAGGAAGGCCGGAGTAGTGCCACCAGAGTTCGGGGCCGGAGGAAGACCAGAACCGGGGCCGGTCGTAGAGCTCGAACAGGAGCCACGACGGGATCGAAATCGCGGCCATCAGGGCCAGCTCGCCCGGTGCGTCGCGCAGCCAGGAGCGCCTGCGTCCAGCGAGGGCGCCGTCTACGAGCAGGATCAAACCCGTCCAGCACAGGGGGGTGAGGTTCTGTGCCGCCCATCCGACCTTGACAAGGGCGAGGGCGACGCTCGCGGCGATCACCCCGAGGCCGAGCCAAGTCCACCACGCGAGGCGCTTCATACCCAGATTCTACCGGGCAAGTTGATCAGTCCGCCGGAAGCGCCACCGGCGCGAACGGCGTGGTGCAGGGCGGACCGGGCGCGAAGCGGTAGTCGAGGACTTGCCGGCCGCGGAGCACGATCAGCGACGAGCACACGGTCCCGTAACGCTCTCCGTGCCGGCACAGCGGATCCGCTCCGCGGTGGTCGGCGAGCAGATCCCGGAGAGACGCCAGGAGAGCCTCGCCCGCAAGGTCTGCCAGCTCCCCTGCGCGGTCCGCCGCAGCCAGAACCCTTTCTCCGGGCTCAAGAAGGCGGCTGTTGCCCACCGAGATCAGGGGCGCCTCCGCGCGTTCTATCAGAGGCGCCGGCTCGTTCGTCGCCAGCCACCTCGTCCGGGCATCGGCCAGGAGCAGGTTGAACTCCCCGTACCGGGCCAGCTCCAGCTCAGAGGCCAGTGCCACGGCGTGAGCCAGGGACCTCTCGCACGCCAGGTCCAGAACGAGCGTTCCTCGCGACCTCTCGCGCGGCGCGGCCCCCTGCCGAGCGTTGGTCACCGCGACGACGAACCCGGCCTCGAGGTTGACCGCCAGCCAGCTCCCGCCGCCGACAAGGTCGCGCCCCCCGAAGACCGGAGGGTTCGGCAGCAGGGGCCGGGGAGGCTGCCACGGCCGATCGAGGCGTTCGTCCCGGTTGGCCGCGATGCACAGCTCTCCGGCTCCCGAATCTCGCGCGAGGGCGAGCAGGATGCACACGGGCTAGCTTGCCTGACTGAGCGTCCGCACGAAGCGAAGCTGCGACCTTTCTGCCGGCTCCTCTTGGAAGCCGAGACTGCGCAGCAGCGCCGTCGCTTCCGCGAACTCGGAGGGAACCCAGCACGCGGCCGCGAGTGCGCCGCCCTCCTGGGCGCTGCGGAGAGCACGCTCGACGAGCGAGCGGCCGAGGCCGAACCCGCGCCAGTCGGGTGCGAGGAAGAGGGAGTGCAGCTCCCACGTTCCGCTGTCGCCTTCACGAACTCCGCAGCACCCGACGATCTCGCTCCGCCCTGCCTCGACGACCCAGAGAAGATCCGCCGCCTTGGCCGGTTCGGGCTGCTCCGCGCCCCGAACTGCGAGGTGGAACTCCCTTCGAACTCGTCGCGCCAACTCTCGCACGGCCTTGAGGTCGCGCTGCCGGGCCGGGCGCACCCAGTAGGTCGTCATGCCTTCTCGGCCACCTCGTCGAGCAACGCCATCAGCAGCCGGACGCCGAAGCCGGTCGCTCCGGGGCGCAGGCCGTTGCGGCTGCGCTGAACGTAGGCGACCCCGGCGATGTCGAGATGAGCCCAGCGCACCTTGTCGGGCACGAAACGCTCCAGGAACGCCGCCGAAGCCGGAAGCGATCCCAATTTCCCGGTACTGTTCTTGAGGTCCGCCCACTCGCTGCGCAAGAGATCGCGGTACTCCGGGAGGAGCGGCATCCGCCAGACCCGCTCGCCGGTGCGATGGCCCAGGCGCTCGAGTTGCTGGGCCAGCGCGTCGTCGTTGGCGAAGAGGCCTGCCAGCTCGGAGCCGAGGGCGATCTTGCAGGCGCTGGTCAGGGTCGCCAGGTCGACCACGATGTCCGGGTGAAAGCGTGCCGAGTACGCGAGGGCGTCGGCAAGGATGAGCCTCCCCTCGGCGTCGGTGTTGTCCACCTCGACGGTCGTCCCGTTGAACATGGTCAAAATGTCGCCCGGCTTGATGGCGGTGCCGGACGGCAGGTTCTCGACCAAAGGCACCAGGCCTACGACCTTCAGCGGCGGCTGGTCCTCGGCCACGGCTCGCATCGCAGCCACCACGGCGGCCGCGCCGGCCATGTCGTGCTTCATCTCGGCCATCTCGGCGGCAGGCTTCAGCGAGATGCCTCCGGCGTCGAATGTGACTCCCTTCCCGGCGAGAACGATCGAAGCGCGCGGCTTCTTCGCCCGGTATTCGAGCCTGACCATCCTCGGCTCCTGGACGGAGCCCTGCCCCACCGCCACGATTCCCCGGAGTCCCTCCTTCTCGAGCTCCTTGCGCCCCATCACCGTCACCCGGACCGGCGAACCCGCGAACATCGTGCTCGCCTCCTCCGCAAAGCTCTCCGGGGTCAGGTCGTTGCCTGGTCGGTTTCCCAAGTCGCGAGCCAGGCGAACCAGCGAGTCGACGCGGCGCGCGCTCTCGAGGCGGACTCGCAGACCCTTCTCGTCCTCCCCCTTCAGCGGGACGACGTGGACGCCGTCCACCTTGGTGGACTCGTCGGGACGCGAACGGAATTTGTCGAACCGATAGTCGGCCAGCGCGAGCTCGGCGAGCTCGACGGTCCGGGCCTCCTGAGGGTCCACGTCGCGAGGAGCTATGGGCAGGGCGACGGCGATCTGGTACTCGCGGTTGCGCCCGGCCTGTTCGAGCACCCGCCGGAGGAACTTGCGTAGAGAGTGGACGGTGAATTCCTCGGCCTTTCCGATGCCGAAGCACGCGACGCGGCGAAACTCACGGCTGGGGCTCGCGGTGACGAGCACCTCGCCGTCCAAGCCGCGCACGCCCAGCTCGGAGACCGCGTGGCCGATGGTCTTGTGGGCGCTGCCCGGAAGGACAATGCCGTCCAGCGGGTTCACGCCTTCGGCGGTGGCGAGGTAGAGGCAATCCAGCGGGTCTTCAGGGGCCTTCCAAAGCTGTACCAGGTCTGCCATTGCATCCCCCTCGTGAAGAAGCGCCCAGAACGGGCGCGTCGGTCATGGTATCACAGGCGGCCCGCGGCCGCGAGGAAATGCGAGGCTGTCTCATCGTCGATGCTCACGAGCCGGACGGTCATGACGCTTCCCTCCGGTTTGGCAAGCCAGCGTGCGACTTCGTCGACGATCACGCCGCAGCCGGCGCCCTTCGGGTACCCGAAGATGCCGGTCGAGATCCCGGGCATGGCGACCGAGGTCAGTCCCAACTCCTCGGCCCTTCTGAGCGCGTTCGCGACCGCCCGCCGCAGCTTGGCCTCTTCATCACCCTCTCCCCAGACGGGTCCGACCGCGTGGATGACGTGGCGGCAGGGCAGCCGCCCAGCCCCGGTCACGGCCGCCTCCCCGACCGGCACGGGAGCTTTCGCCGCCGAGGCGACCTGGATCTCACGGCCGCCCTTGCGGACGATGGCGCCGGCCACGCCGCCGCCGTGCACGAGAGCGCTGTTCGCGGCGTTGACGATCGCGTCGGTGCGTTCCTCCGTCAGATCGCCGACAACGATCGCGATGGTGCCCCTCCCGACCCGCACTTCCTTCAAGACCTCGGCCATGGGTGCCCCCGGATGAGTGCCACACTACCACTGGTGGCGCAAGCCGCGTTTGCCCCGTAGAATCCCGCCGTGCTGCCCGTTCTCCTCCCGGTCCTCGCCGTCGTCTGCTTCGCCCACCCCGCGGAGGTCGACCGCGAGGTGGGGCGACGCGCACTGCCATGGCTGCCTCCGGACCTCGCCCGGCAGGTGGAGCGCCACGAACGGCAGTTCGCGTCGGGCGCGGCGGCGGCCGCCGGGTGGCCCCGCGCGTATCACGTTGCGGGGACCCGGCCCGGCCTCCAGGGCGCCGTCAAGGCGCAGTGCGAGCGGCTCGCCGCGGCGATTCGCGCGCGCACGCCGTTCCTCGAGGTCGTGGCCGGTCTGGGAGCGCTCGCCCACCTCACGGCCGACCTCGACGCTCCTTTCCTCGCGAGCCGACCTGGGGACGCATACGCGCTGTCGTTCGGAAGCTACGTGCCCACGGCGGCGCCGCGCATCCCCCTCGTCTTCTACGGTCAGGAGCCCGCCCTGATCACGGGCACCTTGGAGGGCATCGGCAACCTGATGGCCGTCCGGCGGCGCGACGCCGAGATCCTGGCAGAGCTCGTCCGCGAGGACCTCGACCGCGTGGGCGGCCCGGGATCGTGGCGGCGTCTCGACGACCGCTCGTCGAGCTTCGGGTCCGTTTCCCTCTTCCTGAACCACGCCGCGAGCGACTTCGCGAACCTGGCCTCCTGGGTTTGGCTTCACGCCGGGGGGCTGGTGCCGGAGATCCAGCGCCAGCAGGATATGATTCTGGTTTGGAAGGGAGAGCCCCAGCCCCGTGAAGCTCCGATCCCTGCTCTCGGTTTCCGACAAACGCGGCCTTGAGGCTTTCGCCCGCGGCCTCGCCGCTCTCGGCTTCGAGATCGTTTCCACCGGCGGAACGGCCAAGGCGCTGCGCTGGGCAGGCATCGAGGTCCGCGAGGTCAGCGAGCTGACCGGCACGCCGGAGGTTCTCGGGGGCCGGGTCAAGACGCTCCACCCGAAGATCTTCGCCGGGGTTCTGGCCGACCTGGACGATCCAGAGCACTGCGCCGTCCTGGAGAGCTGGGGCGTCGCGCCGATCACGCTGGTGGCCGTGAACCTCTACCCGTTCGCGGCAACCGCCGCACGACCCGGCGTGACCCCAGCCGAGGTGATCGAGAACATCGACATCGGCGGCCCTTCGCTCGTCCGAGCCGCCGCCAAGAACCACCGCCACGTCACCGTGGTCGTGGATCCCGACGATTACGACAGTGTGCTCGAGGCGCTCCGGACGGGTGCGGACGCCGAAGCGTTCCGGCGGCGGCTGGCCGTCAAGGCGTTCCGCCACACCGCCGCCTACGACGCGGCGATCGCCCAGACGCTGCCGCGCCACCTTGGACTCGAGCCGAGCCTGCTGCTGGACGGGGTCGCCGGGTGGCTGGCCGCCGAGGAGACCCCTCTGCGATACGGCGAAAACCCGCACCAGGCCGCAGTCTTCGCCCGCTCGCACTGCCCCGCGGGCCTGGCTGCCTTCGAGCAGCTCCAAGGCAAGGAACTCTCCTACAACAACCTCATGGACGCCGACGCCGCCTGGCGCCTTGTCCACGACCTGCCGGGTCCCGGCGTCGCGATCGTCAAGCACGGCGGACCCTGCGGCGTCGGCCTGGGCGACGAGGCGGCCTCCGCCTACGGGCGGGCCCTCGCGTGCGATCCGGTCTCGGCGTTCGGAGGCGTGATCGCGTCGTCTCTCCCCCTCGCCGGACAGGCCGCGGCACGAATCGCACAGCTCTTCGCGGAGGTCGTGGTGGCGCCGTCGGTCGACGACGACGCGCGACAGGTGTTCGCGGCAAAGAAGAATCTTCGCGTTCTCGTCGCACCACCCCCGGCCGACCCCGCGCCGCGACTGCGGGTCATCGACGGAGGGCTCCTGGTCCAGAGCGCGGATGTCGGCTGGGACGAAAGCTGGAAGGTCGTGACAGGGCGCGGCCCCAACGACGTCGAGTCTTCAGCGTTGCGCCTCGCCTGGCGAGTCGCCAAGCACGCGCCGTCGAACGCCGTCGTCGTGGCCGGTAACGGCGCCACCCTCGCGATCGGCGCCGGACAGCCGAGCCGCGTCGACTCCTGTCGGATCGCCGTGGAGAAAGCCGAAGCGGCCGGTCTCTCGCTCGCCGGCGCCGCGGCCGGCAGCGATGCGTTCTTCCCCTTCCCGGACGGGGTCGAGGTCCTGGCCGCCGCCGGCGTGACCGCGGTGGTGCAGCCGGGAGGGTCGGTGCGCGATTCCGAGGTGGTCGAGGCCGCCAACCGGCTCGGCCTCACGATGGTGTTCACGGGGCGCCGGCACTTCCGGCACTGAGCGAGCGATGGTTCACCTTCTGCTCCTTCTCGCTCTGCCAGCCCCACCCGCCCAGGATGCGCTCGACCGCCTGGCCGCCGCTCTTCGGGGGGCGGCCGCGTGGCAGGCCGGGTTCGTGCAGAAGTACACCCCGGAAGGTTTCGAAACGGGGACGACCGAAAGAGGGACGCTAATCCTTTCACCTCCCTCAGAAATCCGGTTCGACTACACCTCCGGAGCCCCGCGGGTCTTTGCGAGCGACGGGTCGGTCGGCCGTCTCGTGGATCCCGCCGCGGGCTCGTGCGAAGCGATCCGCCTCGACGCCGGAGCCTGGGGACGCCTCCCGCTCGCCGTGGCACTCGACCCTGCGGCGTCGAGGCGCGCGTTTGTGGTCGACTCGAGCGGTCGGACCTTGCGTCTCGTCCCGAAAGACCCGACCCCGGAGCTCGCGGAGATCACGATCGACCTCGGCGAGGATGGCCTCCCGACCGATTTGACCGTGCGCGACGGGAGCGGTAACCGAAACGAGTTTGTATTCAGCGGCTGGCGGTCGAGAGCGGCCCCTCCCTCGTCTATCTTCAGACCCTCGCTGCCGGGATCGCCGCCGTGCGCGCCGGAAGATTAATGACACCGGCGCAGGTTACAGCTACGATAGTCGGCGCCGCACGAGGCGGACGGAGGTTGAGACCCTGAGAGCATCGAGCCCCGAACCGGGTCCGCAGGCCAATACACTGGCCGCGACCTTCGAAGTCGTTCGGCCCAGGCTCGAGCTGGTCGAGCAGTTCATCGCCCGCCAACTCGACGCCGGGCCGCAACCGGTCCCGGAGGCCGGAGCGTACGTGCTCGAGGCCGGCGGGAAACGCCTGCGGCCGGCGATCCTCCTCGCAATCTCGCGCCTGCTCGGCTACCGGGGCGGCGACCTGGACATCCGCTACGGGGCTATCGTGGAGATGATCCACACCGCCTCGCTCGTCCACGACGACATCATCGACAGCGCAACGGTCCGCCGCGGCAGAACCACGGCGAATCATCGGTGGGGCAACCAGCTCACGGTGCTCCTGGGGGACTGGCTCTATCTGCGCGCGATCGATCTGGCCCTGGAGATCGCGGACATTCCCGCGATGCAGACGCTCTCGTTCGCCACTACCCAGATGATCGAGGGGGAGATCCTGGGCCTCACGCTCCAGCGCGCCAGCAGTCTGACCCGCGAGCAATACCTGGAGATCACGCGCCGGAAGACTGCGGAGCTGTTCGCGGCCGCCTGCTCGTTGCCGACGCACTTTGCCCCGGCGTTTGCGCCCCACCGGCGTGCGCTCGACGAGTACGGCCGGAACCTCGGGATGTGCTTCCAGATCGTGGACGACATCCTGGACATCGTGGGCTCGCAGCAGCGCCTTGGGAAGCCCGTCTTCTCCGACCTGAGGGAGGGTAAGCTCACGCTCCCCTTCATCCTCGCCCGGCCTCACTTCAGCGAGACCGAGCGGGGCATGGTCGAGCGCATCGTGGTGCAGGGCGACTTCGGGGACGCCACACCCGAGGGGTTGCGCGCGCTCCTCGAACGCCACAATGCCGTTGACGAAGCGCGGAAAGTCGCGGGCGAGTTCGCCCGCCTCGCGGTCGCGGCGCTCGCGACACTGCCGCCCGGACCCGAAACCGCTGCGTTGGCCGCCGCTCCCCGCTTCGTCCTCGAACGCCAGTCCTGACGCTCCGACCGGCACACCGAGTCAAGCCGGCCCTCAGCGCAGGTCGCGGATCTGCCAGACCAGAGGCTCATTCTCGCTCACTCGCACCGGACCTTTCTCTGGTCCGACCGGCACCGCGCGCCACGCAAGTTGGATTTCGGCTAGGGGCCGACGGCGACGGCTCGGGTCCAGTACCCGCGTACCACCCTTGCCAATTGATGTTTCGGGTGTTACATTGAGAGTTGAATATGGTGGCAGCGATCTTGCGGCAGGTGGTGGGGCGGGAAAACGATGCCCGGACCAGTAATGTCCTCGTATCGGCTTTTCGCACTCAGATCGTGCGGGCCCTCGGCGAGGGCCGCTGGCGCTTCGCAGACCACTTCTGCGACAAGCTGCTGGCCGAGGATCCTCGCAACCTCGAGGCCCTGCTCTGGAAGGGTCATCTGGCCTGGCGCTACTTCCAGGACACGCCGGCCGCCCTCAACTGTTTCCGGCGAGTTCTCATTCTGGGCGGGTTCGAGTCGTCCAACGAGTTCGTGGCACGGGCCCGTAGCTCCCTGGGACAACTCCTGGAGCAGTTGAGCTGATCTCCTCGCTCACGGGCCAGACCTCAGCGCCCACAGGTTTCTGAAGACCGACAACGTACACCTTCGAGATCATTCTCGGTTCGGGATCCAGCCAACGCTTCTGTCCCCTGATCCGGACCACGGGCCGGGCCTCGTCCCGCCGCGACCTCGCGTCGAGGAAACCTTCGCGATCCAGCGTGGCCACGAACGCCTGACCATCCCCGTCGAAATCGAGCCACAGGTACCCGAAGACCGGGCGCGGCAGCGCGATCTCCCAGCCGCCGTCCGCCAGCGCTCGGACCGCGGCGGCATCGACACGCACGGGGTCCTCCACCACGACCTCGTCAAGAGTGCGGGGGTGGGAGAGCGGTTTCGGGTAGCCCCATGGGAACCGCGGCGGCGCTCCCCACTGCACCGGAACGGCCGTGTCGAGCGCCCCGCGCGGCCCGAGGGAGAACCTCGGGCGGGCGAAGAATGCGGGCCCGCTCGTGAGAACGTTGCGGCCGACGCCGTCGACGTCGAGGGCGAGCAGGAGTGCGCCGGCCGGAGTCGGCGAGCGGACCTCGGCGGCGATCACATTGCTCCCCTGCCGGAGGAGGTGGGCGATGTCGTAAAGATCGAGCCGGAAGCCGGGGCGGCTCCACCCGCACGCTGCCGGCGTCCCGTTGACGTACACCACGTACTCCCGGTCGCCGCACACCTTCAGGAGCGCCGACCGGGGCGGCGCATCAAGGTGCAGAGACGCGACGAACAGGGCCCCTTGAGGATGCAGCTCGTCGAGCTCGTCGGTGACCCAGATCCACTGCGCCGGACCCGTGAGATGGGACAGCTCCCGCTCCCAGAAGCTGTGGACCGCGTACACCGTCAGGGCGAAGACGACAGCCACGACTAGCGAGAAAAGGCCTCCCCGTCGGCCGATCGCGGTCACCGTCGCAGTGTAGCAACTCTCCACCCGCGGTCGTTTGACACCCACCTCGCGATGGCTTAGAGTGCCGGCACAGGATGGACAGGAACCGCGTCCTTGCCGTGATTCCGGCGCGCTACTCCTCTACCCGCTTCCCCGGCAAACCCCTCGCGACCATCGCGGGCAAACCCATGGTCGCGCACGTCGTGGAGCGAGCGTGCGAGGCTGGCTGCTTCGATGAGGTGCTCGTCGCCACCGACGACGAGCGGATCGCGCGCGCGGCCGCCTCGGCGGGTGCGCGCCCGGTAATGACCGGGGCGTGCCGGAGCGGAACCGACAGGGTGGCGCAGGCAGTCCGCACCGAGCCGGCCACGGTGGTGCTCAACGTCCAGGGAGACGAGCCCGCGCTTCCCCCCGCGAACCTCCGGCTGCTCGCGAACTTCCTCAGGGCCCATCCGAACGTCCCGATGGCGACCCTGTCGCTCCCGGGGACGCTGGGCGATCTCGACAACCCGAACGTCGTCAAGGTCGTCTGCGATCTCGAGGGCCGGGCGCTGTACTTCTCGCGGGCGGCGATCCCCTACCCGCGCGCCCCGATCGAGGGCGCAGTCCGCCGCCACGTCGGCCTGTACGGGTTCCAGAGACAGGCGCTGCTCGACTTCGCCTCGTGGCCGGAGACGGACCTCGAGCGCATCGAGGGTCTCGAGCAGCTCCGCGCGCTCGCCCACGGCCTGACGCTCCGGGTGCTGCCGGCCGCGGCGGATTCGGTTGCCGTGGACGTCCCGGGCGATATCCCGCGCGCCGAGGCCGCCCTGGTGACGCTCACGCGAATGGGGCCCGGAGCCCGGGGTCAGGGGTCAGGGTAATGACTGGACGAATACCTACTCGGACGCGCGGAACAGAACGTTATTGCATCGAACCGCTGTGGAACGCTGCCCGGTGTGGGCTGTGGGCGGTACGGACCCCGGATCGGGGTCCCCGCACCCCCGGGCGGGATGGGAGATCTTGATGGCAACGAAGTACGTGTTCGTCACCGGTGGCGTCGTCTCGTCGCTCGGAAAAGGGATCACGGCGGCTTCGATCGGCGCTCTCTTCGAGGCCCACGGCCTCAAGGTCACGCTGATGAAGTGCGACCCCTACATCAACGTGGACCCGGGCACGATGTCGCCGTTCCAGCACGGCGAGGTCTACGTGACCGACGACGGGGCGGAGACCGATCTCGACCTCGGCCACTACGAGCGGTTCACGAACATGGTGACGTCGCGCAAGAACAACCTCACGACCGGGCGCGTCTACCAGTCGGTCATCGAGAAGGAGCGCCGCGGCGACTTCCTCGGCTCGACCGTTCAGGTGATACCCCACATCACCGACGAGATCAAGGCCGCCATCCGTGACGTTGCCGACGACTGCGACGTCGTGATCGTGGAAATCGGAGGCACGGTCGGCGACATCGAGTCGCTGCCCTTCCTCGAGGCACTCCGGCAGTTCCGTCAGGACGCCGGCCGCGGCAACGCCATCAACGTGCATGTCACGCTGGTCCCGTACCTGAACGCGACCGACGAGCTCAAGACCAAGCCCACCCAGCACTCGGTCAAGGAGCTGCTGTCGATCGGGATCCAGCCGGACGTCCTCGTGTGCCGGGTGGACCGCCATCTCCCCGAAGAGATGCGGCGCAAGATCGCGCTCTTCTGCAACGTGGAGGAGAAGGCCGTGATACCCGCGCGCACGGCGGACACGATCTACGAGGTGCCGCTCCG
Organism: Thermoanaerobaculaceae bacterium; assembly: GCA_050018455.1. Taxonomy (GTDB): domain Bacteria; phylum Acidobacteriota; class Thermoanaerobaculia; order Thermoanaerobaculales; family Thermoanaerobaculaceae; genus RBG-13-68-16. The sequence goes on along the minus strand of JBEKAA010000019.1, from coordinate 79,610 downwards.
CCTTGCCGCGGAGGGCCTCGACGGTTTGCTCCTAGCCATGCTCAACCTTCCGGGCGGACAGCGCGACCTCTCGAAGTGGCAGACCATCGTCGACCGCCTGCGCAACCCCGCGAAGAGGACGAGGATCGGCATCGTCGGCAAGTACGTCAACCTCGTGGACAGCTACAAGTCGCTCAACGAGGCCCTGGCCCACGGCGGGATCGCCAACGATGCCAAGGTCGAGCTCGTGTTCATCGACTCGGAGAAGCTGGAAGAGGAAGCGTACGTCGAGGAAATCTTCTCGGTCGACGGAATCCTGGTCCCGGGAGGGTTCGGGAAGCGCGGCATCGAGGGGATGATCAAGGCCATCGAGTTCGCGCGTGGGCACAAGATCCCCTACCTTGGGATCTGCCTCGGGCTCCAGACCGCGGTGATCGAGTTCGCCCGCAACGCCTGCAACCTCGACCGGGCCAACTCGTCGGAGTTCGCCCAGGATCCACCGTACAAGGTGATCTACAAGATGCGCGAGCTGCTCGGGGTCGATGCGATGGGCGGCACGATGCGACTGGGCAAGTACCCGTGCCAGCTGAAACCCGGTTCCCGCGCCTGGGAGGCGTACGGCGCCGACACGGTCTGGGAGAGGCACAGGCACCGCTACGAGGTGAACCAGGACTACGTGTCCATCCTCGAGCAGCACGGGATGCTCGTCACGGGACGCTCACCCGACCGCATCTTCGTCGAGATGATCGAGGTCCCGGACCACCCCTGGTTCGTGGCGTGCCAGTTTCACCCCGAGCTGAAGTCCAAGCCGTTCGCCCCGCACCCGCTCTTCGTGGCGTTCGTGCGTGCGTCCCTCGAGCACCAGGCCAGGCGCGTCGCCGCCGAGATCGCTGCGGCCGCGCCGTCCGAGGAAATGAGCGAGGACAGAGAGGCGCACACCAGTGAGTGACACACCGGCACCCGTCGCCCTGGCGCCAGGTCTCGTGGTGGGGAGTGGACACCCGCTGGCCTTCATCGCCGGACCGTGCGTAATCGAGTCGCCCGAGCACGTGCTCCGCATGGCTGGCCTCCTCAAGGCGATCGCCGTCGAGCTCGAGGTGCCTCTGGTCTTCAAGGGCTCCTTCGATAAGGCCAACAGGTCGTCGCTCTCCAGCTTTCGCGGGCCGGGCCTCGCGGACGGCCTGGCCGCGCTCGCGGCCGTGAAGCGCTCGACAGGCCTCCCGGTGCTGACCGACGTCCACGAACCGGAACAGGCCGCCGAGGCCGCGGCCGTCGTGGACGTGCTCCAGGTCCCCGCCTTCCTCTGCCGCCAAACGGACATCCTGCTCGCGTGCGGGCTGACCGGCAGGCCCGTGAACGTCAAGAAGGGCCAGTTCATGGCGCCGGGCGATATGGCGAACGTCGCGGAGAAGGTCCGTTCGACCGGAAACCCCGCCGTGACGTTGACGGAACGCGGCAGCACGTTCGGGTATAACAACCTCGTAGTGGATCTGAGGTCGCTCGCCATCATGCGCCGCTTCGCCCCCGTGGTGTTCGACGTCACCCACTCGCTCCAGCTTCCGGGCGGCCTCGGCCACGCCACCGGCGGGGCCAGGGAGTTCGCGCTTCACCTCGCGAGGGGCGCGGTGGCGGCAGGGGTGGACGCCATCTTCGTCGAAGTCCACGATGACCCGGCGAACGCGCTCTCCGACGCCCCGACGCAACTGTCCCCCGACGAGTTCCGCACCCTGGTGAAGCAGGTCCTCGCGATCCGCAGCGCCTGCGATGCGGCGGGAGTGTGACGGTCCGAGAGTTTGCACGTTCGAAGGTTCGAACGTTCAGAGGTTCGAAGGTTCGACCGACACGGGTGAAAGGTAAGACGTCAAAGGTCAAACGGACGACACCGAAACGTGGAACCGGCGGGCGCCGCATCGTCTCGTCTTCCCTTTGGCCTTTTCCCTTTCACCTTTTGACCTCTTGATGTTTCCTGGAAGCCTGCGAACGTCCGAACGTGCGAACCTTCGAACCTGCCTAATGTGCTAGCCTTTCGCACGCAGGAGGAACGATGGACCTGACCCCGCACGACATCCTCGATGGCTTCGGGAGTGAGAAGAAGCGCTACGGGAAGGGTGGGACGATTGCCGGCGTCGAGCTCCTGCAACTCCAGCGCCACATCGATGACCGGGGCCTCTTGCTGGAGATCTATCGCAACCGGACGACCCATCCGAGCAGCGATCGGCTCCCGCAGTTCTTCGAGAACGTCGAGGTCGCACAGATCAACTTCACGCTCGTCACCACCCCCGACCACGTCAAGGGCCTCCACTACCACCTCAAGCAGAGCGACGTCTGGTTCTGTCCCCCTCCGTACAAGCTCAAGGTCGTGATGCTCGACGTTCGGCGCGACTCGCCCACGACCGGGGTCACCCAGGTCGTCGTCCTTGGCGAGGGGCGCGATGCCTGGATCAAGATCCCGCCGGGAGTCGCGCACGGCTACCGCCCGCTCACGCTTCCCTGCGGGCTGCTTTATGTCGTCACCCGTTGTTTCGACCTCGAGGACCCGGACGAGCACCGCATCCCCTGGGATCACCCCGCGGTCAGGGACCTCTGGGCAGTCCGCAACGAGTAGTTGACAGTCGACAGTTGACAGTCCCCCACCCGCAGAGACGGTCGACAGCTCCCACCCAACCCTCCACCCAGTTCACAGTTGACAGTTCCTCGCCCTGCCCACGATGACCCCCAGCGGAAAATGGGAGCCGTTCGTCGTTTGCCGTTTGTCGTTAACTGTCAACTGTCAACTGTGAACTAGCTTCACTCGGGCTTCCAGTCGTCGAGGAGGACCGGCCGGCCCCAGCCGCTACCGGCCCGCGGAGCCACCGCGAGGTCCCAGTCCAGCACGCCGGGCGTGTAGCGCGGAACCCGGAAGAACAACAGTGAGCTCTCTCGCGCCGGCACCGCCTCGAGCAGCTGGTGACGTTGCTTGCCGGGAAGGCGCACCTCCTGCACAACGCCGCCGCCGAAAAGGAGCTGGCGGTCCGCGCGACAGAAGTAGAGGCTCTGCTTTGGACCCAAGCGAGGTGCGTACTCCGGGCCCATCGTGTTGATGCGCGGCTCCAGTGGCTGACCCGGCTTGCCTTCCATGGAGAGCCAGAGGTCGCTGCCGCCCGCGTCATAGACCGTCCACACCAGCGCCTGGAGGTGCGTGCCGAATCGCTGCGCGTCGCCAACGCTCGGGCCGCCGGGCACGTCGACCTTTTCAACCGCGGACCACGGCGCCTGGGCGCTCGCCCGCCGCGACGCGACCAGCTGCCGCGCTCCGGCAGCCTGCATCACCTCGACGAGGCATGCAGTCTCGTCCTCGTTGATCCAGGTGATTCGCGCCCGGGCATCGGGAGCGATCCCGGGGAGCTCGACGAACTGGGGCGTGCCCCACCCACCCTTCTCCCAGGCCACGCGGTACGGGCGCCAGCCCCCGAGGGCCCATGGAGCCAGGGCACCCGAGGAGCTGCGCATCCCAGGACGCTGGGCTCCCACAGGAGGGGCTTCGGCTCCCTTGAGCGGGAGGCCGGGCACGAGCCCGGCTGCGAAATACACAACCTTGCCGTCGTGAACCGGCATGGGCGTGACCTCCATCCCGGCGGAGTTGATCTTCGTCGGGTCGTTGGGGGTCGTCACTTCGGCCGGCAAGGCGTCGAGCGACTTGGGCAGGAACCTGAGCTGGTATGCCGAGAAAAGGTAGAACTCCGCGGCGTCGGCGAGCAGAGTCTTGCTGCCCACCATCGCGGTCGTTCCCGGCACCGGGTTCACCGCAACCTCCTGCCCGACCCGGAAATCGTCCAGCTCACCGCCGCGCAGCCCCGCGATGCAGACGGTGTCGCCGGTCACCCTCACCTTGACGGTCATGTCCTTGTCGAGTTGGGGAACGGGCCGCCCCTCGCGGCGCATCGCTCCCTGCATCGCCTCAGGGAGCCCCTCCTTGATCTCGACCTCCCGGATCCCGGGGTCCGCCGCGTCCCTGATGGCCGCGATCCGGCCCAGGATCAAGCTGTCCGGTTGAGGCACCGGCGCGGTCGTGTCCTGCATGGAGCAACCGACGATGCCAACGCTGACGGCAAGCAGCAATCCAAAGCTCCGCATGCGTTTCTCCGATCTCACCACAGCATGCCTGCGATGCAGGCGCTCACGAAGTTGGTCAGAGCTCCGGCGACGAGGGCTCGAACGCCGAGCTTCGCCAGGTCGTGCTGCCGGTTGGGGACGAGGCCGCCGATGCCGCCGATCTGAATGCCGATCGAACCGATATTGGCGAAGCCCGCCAGCGCATACGTCGCCAGCACCACGGCCCGCTCGGACAGCACGGTCACCGACCCGGCGGCCCTGGCCCCGCCGGCGACCAGCTTGGCGTTGTCGAGCAAGGTCTTCATGTCGAGGTACGCGATGAACTCGTTGAGGACGGTCTTCTTGCCGAGCAACACGCCGACCGTGCCGCACTCGCTCCACGGGATCCCGATCAGCCACGCGACCGGGGCGAGGACTCGCGCGAACAGCCACTCGAGCGAGAGCTGCGGCATCCCGGCGAGGCCACCGGCCCAGCCGAGCAGCGCATTGACGAGCGCCAGAAGGGCCAGGAACGCGATCAGCATCGCTCCGACGTTGAGGCACAGTTTCATGCCGTCGGACGCCCCGGACGCGGCCGCGTCGACGCCGTTGACCCACGGCCGCTCCACGTGGGCGCGCACCGTCCCGCGCGTCTCGGGCTCTCCGTCCTCGGGGAACAGCAGCTTCGAGATCGCGAGGGCGCCGGGCGCCGCCATCACCGCGGCGGCGATCAGATGCACGGCCGGAACCCCGAACGAGATGTACACCACGATCACGCCGGCAGCCATGTGCGCGAAGCCGCCCACCATGATCGCGTGCAGCTCCGATTGCGTGAGCGTCGCGAGGTACGGGCGGATCATGAGGGGAGCCTCGGTCTGGCCGACGAAGACGTTGGCGTCGCAGAGCGACTCGGCGCCCGAGGTGCCCATCGTCTTCATCATCAGCCAGGCGATCCCCTGGACTACCCTCTGGAGGATCCCGTAGTAGTAAAGGATCGTGGTGGCAGCGGAGACGAAGATGATCGTCGGCAGCACCTTGAATGCGAAGAAGTGGTCGGTGAACTTCTCGCCGAAGACGAAGCTCGCGCCCGCGTCCGAGAAGTCGAGGAACTTCTTCGCCAGGTTTCCCAGGAAGCTGAACGCCGCAAAGCCCCAGGGCGTCCTGATCACGATCGCGGCGAGCGCGATCTGGAGGCCGAGGCCCCACAGCACCGTCCGCCAGCGCACGGCTTTCCGATCCCTCGAGAACGCATAGGCGAGGCCCACAAACACCACGAGCCCGAGCGCCGAGACTGCACGTTCCATCGGTCCTCCCGCGTACGCGGACAACAGGCCGTATCATACTCCGGATGATGCGGATGAATCGCGAGGAATTCGAGCGCGTCGTGGCCAGGGCGCTCGACGGGCTTCCCGACGAGGTCGCGTCATACATGGAGAACGTCGCCGTCGTCGTGGAGGACGAACCCACCGACGACGAGCTCGTCGACGCGGGCCTCGACCCCGAGACGGAGACGCTTTTCGGCCTGTACCAGGGGATGGCACTGCCCGACCGGGGCGGCACCTACGGCAACGTCCTCCCGGACCGGATCGTCATCTACCGGCGCCCGCTGCTCGACGAGTGCCGGGACAGGAACGAGCTGATCCGCGAGATCCAGGACACCGTCGTCCACGAGATCGGCCACTACTTCGGCCTCGGCGAAGAGGATCTCCCTTAGCCCTCCGGGTCGGGGCTTCTTCTCGCCCGGCGAGTGGGCCACACCCCGTCATTGTCCAGAAAGTCGCTCGGCGCGCGCGGCCGGCTTCGCAACTACAGATCGGCCGCACCAGCGGGCGGGGGCAAACTCCACCCCTACACCCGAAAGGGCAGGGGGATTCGCGTGGGAGTTGCATCTTCTTGTGTAGGGGCGGCCCTTGCGGCCGCCCGCCTAGGGACCTCGACCACGCGACACCTTCCGCCACCTCCCCTTTCATGGTCCGGGGTACGCCCACGGCACATGGAGTTTCCGAGCGCAGCGAGCGAATCTCCCCGAAGAGCAGGATTCGATCCCCTTCCACTGCGTGGAGGCTTTCTTTCCTTCGCCGGCGGCGCGGACTTTGGGCTTTCGGTCCGCTCCCGGGCCTGTTCCCCTGACTTTGTCATTCTGAGCGAGCGAAGCGAGCGAAGAATCTGCCCGAAGAGGAGGCCTGCATTTTCGTCCACTGCGTGGAGGCTTCTCTTCTTGCCCCGCGGGCTCGGAGGGCAATCAAACCCCGAGGGTTGCAAGCCCGAAGGGCACGAGAAGCCGGTCCCGCGAGGGACAACCACGATGAATTACCCAAGGCCAGTGGAATCTGGCAAAATGACAGGCTGGGCACAGGCATCCCAACGGGAGGGCCTGGGCGCTCGTAATCGATGAGGGGGGATCTTGAGCAAGGAGCAGGCAACAACCAAAGAAGCCAAGGGCGCCGCGGCGGCTGGAGGGCTGCGCCCGATCGAGAACATCACGCCGCCGCAGATCCTCGAGGAGCTCAGGAGCGGGGTGCTCGGCCAGGACCCCGCCCTCAAGTTCGTCTCGGTGGCGATCTACAAGCACGTCACGGGCAAGGTGCCCGGCAACATCATCCTGATCGGCAACTCCGGCACCGGCAAGACGACGATCATGAACAACATCCAGCGGCTCTACAACGAGCTGCCGGAGTACGCTCCGTTTCGGGTGGTGGCGCTCATCAACGCCAACCTACTGGTGGACTCGGATCGAATGGAGTTCCGCCCAGAGCGTCTCCTCACGGCAGTCGAGCAGAGGGCGCGGTCGGTGATCGGCCACCCCCCCACCGCCGCCGAGCTGAAGCAAACCATGGAGCGCGCCACGATCTGCGTCGACGAGATCGACAAGATGTCCTCGATCCTTGCCGGCAAGCCGAACGCGATCGGCGTCGCGTTGCAGCAGGGCATTCTGACGCTGATGGAGGGCGAGAGGATCCCGATCAAGACCCATGTGGCCGTGGACGGCGAAGATGAGCCCGTAACCATGGAAATCGACACCAAGGACATGATGTTCATCTGCGGCGGCGCGTTCGAGGGCCTCTACGACCAGGTGTTCTCGCGCGTCACCAACCCCAGCAGCGGGGAGTCGCTGCGCTCCGTGGCGGTCCGCAACGCCGACGGCCAGGTTACGATCGAGGTCCGCTTCTCGCTCGCCGACTACTTCAAGATCGAGGATCTCTTCACCTACGGGATGGTGCCGCAGTTCATCGCCCGTCTCGACAACGTCGTGCTCCTCTCCGAGTTGGCGGTGGACTCGCTGAAGAGCATCTTCCTGCGGGCGCTCGACTCGCCGTTCGTGCGCTCAAAGCGCTATCTGAACGTGATGGGGATCGACCTCGAGATCGAAGACCTGGCGGCATCGATCGTCGCCGAGCAGGCCGAGAAGCACTCCCGCACCGGCGCGCGCGCGCTTCGAACGATCTTCTCCAAGATCATCAATCCGATCGAGTTCGACCCCTGGGGCTCGGGCGCACTCGAGGACGCGGACGGGGGTCGCAAGAAGCTGCTCATCACGGCGCCGATGGTGCGTCGCCCCCTCGGCCTCTAGGCTCCCCGCCGCAGGGTTCTATGGCGTGGTCTGGGCACTCCGGGCCTGGGTTTCCTTGTTGCCCAGGGAGGTCCGAGCGGGCTCCCGGCGTTTTCGCCCCCTACCGGTTGTCAGAGCGTTGACGGCTCGCTATCCTTGCATCGAACGGACCCCTGTCCACGATTGGCCGTATGGCAGTGGGTGGGATCCGGTCGCGGAGTACTTGAATTCATGGGCGTGCAGTTGACGCGGGCCCGGACACCTGTGGTCCGGACTCCCGGGAGAGCAGACCGTGGACGCGACACTGATGGAAGCGGTACAGCGAGGCAGCGTGCAAGAGCTTCAGGGTCTCCTGAAGGGCGGGATCAACCTGAGCGAGCGCGATGACGACGGCAATTCGCTCCTCATGATCGCGGCGGCCGCCGGCCAGCTGTCGGCCGTCAAGTTGCTCCTCGACGCCGGTTCGGAGATCGAAACTCGCAACCACGTGGGCATGAACGCGCTACTGCTGGCAACCGCGATGCGCCATCAGGAGATCGTGCGGTACCTCGTCCAGCGCGGCGCAAACGTCAACGCTGCCGACGAGGAGGGCCACTCGCCTCTGATGATCGCTGCGCGCACCGGCGTCGCCGCGAACGTGGAGCTGCTCCTCAAGAGCGGCGCGAACGCCAACGCCGCCAACCGCTGGGGCACCACGGCGCTCATGCAGGCGTGCCGTTCGTGGAACATCACGGCTGCAAAGGCTCTGTTGGAAGCCGGAGCGGACGCGACTGCGACCGACGTGCTCGGCAAACGCGCCCTCTCGTACGCGAAGGAAAAGGGCGTCCCGCCCCCGTTCCTCGTCCGCCTGCTGAAGGGGGAGAGCAGCAGCACGATCGCCGGACCGAAAGCGACGCGAACCGCGGGCGGCGGCGACAAGCCGTGGTGGAAGTTCTGGGAGAAGTGACTCGTCAGTACTTCCGCATCAGCCGGAGCGAGCCGGCGTCGCGGGTCGTGTGGAACAGCGCGTCGAATACCCGTCGGTAAGGGCTGCCCGAGGCCGGCTCGCCGTTGACTGTTTCGATGACGACCGCCCTCATCGGTTGTGCGGCTCGGGTCAGCAGAACTTTCACGAAACCCAGGTACTCGGGGAGCGACGGGTGGTCCGGCCCCACTCGGACCTCGAGACGGCGGCCGCGCCGCTCGGAGACGACGACTACGCGGCAGCCGTGGAACACCAGATGGGAAGTGGCGACGCGCCGCGGAAGGTCGGCCTCGAGCCCTTCGAGCGCAAGGCCGCACGGCGAGGCCGGGTCGGCGGCGTTGACCCACCACACCTGCTCGGCGCAGCGGCCGTCGCGCAACCCGCGCAGCGCCTCGTGGGATGCGAACTGAAGACCCGGAACGCCCAGGAAGAACTGGCCCGCGACGACCTCGCCGCCGAGCTCCATGAGGCGCAAGGTGCGGAACAGGCGCGGCCACTGCAGCGCCGGAAGCTCGCGCTCCAGCAGCTCGCGAAACACCACCCCGTAGCGGCCGAGCACCAGGCGAGCGCGTTCCTTGAGCAACTCCTCCCGATCGATGGCGTCGGCCGCGCCTTCGGCCGGCGGCACTCGGCGCCAGCTCCCGACGAACGGGCGAGAGCCCTTCCAGCGCTCGAAACGCACGCGGCGGTCCCGCAGGATCGAGTCGGGTTCCGCCGGACGGAAATTCGTATCCACGCCTTTCCGCACCGAGGCAAAGCTGTCGTTGACGATCTGGCCCCGCCAGGTGAGCTCCCAAAGGCGTTTCGTCAGATCCCCGGAAGGCAATCCAGAGTGGGCGACCAGCTCCTCGAACGTGAACCGGCCGGGCCCGGACGGAATGACGGCGTCGAGGCCGGAAGGACGCTCGGCGCTCCCCTCCTCGCCCTTGCCAGCCTCGTGCACCAGGTCCCGCCCGCCGCCCAGGACGAACGACACACGCTCCGGCCCGCAGCCGGCCCACTCGAGGTCGCTCTCCGCCAGCAGGGCGTCGAGCCACATCGTGTGGTAGGGGTCCAACCGTGCTGGCAGGATCTCGGCCTCCCAGAGCCCCGCGGGCGAGCCGTATCCCAGCAGGCGCTCGAGCCGGCTCTGCAGGTCTTCGGTGCCCGCGCCACGCCCACCGAGCCCTTGCAAGGCCGCGAGGAACGGCGCGAGCCGGCTCGCCGGCAGAGGTTCGAGCTCGGGTCGCGCGGCAGCGCGAGCGAGACGGAGCAGGCGCTCGAGGTTCTCCGCGTCGCAGACCTCCGGCTCGACCGCGCCCTCGGTGAGCTCGCCCGTCACGACCCGCTGCTCGTCCGCGAGGACGTCGAAGGCAGCGGCCTCAGCCTCCTGATCCAACCCCAACAGCTCGCGGACGCTCCCTCGGGCGACCGGACCGTAGAACCAGAGCACCTCGGCCACGAGATCGCCGAGCGGGTCCCCTTCCTCGTCCGCAATCGGCCCGCCATCGCGTTCTTCGGGCTGCCGCAAGATGCGAGAGAAGGCCGCCGCGGCCACCGCTTCTGCCGGGGCGCCGTCGAGCACCGCCGAGGAGAGCTCGACGTCGCTTTGCCGACGGCCGAGTGCCCGGAGCAGCCGCGGCAGGCTCTCGACCGCGACGACGGCCCGTGCCGTTTCACCGCGACCCCACGACACGCCCACCGCCTTTCCGGCAAGCTCTCGCACGAGAGCGGCTGGGGCCGCGCCGTGATCCCGGGCGATCGCGGCGAGGAGCTGGCGCCACTCCCCTGCGGGAATCAGCACGCGCTCGACCAGCCAGGCCCGCAGGTCCTCCGCGGTGGCCGGCGCGTACCCCGGGTACGTGCGCTGGAGCTTCTGTCGGAACGTCTCGACCAGCGCCCTCGCGAGCCGGGGTCGAAGGTGGGAGGCGAACGCCACCTCGCGCAAAAGGTCGTCCCGCAGCCGTGACCGGCCTGAGGTCGGCGTGTCGTCCTCGTACATCAGCTCGTTGGTGCGCTTCCAGGAGACTCCGGCGGCGAAAGGCGACGGCGCGGCCGTCCTTGCCTCCCGCACCTCGATGCGGCCGTCGCGCAGCTCGTCAAGGACGAGTGCGAGGTTCCCGAGGTCGAACTCGTCCCTCAGACAGGTGCGCCACGCTTCCAGCACGATCGGGAAGTCCTCGAAGCCCCGCACCGCCTCGAGCAGCTCCTTCGCGCGCTGGCGCGAGAGCCAGAGCGGCGTCCGCCGCCGAAAGCCCTCTCGAGGGAGGAGCAGCGCGCACCCCGCCGCGGCGCGGAAGCGAGCACAAAAGAAGCCGGTGCTCTCGAGCTCTTTGCGAAGGAGCCTCTCGACGCTGTCGGCGTCCACCAGCGAGAGAAGGTCGCTCGCCCGCGTCCCGGGCGGCGCGCTCACGACCACGCAGTCGTCGTCGTGCACCACCTCGAGCGGCCCCCCGTGACGCTCCCGCCACGCGGCCCGGAGCGCGATCGCGAATGGACGGTTGACCCTTCCGCCCCAGAGCGTGTGAAGGATGATCTGGTTCTGTCCGTCCTTCCCCTGCGGATCGCCGGCGTGCTCGACTACGAGACGGTGGCGGTGCGGCAACCCGCCCGTCGCCGCCTTCTGAGCCTCGAGATGGCGCAACAGGCCGTTCGCGGCGCCCGGCCGCAACCCGTGGTCGGTCTCCAGAAGCTCGCGGAAACGGGCGTCGTCCAGCCCCGGCTCGGCGGCCTCGAGGAAGAGCCCGATCCGCTCCGAGATCTCGAACCCGCGGTCTCGCTCGTCGGCGCGCCAGAACGGCGCCATCGCCGAGCGCGCCCGCGCCGGGCGCACGAGCACGTCGTTGTGGGTGATCCGGTCGACCCGCCACGTCTGCACCCCTAGCGTGAAGGTGTCGCCCACCGAGCGCTCCCAGACGAACTCCTCGTCCAGCTCGCCGAGCAGCGCGCCGGAGTCGGCGACGCGGAGGTGGAAATACCCGCGGTCGGGTATCGTGCCGCCCGAGAGGTAGACGACCCTGTCGGCGCCGGGGCGGGCGCGCACGGTGTTGTCCACGCGGTCGATCGAGACCAGCGGCTTGAGCTCGCGGACTCGCGCCTCGGCGTACCGGCCCAGGAGCATCTCCAGCACGAGGTCGAACTGGCGTCGCGGCAGGTCGTGGTACGGGTCGCTCCCCCGCACGGCGGCGTAGAGGTCGCCGATTCGCCACGTCTCCCCGGCGGTCATCGAGACGATCTCCTGCGCCAGCACGTCGAGCGCCCCCTCCACGGGTCGCACCGGCTCGATTGCCCCCTCGAGCACTGCGCGCGCCATCACCGCGGCTCCGAGCAGGTCCTTCGGCACCAGGGGCAGGAACGTTCCCCGGCTTGTCTGGCCGACGGCGTGCCCGGCCCGGCCGATGCGCTGCACCGCCGACGCGACGCTCGGGGGCGGCTGCACCAGCACGACCTCGTCGAGCGCCCCGATGTCGATCCCCAGCTCGAGCGAGTTGGTGGCCACGATCCCCCGCAGCTCGCCGCCCTTGAACCTCTCCTCCACCTCCGATCGGACCTCGCGCGAGAGCGAGCCGTGATGGGAGTACACGACCTCGCCGCCCCCGTCCTCGTTGACCAGACGGGTGAGCTTCTCGACGATCCGGCGGCTGTTGGCGAAAACCAGCGTCGAGCGGTTGGCCGCCAGCGGTCGCCGCAGCTCCCGCGTCACCCAGCCCCAGACCGCGTCGGGGGTTCCGGCCGGGGAATCGGGATCGGCCTCCCCGCCGGGGTAGCGGACCTCGAGCTCGTACCGCTTGGCGGTCCGCGAGGCGACGATCTCGATCGGCCGCCTCCGGTAGGTCGCGCGATCCCCGTCGCCCCGAACTTCGAACCCGGCGACCCACTCGGCGACGCGATCGAGAGGGCGGACGGTGGCAGAGAGCGCGATGCGCTGGAACTCGCCCGAGAGCCGGACGAGCCGCTCGACCGCCGTGATCAGGTGCGCGCCGCGCTTGCCGCCCACGACCGCGTGGACCTCGTCGAGGATCACGGACGCGAGCCCCGCGAGCATCGCGCGGCCCCGCTTCGAGGTGAGCAGGATGTTGAGGCTCTCCGGCGTCGTGATGAGGATCTCGGGGGGGCGCCTCGCCATGCGGGCGCGCTCCTCGGCCGGCGTGTCCCCCGAGCGCGTGAGGACCCTCACGTCCGGCATCGGCTCGCCGGCCGCTTCGAACCGCTGCCGCAGCTCCTCGAGGGGCGCCAGGAGGTTGCGCCGCACGTCGGTGTTGAGCGCCTTGAGCGGCGAGACGTACAGCACGCGGACTTTCCCGCCCGGCCACGCCCCGGCGACGAGCCTGTCGATCGCCCACAGGAACGCCGCCAGGGTCTTGCCGCTCCCTGTCGGCGCCGTCACGAGGACGTGCTTCCCCTCGGCGACCAGCGGCCAGGTCAGTCGCTGCACCTCGGTCGGCTCGCCGATCCTCTCGGCGAACCACTCCCGGATCAGAGGGTGGAAGGGTGCCAGCGTCTCGTCGTCGGTCGTCATGGGCAGACGCTCACGCTAGCCGCGCGCGGCCGGACGCGTCAAGCGCCCGAGGGGAGAGTCGAAAGTCCAAAGTTCAAAGTGAGCCCAGGTCGTCCCGGACGTGCGCCGGGTGGCTTCATCAGCCCACCGTCGACTGACCGCTTTGCCGTGGCCTGGTGACTTCTTGCTTCCGGCTTTCGACATTCGACTTTCGACTGCCTTCAAACGCCGACGCCCGGGTGCTCGAGGTCCGCCGGGACCGGCTCCCTGCTCTCCTTCGACAACGACAGGAGGAGGAGCATGATCCCGAGGACCACGTACGCCATCGTGAACTGGTACGGAATCGCGCGCTGCAGCGGACTCGCGAGGGACCACGGGAGGTACATGTTCCCGTCCGGCGACGCCGAATGGATCACCCCGAAGAACGAGAACGCCGCCAGGATCCCGAGGTAGAGCGCCGAGCGCTTGAGCTTACGATCGATCAGCTCGGCGAGGAAACCGCCCCAGAGCATCGCGGTGAGGATGAAGCCGTTCCCGAGGGCGACCGTGACCAGCGCCTCGGGCAGCCCCTTGTCGGACGCGGAGAGCAGCTGCGCGAGCTTGTCGGCCGGCAAGAACGTGCCGTACTTGATGGCGAGCAGCCGGGCCACCGTCGGGAAGTACGCGAACGCCACCGCGGGGGCGTGGCGGGCCGGACACGCAAGGAACGCCTGCACCATGATGTCGAGCGCGACGAAGATCAAGATTGGCGCGAGCACGGCACGCGGGATCAACTCGACGATGTATCCCACGTAGCCGAGGACCCCGCCCAGGCCGATGAAGAGACCCGTCAGCACCGTGTAGCCGGCGCGCGCGCCCATCCCCTTGTACGCCGGCTGTCCGATATACGGGGTGGATTGCGCCACGCCGCCGCACACCCCCGCGATCAGTGTCGCGACAGCTTCGGTGAGCAGGATGTTGCGGGTGTTGAAGTCGTCGCCCGCGACGCGGGCGCTTTCGGTCACGTTGATGCCCCCCACGACCGTGAGCAGCGCGAACGGCGCCGCCAGCGGCAGGTACTTGAGCGCCGCGACGAAACCCTTCACGAACAACAGCGTCGGCACCGGGAACCCGAAGTGCAGCTCGGCCGCCGGGAGCGGATGGTACGTCCCGCCGATCCACCCGTGCGGTCCCAGGATGTAGTACAGCGCCGTACCGATCGCGATCGCCGCCAGCACGCCCGGGATGTTCTTCGGCAGCTTGATGCGGGCCACCAGGTTGTACAGGATCAGGCCGAGCGAGATCAGGCCGATGAGCGGCATCCCGAAAATGTCGAGCAGCGGCACGAACCCGATGAGCGCGAGGCCGATCCCCGCGAGCGACCCGAGCAGCCCGGCCTGCGGCACCATCTTCTGCACCCAGCGACCGCAGAACGAGAGCACCAGCTTGATGATCCCGATCATGACCATGGTCGCCATGCCGATGTACCAGGTCATCATGGCGGCCTCGCGCGGCTCCATCCCCTGCGCCTTGAGGGAGACGAACGCCGGGCCCAGGACGACGAGCGCGATGCCGATCGTGGAGGGCGTGTCGAGGCCGAGCGGCATCGCCGTGACCCCGGTGTTCCCGGTCTTCTTCGCGAGCCGGAACGCCATCCACGTGTAGACCAGGTCGCCGAACAGCACTCCGAACGCCGTGCCGGGAAACATCTTGGTGTACACGATGTCGGCAGGGAAGCCGAAGGCGAACACCAGGATCCCGGCAAGGAACGACAGCACGGTCACATTGTCGAACATCAGGCCGAAGAAGCCGTTCACGTCGCCGATGGCGAACCACTCGTACCTGCGGCCGGTCGCGTTCATGGGTCTCTCCTTGGATGGGCTGGGATCGAACGGTTGACGCCCGACTCACCCTCGGCCGTCGTACGGTGTGGCAGTCGTGGAGGGCGCCGGGCCATCGCCGAATAGTAGCAAGGACGGCGACGGTTACGCCGAGCCGGCCTCGAAGTCGTCCCGCGTTCAGCCGCGCACGAAGTCGGGGTGCGGGACGCGCGGGATCAGGCCGGCCTCGTGGGCGCGGCGGTAGAACAGCTCCACTCCGCGCCGCCCCCTGTCGCCGTAGTCGAGGGTCGCCTCGTTCACGTACATGCCGACGAAGCGGTCGCCTTTCGAGCGATCGAGGCCGCGGCCGAAAGCGAGAGCGTGCGACAGGGCCTCGTCCCGGTGCTCCAGGGCGTAGCGGATCGACGCCTCGAGCGCCGCCGCGACCCGGCGCATCAACCCCCCTCCCAGATCGCGCCGGATCGCGTTCCCGCCGAGGGGCAGCGGCGTTCCGGTCTCGCCGGTCCACCACTCCCCGAGGTCGGCCACCTTGACGAAGCCCTCCTCCGCGAAGGTAAGCTGGCCCTCGTGGATGATGACCCCCGCGCTCGCTTGCCCGGTCCGCACAACCTCCATCACGGCGTCGAAGTCGACGTCCGTGCAGCGCGCCTCGGGCTGCCAGAGCTGCAACGCCAGACGCGCCGAGGTCAGCTTTCCAGGTGTCGCCACCGCAGCGCCCGCGAGATCCGCTCGGGTCATCGGCTCGCGCGCGATCACCACCGGCCCGTACCCGTCCCCGAGCGACGCGCCCGAGTTGAGCAATGCGTACCGCTCGTCGAGGTGTGCAAAGGCGTGCAGCGACACGGCCGTGACCTCGTAGACGCCTTCCTTCGCCTTCTGGTTGAGCGTCTCGATGTCGGCGAGCGTTTCCGCGAAGCGCAGCCCTTCGGCGGCGACCCTGCCGCGGACCACCGCGTAGTGCATGAACGCGTCGTCCGCGTCCGGCGAGTGCGCGATTCGGATGAGTGTGGACATGGCCCCCCGTCCCCTCAAGAACGGGAGATTCTATCTCAGCACCGGCTGATCGCGGTGACTCCTGCCTCCAGCGCCGGAGCGGCCGACAGCAGCTGTGCCAGAGCCGCCGCGGCGCACTCAGGCTCGACCACGCCGGCCGGAAGGTAGGCGACCAGCAATGCGCGCTCCGTCCCGGGGAGCACGCGGACGCGCTCGCTGTCCGTGATCGGCGTCCCGAACGGGCCCTCCGCGTCCGCGAGCAGCGGCTTGCCGTTCAGATCGTATGGCCCACGCATGGAGAGCATGGATTCGCCGGGCTTCCCGGCGCGCAGCGTGAAGGGCGGCGTCGCTGAGCCGAGTGTCATGACGCACGCCGGCACCACCAGCGACACGGAGAGGCAATTGTTGAGGTCCACGAACGGGTGGATGGCGGGCAGTTCCTCGCCCTTGAGTATCCGCCTGAGAAGTCCCTCCGATGAAGGCCGATGACGGGTCGGGTCGCACCCCGCCTGCCGGAACAGCTTCCGCACCGCTGCCGCCGTCGGGTGCTTGGCGAGCCGCTCGAGCGCATGGCTCGCCCGCGCCCTGGCGGCGACCTCACGGCGCAGTGCCGCGAGGTCGACCCCCACGCCCCGCTTCAGCGTCAGGTCGGCCCACCAGAGCACCCAGCCGGCCAGCTCGTGCCGAACGTCAGGCGGGAACGTCGCACTCCCAGCGCTCTCAACCATACCGCCTCCAGGCTCAGTGTAACTGGCGGCCCCGCCGCAGAGACCCTGGCCCGTGGTCCGAGGAGACAAGCAGAGGGGCAGAGGTGCAGGGGAGCAGAGGAGCAAAGACCGTTCGAAGGTTCGAAGGTTCGAAGGTTCGGCAAGAAGAGGTAAGAGGTCAAAAGGAAAACGTCAAACGGAAGACAATCGATACAAGACCGCTACGGTCTCGGGCCGTCGTCTTCCCTTTGACCTTTTCCCTTTCACTCTTGACCCCACAGGTCTCTGAACCTTCGAACGTTCGAACGTGTGAACTTTCGAACGGTTTCTTGCTCCTCCGCTCCCCTGCTCCCCTGCTCCTCCGCACCTTGGACGCCGTTGGACCGGGTCCAAGGCGAAAAAAAAGGGAGGGCCGAAGCCCTCCCAAGAATCGCCCCGCAGAGGGGGCGGGATTGATCTTCCTACACGAGCCCCTGATCGATCATGGAGTTCGCGACCTTGATGAACCCCGCGATGTTGGCACCGAGCACGTAGTTGCCCGGCTCGCCGTACTCCTTGGCGGTGTCGAAGGCAGCCTTGTGGATGCCGATCATGATGTTGTGGAGCCTCTCGTCCACTTCCTCGCGGGTCCAGGAGAGGCGCAGGCTGTTCTGCGACATCTCGAGGCCGGAAGTCGCGACGCCGCCGGCGTTCGCGGCCTTGCCGGGGCCGTAGAGGATCTTCTTCTTCAGGAACACCTCGACGCCTTCGAGCGTCGTCGGCATGTTCGCGCCCTCGGAGACGCAATAGCAGCCGTTGGCCACGAGCGTCTTGGCGTCCTCGCCGTTGACCTCGTTCTGGGTGGCGCACGGCAGCGCTACGTCGCACTTCACGAACCACGGCTTCTTGCCCTCGTAGTACTCGCAGTGGAACTTGTCCGCGTAGTCCTTGATGCGACCGCGCTTGACGTTCTTCAGCTCCATCAGGAAGTCCCACTTCTCGCCCTTGATCCCGTCCTTGTCGACGATCGTCCCGTTGGAGTCGGACGCCGTGATGACCTTGCCGCCGAGCTGGTTGACCTTCTCGATGGCGTACTGCGAGACGTTGCCGGAGCCGGAGACCGCAACCGTGAGGCCCTTGAACGACTTGCCCTGGGTCTTGAGCATCTCCTCGGCGAAGTAGACGCAGCCGTAGCCTGTCGCCTCGGGACGGATGAGGGAGCCGCCCCAGTTGAGGCCCTTGCCGGTGAGCACGCCCTCGAAGGTGTGCGTGAGCTTCTTGTACTGGCCGAACAGGTAGCCGATCTCGCGGCCGCCGACGCCGATGTCACCGGCGGGGACGTCGATGTTGCCGCCGATGTGCTTGTACAGCTCGTTCATGAAGCTCTGGCAGAACCGCATCACCTCGAAGTCCGACTTGCCCTTCGGGTCGAAATCGCTGCCGCCCTTGCCGCCGCCCATCGGCAGCGTGGTCAGGCTGTTCTTCAGGATCTGCTCGAACCCGAGGAACTTCAGGATGCCGAGGTTCACGGTCGGGTGGAAGCGCAACCCGCCCTTGTAGGGGCCGATGGAGTTCGAGAACTCGACCCTGAAGCCGCGGTTCACCTGGATCTGGCCCTTGTCGTCGAGCCAAGGCACCCGGAAGATGAAGATGCGATCAGGCTCGCTCATCCTCTCCAGGATCTTGTGCTCGATGTACTCGGGGTGCTTCTCGAGGCAGGGGATGAGCGAGTCCACGACCTCTTTCACAGCCTGGTGGAATTCCGGTTCAGCCGGGTTCTTGGCAACGAGACGATCCATGAACCCCGCCACGTACTGGTTGACACTCATGCGTTCCTCCTTTTGTCCGGGTGGCTGCGAGAGCGCCCCCAAAGCGCGCATATTCTCCTCGCACTTCTCACCCGTTTGCAAGGGGGGAAGGTCTTCACAAGCACAAGCTCGTTCGAGAGTTTCCGTAACATACTGACCTCTAACGCTATCGACATCGCGAGCCGGGTCGGCGACCACCGGGACGGACCCGCGGTCGGTTGAAGACGAGGAAAGGAAACCTGCACCAGATGAATATTCTGCAAACTGATCTCAACTACGATGCAGCTCCTACAGCACTTGACGCCATTTCGCTGCGAGACTATCGTTCTCCCGGTATGGACTTGAGCCGGGCCCCGCGGCCGTTCACTCCTAGGTCGTCGGCGCCGCCGGGCCAGCCGATCGTGGGGTCTTTCTCTCCACTCCCCCCAAGACCCACGCGCGGGACGCAGACGCACCGCGAAGAGAGGGTACGATGACCGAGACCCCTGAACCTCGCTTCCAACTCGCCGACATCCAGCCCGGCTACGTGATCATCGAGCGCGAGATGTACAGCAAGGTCGCGAGGTCGTACTTCTCGGCCGAGCCGGTGCCCCCCAAGGAGCCGTACCGCGAGGGCACGCGGGTGTGGTCGTTCTGGGAGATGGCCCAGTCGTTCCGCTTCTCCGTGCGCGACAATCAGACGGGCGAGACGCACCGGTTCGACGAGCTCCTCGGCCTGCTATACTACGGATGCTGCAAGCCGGATAGCGAGCTCTACCGGATCGGCGAGCTCGCCCTCGCGAACAAGATCTTCATCTACGTCGCCATCGCGTACGAGGCGCAGGACGGGTCCCGCCTCGACATTCCTCTCGAAAAGCTCGAGGTGCTCAACAAGGCTTTCAACGGACGCCTTCGGACCAGGGACAAGAAGATCCTCATCCTTCCCGACTACTTCGGTCTCTACAAGGAGCTGTCGTACGGTCAGATCATGCTCGACTTCGGCCTTACCGCAATCGAGGACAAGAGCTGACTCGCCCGGCAAGGAGGGCGCTGAATGAAACTTCATGAGATCGCCGAGAAGCTGGAGCTCGAGAAACTCACCCCCGCCTTCGACAAGGACGTGACGGGAGTCTACATCTCGGACATGGTGAGCGACGTGATCGCCAACGCCAAGGCCGGCAACCTTCTGGTGACCGTCCAGGTCCACGCCAACGCGCTCGCGGCGGCCAACCTGGTGGACATCGCCGGGATCGTCGTGGCGCAGGGCAAGCGACCGACCGACGATGTCGTGAAGATGGCCGAGAAGGCCGAGATCTCGATCTTCACCACCGCGCTCTCTCGCTGGCAGGTGGCGACGAAGCTCTACGAGGCGGGGCTTCGCTGACGCCGGGTTCGGCGCTCGCGGGCCCTGGGGGGGACACCGTGCTGCAAATGCGCACCGTCGTCGGTCTGCTCGACTGCGAGGTCGCGTGCGGCCAGGAGGCGCTCGAGACGCCGGTCGGCGCGTGCTTCGCGGCGGACCTCATGAGCGATGTGCTGGCGTTTTCCTCCTCCGATGCCCTTCTCATCACCGGCCTGACCTCGGTGCAGTCGGTCCACACGGCCCACGTCGCGGACTGCGTCGGGATACTCTTCGTCTCCGGCAAGCACCCGTCCCCCGAGGCTCTGCAGCTCGCGCGCGACGTGAGCATCCCGCTGCTCACCACGACACACAGCATGTTCGAGGCGTGCGGAATCCTGTCGAGGAACGGTCTCGTCGGGAGCGCACGCTCATGAAAGAGGTCGGCGCCTCGGGCCGCGCCCACCGAACGATCGTCTCGGCCGGCGGACGGCCCTGACGAACCGGAGCCACGAGTGAACCCCGACGAACCCACCACACCCCGCGACGAGCCTCTCGAACCCCGCACGATCGAAGGCGAGGTCCTGTACAAGGAGACGTTCCGGATCGTCGGGAACGACTTCGAGCATGGGGGCGAGGCGGCGGCCCGGGTGAAGGCGATCCTCAAGCAGCTCGGTTTTCCGACCGACGCGATCCGCCGGCTCTCGATCGCCAACTTCGAGGCCGAGATGAACGTCATCATGTACGCGGACGAGGCGGAGATGGAGTTCGCCGTGCTCCCCGACGCCGTGCGGGTTACGTTCGCCGACCGCGGACCGGGCATCCCCGACATCGAATGGGCGATGCAGGAGGGCAACTCGACGGCCACGCCCGAGATGCGTGCGCGCGGTTTCGGCGCCGGTCTCGGGCTGCCCAACATCAAGCGCAACTCCGACGAGTTCAGCATCTCCTCGGCGGTCAAGGTCGGGACGACCATCCGCTACGTCGTCTATGCCAACAGCGGCTCCGGCGGAGCCCGATGATCGACCGCGCGCACGCCGTCGCCACCGACCCCGGCAAGTGCATCGGGTGCGTCGCCTGCTCGCAGGCGTGCCCGACCAAGGCGATCCGGGTGCGAAACGATCTCGCGGTGATCGACGACGAGCTCTGCATCGACTGCGGCACGTGCATCGAGGCATGCGGCTACGACGCAATCCGCCCGATGACCTCGTCGCCGGCCGACCTCCGGAGGTTCAAGTACACCGTGGCGGTCCCGTCGCTGACTCTCTACGCCCAGTTCGGCGACGACGTCCACCCGGGGCGCGTCCTGCACGGGCTGCGACAGCTGGGGTTCGACGAGACCGACGACATCTCCTGGATGTGCGAGATGGTGGCCAGCGCCACCGACGCCTTCCTATCGGAGTCGAAGGGGCCCTGGCCGAAGATCTCGATCACCTGCCCCGCGGTCGTACGCCTTATCCAGATCCGTTACCCCGACCTCATCCCAAACCTGGTGCCCATCGAGACGCCCCGGGAGCTCGCGGCGAAGCTGCGCCGCCGACGCCTCGCGGCCGAACGCGGCCTCGACCCGTCCGAGATCGGCATGTTCTTCATCACGCCGTGTACCGCGATCATCCACTCCATCGAGGCGCCGGAGGGACTTGAGGCTTCGTACCTCGACGGCGCGTTCGCGATAACGGACGTCTACGGCCAGCTGCTCAAGGCGATCAAGCACGCTCCCGGCTCCGACTCGACGGAGATGATCAGCCCCCGCGGGCTGCGGTGGGCGATGGCCGGCGGCGAGATCTCGTCGATGCGGAACGCCAACACGATCACGGTCCGCGGCCTTCGCGACGTCGTTTACGTCTTCGATCGGATCGAGTCGGGCACGTTCCAGGGGCTCGACTTCATCGAGGCGTACATCTGCCCGGGCGGCTGCGTCGGCGGGCAGCTGACCGTTGCGGGCCGCTACCTGGCCCAGCGCAACATCAGGCAGCTCGCGAGACGCATGGGGGACCAGGGAGCGGTCAAGGAAGAGAAGGTCCGATCGTTGCTGCGCGACCATTTCTTCGACATCGAGTCCGAGATCCGCGCACGCCAGGTCCGGCCTCTGGCCCGCGATCTGCGCCGGGCGATCGCCCTCAAGCGCGAGAAGGATGCCTTGCTGGAGCGCCTGCCGCGCAAGGACTGCGCGGCGTGCGGCGCTCCGGATTGCGAAACTCTCGCGGACGACATCGTCCGCGGCAACGCGAAGCTCACCGACTGCATCTTCCTGCGGCTCGAGGAACTCGAAGGGAAACAGACGCCCCAACAAGGAGGCGACGATGCCTAAGACCCTGCTCTTGCTCGAACTGGAGTGTCCCCACTGCAAACGGGTGCTCACGAAGGGTGAGAAGGTGCCGCTCGATGCGTTCCTGAGGGACACCCACCAGGACGGCCAGGTCGCGCTTTCCGCGCTCTTCGGCGACTACACCATCGAGACGGACCTCAAGATCCCGGAGGGCGGGACGGTCGAGTTCCGGTGCCCCGAGTGCGAGGCCAGCCTGATGATCGCGCTCCCCTGCCGCCTTTGCGGCGCCCCGATGGCCTCGCTCAACCTGACGAGCGGCGGATACCTGGAGTTCTGTTCGCGCCGCGGCTGCAAGGGGCACGCGCTCGGCGGCGTCGGCGACATCGACCAGATGATCAACCTGATGAACCGCATGTTCGAGACACCGTATGACTGAAAGAGGCAAGCTTACAGCTCACAGCCGACAGCCGACAGCAGACCGGGTGGTGGTTCTGGCTGTCAGCTGTGAGCTGTCGGCTGTCAGCTGCTCTTGGTTGAAGGGTGGGTTCCGATGAGTGAACAGCGCAAGTTCGACTTCAAGAAGCAGCATTTCGTGGGGGAGGAGGGCCGCCTGATCCCGCTGCTGCAGCGGGCCCAGGAGACCGACGGTTACATCACGCGGGAGCGGATCGCCGAGATCCACAAGGCCTGCGGCATCCCGGTCGCCCAGATCTACGGGGTCGCCACCTTCTACGCCCAGTTCCGGCTGCACCCCGTGGGTAAGAACCTCATCAAGGTGTGCCACGGCACCGCCTGCCACGTGAGCGGCGCCAACGCGATCACCGAAACGATCGAGAAAACACTCGGCATCTGCAACGGCGAGACGACGCCGGACAGGCTCTTCACGATCGAGACGGTCTCGTGCCTCGGGTGTTGCTCGCTCGCGCCCGTGATCATGATCAACAACGACACCCACGGGAACCTCACCGAGAAAGAGGTCAAGAAGGTCCTCAAGCAGTACCAGAAGGCCGCCCTCGGGGAGGTGCAGTGATGAAGATCATGGTCGGGCTGGGAACGTGCGGCATCGCCGCCGGGGCCGAGAAGACGTACGAGAGCCTCGAGGCGAAGGTCGCGGCGGCCGGCCTCCCTGTCGAGATCGAAAAGACCGGCTGCATCGGGATGTGCTACCGCGAGCCGCTGGTCGAGGTCCGCTCCGAAGACGGGTCGCGGGTGCAGTACGGCAACCTCACGGCGGACAAGGTCGACCGCCTGCTCGATGAGCACCTGACGCAGGGCAAACCGATCGAGGACTGGGTCGTGTGGGCCGACGGCGGCGGAGGCAGCGAGCGCGCTTACTTCACGCGCCAGACCCGCATCGTGCTACGGAACTGCGGCAAGGTCAACCCGGAATCGATCGACGACTATCTCGCCATCGGCGGCTACCAGGCGCTCAAGCAGGTGCTCGAGGCCAACGACCCCGAGGCGCTGATCGCGACGATCGTCGACTCCGGGCTGCGCGGCCGCGGCGGTGCCGGCTTCCCGACCGGGATGAAGTGGCGGTTCACGCGTCTCGCCGCCGGCGACCGCAAGTACATCATCTGCAACGCCGACGAGGGGGACCCGGGCGCGTTCATGGACCGCTCCGTCCTCGAGAGCGACCCGCACTCGGTGCTGGAGGGGATGGCGATCGCCGGCTTTGCGATCGGTGCCGGGAACGGCTACATCTACGTGCGCGCCGAGTACCCGAAGGCGATTGAGCGGCTCAACATCGCGATCGCACAGGCGGAGGCCAAGCACCTGCTCGGCGACGGGATCTGGCGCACGCCGTTCTCGTTCCACGTCAAGCTGAAGGAAGGCGCCGGCGCGTTCGTGTGCGGCGAGGAGACCGCGCTCATCGGCTCGATCGAGGGGAAGCGCGGGATGCCGCGCGTGCGGCCGCCGTTCCCGGCGACCAAGGGGTTGTGGGAGTGCCCAACCAGCATCAACAACGTCGAGACGTTCGCGAACGTCCCGTGGATCGTCACCAACGGCGCCAAGGCGTTCGCCAGCACGGGGACGCTGAACAGCAAGGGTACGAAGGTCTTCGCCATGGCCGGCAAGGTCAGGCGCGGGGGCCTCGTCGAGGTCCCGATGGGGATCTCCATCAAGGAGGTCGTGTTCGAGGTCTGCGGCGGCATCAAGGAGGACAAGAAGTTCAAGGCCGTGCAGATGGGCGGACCGTCCGGCGGCTGCATCCCGGCCGAACTCCAGAACACGATCATCGACTACGAGTCGATCACCAAGACGGGCGCGATCATGGGGTCGGGCGGTCTCGTCGTGATGGACGAGACCACGTGCATGGTGGACGTCGCCCGGTTCTTCCTGGAGTTCACCCAGCGCGAGTCGTGCGGCAAGTGCACGTTCTGCCGCATCGGCACCAAGCGGATGCTCGAGGTTCTGACCCGCATCTGCGACGGCAAGGGGAAGGAAGGCGACATCGAACTCCTCGAGCAGCTCGCGAGCCTCGTGAGGAGCACGTCGCTGTGCGGCCTCGGTCAGGGCGCCCCGAATCCGGTGCTCACGACGATCAAGTACTTCCGCTCGGAGTACGAGGCGCACATCACCAACAAGAAGTGCCCCGCGCACAACTGCAAGCCGCTGCTGACGTACACGATCCTCGACTCGTGCGTCGGCTGCATGATGTGCGCGAAGGTTTGTCCCACGAAGGCGATCACCGGCGAGCTCAAGAAGGTCCACGTGATCGACCAGACGAAGTGCACCCACTGCGGCGAGTGTCACAAGGCGTGCCGCACGGATGACATCGCGGTGGACTGAGGGAAAGACAATGCACGGAAGCCGACAGCTCACAGCCGACAGCCAACAGCAGGAACTGACCGCCACTCGTCGGTCCGCTCCTGCTGTGAGCTGTCAGCTGTCGGCTGTCAGCCCGACGACGGCAACCGAGATACCCGTCGCCGACTTTGAATAGGAGTACGAGGAGATTTCAATGGCGCTTGTGAAGCTCGAAATCGACGGAAAACGGGTCATCGCGGACAGCTCGCAGACGATCCTGCATGTGGCCCGAGAGAACGGCATCGACGACATCCCGACGCTTTGCGACGACGAGCAGCTCGAGCCTTTCGCCTCCTGCTACGTGTGCGTCGTGAAGGTCAAGGGCGCACGCACGCTCCTCCCCGCGTGCTCCACGAAGGTGACCGGCGGCATGGTGGTCGAGACGAACAGCGCAGAGATCCAGCGCTCGCGCAGGGCCGCGCTCGAGCTGCTGCTGTCCAACCACTATGCGGACTGCATAGGGCCCTGTCAGCTCGCCTGCCCCGCCGGCGTGGACATCCAGGGGTACGTCGCCCTCGCGGCGCTCGGGAAGTTCACCGACGCGCTCCGGTTGATCAAGGAGACCAACCCACTCCCAGCGATCTGCGGTCGCGTCTGCACGCGCCCGTGCGAGGTCAGGGGGTGCCGCCGCGGGATGCTCGACCAGGCGGTAGGAATCGACTACATCAAGCGCTACATCGCCGACCTCGACCTCGGCAAGGCGGAGCCGTTCCGGCCCGAGGTCGCGCCGGCGAACGGCAAGAAAGTCGCCGTCGTGGGCGCCGGGCCGGCCGGTCTCTCGTGCTCCTACTTCCTGGCCGCCAAGGGGTACTACGTCCACATGTTCGAAGCCATGCCGGAAGCCGGCGGAATGCTCCGCTACGGTATCCCGGAGTATCGCCTGCCCAAGGAGGTCCTGGACCTCGAGGTCAACCAGATCCTCGATCTGGGCGCCAAGCTCTCCACGAACGTCTCGCTCGGGAAGGACTTCACCGTCGCGAGCCTCAAGCAGGACGGCTTTGACGCTGTGTTCCTCGGCCTGGGCGCCTGGGACAGCTCGACGATGCGGGTCAAGGACGAGGACGCTCCCGGCGTGCTCTCCGGCATCAAGTTCCTCGAGAACTTCGGCCTCAAGAAGAAGATCGACATCCACGGCACGGTACTCGTGGTGGGAGGCGGCAACACGGCGATCGACTGTGCGCGGACCGCTCTGCGCCTGGGCGCGAACGAGGTGAAGATCATGTACCGCCGCACCCGCGCCGAGATGCCGGCCAACGCGATGGAGATCGAGGAGGCCGAGCGGGAGGGCGTCACGATGGAGTTCCTCGTCGCCCCGACCCGCGTAGTCCTCGAGGATGGCCGCGCCCGCGCTCTCGAGTGCCTGAGGATGGAGCTCGGCGAGCCCGATGCCTCGGGCCGTCGCAGCCCCAAGCCGGTCCGTGGCTCCGAGTTCGAGGTTCCGTGCGACTTCGTGATCGCAGCCATCGGCCAGAGCACCAAGGTCGCGCAGTTGCTCGACGGCAAGGTCCCCAACTTCCTGCCGTTCGGCGAGACATTGAACCTCACCCGCTGGCAGACGATCCAGGTCGACGAGAAGACGTTCGAAACGACCGTGGATGGAGTCTTCTCGGGCGGCGATGTCGTCACCGGTGCGGCAACCGCGGTGGAGGCGATCGCGGCGGGCCGCAAGGCGGCGCACGCGATCGACCGCTACATCATGACCGGCAAGGCCGAGCCCGAGCCGTTCGAGTTCGTTTCGCGCAAGGATGTCTTCGCCAAGGTGAAGCCCGAGGACCTCAAGTCGACGGAGACCATCCCCCACCGCCCGATGTCCCTCATTCCGCCGGAGGAGCGCAAGGGCAGTTTCGCCGAGGTCGAGCTCGGCTACTCTCTCGAAGACGTCGGGAACGAAGCCGTGCGTTGCCTCGAATGCGGATGTAACGCGCTCTTCGAGTGCGACCTGCGGCGTTACGCCACGGCACACCGCGTCGAGCTGAAGTCGTTCATGGGCGAGGCCACCCAGTACAGGGTGGACCGCAGCCACCCACTGATCGAGCTCGATCCCAACAAGTGCATCCTGTGCGGGCGCTGCGTCCGGATCTGCACCGAGGTCGTCGGCGTGAACGCCTACGGTTTCATCAACCGCGGCTTTGCCACCGTGGTGCGCCCGGCACTCGGGGGCTCGTTGCTCGAAACCGACTGCGTGAGCTGCGGAATGTGCATCGGCACCTGCCCCACCGGCGCGATTTCGGCAACGCTCCCCCTCGCGAAGCCCGGCCCCTGGGCCACCACCCACGTTCCTTCGGTGTGTCACTACTGCGGGACCGGCTGCCAGCTCAACTACGACGCGTACGGCGACGCCCTCATCAAGGTGAGCCGGCGCGACGACAACCCGGTCACGCTCGGGAGCCACTGCAAGAAGGGGATGTTCGGCTTCGAGCACGTCCAGTCCCGTGACCGCCTGCTCAAGGCGAGGATCAGGCCGGGGCGGGAGCTGCAGGAGACGACGGTCGAGGACGCCATCGCGTACGCGGGCATGCGGCTCAAGGAGCTCTCGCGCCGCTTCTCACCTGAAGAGATCGCGGTCTTCGTCTCGCCGCGCCTCACGAACGAGGAGATATACCTGGCGCAGAAGTTCGCGCGCCTGGCCCTGCGAACTAACAATGTGACGTCGTTCTCCCGTCTGGTCAACCGGGAGCTGGACTGCCCGGAGGTGATCTCGACGGCGTCGTACGCCGACCTCGCCGAAGCGCAGGCCATCCTGGTGGTCAACTCGGCCCTCGACGAGGAGCATTTCGTCCTGGACCTGCTGGCCAAGCGCGCTATTCGCAAGGGAGGCAAGCTCATCTACATCGGGACCCAGGCCAACCGAGCCTCGGACCCTGCCGAGGTTTTCCTGCAGTGCACGCCCGGCACCGAAGCCGAGGTGGTGCTCGGGATCCTGAAGGCGTTCACCGATTCCACCGGCGACGACCTCTCCGAGCGCTCGTTGCTGGCAAGGGCGGTCGGCGCCGTCAAATCGAAGTCGTTCGAGAAGCGCACCGGCGTGAGCTGGGAGGGCGTCGAGGCCGCCGCCAAGCTGCTCGCGTCCAGCATCCTGAAGGTGCTGGTATTCAACAAGGACTTCCGCGGGCCGCGATTCGCGGGCGACGAGCGGTTGTTCTCCGAGGCCGCCGAGGTGCTCGCATGTCCGCTCCTCGCGCTGCGGGAGAAGTCGAACATGCAGGGCTTCCTCGACATGGGTGCAAGCCCGCTGTGGCTCCCCGGATACCGGGCGCAGAACGACGAGGCCGCCGTGGACGCACTCGAGAAGGAGTGGGGCGTCGTGCTCCGCGACCTCAAGGGGCACGGTCCGGACCTCGGGCAGGCGCTCGCCGCGAAGAAGATCAAGGTCGCGGTCGTGATCGGCGAGGACCCGATCGGCAGCGACGCGATCCCCGAAGAGCTCAAGAACGGCCTGCTGTCGGCGGACTTCCTCCTCGTCGCCGACGTGCTCCTGACCGCTACGGCCTCCGCCGCCAACGTCGTCCTGCCCCTCTCGGCCCTTTCGGAGACCAGCGGAACGATCACCAGCCAGGAGCGGCGGGTACAGCGCGCCCGCCGGGCGATCCCGCCGCGCAGCGGGATGGAGACCTGGCAGCTCCTGGCGGCGCTCGCGGCCCGCATGGGTTACCGGTTCAAGATGAAGTACTCGGGAACCGACGAGATTTTCGAGGAGATCCGGCGCGTTGTGCCGATCTACCGCACCGTCGCAGTGGACGACCCCGGCGCCGATGGACTCTGGGATGCCGGCCTGTTCCCGCTCGTCAAAGTGGCCCCCCAGTGGAACGCCACGACGGCCCCGGTCCAACCCACCGTCACCCTGGCCCTGGACTGCCTCGAAGCCCGGTTCGCGGCGCGTTTCGAGCGTCTGTTCGCCGACGCCGCCGCCCGCCGAGGGACCGTCCTGCTGCCGACTCTGTCCGCCTCGTTCCCGAGCCCTTCGACTCCGCTCAGGGCGGGCTCCGCGAGGGATCTGGGAGGGGGCTGGTAGATCCAGGCTTTCCCCCACCCAGATTCCTCGTCGCTCCGCTCCTCGGAATGACATGTTTGACAGCAGACTGGTATGACACCAACTCATCGTCCGTCGTAATCGGTCTCCCGAAGCACGATCTTTGCCCTCTCCGCCTGGCTCTCGGGCACCAGCAGCCGCGTGCAAGTCTGCACGCCTCCCCTGTCCTCGAAGTCGCGGCCGTCGTCGATGAACTGGAAGACGCTGATGCCGGCCTTCTCGAGCGCGGCGACGAAAGGCTCCGTCTCGTCTGGGTAGTCGAACGCCGCGAGTGCCACGAGCGCACCGCGCGGGATCAGTTCGACGGCGCACGCCTCGCTTCCCACTTCCGCCGCCTCAGGATGAAGCGGTTCCCCCGCAGGTTGGGCCGGTGGCCACTCGGCGACGAGCGTTGCCCCGCACTTGGGGCAGACGCTCACGGTGTCCACGTACTCGCCCGGCACGCCGTCTTCCTGGAAATCCGGGCACTCACGGTTCGGGCAGTACACGTCGCCCTCCTCTCGCCTCCTCTGACCAGCCGAGGCCCAGCCACCTCGCTCGCAGAACACCCACAAACCGCCTCGTCAGCGTCCAGGGTAAACCACAACTGCCGTCAAGGTGGGGCAGGCCAGGCAGGCCACGGCGTTGCCCGTTCAAGGCCCAGGGAACGGGCCTGCGACCGCAGGCGCGGGAGGTGGCCCCGGATTCGGGCCGGCAGCGGTCAACACATCCGATGACGAGTTGTGTATACACCACGTGGAAAGAGCGCCATGGCCATGAGCTCGGTGACGGAATCACCGTCAACTGCAACGACCACGGCAATCGCGGCCACCAATGGGATGGTTCCTCCACCAACCCAAGGCGCAGTCGGCTCGCTCCCCACGGTAGCGTCCGGCGTGCTCCCTGCCCGCCTCGCCGCGAAGCCCGAGGGCTGGGGGATCACTCGCGGCAACGAGTTGGACCCCCGAGACCAAACTCATGGGAGGGGACGCGACCCAACTTCGGCGCAGGCTTGGCGGTTGGCAAGGGAGTCCAACAAGCCCAGATCGACCGGTGAATCAGCCTCGGGCCTGAGGAAGGCGCGGTTCACGCGATTGCCGTCGATCCCACGAACTCCGGAACCGCTTACGTCGGGTTCTCCTGCGGCAGAGTGTTCAAGAGCCTGGACGGAGGCGCGACCTGGGCACCCACCGGTACCATGTCTGGCGCGGAAACCGAGTGCGACGAAGCTGCGTTCTCGCTAGGTCCCTTCGATCCCGAGCCCCCAGATCCCGTGCATCACCCGGCGGCCGTGCTGCGGATAGCGCTTGTCGATCGCCACGATCATCAGGTTGTGGAACCCGCCTTCGAACGGCATGTGGTAGTCGACGACCTCGGGCAGCATCTTCCGCATCAGCGGCAGGAACATCCGCTCGATCGCGTACCCCATGTAGCAGTCCTCCATCGGCGGCCTGCCGACGATGGTCGTGGGGTAGATCGCATCCTTCCGGTGCGTCACCGCGGTGACGTGAAACACGGGGTACTCATCGGCGAGGGAGTAGAAGCCGGTGTGGTCGCCGAACGGACCCTCGCGACGGCGCTCGTCGGGATCGACCCAGCCTTCGAGAACCAGCTCGGCGTGCGCCGGCACCTCGAGGTCCACCTGCTCGCCGGTCTTCACGACCTCATGGACCGGCCCGTCCTTCACCACCTTTGGCGCTATCCCGGCGACCTCGGCGAGCTTGGGCTGTAAGAGCCCTCACAAAGTGGCCGTTCGCAGTCTGGTATCATCTTTTTCAAAGAAGAAGCCAAGGGAAGCGCGTGCCCCTAGGAGGTGGCTTATGAACGGACGCTATGCAACGGCAGGTATCTCACTCGTGCTTCTTGCTGTCTGTCAAATCGCCGCTGCGGCGACGTACGTGCTTCCCGTTGTGGTTCGAGGCATCCAGGGTGCCGCCGGGAGCTACTGGGACAGCGAGGTGCGCATCATCCGCCTCGACATGCAGAACCCCCTCACCGTGCGGAGAACATGGGTGGCGCTCAAAGGCGGCGGATTCACCGATGACCCGAGCACGGCGCCGACGTGGACGTTACCGCCTCCGAACCCCGAAGGGTATGACTACCGCATGCTCCTGTTGACGGGATCCGAGCTGATGGCGGGGGTTCCGGATAGCCATGCCGCGATCGGGCTCGAGATCGACGGGCCGGCCAAGGTTATCCTGCACAACTCGAACACCGAGGGCCAGCCGCCAATACCTCCAGCGGACTTTGTTACGTGTTGTCTCCCCGGCAACGGCCACATGACAGTGGCTACGACGCAGCTTCTCTCCGGATCGAGCTACATCCCGTGGGCGACGAGCAGCGGTACGGAGTCGCCGTTCCGCACGAATGTTGGGTTTATCAACCCCGCCGCCACTCCTCTTCACCTTCACGTGCGGGTGTTTCTGCTCTTCCCGTACCAAACGTTGATACCGCCTATCGAGACCCCGTATTGGGTTGAGGAGTCGGGTTACGGCGGCACGCTGCTGCCCGAGCTCGATGTCGACCTTCCGCCGCTTGGGTGGCTGCAGCTCAACGACATTTTCGCCAGCCTACAGATCTGCTCGTACGCCAACGGCTGCTGGCCGCTGACTTACCCCATGCCATCGCTCATTCAGATCGACTCTCAGAGTAGCGTCGGATATCTCGCCTATGCGACCCCCATCTACACTCCCAAAAACGACCCGGAGTTCATCTGGGCCGAGCCGGGCGATGTAAGTCCACCGGCCTAGTGACCTCGTCGTTCCGTGGATAGGACAGCCGGCCGCCACCCGGCGGCCGGTCCTGTGTCCGGGCAATGTGCTCCCCACTCGGCAGAGAGAAAGCCGGGGGGATTGGTACCTACTCGCGGTCGATCCCGAGCCGGCTCCAGATCGCGTCCACTCTCGCCTTCACCTCGGGCGTCATGACGATGTCGCCGGGCCACGATCTCGCGAACCCCTCGGTCGGCCACTTGCGGGTCGCGTCGATGCCGACCTTGCTCCCCCACCACAGCATCCGCGAGGCGTGGTCGAGCGTCTCGGCGGGCCCGGTGACGAACTCCATGTCGCGCTGCGGATCGATGTTGCCGAGGGCGCGCCACGCCACCTCGGCGGGGTCCTGCACGTTGACGTCGGCGTCCACCACCACGATCACCTTCGTGAACGCCGCCTGCCCGAGCCCCCAGATCCCGTGCATCACCTTGCGGGCGTGCTGCGGGTAGCGCTTGTCGATCGCCACGATCATCAGGTTATGGAACACCCCTTCGAACGGCATGTGGTAGTCCACCACCTCGGGCATCATCTTCCGCATCAGCGGCAGGAACATCCGCTCGATCGCGTACCCCATGTAGCAGTCCTCCATCGGCGGCCTGCCGACGACGGTCGTGGGGTAGATCGCATCCTTGCGGTGCGTGACCGCGGTGACGTGAAACACGGGGTAGTCGTCGGCGAGGGAGTAGAAGCCCGTGTGGTCGCCGAACGGACCCTCGCGCCGCCGCTCCACGGGGTCGACCCAGCCTTCCAGAACCAGCTCGGCGTGCGCCGGGGCCTCGAGGTCCACGCTCACGCAGCGCGTCATCTCGACCGGCTCCCTGCGCACGAAGCCGGCGAACATCATCTCGTCGATCCCCGGCGGCAGCGGCACCGCCGGCGCGAACATCGTCGCCGGGTCGCCGCCGAACGCGACGGCGACCTCGGTGCGCTTCCCCCTCGCGCTCGTGTCGCGGTAGATGCGCGCCGAGTCGTGGTGGAGGTGCCAGTGCATCCCGGTGGTGTTGCGGTCGTAGATCTGGAGGCGGTACATCCCGCAGTTCCGCCCGCCGGTCGCGGGGTCCTTCGTGATCACGTTGGTGAGCGTGAAGAACCGCCCGCCGTCCTCGGGCCAGCACTGCAGCACGGGCAGCTCGTTGAGGTCCACCTGCTCGCCGGTCTTCACAACCTCGTGGACCGGCCCGTCCTTCACCACCTTCGGGGCGATCCCGGCGACCTCGGCGAGCTTGGGCAGCGTCTTCACCTTGTCGAGCAGAGACGTCGGCACCTTGGGCTCGAGAAAGAAGTCGAGCCGCTCCGCCCACTCCCGCCACGAGCCGACCTCGAGGGCGCGCATCACCCGCGGGATCGAGCCAAACAGGTTGATCGCGACCGGCATGGCCGATCCCTGCACGCGCTCGAACAGGAGAGCCGGTCCCTGTTTCTTCACCACCCTGTCCGCGATCTCGGTGATCTCCAGCACCGGCGACACCTCGGCCCCGATCCGCCTCAGCTCCCCTGCCCTTTCCAGCGCCGTCAGGTAATCGCGCAGGTCGGAAAATGCCATGCGTGCCTCCGTTGCTGCAAATTGTCGCACGGGATGATGCCGTGGTCGGCGGTTGGTGGTTCGTGGGTCGTGGGTCGTCGGGCCCGGGGGGGCCAGGCGGCTCAGCCCGAGGTCAGGCGGTAGCCGACGCCCGGCTCCGTCCGGAGGTAGCGGGGCCGCGCGGGGTCCGCCTCGAGCTTGCGCCGAAGCTGGGCGACGTACACCCGGACGTAGTGGTTCTCGTCGCCGTACTCCGGCCCCCACACCTCGTGCAGGAGCTGCCGATGGGTGAGGACCTTCCCGGCGTGCTTCACGAGCACCGCGAGCAAACGGTACTCGATCGGGGTGAGGCGCACTTCACGCTCGCCGACGAACACGAGCCTGCGCGCGAGGTCCACCGTGAGCTCGCCGGTCGCGAACACCGCCTCCCCCGCCGGCACCTCCGCGAGCGCCGCGTGGCGGAGCGCCACCCGGAGCCGGGCGATCAGCTCACCGGTGCCGAAAGGCTTGGTGAGGTAGTCATCCGCCCCCGCTTCGAGGGCGGCCACCTTGTCGTTCTCCTTCTCGCGCGCCGACAGCACGACGATCGGCACCCCCGACCACTCGCGAACCTCCCGAGTCAGGTCGAGGCCGTCGCGATCGGGCAGGCCGAGGTCGAGGATCACGACGTCCGGCCGCTGGCCCGCGATCATCTCGAGCGCCTCCGCAGCCGTCCCGGCCTCGATCACCCTGTACCCCTCGCCAGCGAGGCTCAGGCGCAGGAAACGCCGGATCGGCGTTTCGTCGTCGACGATCAGGACGAGCGGTTCGGCTGAGACCATAGCTGGTTGCCCTCGCCCCGGATATTAGCCCGAGCGCTCCTCGGGCCGCACTTCGGGGGGCGTTCCGCCGAGCGGCAACCGGAGTGAGAACACGGCGCCACCACCCGGCCGGTTGGCGGCGCCGGCGGTGCCACCGTGAGCCGCGGCGATCGCCTTGCAGATCGCGAGGCCGAGACCGGCTCCGGGTTGCCCGCTGCCGCTCGGCAGGCGATAGAACTTGTCGAAGACCCGGCCTTCCTCGCCTTCGGCGATTCCGCCTCCCCGGTCCGAGACCTCGAGGACGACGCAGTCCTTCTCGAGGCGGGCGCCGACGTCGATCGGAGAGCCCGCAGGCGTGTACTTGACGGCGTTCTCGAGGAGATTGGCGAGGGCCTGCACGACGAGGGCCGTGTCCAGCGGTACGAGCGGGAGCGACTCCGGAACGTGCGTCCGCACCTCGCGCCCTGCCAGGGCCGCATCGAGCTGGCCAAGGGCGGCCCCGATCACCTCCTCCACGGGCTGCCACTCCTTGCGCACGGTGATCGCCCCGGCCTCGAGCCTCGTCATGTCGAGCAGGTTCGCGATGAACCGGTTCAGCCGCTCCGCCTCTTCGTTGATCGACTGGAGCAGCTCCCGGCGGCTCGCGTCAGGCAGCGAGCCCTCGGCGCGCAGGAGCGTGCTCGACGCTCCTCCGATCGCCGCAAGGGGCGTGCGCAGGTCGTGCGAAACCGACGCGAGCAGCGCGCTTCGCATCCTCTCCGTCTCCGCCTGCAACTCGGCGGCCTGCGCCTCCGCGGCCAGGTTGGTACGCTCGACCGCCAGGGCGATCTGGCTCGCGAACGCTTCGAGCAGGTGCAGGCGCTCCGAATCAAACGGTTTCCCGTCTCCGCCGGGCCTGACACCGAGCACGCCCACAACACCAGTCGAGACAAGCAGGGGCAGGTAGAGCGCCACGCTTCCAGGCAATGTCGAGGTGCCGCGGCCTGCCCGATCGGCATGGTCGAACACCCACTGCGCAACAGAGGCCTCCTTCGGATCACTCACGAACGGGGCATGCTCGGCGAACGCCGCGGCGAGTCGGCCGTCCCGATGAGGGAGGAAGATCGCCACCTCGCTCTCGAACACCTCGGCGAGGCGCTGCCCGGCGATTCGGACCACGTCGTAGGTTTCGCCGGCGCTGGCGCAGGCGCGGCTCACGGCGTACAGCGCGGCCGTCCTGCGCTCCCGCGCGCGAGCCGCCTCGGCCTGGTCCCGTACGCGAGCGGTCAGATTCGAGATCACGAGCGCCACGGCGAGCATCACGCTGAGCGTGAAGAGGTACTGGGTGTCGGCCACTGCGAAGCTGAGGCGGGGCGGGACGAAGAGGAAGTCGAACGCCAGTACGCTCAGCACCGACGCGAGCACAGCCGGTCCCCGTCCCCACAGTGCCGCCACGACGATCAGTCCAAGCAGATAGACCATGATCAAGTTGGCGAGTGCGAAGTGGTCGGCGAGGACGGCAGCGACGAGCGAGCACCCGCCCACGACGAGCGCCGCGTATCCGAACTTGCGCTTCCGCATCGCCGCGCGCGGGGCCGGCCGTGTCCGGGCAGTCTCGTCCTCACCGCTGCCCGTGATCACGTAGACGTCGATCTCACCGCTTCCCCTGATGATGCGCTCGACGAAGGCGCCGTGAACGAGCGTGCGCCAGCGCGGCTCCGTCGGCTTGCCGACAACAAGCTTCGTCACGTTGCGCCGATGGGCGTAGGAGAGCACCTCCTCGGCAACGTCCGATCCGGTGAGCGTGGCCGTCTCGCCGCCCAGTTGCTCCGCCAGCTGCAGAGTCCTTTCGAGCTGCTCGCGATCCGCGTCCGCCATTTGGGCCTGGCCGGGCGTCTCGACGTACACGGCCATCCACTCCGCCTGCAGCCGCGCAGCCATCCGGCGCGCGGCCCGGACGAGGCGCGAGGCGTACGGGCTGGGCCCGACGCACACCAGGACCCGTTCCGTGGTGGGCCACGTCTCGCGCACGGCATGGTCGAGGCGGTAGCGCTGCATCTGCGCGTCGACCCGCTCGGCCGTACGGCGCAGCGCCAGCTCGCGCAACGCGATCAGGTTCCCCTCGCGGAAGAAGCTCTCGGCGGCGCGCTCCGCCTGCTCGGGAAAGTACACCTTGCCCTCCGCGAGGCGCTTCCTCAGCTCCTCGGCCGGGAGGTCCACCAGTTCGATCTCATTCGCCCGGTCGAGCGCCGCATCCGGAACGGTCTCGCGCACTCTGACCCCGGTGATCTGCGCCACCACGTCGTTGAGGCTCTCGACGTGCTGCACGTTCAGGGTCGTGTAAACATCGATGCCGGCAGCCAGCAGCTGCTCTATGTCCCGGAAGCGCTTGGTGTGGAGGGAGCCCGGGGCGTTGGTGTGTGCGAGCTCATCGATCAGGATCAGGGAAGGACGCCGGTCGAGCGCCGCCTCGAGATCGAAGTCCGCCAGGCGCGTGCCCCGGTACGAGAGCTGCCGCCGCGGCATGACCTCGAGGCCCTCGAGCAGCGCCTCGGTCTCCTTGCGGCCGTGCGTCTCCACCCACCCTACGACGACGTCGAGACCCTCGGCCCGGCGCGCGCGCGCCGCCTCGAGCATCGCGTACGTCTTCCCGACACCCGGCGCCGCGCCGAAGAAGATCTTCAGCTTGCCCTGGGCCTTGCGGGTTTCCACTTCCTGCACGCGGGCGAGCAGCTCATCGGGGTCGGGGCGTCTGTGCTCCATGCTCCATCCACGATACCGCGGTTCACGGATGCAAGCGATCGAGGGCCAGGTTGAGCAGCAGCACGTTGACGCGGGGCTCACCGAGGAATCCCAGAGTTCGACCCTGGCTATTCGCTTGAACCAACTGCCGCAGCCGTTCGGCCGGAACTCCGCGGGCTGCGGCCACACGGTTCACCTGGACCAATGCCCCAGCCACCGAGATGTCTGGGTCGAGGCCGCTGCCGGAGGTCGTCACGGCGTCCACGGGAATCGGTCCGGTGAGAGTTGGATCCGCCTGTCTGAGTGCCGCGATCCGGTCGTGCACCGCCGTGACGAGCGCCGGGTTGGTCGGGCCAATGTTGGATCCGGTGGAGCCTGATGCGTCATAGGGCGCCGGGGACGTCGCGGATGGCCGGCTCCAGAAGTAGCCAGGCGCTGAGAACGGCTGACCGATCAAGCGCGACCCCCGTTCCTTCCCGTCGACCACCTCAAGCGAGCCGTTCGCGCGCTTGGGGAAGACGGTCTGCGCGATGCCGGTCATCAGCAGGGGGTACGCGATGCCGGTCACGATCGAGAGCGCGGCGAACAGGATCAAAGCCGGGCGAAGTTGCGTTGACATCCCGGGCCTCCTCACGTAAGGCGCAAAGCCTGCAGCAGCAGGTCGATGGCCTTGATACCTACGAACGGGGCCACGATGCCCCCGAGGCCGTAGATCAACAGGTTGCGGCGTAGCAGCGCGGCTGCGCCGATCGGACGGTACTCGACCCCGCGCAACGCCAGCGGGATCAGTGCAATGATAATCAGCGCGTTGAAGATCACCGCCGACATGACTGCGCTCGAAGGGGTCGCGAGGTGCATGATGTTGAGCGCGCCGAGCTGAGGGTAGGTGGCGACGAACATCGCCGGGATGATGGCGAAGTACTTGGCGACGTCGTTGGCGATCGAGAACGTCGTGAGCGAGCCGCGCGTCATCAGGAGCTGCTTGCCGATCTCCACCACCTCGATGAGCTTGGTCGGGTTCGAGTCGAGGTCCACCATGTTGCCCGCTTCCTTGGCGGCCTGCGTTCCGCTGTTCATTGCGACTGCAACGTCGGCCTGAGCCAGAGCCGGAGCGTCGTTGGTCCCGTCACCGGTCATCGCAACGAGGCGCCCGCCGGTCTGCAGCTCGCGGATCAGGCGCAGCTTCGTCTCCGGCGTCGCTTCGGCAAGGAAGTCGTCCACGCCGGCTTCTGCGGCGATGGCGGCGGCGGTGAGGGGGTTGTCGCCCGTGATCATCACCGTCTTGATCCCCATCGTGCGGAGTTCGGCGAAACGCTCGCGGATCCCGCCCTTGACGATGTCCTTGAGGTGGATCACGCCGAGCACGCGCGATCCCTCGGCTACCACGAGCGGTGTTGCCCCGCCCTTGGCGATCCGATCCACGCTGGCGCGCACGCTCTCGTCGAATGCTCCGCCTCGTGACGTCACGAACGCCTCGACGGCATCCGCCGCGCCCTTCCGGATCTGTCGCCCGTCCAGGTTCACGCCGCTCATCCTGGTCTGCGCCGAGAACGGAACGAAGGTCGCGCCCAGGGATTGCACCTCCCGACCACGCAAGCCGTATTTCTCCTTGGCCAGCACGACAATGCTGCGCCCCTCCGGGGTCTCGTCGGCGAGGGACGCGAGCTGGGCTGCGTCCGCCAGCTCATCCTCGCGCACGCCGGCGGCAGGGACGAACGCCGTCGCCTGCCGGTTGCCGAGCGTGATGGTCCCCGTCTTGTCGAGGAGGAGCACGTCGACGTCGCCCGCCGCCTCCACCGCGCGCCCCGAGGTGGCGATGACGTTCGCCTGGATCATGCGATCCATCCCCGCGATTCCGATGGCGGAGAGCAGGCCGCCAATGGTGGTTGGGATCAGGCAGACGAGCAGGGCTACCAGTACCGTGACCGTGGCAGGCTGGCCATGACTGGCTATTAGGACCGAGTAGAGCGAAAACGGCAGCAACGTCGCGACCGCGAGCAGGAAGATGATCGTGAGGGCGGCAAGCAGGATCGAGAGCGCGATCTCGTTGGGCGTGCGCTGCCGCTTGGCGCCCTCTACCATGGCGATCATGCGGTCGAGGAACGTCTCCCCAGCCTCGGCCGCCACGCTGATGACGAGCCAGTCGGAGAGGACCCTCGTGCCCGCCGTCACGGCGCTCCGATCTCCTCCCGATTCCCGGATCACCGGCGCGCTCTCACCGGTGATCACGCTCTCGTCCACCGAGGCGATCCCCTCGATCACCTCGCCGTCGCACGGGATGATGTCGCCCGCCTCGACGAGGACTGCGTCGCGCCTGTGCAGCATCTGCGCCGGGATCGGAGCCCAGCCCGCGCCGTGCCGCGGCTCCGCCATGAACTTCGCGACCAGCTGCTTGCGCGACCGGCGCAGCGCGTCCGCTTGCGCCTTCCCCCGCCCCTCCGCCATCGCCTCGGCGAAGTTGGCGAACAGGACGGTGAACCACAGCCACGCCGAAACCGCCAGGATGAACCCGGCAGGCGCCTCGCCCTTGCCGGTCAGCGCCTGGATGAAGAGGCATGTTGTGAGGACGCTGACAACCTCCGTGACGAACATCACCGGGTTTCTGACCTGGTGGCGGGGATCGAGCTTCTTGAACGAATCAAGGATCGCGCGCCGCACGATGGCGGGCTCGAACAGGTTGAGAGCCTGGACTCTGCTTGGCATCTATCTTCTCCTCAGTGTGCCGCCGCCAGCATCTGGAGGTGCTCGACGATCGGCCCGAGCGCCAGCGCCGGGAAGAACGTGAGTGCGGCCACCAGGAGCACCGTGCCGATGAGCAGGACGACGAACAGCGGTGTGTGGGTGGCGAGGGTCCCGGCGCCGACCGGCGTGAGCTTCTTCGCGGCGAGCGAGCCGGCAATGGCGAGGACCGGGACCTTCGACCAGAAGCGGCCGAAGAACATCGCGAGAGCCAGCATGAAGTTGTAAAATTGCGTATTGCCGTTGATACCCCCGAACGCCGAGCCGTTGTTGTTCGCTGCCGACGAGAAGGCGTACAGGATCTGGGAGAAACCGTGCGCGCCCGGGTTCGACGCCCCGGCCTGGCCGGCGGCGGTGGCCACCGCGACGGCGGTGCCCAGCAGCACGGCGGCGGGCGTGATCAGGATGACGAGCGACGCCATCTTCATCTCGAACGCGCCGATCTTCTTCCCGAGGTACTCCGGCGTCCTTCCCACCATCAGACCGGCGATGAACACGGCGACGATGACGAACGCGAGCATCCCGTACAGCCCGGAGCCGACCCCGCCGAACACCACCTCGCCCAACTGAATCATCACCATCGGCACGAGGCCGCCCAGCGGTGTGAACGAATCGTGCATCGAATTGACGGCACCACAGGAGGTGCTCGTTGTGATTGCGGCGAACAGGCCGCTCGCGGCCGGGCCGAAGCGAACTTCCTTCCCTTCCATGTTGCCCCCGGCCTGGGTCGCGGAAACGCTCTGATCCACCCCGAGCTTGGTCAGAAGCGGGTTGCCGGCCTGCTCGTTCGAGATGGCCACCACCGCCGCGACCACGAAGATCGCCGCCATCGCTGCGAGGATCGCCCACCCCTGGCGCCGGTCGCGCACCATTTCGCCGAACGTGAGGCACAATGCGCCGGGGATCAGGAAGATCGCGACGATCTCGATGAAGTTCGAAAGCGGAGTCGGATTCTCGAAAGGGTGCGCCGAGTTGGCGTTGAAGAAACCGCCGCCGTTGGTGCCGAGGTGCTTGATCGCGATCTGTGACGCCGCCGGACCCACTGCCAGTGTCTGCTCCGTCACCGTGACCTTCTCGGCGACCGGGTTGCCCTGCGTGTCCTTGACCGGCGCACCCGAAGTATCGAGCTTCGGCTGGTCGACGATGACCGGCTGGACAAGCGCAACCTTCTTGTACGGCGCGAGCGTCTGCACGACCCCCTGCGACACCAAGGCGAGCGCCCCGATCAGCGAGAGCGGCACCAGGATGTACAGCGTGCCGCGCACCGTGTCGACCCAGAAGTTGCCGATGGTCGAGGTCGTGCGGCGGGCGATCCCGCGAATCAGGGCCACGAGCACCGCCATCCCCGACGCGGCGGAGAGGAAGTTCTGTACCGTCAGACCCAACATCTGGGTGAGGTAGCTCATCGCCTGCTCGCCGGAGTAGTTCTGCCAGTTGGTGTTGGTCACGAACGAGATCGCGGTGTTGAAGGCGAGGTCGGGAGCGACCCCGGGGAAGTGGGTGGGGTTGATGGGCAGCGAGCCCTGAAGCCGCTGCAGCGCGTACAGGGCAAACATCCCCACCCCGTTGAAGAGCAGCATGGCAACCGCGTACCCCTTCCATCCCATCTCGTCGCCGGGATTGATCCCGGCGATCCGGTAGAGAAAGCGCTCGACGGGACCGAGGATGCGATCAAGCCCGGTCGGCCGGCCCTCGTACACCCGGGCCATGTAGATTCCAAGCGGCTTGGCAAATGCTACGATCACACCGAGGAAGACCCCAAGCTGAACGACGGCGAGCCCGGTCATCCGAGTTCCTCCGGTTTGAGAAGCGCCACAAGGAGATAAATCACCAGCGCCAGGGCAATCACAGCCGAGATCAGGTAGAGCCAGTTCATGACGCCCTCCCACTGCCGAGGCGGTCCACGCCCCGGACCAGCCACAGCGTGACGGCGAGCAGGACGATCACCAGGAGCACGACAAGCACGTCCACGTCACACCTCCCCTCGTCGCCATTGCACCATCGACGGCGACAAGAACGCATAAGTGCTACCTAATTCGACATCAAGAAAGTGTCAAGGCATCCGCATGCGTTCGTACGAGGCCGGCCGCCACCGCGGCGCGGTCGGTCACCAGTCCGCAGCTTCGAGCCGCATACGCTACCCTTCAACTACCATAGCCAACGCCGCAACGGCCTGCTCAGCGTCATCTCCGTCGGCCGCGATCGTCACGGTCGACTTGCCAGCGATGCCCAAAGTCATCAACTCCAGAATGGACTTACCGTCTGCGCTCCCCCTGTCGGAGAAGACTGTGACCCTGCACCTGAACTTCTTGGCGGTCCTCGCGAATGCCGCCGCCGGACGGGCGTGCAGACCGTGCCCGCCTCTCACCGAGACGACCCTCACCACCCACATCGATCCGGACCCCCGACGATAGAATTAGTCTCCCGGAGACCGTCGCCCCGCTCCTCAACGTGTCCCATCAGAGCTTCACCAGAAGCGCCATGTTCATTCTGTTCTCTGCCTTGACCAGATCAGGGCTCCAGCCGGGTACCAGCGACCCGGCCGGCCCGGTGTTGCCGCCTGGAGGTGTGACACCCCCCGAGCCGGCGAAGTAGGGCACGCTCGCCGCCCGGTGATCGAACTCCCACCGGAAGGTCACGAACTGACTCGGCATGTAATCCAACGTGACGGAAGCGTCCCAGGCCTTGAACGGGTCCCCGGGGTTCTCGGTGAAGTAGGGCGTTCCCGAGGCGGCCGTCGCTCCGTTGATCGGCGGCATGAGCACGA
Organism: Thermoanaerobaculaceae bacterium; assembly: GCA_050018455.1. Taxonomy (GTDB): domain Bacteria; phylum Acidobacteriota; class Thermoanaerobaculia; order Thermoanaerobaculales; family Thermoanaerobaculaceae; genus RBG-13-68-16. The sequence goes on along the minus strand of JBEKAA010000019.1, from coordinate 37,535 downwards.
GATAACGGCCGGGGTTGTCGATCTGCCCGCCCCCGATCGTGAGGCCGAAGACGTCCTTGGCGAACCAGAAACGGTTGTAGAGCATCCAGCCGAGGAAGTACTGCGCGGGGCGGGTCGCCGAACCGCTGATGCAGCTCACGCCGCCGCCGCTCTCGCAGCCCGCATCGAGGGTCAGCGAGAACGCGGCCTTGTCGAGGAACCTCATAGGACTGTCGTAGTACTTGATCTGAATGCTGTCGTCGCTGTGCCAACGCATCCGCTTCTCGTTTCCCAGGGTGTCGGTGCCCACGCCATAGGTGTTGGACAGGATCGAGAGAAAGCCGGTGGGCCGCCAGAGGATCTGCAGACCGAGACCGGGGTTGGTGTTGAACTTGCCGTACGATTGCCAGCCGTTGATGAGCCACGGCTCGATCTTCAGCTTGTCGGAGGGAAAGATCTGGACGCGCAGACCGTTGAAGAACCATGGCGTGTTCGACGAGACGTACGAGGGCTGATACGCCCAGTTGTCGAAGTTGTAATAGCTGAAGAGGCCGACGTACGACATGAAGATGCCGGCCTCGATGTTGATCCCGTTCCACTTGTCGATGTGGTACCCGCCGTACGCCTCGGAGATGTAGCGGTAGGCATCGGCGAGGTCCCACTGGCCGCGCGCCGGACTGGCGTCGTTGCGCGGTGTCATCGTCGAGTACATGCCGAACTGCGTCATCAGCCGTCCGATTACGTTGTCGTAGTGGAAATCGCCGCCGATCCCCAACTGCTGGACCTGGAACTCGCCGGTGCGGCCGCTCTCGGAGCTCCCGACCAGGGTATCGTCCTGCGGGTGGTTGAAGTCGTAGATGTAGCTGGTGTCGACCCGGAACTCGCCGGTGAAGACCTTCGTGTCGATCGGCGATTCCTTCGTTCGGGCGTTGCCGTTGAGCCACGTGAAGTCGGCGAACGCGAACGGGTCCGCCGCCTTTTCCACGGGAGGTTTGGCCGCCTCCGATTCCCGGGCCGCCGGGCTGTTCTCTGCTCCCGCGCCGGGACCGCCCTCCGGCTCGGCCGTCACCTCCGGCCCCGGAGTCGGTAGGGGTTGCGCATCGGCCAACGGCGGTGCAGCAAAGGCGCCAAGATCGAGGGGCGAGACAAAGCCTCCGGAGAACGGGCCGACAGGCGCGCCGACCGCTGGGGCGGCAACCGCGGACGTGCCTGAAGCTCGCGAAGAAAGCGCCTGCACCGCAGTAGCCCCCGGCGTCACGGCGGCCACCTTGGATTCCAGCGTCAGCAGCCGGCGCTCCAGGGCGCAGATCTGGTCGAGAAGCTGTCGCTCCCTCTCGGTAAGCGGGGCCGGAGTCGGCGTCTGCTCTTTCGTGGTGGCCTCACCTTGCTTGGCCTCCGCAGGCCGATGTTCCGGGCCTCCCGCTTTGTATTGCGCGGTGGCAGTCCACGCCAGGCACCACTCCAGCGTCGCCGCCACAGCCAGCGTCGTCACGAACCGCAATCGTTTGCTCATCGTCTTCTCCTCCGCGTTGGCCCGAATTCGCTGGGCCAACCCCTTCCGAATCCGGGCGGCGCAACAGGCAACTCCCCGCCACGGTTCCCCGGGGCCGGCCCGGCCGTGGGGCCAAACGCGGTGCGATCGGACCACCTGGAGAATCAAGACCGCATAAGTCCCTCGCCTGCACGCGTCAAGGCGGCATCAACACGTTCAACCATCCCGACCGGTCGCGACCGCCGTTCGGTGGCACTGAGCCCTGTTCGCGTGGATAATCGCGGCGGACTCCGATGATGATGGAGACGCCGTTTCCACCGCACGTGCACTTCGAGCTCGAAGGATGGCTCCTCTTCTGGGCTGATCTCGAGCTGCTCCCGGCTGCGGAGGCGCGGCTCGAATCCCTGCGGGGCGAGGTCGCGGCCAAGGTGAGGCATTTCTACCGGCTCGCGACGCTCGGTGAGCAACCGACTGTGGCCGCGGTTCGCAGGCTGTTCCGGCAGGCTGGCTGCGATCCCGCCCGGTACCGCCCCGCCTCGGAGGCGCTCCTGCGGCGCCTGCTCAAGGGAGAGGATCTTCCCGCCATCCACCCGCTGGTGGACCTGGGCAACTGCGTGTCCGCGGAGCTCGCGGTCCCCGTGTGCATGGCGGACTCGAGCGCGATCGACCCTCCGCTCGTGTGGCGCGCCGGACGCGCCGGCGAGACGATGGCTTCCCTCAAGGGCCCGTTCGACCTGGAGGGCAAGCCCCTCCTGCTCGACCGGCAGGGCCCTCTCGATGTGCCGATCACCGGCAGCGAGCGCGTGAAGGTCACCCAGGCGACGTCGCGGGCATGGCTGGTGGCGTACCTCCCGACCGGCGTGCTGGACGCGGGTCGCGCGCAGGACGCTCTCGAAGCGGCGATCGCAGCCGCCCCCGTAGCGACCGTCCGGGGAACCGGCGTCACGCCGCCGAGCGCCTGAGGGACGCACGGCCGAAGGAACGACAGGGGCGGCCACTGCGGCCGCCCCTTTTTTTTCGTGAAACGAGGTCACGCCGTCAGGTCACCACTTCATGCTGATCGTCGTGGGATCCCCGGTGTTCTGGTCGATCACCGAGGCGTACGCCACCACACCCGACCCGGTGTTGACCGTGACCATCGCGTACCCGCTGTCGATGCCGCCCACGCCAAGGTACGGCTGCTGGTACTGGTAGAACTGGCCCGGCGTGTAGTCCAGGTTGTTGCTCCACATCTGGTTCCCGGCCGAGCCGTACAGCGTCACCGTCACGTTCGCCGCCGCCGTGCCCGTGTTGGTGATCCCGATGTTGGTGCGGAACAGCGCGTTCTCCGTCAGCTGCGGCAGCCACGCGGACTGCCCCGCCGCCAGCACGTCCCCCGGAGCTTGCCCGTCGTAGTCCTGCCCGTACGTGTGGGTCGCGTCCACCTGGTTGTACGTGCGGCCGGTGAGGAAGATGTCATGATCCGAGTCGACCTCGAGGGCTCCGGAGTCGGCCGTGATCCCGAGTTGCCCCGCCACGTCGCGCAGGAGCGCCTGAGCGTTCCCGGCCAGCGGCATCGTCATAGTCTGCAGTCCGGACGGCGCGTGGATCTTCAGCGTCAGAGTCGCCGCCTGCGACGAGCGATTGAGCACGGCCACGTCGCTGCGCCACTGGCTGTTGTTGAGGCCGGGCTTGTGGATCACCGCAGGGATCCAGTACGAGAACGGGCCCGTGGCGCCGGCTGCGCCGGTCTTCATGTTGATGGTCGTGGGGTCGCCGGTGTTCTGGTCGATCACCGAGGCGTACGCCACCACACCCGACCCGGAGTTGACCGTGACCATCGCGTACCCGCTGTCGATGCCGCCCAGCCCCAGGTACGGCTGCTGGTACTGGTAGAACCGGCCCGGGTCGTAGCTCCGCGTGTCGGTCCAACCGACGGGGTTGCCCGTCGAGTCGTACAGCGTCACCGTCACGTTCGCGGTCGCCGTGCCGGTGTTGGTGATCCCTATGTTGGTGCGGAACAGCGCATCCTCCGTCAACTGCGGCAGCCATGCGGACTGTCCCGCCGCCAGGAGGTCACCAGGCGCCGCTCCGTTGTAGTCCTGCCCGTAGGTGTGCGTTGCGTCAACCTGGTTGTACGTCCGGCCGCTCAGGAACACATTGGCGTCCGACACCACCTCGAAAGCCCCGGAGTCGGCAGTGATCCCGAGCTGCGCCGCCACGTCCTTCAACAGCATCTGGCCGTTACCGGGGAGCTGAAACGGACCCGCCTGCGCGGGGCCGGACGGTGCGTAGATCTTCAAAGTCAGGCTCGCCGTCTGCGACGATCGGTTGAGGATGGCCACGTCGCTTCGCCACTGGCTGTTGTTGAGGCCGGGCTTGTGGATCACCGCGGGGATCCAGTGATCGAAGTTGGGCTGGCCGTGCACCAGCTTCTTGATGACGACGTTGTCGACGTATGCGCCTTCACGCTGGGTGGCGGCATCCGACAGGAACAGGAACGCGAACCAGACCTGCCCATTGCCGACGACCGAGGTGCCGTTGTCCATCGTCATGTCGCTCATGTTGACGGTGACGTGCTGCCAGCCCCCGGTCTGGCCGGAGGTCCCGTTCCCGTAGAACGTGACGCCGTCCAGCGACCACATCCAGGCGACCTGGTCGCTCGGGTTGCCGGGGTCGCTCCCGGCGTCGATGTCGGTCCAGAGGTCGAAATCCCACGTCCCATCGACCGCGTCCGTCAGCGACAACGGGCCGGCGATCATGAACGCGCCCTCGTTCGGAGCGTACTGGGTGCACGGCGGCTGCGGCGTCGAGCCCCCCGCGGCGCACCAGACGGCGCCGCTGCCGCTCTTCGTCCTGCAGCTCACGATGCCCCAGTTGGCGGCGCTGGCGGCGCCCTCGGCGTATACGACCTGCCACTTCGAGAGGTCACCCTCGAAATCGTCCGAGAAGATCGTGATCCCGTTGCCGGAGCCTCCGACGTTGAACGCCCACGTGCCGGAAGCGGGAGCGAGCACCTGCGAGCAGCTGTTCTTGGCGACCACGCTCCAGAAGTAGGTCGAGCCCGCAGCCACGGTGACGTTGACGCTCGTCCCCCCCTGGTTCCCGAGCAGCGAAGGGTTGACGCTCGTGCCGAAGTAGACATCGTACGAGGTCGCCCCGACCGATGCGCTCCAGCTGAGCGTGGCCGAGGTCGAAGCGGCGAGGTTGGCGCCGTTGGCGGGGGACACCAGGGAGAACGGCCCCGGCGGGTTGCACGCCGCCACGGCGTCGACCTTGAACGTGATCGTGTCACCCGCAGTCCCGACGTCGTGGATGGAAAGCCCGCCCGGGAAGCCGGTCGAGAGGAACGAGGAAGGATCGGTCGTGTCGTTGATCGCCGTCCGCGGCGGGATGGCGCCGCCGTTGAGAGGCGCCAGGTTGATCGTGCCGTTGGCCGAAGGGGTGCCACCCGGCCGGTAGATGTAGATCTCATCGGGAGGGCCTGAGGCGTTGCCCTGACCGTCTTCGGCGGTGTTGATCCGGTAGACGAGCAACCCCGAACCCGGCAGCGACATCTCGAACACGCCCGCTTTCTTTCGATACTCCACCATGAAGTACTCGGTCGCGGAGTTCGGCGACGCGATCTTTGCGCAGTTGCTGGTCGGTGATGTCAGCGGGTTCAGCGTGACGCTTGCCGGCGGTGTGATCACCGGGCAATCGGGGATGAATCTCGTATACCGCATTTTCACGTACGCGGTGGTGTGTTGCGGCGGATCGGCATCGTTGGCCATGAGATCCCAGGGGCCGACCGGTTCCATGGAACCCGAGTAGTTGTACAGGTCGGGAGCGCCCAGGGTGTGGGTCATTTCGTGGCACAGCACGCCGCTTCCAATGTTCCCATCGAGCTGCAAGTCGTAGTCGTTGACGAGCCTTCCGTTGATCGTCGCGGGGTAGTCCTGGTAGTCGATCGACCACATGTGCGGCCAGAGGAGGTTGCTCCAGTCCCCGCCGACAGCGGCGCCGCTGACGACGAAAACCACGCTGTCGACGAATCCGTCGTTGTTGGTGTCCACATTGAGCGTGGACGGAACCAGGGAGGCGACCGCCTCCACCGCGCCCTGCAGCAGTGACCACTCCCGCGCGTTCCGCTGATCGGTCTGGTAGCCGATGGGGTTGGTGGATGCGTTGTACGGCTTGTAGTAGGCGCGCGGATGCGAGTCCTGGTACGAGGCGACCAAGGCGCCTGACGGCGCAGGATAGAACGTGCTGTTCAGCAGGAGTTGGTTGTACGACGCCTCAAGGAAGTAACGCTGCATCGAGGAAGAAGTTCCCGACGTGGAGTTGAACCACATCTGGTAGGAGTCGGTCGAATTGAATCCCCCAGCGGCCTCGTCCGAAAACCTGATGAAGATCACCACGTTGTTGATCAACGAGAAAGCCGGAGCATTCGAGAGGCCCAGCGCCCCGACCCTGTCGCGGCGCCTGGAACCCGGGTAGATTTCCTCGGGGTCCGGCAGCGTCCACGGATCCGGCTTCAGGCCCGGTTCGAGGCCCGCCGCCGCAGGATCCGCCCCGCCCACCACGAACGCCGTCGGCTGCAGGCGGCCGTCCGCCTTGATCGCATAGACGAGGTACCCCGTGTCGGGGTCGCGGACGACCGTGAACCCGTCCCCGTCGTGCAGCCGGTTGTAGTACTCGTCGCCGGTCGCGAAGAGGTGCACGACCGTGCCGTCCGGCTGTTTGAGCGTTTGCGGAACGTTCCTGAGGAGCGCCGCCGGGGCCGAGACCGCCGTCAGCGCCGCAACGAACCCCAGGAGCCACGGCGCGAGAACCCTTCTCACCGCCACACGAGAACGCATCCGACCTCCTCGGAGCTCTCGCCCATCACAGGCTGTAGTACAGCTCGATCTCGTAGGGGTGCGGGCGGTTGCGGACCTCCCGGTCCTCCAAGCGCTTGCGCGCGATCCAGCGTTCGATCAGGTCGCTGCTGAACACGTCGCCGTCGAGCAGGAACTCGTGGTCACTCTCGAGGGCGTTCATGGCTTCCTCGAGCGAGGTCGGCAGCGCCTTGATGGATGCCCGCTTCTCCGGCGGCCACGAGAAGATGTCCTCGTCCACCGGCCCAAAGCCGAGCGCCGTCGGGTCGAGCTTCCGGCGGATCCCGTCGATCCCGGCCATCAATTGAGCCGCCACCGCGAGGTACGGGTTGCACGTGGCGTCCGGCGGCCGAAACTCGAACCGGGAGCTCTCCGGGCGGTTGGCGTACTTCGGGATCCTGATCGCGGCCGAGCGGTTGCCGAGCGAGAAGATCGCTGAGACCGGCGCTTCGTACCCCGGGATAAGGCGGCGGTAGGAGTTGGTGGATGGGTTCGTGAACGCCATCACGGCGCCGCCGTGGAGCAGGAGGCCGGCGATGAAGGAGCGGGCGGCCTCGGAGGTCGTGCCGTATCCGTTGGGGTCGTGGAAGAGGTTCGTGTCGCTCTTCCAGAGCTGCTGGTGGAAGTGCAGGCCGGAGCCCGCCTCGCCGTAGAGCGGCTTGGGCATGAACGTCGCGGTCATCCCCATCGCGGCCGCGGTCATTCTGGTCACGTACTTCACCAGCAGTACAGTGTCCGCGGCCACCAGCGCCGGCATGAAGCGGGTCTCGATCTCGCACTGTCCCGGTCCCCCGACCTCGTGGTGGTGGTACTTGACCTCGACGCCCATCGCTTGGAGGTTCAGGGTGATCCGGGTGCGAGCGTTGTGCAGGCTGTCCTGGGGCGGGATGGCGTGGTAGCCGCCGTGGCGGGCGATGTTGTACCCGCTGCCGAGCTTGGCGCTTCCCCAATCGGCCTCCGAGGACTCGACCCGGTACGACGCCACGTTCATGCCGTTCTCGTACGAGACACCGTCGAACAGGTAGAACTCGAACTCGGGTCCCCACCGACTCCAGTCGGCGACCCCGGTCGCCTGGAGGTGCGCCTCGGCGTGGCGAGCGATGTTGCGGGGGTCGTACGGGAACCGCTGGCGGGTGTCCGCCTCGAGAGTGGTGCAGATAAACGAGAGCGCAGGAACCTCCCCGAACGGGTCCACGAACCCGGTGGCGAGGTCCGGGACCATCACCATGTCGCCCGCGCTCACCGTCTTGAAACCGACGCTCGAGCCGTCGAACCCGACGCCCTTCTCCATCGTGCCCGGGTTGAAACGCGCAGACGGGATCGTGACGTGGTGCCAGCGCCCCCACACATCGCAGAACTTGAGGTCGACCACCTCGATCCGCCGTTCACGCACGAATGCCTGGGCTGCCTCGAAGTCCTGGAACATGCCGACGTCCTCCGGGCGCCGCCTCACTCGATGGGCCCGGCGGCGCAAACACCCGGCTCGACGCCGGGTGTCGTCGCGGGCATGATATCGAATTCACAAGCGCGGAGCCAAAAGACAGGGGTCCGGGTGAGACAAGCAGAGGAGCGGAGGAGCTGAGGAGCAGAGGAGCGAGGACCGTTCGCAGGTTCGGAAGTTCGCACGTTCGTCGGGGACTGGTGAACGGGCAAACGTAAAACGTCAAACGGGAGAACAGGATCGCAAGGCTTTCGCCGCTCAAAGTCCTCGTCTTCCCCTTTGACTTTTCCCCTCTCCCCTTTCCCCTGTTCCATCTCAACCAAAGGCAGGGCGATGGCGGAAGGCGTGTAGCCGCGCCGGCGCCGTTGGGCCTATGGCAAGGCGCGCGAGCCCGCCGCGCCGGAGCGTACCCGGAGGGTACGTGAGGACGCGAGCGGGCGAGCGCAACGCAGCCAGAGGTCCGACGCCGCCGGCGCCTATCGGTAGGCGAACAACATTGCGTAGATGATCCAGACTACAATGAGGAAACCTAGGGTGAGCGCCGTCCACCCGAACAACCTCACCGCCTTGATCACCACCGGCTGATACGGCTCGCGAAGGTGCTCCTCGAGCGTGCCCGCGGCCACCACCGCCTCGTACTCGGCAGGCTTGTCGCGCTTGAACTCCTCGACCGGCATGCGGCCCGTGAACACCACGATGTCCATCGGGAACTTCTCCGGCCGCAGGTGCGTGTTGAAGAAGTGCACCGTGAAGATGAAGCCGACGGCGAGGAGCGCCTCGTCGCTGTGGATGATCGTCGCGACGTTGATCAGCCACCCCGGGAGGAGCCGCGTGAAGACCTCGGGGAACCAAAGCATGAGGCCCGTGGATCCGATCACGAAGATGCCCCAGAACACGGCGAAGTAGTCGAACTTCTCCCAGTAGGTCCACCGGCCGTACTGCGGGCGCGGCCCGCGCCCCAGGAACCACTTGAGAGAGCCCCACAGGTCCTTCGCGTCCTTCAACGTGGGAAGCATCGTGTTCGGGCCCGTGGCCATCTGCTTCAGCGTGAGCCCCTCGCGCTTCTTGCGGCGCAGAAGGTCCCAGATGTGCGTCACGAAGATCCCGAACATCAGGCAGGCCGCCGTGCGGTGGATGTACCCCGCCGTCTCGAACCCCCCGAACAGGCGCGAGAGGCTCGCGGCCCAGCCGCTGTACGAGAACTTGAGGGTCATTCCCGTCAGCGCCAGGGTGATGAAGCTCACGATCATCGCGATGTGGAGCACCCGGTTGACCCGCGTGAACCGCACGTACTGCAAAGCCTTCGGGTCGTGCACGGTCTCGTCGCGATTGAGCTCACGCCGCATCTGGACGGCGCGGGGAAGCCACATCAGCGTGTGCGTGCCGCCCACGATGAACGTCCCGATCAGGAGGCCCGTCATCCCCCAGAACGTCCAGAAGAGCCACGGGTACTTCGCCGGGTCGTGGTGCGTGGCATGCGTGAGGTAGCCGGCGAAACGCCGGGTCGCTCCGGTGTGGCATTGCTGGCACGTCGCGATCACGTTCTCGCGGGACAGGTGCGAGCGCGGGTCCGAGGGCGGAAGGATGTCGTGCGAGCCGTGACAGTCGTAGCACTTGGCGGTCTTGGCGTACCCCAGCTGCGAGACCTTGCCGTGATAGGTCTCGAAGTAGGTCTTCGTCACCTCGGCGTGGCACTTGCCGCAGGTGGTCGTGATCGCCAGCTTGAATCCGAGGGTGTCGGCCCGCCGGATGGTGTGGGCGGTGTGGCAGTCGCTGCACACCGGCAGCGGCTTCGTGGAGTGCGAGACCTTGACGGAGTGGATGCTCTTCTCGAACGACTGCTCGATCCCGTTGTGGCAGCGCCCGCAGGTGGCCGGGAGGTTGGCGTTGTTCACGCTCGAGGCGGGGTCGGCGTGCGGGAGGATCGCGTGCGAGGTGTGGCAGTCCGTGCACATCGCGGTGACCAGGAGCCCGCTCTTGAGAAGGCCCTTGCCGTGGATGCTCTCCGAGTAGTTCTCGATGATCTGGTGCTGGGTCCCGGTGTAGCGGACGGCCGCCCTCTGCCCCTCCCGGTGGCAGCGGGCGCACAGCTGCGGAACGTTGCGCGAGAACGTCGGCGAGGCCGGGTCCTTCCTCCCCTTGGTGCCGTGCGTGCCGTGACACTCGCGGCACGCCGGCGCGTTGGTGTCGCCCTTCGCCTGGAGCTGGCCGTGCACGCTCTTCGCGTATTGCTGCGCCGGGTCGGCGTGACAGGCGGCACAGTCCACCTTGTGCGTGATGGTCGCGCACGCCCGAGTCAGCGACGGCCGCACTTCGCTGTGGCACTGGCTGCAGCTCCGGCTGGCGTGACGGGAACCGGCCAGCTCGGCGGCGTCGACCCAGAGGGAGCGGCCGTCGGACGATGCCTTGATGTCCTTGCGGGCGTGGCAGGTGAGGCAGTCCTGGTCGGCCATCCCCTGCTCGTAGAACACCTTCCGCACCTTGTGAGGCTGGTGACAGTCGGGGCAGGCCGGCAGGACGTTGGCTTCCTTCTCCCACAGTTCGCCCCGAATGATCTTGCGGTGCACCGCCTCGATCGCCGCGTGGCACTTCGTGCACGTGCCGGCGATGTGCTTCCGCGAGATTGACGAGCGCGGGTCGGTGTGGGGTAACACGAGGTGGGGGGTGTGGCAGGAGACGCACGTGGCCGCGACCGTGAGCCCCTTCTTCAGCAGTGCCTCGCCGTGCATCGACTCCGTGTAGTTCTCGAAGATCCGATCCTGGGGGATGTCGAAGCTCTTCTGGACGGGCGAACCCTCGTGGTGGCACTTCCCGCACAAGAAAGGGATCTTGGCCGGCGTCACCGGTGAACGCGGGTCCTTGACCGGCACGATGTCGTGCCCTCGGCCGTGGCAGTCGCCGCACTTGGGAGCGACGGCGTTACCTCGCGCCTCCGCCCGCCCGTGCAACCCGGCGGCGTGGTCGGCAGCCTCCTTGGTGTGGCAGGCGCCGCAGTCGGGCTTCTTTAGCGTCTCGGCGTGGGGGAAATCCGACCCCTTAAGGTCCGCGTGGCAGCCGATGCACGGCACCTTCGCGTGGGCTCCGGCGCCGAAGCGTTTCTCGTCCACAAACAGCGACACGGCCTTGCCGTCGCGCTTCTTCGAGAGATCCTTGTCGGCGTGACACGTGAAACAGTCGCCGTTCTCCTGCGCCACGGCCCGCGAGGGCACGAGCGCCAGCGCGAGAACGATCGCAAACGGTGCGAGGACCTTCACCGCAATGGCTGCTGAGGCCTTCCGCGCGCGTCCTTCCGGATGGCGGCGGCGGGTCATGGAATTCCCTGACATATCCCCCCAACTGCCACCGGAGCGTACGGTTATTGCCACACCATGTCAAGGCCACTAACTGCCAATCTTGGATGGTCGCCAGCGCTCCTCTGCCCCGAACCCGGGCCCGCACCAGCCCCGTGAACCGAGCATAGAATTATGTGATGTCAATTATCTCGCAAGACCTAGGCTCGTGTTGCATGCGAAGGGAGTTCCGATGGGCAAGAAAAAGGGTGCCAGCGAGCAGCATGCTTCCGGAGGTGTGACCAGGCGCGGGTTTTTCAGCGCTGTCGGGGCCGGCGCCATCGGTGTGGCCGCCATCGGCCGTGCCCAGGCCCCAGGGGAGGCGGCGATCGCCACCGCGGGAGAGCCCGCAAAGGTCTCGCTGCGCATCAACGGGCGAGCGTATCGCCTGCTCGTCGAGCCGCGCTGGACCCTGCTCTTCGTCCTGCGGGAAAGGCTCGGCCTCTCCGGAACGAAAGCAGGGTGCGAGCGCGGCGAGTGCGGCACCTGCACCGTCCTCATCGACGGCGTGCCCCGCTACTCCTGCGCGACGCTGGCCGTCGAAGCCGAGGGCCACGAGATCACGACGGTCGAAGGGCTCATGACCGGGGACACGCTCGGACCGGTGCAGCAGGCGTTCGTCGAGGAAGACGCCTTCCAGTGCGGGTACTGCACACCCGGCCAGATCATGGCCGCCGAGGGCCTGCTGCGCGCGAACCCGCGGCCGACGCCCGACGAGATCCGAACCGGGATGAGCGGAAACGTGTGCCGGTGCGGGGCATATACCCACATCTTCAAGGCCGTGCAAAAGGCCTCCGAGTTGAAGAAGGCCGGCGGGAGGTGAGCGATGAAACCGCCCGAACTCTACTTCATTGACGGCGCCGTCCCCGAGACCCCTGCTCCCGACGGAAACCCCGAGCCCTGGACCGAGACGCGCGTCGTCGGCTCGCGTCGCACACGCATCGATGCCTTCGACCGGGTGAGCGGGGCGGCGGTGTACCCCTCCGACGTGCTCCTGCCGGGAATGCTCTACGCCGCCGTCCTGCGCTGCCCTCATGCCCACGCGCGCGTCACGAAGGTCGACACCTCCGCGGCGGCGAAGATGCCCGGCGTGCGCGCGGTGATCACCGGCGCGACGCCCGCCGCCGACTTGCGCTGGTCCTACAGCCGAACCGTGTTCACCAAGCTGTTCGACCCTGCCTGCCGGTTCGAAGGCGAGGCGGTGGCGGCGGTCGCCGCGGACACGCCCCAGCTCGCGTGGGACGCGGCGCGCGCGATCAACGTGGAGTACGAAGTGCTGCCCTTCGTCGCGGACGAGCGCGCCGCGCTCGCAGCCGGCGCCCCGCCGGTTCACGACGGCGGCAACCGTGCCGGCGAGCCCGAGAAGTACAGCCGCGGCGACGTCGCCAAGGGCTTCGCGGAGGCCGACGCGGTGCTGGAATCGAGCTACCGCACGGCGACCGAGATTCACTGCCCGACCGAGCCGCACGGCTGCGTGGCCCGGTGGGACGGTCCGCGCCTCTCGATCTGGGAGTCCACACAGGGCGTGTACCCGGTCCAGCAGCGCGTGGCGGCGTCGCTCGAGATGCCGCTCGCGAACGTCCGGGTGATCGGCAGCTACATGGGCGGCGGGTTCGGCTCGAAGCTTCAAGCCGACAAGTACAACCTGATCGCGGCGGTGCTCGCGAAGCTCACGGCGAGACCCGTCAAGCTCTTCCTGACCCGGGAGGAGACGTTCCTGTGCGTCGGCAACCGCCCGGCGGCCAACATGACGCTCAAGGCGGGCGTCAGGAGGGACGGCACCCTGACGGCCCTCGAGCTCACGGTCCTCGGAACCGGCGGGGCCTACCCGGCCGGAGGGACGTCGCTCATGGACTGGCTGGTGCGCGACCTCTACGCCTGCCCCAACGTGCGAACCGAGTCCACCGACGTGTTCACCAACGCCGGACCGGCGCGGGCGTTCCGCGCGCCCGGGCATCCCCAGGGCGCATGGGCGCTCGAGCAGATGATGGACGCGCTCGCCGAGAAGATCGGGATGGACCCCGTGGAGCTCCGGCTCAAGAACATCTCCAAGGTCAGCCAGACCAGGGAGGGTCGGCCACCGTACACGACGAACGGCCTCGATCGCTGCCTCACCGAGGGCGCGAAGGCGTTCGGCTGGCACGAGGCGAGGAAGAGACCCAAGGCGAAAGGCCCGGTCCGGCGCGGGGTCGGCATGGCCGCCGGCCTGTGGATCGCCGGCAGCGGCGGTCCCCCATCGACCGTCGTCGTCAAGCTCTTCGCCGACGGCAGCGCGAACCTCAACATGGGCGCCTCGGACATCGGCACCGGCACGAAGACCGTGATGGCGATGGTGGTCTGCGAGGAACTGGGGGTGCCACTGGAGAAGATCCAGATCGAGCACGCCGACACCGGGACCACCCAGTACGCGACTGCGTCGGGCGGCAGCAAGACGGTTCCGACCGAGGCCCCCGCGGTGCGCGACGCGGCGATCAAGGTCAGGAGGCAGCTCCTCGATCTCGCGGCCGAGGAGCTCAAGGTCCCTGCGCGCGAGCTGCAACTCGACGGCGACGCGATCGTCTCGCGCAGCGACCCCAAGATCCGGAAGAAGATCGCGGAGCTCGACGGGTTGCGGCGGCGCGGACTGCTCCTCGGCGTCGGGACGCGCGGGCCCAACCCCGATAAGAAGGCCGTCAACCCGTTCGTGGCGCAGTTCTGCGAGGTCGAGGTGAACACGCGCACCGGCGAGGTCAGGGTGCTGCGCTTCCTCTCCTCGAACGACAGCGGCCGCGTGATGAACCGGCTCACGTACGACGGCCAGGTGATCGGGGGCGTCACGATGGGTCTCGGGCTCGCGCTCACCGAGCAGCGCGTCCTGGACCGCCAGACCGGCAAGATGGTCAACCGAAACTGGCACGACTACAAGATCCCCACCGCAATGGACGTGCCGCCAGAGATCACGTCCCTGCCGATCGAGGTCGCGGACAACGAGGCCAACATCGCGGGTGCCAAGGGCCTCGGGGAGCCGGTCACGATCCCGACCGCCGCGGCGGTCGCCAACGCCGTCTACGACGCGGTCGGCATCCGCGTCACCGAGTCGCCGATCAGCCCGATGCGGCTCGTCGCGCTCCTGGCCGAGAAGCGCCCGGGGAGGTGAGCGATGCTGCCCAACTTCAACTACGTCCGACCCTCCAGCCTCGCCGACGCGGTGCGTCAGCTCACCCCGGACGCCCGCGTGCACGCTGGCGGGACCGACCTGTTGGGCTGCCTGCGCGACGGGGTGTTCACCGCCGACACCCTGGTGAGCCTCTCGGCCATCGAGGAGCTGCGGGGCATCAGACCCGCCCTCGACGGCGGCCTCGCGATCGGCGCGATGACGACCCTCTCCGCCGTGGCGGCGGATCCCCGGGTCGCCGACCGCTACCCGGCGCTGTCGCGCGCAGTCGCCGCGGCGGCGAGCCCGCAGCTGCGCAACCAGGGGACGATCGGCGGCAACATTTGCCAGCGCCCGCGCTGCTGGTACTACCGCGGAGAGTTTCACTGCGCGCGCAAAGGCGGCGAGAAGTGCTTCGCCGCCGAGGGTGAGAACCAGTTCCACTGCGTCTTCGGCGGCGAGGTCTGCTTCTACGTCCACCCCTCGGACGCTGCCCCGGCGCTGGTCGCCCTCGACGCCGTCGTCAGGATCGTGGGGCCCGCGGGAGCCCGCTCGGTGGCGGCCGACGCGTTCTTCGTGCCGCCCTCCACGGATTACACGCGCGAGACCGTGCTGGGCCCTGGCGAGATCGTGACGGAGATCGTGCTGCCGGCTCAGCCGCAGCGGACGAGGGGGACCTACCGCAAGGTGAGGGCGAGAGGGTCGTGGGATTTCGCGCTCGCGGGCGCGGCCGTCGTGGCGACGATCGCCGACGGCCGCGTCGGACGGGTCCGCATCGTGCTCTCCGGCGTGGCGCCGATCCCGTGGCGGGCGCCCGGGGCCGAGCGCGCGCTCGCGGGCCAACGCCTCTCCGCGAAGTCGGCGGCCAAGGCCGCCGCAGCGGCGGTCGTGGGCGCCCAACCCCTGGCGCAGAACACCTACAAGGTGGAGATGCTGCGCGGCGCGGTCGAAGAGGCCCTGCTGGAGCTTGCGTGATACCGGTTTGCCATCGAATGGGTGGGGGAAAGCCTGGATCTACCAGCCCCCTCCCAGATCCCTCGCGGAGCCTGCCCTGAGCGGAGTCGAAGGGCTCGGGATGACACCTTTGCTCTACGACGGACGGCAAACCGGTACGAGACCGTCTCCGGATTGACGGGCGATCCCGGTCTGGCGCATCTCGCACCTTGCGAGGAGGTCGCGGCGCCCGGACCTCCGGCTCCCTGTCAGCGTGCCGGCACCTTGAGCAGATCGACCAGGTACTGCTTCCAGAGCGCGGCAAGGGTGTGCGTGCCGTGCCCGCGCGTTTTCTCGGAGTAAGGAAGCACCACCGCGCGCCCGCGGGCGACCCGCGAGATCTCGCGCTCGAGGATGCCGAGCTCGGCCGGGTTGATGAGGTCGTCGGCCGAGTTGACTGCGAGCAGCGGCGCCTCGATCCTCCCGAGTGCGGGGCCGGGGTCGTAGTCGCGGGAAGCGTCGACCGCGTAGAGCACGTCGTTGGCGTCCGATGCCTTCATCTCACGCGCGACAAACGCGTCCAGCACCTCGTCGCTCCGCTCGAGCGTCGGCATCTCGCGCTGCCGAGTCACGGGGTTGCTGCTCATGAAGAAGAGCATTTCGCTCGCGGTGCGAAGGCTCGGCGGTTGGACCGAGTACTCGCCTCCTCGCCACTCGGGGTCGCCCCGAATCGAATCGATGATGAGCCTGCGCCAGACACGGTTGCGGCCCGAGATCTGGGTCGGCAGCGACGCGAGCGGCATGAGCGCGTCCACGAAGTCCGGGTGGAGCTCACCCCACAGCCAGGTGTGCATGCCGCCCATCGAAGTCCCCATCACGAGCCGGAGGTGGTCGACGCCCAGCCCTTCGGTGAGGAGCCTGTACTGTGCCTCGACCATGTCCTTGTAGCCGTACCTGGGAAAGCGCGCGTGGAGCCCGTCGCTCGGTTTGCTCGACGCTCCGTGGCCGATCCCGTCGGGAAGGACAATGAAGAAGCGGGCGGCGTCGAGAGGCTGCCCGGGCTCGAACAGCTCGCCCGCGAACTCCGGCCGCACGAACTGCGCGCCGCTCCCGGTGGTCCCGTGAAGGACGAGCACGGCGTTGCGCACCGTGCCCTTCGCGTCGCGCTCGGGCTTGCCGAACGCGCGATAGTGCACCCGCAGCGCCGGCAGGGTCTCGCCCGAGGCGAAGCGGAAATCCTTCAAAACAACATCGCCCTCCGTAGGCGGCGGAACGGCGAACGCTCTGAGACCGGAGAGGACGAGCAGCAACGCCACAAACCCGACTGTCCTTAGAAACAGTTTCATCGCCACACCTCACCTTTCATCCGTCCGGTCGCGGCCAAGGAGCCCCCCGCGGCCATACTCTCGCTTGGTGAACGCTCCGCCTTCACGGTGTCATCCCACCCCGATGACGACTTCCGGTCTCGGGGGCGTTGCCGACGTCGTACGCACGGGCGCGCCATCGCCGCGAGCCGTTGCCCGGCTACCGGCGGCGGACCACCAGCTCGATGCCTTCCGCGGTGAACCGGCGGGCGACGACGTCCTCGTCGCGCAGGGCGCGCTGCAGCTCCTCGCCGCCGTCGGCCGGGAACCGGAGGGTCTCCATCCCGGGCTGGGAGAGGATTGCAGTGCGCAGCCTCTCCCGAAGCACGTCCATGCCCTCGCCGGTGAGCGCCGAGATCGCCACCACCGTCCGGTCCGCCGGCGCGGGCGGCAGCGCCCCGTCGAGGCGGTCCACCTTGTTGAGCACGACGATGCAGCTCTTCGGCTCGACTCCCAACGACGCCAGCACTTCCTCGCCCACCGCGAGCTGGTCGGGCCAGTCCGGGTGCGATGCGTCCACCAGGTGGACGACGACCTGGGCAAGTGTGGCCTCGGCGAGCGTCGCGCGGAACGACGCGACGAGGTGGTGGGGCAGCTTGCGGATGAACCCCACGGTGTCCGCGACCGCAACGGCGACGCCGTCGCCGACCTCGGCGCGCCGGGTGCGCGGATCGAGCGTCGCGAACAGGCGGTCCTCGACCAGCGTTGTGGTGCCGGTCATCTTCTCGAACAGCGTGCTCTTGCCGGCGTTGGTGTAGCCGACGAGGGCGACGGCCGGAAGCTGGGCGCGCCGCTTGCGCTGCACCTCGCGCTCCCGCTCGACCAGGTCGAGCCGCTCGCGCAGCGCGCCGATCCGCCGCCGGATGACGCGCCGGTCGCTCTCGAGCTGGGTCTCGCCGACCCCGCGGGTGCCGATCCCGCCGGCCTGCCGGGATAGGTGCGCCCAGCGCCGGGTGAGGCGCGACATCTGGTACGTGAGCTGCGCCAGCTCGACCTGGATCTGCGCCTCGCGGGTTCGCGCCCGCAGCGCGAAGATGTCGAGGATCACACCGGCGCGGTCGAGCACCTTGACGTCCGCGGGCAACGCCTCGTCGAGGTGGCGGGCCTGCGAGGGCGAGAGATCGTCGTCGAACACGACCAGCTTCGCCCCGTTCTCCCTGGCCAGGGCCGCAAGCTCGCCGACCTTGCCCTTCCCGATGAAGGTCGTCGGGTCGGGCGACTTGCGCTCCTGCAGCAGGCGCGCCACGGCCACGCCGCCCGCCGTGTCCACGAGCTGCGCCAGCTCGTCGAGGTGAGACTCGACAACCAGGCGCGCCGCCTTCCCGGTGACCACCGCCACCAGCACCGCGCGCTCGCGCCCGCCGGACGGGACGCTGGCGCGGGCCGGGGTCTCGGCAGGAACGCCTTTCCCACCGGCCGCGTCGTCCGTCGTGGGCTCATCGTCCGGCCACTGCGCGGACCGCGTCCCGCGGCCCTTCCCTTTCCCGGTCCCCGCCGTCTGTCTCGGCGCCCGCTGCGAATCGCGCTTTCCCATCGGCGGCATGCTAGGTGCAAGGCGGCGCGGGGTCAATGAAGGTTCGAAGGTTCGGCAAGCACAGGTCAAGGGTCAAATGTGAAAGGTCAAACGGAAGACACGTATCTCAATCGTGAGGACTCTCGCGGCACTGTGTCTTCCGTCTTGCGTCTTCCCTTTCACCTTTTCCCTTTCACCTTTCACGCTTCGCCCTCGTTCGAACGTGTGAACCTGCGAACGGTCCCCCGCTCCTCTGCCCCTCTGCTATGGTGAGCTGGGGGCGAGATGACACCGGACGAGATGCGGGAGTGGCTGGCCGAGCGGCCGCGAGTGATGGACGGCGCGACAGCGAGCGAGCTCCTGCGCCGCGGAGTCGCCGCGGCGGCGAGGTTGTGGGGCGTCGGCGCCCTCCTCGAGGCGCCGGACGCCGTCCGGGGCCTGCACCGCGATTACGCGGCGGCAGGCGCCGAGGCGCTCACGGCCGCGACGTTCCGCGTCGCGCCGTACTCGCTGCGGGGCGCGGACCTCGAAACTCGTGCGAGCGAGCTCGCGGCGCTGGCGGTCCGCCTCGCCCGCGAGGGAAGCCGCGACGCAGGACGCGAAGCGCTCGTGCTCACGTCGCAGGCGACCCTCGAGGACTGCTACCGCCCCGACCTCGTCCCCGACGACGAGACCCTGCGCCGGGAACATGCCGCCACAGCGGCACTCCTCGCCGCCGCCGGACCGGATGCCCTGCTCCTGGAAACGTTCAACACCGTGCGGGAAGCGCGCATCGCGGCCGAGGCGGCGGCAGCGACGGGGCTGCCGGTGCTGGTGAGCTTCGCCTGTACGGCGGGCGGCCACCTCCTTTCGGGGGAGGATGTGCGCGACGCGGCAGTCGCGGTGAGCGTGCCCGGCGTCGCGGCCGTCGGCGTCAACTGCACCGCGGTGCAGGTGTTGTCGTCGGGGCTGGGCCGGATCGCCGAAGTGACGCGGCTGCCGCTGATCGCCTACGCGAACAACGCCTGGCACGCGGACGACGCGCCGTGGCTGGCTGCGGTCCCGCTGTGCCCGGAGCGGTACGCCGCTTGTGCCCTCGCCTGGGCGGCCGCCGGCGCGAGGCTCGTGGGCGGGTGCTGCGGCACCTCACCCGAGCACATCGCTGCCGTCGCGGCGCTGCTTCAGCGCTAGAATGCTGATGTGCGGGCCCTTCCGGAACCCTACGCAGCCGCCCTTCCACCCCTCCTCGCGGCGGCCTTTGCCGAAGACCTCCCCGATCTGACCGGCGTCGCCGTCTTCGGTCCCGACCACTTCGCGGCTGCCGTGCTGGTCGCCAAGAAACCGGGCGTACTGGCGGGGATGCCGGCCTTCGCCGCGGCGTTCGAGTTCCTCGATCCGCGTTGCACCATCGAGTCCTCGCGCGGCGACGGGGACGCCGCTGCCGCCGGCGACGAGATCGCCAGGGTGACCGGCCCCGCGCGGGCGATCCTCGCCGCCGAGCGCACCGCCCTCAACTTCGCCACCCGCCTCTCCGGCATCGCGACGCTCACCAGGAAATTCGTCGAGGCCGTCGCCGGGACGCCGTGCGCGATCCTCGACACCCGCAAGACCACGCCGGGGTGGCGGGCGCTGGAGAAGCACGCCGTCCGCTGCGGCGGCGGGCGCAATCACAGAATGGGGCTTTTCGACCAGGCGATGCTCAAGGACACGCACCTGGCGGCCGCCGGATCGATCACCGCAGCCGTCGCGAAGGTCCGCGACCGCTGGGGCTCGGGCGTGCCGCTGGTGGTCGAGTGTGCCGATCTCGCGATGGTCGAGGAGGCCGTCGCCTGCGGGGTGGGACACATCATGCTCGACAACATGGACCTGGACACCGTGCACCGGGCCGTTGATCTGGTCGCAGGACGCGCCCGCCTTGAGGCCTCCGGCGGCGTCACGCTCGAGTCCGCTCAGGCTCTCGCCGCTGCGGGCGTGGACTTCGTGTCCGTCGGGGCGCTCACCCACTCCGCTCCCGCGCTTGACCTGTCGCTCAAGGTGCGGCCGTGAACCTCGCCGATCGCGAGCGGTGCGACGTGCTGGTGCTCGGCACCGGGGTGGCCGGTCTGGCGGCTGCTCTGTCTGCGGCCCGCCGCGGCGCCGACGTGCTGCTCCTCTGCCGGGCAACGGACCCCGCAGCGACCAACACGTGGCGCGCTCAGGGAGGGATCATCTTCCGCGGCCAGGACGACTCCCCGGAGCTGCTGACCAAGGACATCCTCAGCGCCGGGGCCGACTACGGCTCGGCCGAGGCGGCCGCGTTCCTCGCCGAGGAAGGGCCCCGCTGCGTCCAGCAGTGGCTCGTCGAGCGTCTCAAGGTGCCGTTCGACCGGCGTCCGAACGGTCAACTCGACCTCGCCCTCGAGGGCGCGCACTCGGTGCCGCGAATCCTGCACGCGGCAGACCGCACCGGCGCAGCGATCGAACAGGCGCTCCTCGCCGAGGCCCGCCGAACGCGCGGAATCCGGATCGTCCCCGGCGCGCAGGCCGTGGACCTGCTCACCACCCACCACCAGTCGCGCCGCGCCGAGGACCGGTACGCCCTCGACAACCGGTGCGTCGGCGCCTACGTCCTGGAGGTCGCCAGCAGCCGCGTGTGCACCGTCCTCGCCTCAGCGACGGTGCTCGCCACCGGCGGGGCGGGCGCCCTCTACATCCACACCTCGAACCACCCCGGTTCGATCGGCTCCGGGCTCGCGATGGCGTCGCGGGCCGGCGCGCGCCTGCTCAACCTCGAGTTCATCCAGTTCCACCCGACCTGCCTGTTCGTCCCGGGTGCGCCGCGGTTCCTGATCACCGAGGCGCTGCGCGGCGCCGGCGCGCGCCTCGTCAACCAGGACGGCGAGCGGTTCATGACCAACCACCACTCGCTCGGCGAACTCGCGCCCCGCGACGTCGTCGCGCGGGGCATCGTGGACGAGCTCCACCGCACGGATTCGGAGTGCGTCTATCTCGACCTCGGAGACCGGGCCGAGGTGCTCGCAAAGCGCTTTCCCAACGTCGCCGAGACGTGCCTCGGCCACGGCATCGATATTCGGCACGAACGCATCCCCGTCGTGCCGGCGGCGCACTACACATGCGGCGGCGTCGTCTCCGACCTCGCCGGACGCACGACCATCCCCGGCCTCTACGTCGCCGGCGAGGTCGCTTGTACCGGCGTTCACGGCGCGAACCGCCTCGCCTCGACGTCGCTCCTCGAGGGGCTGACGTTCGGCCTCGCCGCCGGTGAGCACGCGGCGAGCCGCGGACAGAGGATGCCCCTCGCCGAGAGCCTCGTATCGGTGATCCCCGATTGGGAGCCGGTGCCCGGCCCGTCCAACGAAGACCCGGCTCTGATCGCCCAGGACTGGTCCGCGCTGCGGCACACGATGTGGAACTACGTCGGCATCGTGCGCACCTCGGAGCGGCTCGCGCGAGCCGTCTCCGACCTCCGGCACCAGCGCGGCAGGCTCACCGAGTTCTACCGCTCGACGCCGATCTCGGGGGCGCTCGTGGACCTGGTCCAGGGGTGCACCGCGGCCGGACTGATCGCGTCGGCCGCGCAGCGCAACCCCAACTCCGTGGGCTGCCACTACGTGATCGGAGCCCCCGTGCGCGCCGCCTCCGAAACCTGAGAAGGACTTGCGAGTCTGGAGGCCCGACGCAGACCGGTAAGAGGTCAAAGGCAAAACGTCAAAGGGAAGACGAAGAGCGGAAGGTCCGGTGCCGCGTCTGCTCCTCGTCGTCCGTTTGACCTTTTCCCTTTCACGTTTGACCTTCTCCACCTTGGCAGGAACGTTCGAACGTGTGAACCTGAGAACGACCCTGGATTTTGCGGGAGGGCGTCGGTGCGGTAGGCTTCCCGCATGCCCTACGACCGCGACGCCGCATGGAAGCTGCTGTGCGAGTGGACCCCGAACGTCAACCTCCGCAAGCACGCGCTCGCCGTGGAGTCTGCCATGCGCGCCCACGCCCGCAGGCTTTCAGCCGACGAGGACGCCTTCGCCATCGTCGGGCTCCTCCATGACTTCGATTACGAGAAGAACCCCACGGCCGAGACCCACATCGTCGCGGGCGCCAGGGTCCTGCGCGAGCAGGGGTGGCCGGACGCATGGGTGCGCGCCATCGAAGGGCACGCCGACTACACCGGCGTGCCGCGCGACACCGATCTCGCGCGCTGCCTGTTCGCCGTGGATGAGCTGACCGGCTTCCTGACGGCGGCGACCCTCGTGCGCCCGGACAAGATGATCGCCAACGTGCCGGTGGAGTCTGTCGTCAAGCGGATGAAAGACAAGGCATTCGCGCGGTCCGTGAACCGGGAGGACATCCGCCGCGGCGCCGACGAGATCGGGATGGACCTGGCCGCGCACATCGCCTTCGTGCGCGACGCGATGGCGTCGATCGCACAGGAGCTGGGGCTCGGCGGGTCCCTGCCACCCTCCCCGTGAGTCTCGGGATCGGCAGCCCGACGGCCGCACCGGAGCCCCGAAAGATGGCCGAGAACTTCGAGGTCAAGGCCGCCGGGCATCCCTCGTCGGACGTCGGGACGAACAAGCTCAAATACTCCAGGCGAGCGTGGGAGCTCTTCGGCATCAGCTTCCTCCTCCTTTTTGCGGAGATGGCTCTGATCCGGTGGATCCCCGCCAACGTCCGCGTGCTGGCATATTTCTCGAGCATCCTTCTGGTGAGTTGCTTCCTGGGAACCGGGGTCGGGTGCCTTGTTCGTTCGAGTCGGGACTTTTTCGGACTGTTCCCCTGGTCCCTCGTCGCCCTCACCCTCGTGGTCCAGAACCTGGCCCGGTTCGGAGTGCGGAACCCGGAAACCGGATTCTTCTTCCGCGCGGGGGTCGACAGGTATAGCTGGCTCATCGCGGTCCCCGTCGCTTTCCTTCTCACCAGTCTCCCGTTCGTCCTCCTGGGCCAGCGCCTGGCGCGAGGCCTTGCCACCATGCCCCCCTTGCGAGGGTACACACTCAACCTTCTCGGCAGCCTAGCTGGAACCGCAGCGTTCGCCCTCCTGTCATGGCTGAGGTCTCCCCCGGCCGTTTGGTTTGCCGCAAGCGGGATTCTCGCCATGATGTTCCTCCTCGAGCGCCCCGCCGTGGCGATGGTTGGTGGACTGGCATCTTTGATCCTGACGCTCCTGGTCCAGTCGGAGGGGGGGGCTTTCCTGTGGTCGCCGTACTACAAGATTCTGGTTCAATCCCTTTCACACCAAGCGGGGATCGCGTACGGGCTCACGGTGAACGACGACTACCATCAGCTCATCCTTGACCTGAGTGCGCGGTCGACCGCCACGTCGCCGGGGCTTCTCGGGTGGGCGCGAACGTACGATTTCCCGTACTTGTTCGTCCGCACACCGAAACCAGACGTTCTCGTGCTCGGCGCCGGGACCGGCAACGACGTGGCGGCGGCGTTCCGAAACGGGGCCGGTCGGGTAGATGCCGTCGAGCTGGACCCGGTGATCGCCGAGCTTGGAGCCGAGCTTCACCCGGAGAGACCATACGCCGATCCACGGGTGAGGCTTGTCGTCGACGACGCGCGCTCTTTCCTGAACTCTGCCCGGGAAACATATGATCTTGTCGTGTTCGGCTGGCTCGATTCCCACCGCGTCTTTTCCAGCCTCTCCAACGTGCGGCAGGACAACTTCGTCTACACGGTCGAGAGCATGCACAGGGCGATGGCGCTCCTGAAGCCCACCGGCGCCCTCGTCATCAGCTTCTACGCGGGAAAACCGTGGGTCGCGGACAAGATTTGCCGGATGCTCGAGCAGGGCACGGGCCGGAAACCGCGGGTCTTCGCGTGCGCGGGCGGGTATGGCTCGGACGGCAAGATCTTTGTCGTCACCGCCGACGGTCTCTGGCCGGACAGGCTTCCACCGCCTGGATTTCTGGAGTTCTCAAAGGAGCCGCCTTCAGCCTCGGACGCGGTGCCCCCAACCGACAACTGGCCCTTCCTTTACTGGGAGAAGCCGGGGATTTCCCGCGAATACCTCGGGGCGATCGTGGCGATTCTCGCGATCGCCACGATCTTGGTCTTCCCACACCTTCGCGTCACAGGCCTCGCTCCCAGAGAGGGCCTTCATTTCTTCCTGCTCGGCGCGGGCTTCCTCCTCCTCGAGGTCCGCAACATAACGGCGCTGGCGCTTGTTTTCGGGTCTACATGGCTTGTCACGTCGCTCACGGTGGCGTCGGTCCTGGGCATGGC
Source organism: Thermoanaerobaculaceae bacterium (assembly GCA_050018455.1). Classification (GTDB taxonomy): domain Bacteria; phylum Acidobacteriota; class Thermoanaerobaculia; order Thermoanaerobaculales; family Thermoanaerobaculaceae; genus RBG-13-68-16. Next base: position 13,312 of record JBEKAA010000019.1, on the reverse strand, counting down.
GCTCATCGCCAACGGACTCGTGGCCGTCGGGTTCGGCGCCCGTCACCGGATTCTCGTCTGGGCAGGCCTCTTCGCTACGATCGCGTTCGGCTTCGTGTGGTCGTCTCTCGGCGCCGTAGCTGCCGAGCCGCGACTGCGGGCTTTGGTTACCACCCTCGCCGTCAGCGCGACGTTCGTGTTCACGGGCCTGGTCTTCGCGAAATCGTTCTCCCAGACAACGCGCCCGGCCGCCGCGCTCGGCTTCAACGTGCTGGGAAGCGTGGTCGGTGGAGTGACCGAGTTTGCGAGCCTCATTGTCGGAATCAATGGTCTGTCGGTGATTGCGCTCTTCGTCTACGCTGCGGCTGCCCTCACGGTGGCTCGCCCCAAGGTTCGAGGGTACGCGTGAGGGTCCCTTGCGCACCGATACGCCCCGCCGGGGCGACGGTAATGCCGGCTCGTGACTTCTCCCGAGTACCGCTGCAACCAGGTACAAGGGGTCTGCGGGCCCTGTCCGTCTTGTTCTTGGTCCTGTTGGCCGCCTGTGCATGCACCCGCCCCCCGCTGCCGATGCGGTTGGCGGGCCTCCGCCGCAGCCACATCTGGTCCGGCGCGCAGGCGGTCCGCATGATGGCCCAGCTGCACGGCAAGGAAGTCGCGCCAAGCGATTCGACGGTCGCGGACTACGGGCGCGACGGGCAGCTGCGCGTCTGGCTGGCGCGTTACCCCGACGGAGTCGAGGCCGAGAAGGTCCTCGCGAAGATGGTCGACGGGATGCGCACGGGTCGCACGCCTTTCGCCTCACCCCGCGTGCAGGGCAGCAACCCTAGAAGGTGGATCACGGTCGGTCCGGGCGGTCACAGCGTGCTGTGGGCCAGCGGGCGTCTCCTTTTCTGGCTGCAGGGCGAGCCCGACGCCGTGATGCGGGCCGCCGACGAGCTGCCCGCACCGTCGCGCGGCCAGCTCACCTGATCGCGCCGCCGCGGAGCACTATCTTCCGTCCAGTTTCCCGTTGCCGAGGACTTCGTCGACCAGGATGCGCGGCAGGAGCCCTGGGCGGAGCTGTGGACGCAACGCTTCCGCCGCCCGGAACGCCTGTTCGCGTTCGCCAGCGGCGAGCAACGCCTTCGCGTGAAGAGCGCTTGCAAGATCCAGCACCTGCCGGTTCTGGAAGTCGTCGCGGGAAAGCGGTTCGAGGGACTCAATTGTCCTCTCCGTCGTTCCGACCGCGTCGCGGGCCTTGCCGACCCCGAGTTGTGCCGCAGCCAGCGCCACGTGCCCTTCCCAGGCCGCATCGGGATTCCGCTCGATGGCGGTCCGCATCGCCTCGGGGTCGTCGGGTTGGGTGCGCCCGAGCCGCCAGCGAGCGAGACACGCCAAGGCGTCGCCCTCGGGCGCGTAGTTCCACGACCGAACGGCACAATCAGCCTCTCCGATCTCGTCCCACCACAGGTGCGCCCGCCCCCACAGCGTTGCGTTCAGCCGGGTCATCTCGCTGCTGGTCACGCCCTCGAACTTCCCGATCCTGATGAGCGCGTTGCGCAGCAGCGAGTCATCCCTCCGCTCGACAGCCAGTCGGACCAGAAGTTGCACACCGTCGTAATCGCCGCGGTCGTTTCGCGGGCTGTTCACCATTGCGGTTGCGAGACCGATGGCGTCGTCCAGCCGGCCGCTCAAAGCCTGGAGCTGGATCAGGCGGAACCTCGCCTCCTCGAACTGGGATTCGAGCAGGGTCTGTTGCAGCACACGGATGCCGGCATCGACGTCGCCGAGACGCGCGAGTGCCCGTCCGCGCGCCTCTCCGAGGATGGCCCTATACGGGACTTCGGCGAGAAGCGGCCCGGCGCCGCTCCGGATCGCCGCTACGTGGGCCTCAAGGCTGGCCACATTGGAGGTCTGCTCCGACACCGTCAGCGTCCGGAGCTGTTCGAGGAACCAACCGCGCAGCGCCCTGAGATCGCGGCCGACGTTCGGTCCCGGCACAGGGTTCCCCAAGCGATCCACGTGTACGATCTTCTCACGTTCCAGGACCCCTCGCAGCGTGACTTCTGACCCGCCGTCGGATTCCACCGAAATCCTGCTCGGCTGCGCGCCCTGTTCGAGCAGCGTGTACCAGTTGTACGAGAACCTTCCGATCCCACCCCACCCAAAGTCGGGTGATCCGAGAGAAGTGGCAACACCCAGCGGGTCACCAGGTCCGGACGGCGGCAGCATCACCTCGCCTACGACGGGCAGAAAGCCCAGCCGATTGTTGACGCCGGCAATCCGTAGGCGCGGTGGCGAGGAACCGGGCACCGCGGCGACACCACTCATCCAGCCCGAGTGCACCAGTACGCAGTCCCAGAGATCGCGACGCGGCCAGTACACGAGCAGCGCGAAGGGATAGAACCCGCGTTGCGGGCAGAGGACGACCAGCTCCAGCCGGCCATCGCTGTCAAGGTCGATCAGATGCGGCTCGGGAGCGAGAACCTTGGGATACGGGAACGCCCACCCGTCGGTGATCACATCCTCCGGGTGCACGCGAGTGAGCACGGTTCCATCATTCCGGACCACGAGGATGTCGGCGGGGGTCATGGCCTCACCCTCGCGAGCGAACCTCCGCGGGTAGGCCGTGATCACGGTCTCGCGCTTGCCGTCGCCGTCGAGATCGGCGCTCACCACATGCTGCACCGGATCCGCGAGACCGATGTGCCAAGTCGTCTTACCCCACTTGTCGAGGCCGTGGACCTCCTGTTCCACCGCCTCCACCTTCACCGTCTCGCCGCGCCGAACGCGGGGGTAGACGACCGTTTCCCCGATCGTACCGAGCGCCACGAGCAAGCCGGCGACGCCGGCAGCCACGATCGCCCGGCGCCACACGCGAGGCGAGGTCAAATTCGCGCGTCGGTGCAGCGCCAGCCTGGCCTCACCGGCGTTCGGCCACCGGTCCTCGGGCCGCTTCTCGAGGAGGCGGAGGACAAACCGCGCCAACCAGCGCGGGCAGTCGCGGCGGAGACGGCGCGGGTCCTGCGGAAGAGTCGAGAGGTGATGCCTCGCGACCTCGAAGTGCGACGACCCCTCGAACACCAGGCCGCCCGTGAGAAGCTGGTACATTGTCGCGCCAAGAGAGTACAGGTCCGTGGCCGGCGTCAGCGTCTCGCCTCGAAGCTGCTCGGGGCTCATGAAGCCGGGCGTCCCGACGGTCATGTTCGTCCGGGTGAGATCGATGCCGCCGGTGAGCGGCCGAGCGAGCCCCAGGTCCCCGAGCCTTACCTGGCCCTCCCCATCCAGCAAGAGGTTCGACGGTTTCACGTCGCGGTGCACGACGCCCTGAGCGTGGATGTACTCGAGGGTCGCAAGGACCTTGTCGGCGATCCGGACCACCTCGTCCACCGGGAGCGGTCCGGCTCGCAGCCGACCCACCAGGCTGCCGCCCGACAGCCACTCCATGACCAGGGCGAGGCGCCCGTCGCTCTCGACCAGCTCGTACAGGCGCACCAGGCCCGGATGCAGAAGTGTTCGGCCCCACCGCACCTCGCGCCGGAGTCGCTCGCGGTCGGTCTCGGAGAGCTCCGGGCTGAACACCTTGATCGCCACCCACTCGCCGAGCTCCTGGTCCTGCGCGAGCCACACCTCCGCCTGCCCCCCCGACCCCAATGGCCGGCCGATCTTCCAGCGGGCCGGCAGGGTGAATTCCTTCGACACGCCTCCATCGCGAGCGGGCCACGTCCGCGTGTCGCCTCGGCCGGCGGGCTCCCCATCCTGCATCGACCTTGATTATAGGCACAGCCTGAGGCACGAACCGTCGCCGCAGCCTTGCCCTGGAGCCCACCAACCCCTCCGGGCGCGAAAAAATGGAAGCTCGACCCGGGTCGCGGCCGTGGCGCGCTAGAATGCGTCGCAGGAAGGCCGGGCACATGGGGGAGACGACCACGCCGCAGCACAAAATCCGGTTCGTGACCGCAGCGTCGCTCTTCGACGGGCACGACGCCGCAATCAACCTCATCCGCCGCCTTCTCCAGGCTCACGGCGCCGAGGTCATCCACCTCGGTCACAACCGCTCGGTCGCCGAGATCGTGGACGCCGCGATCCAGGAGGACGCGCAGGCGATCGCCGTGTCCTCGTACCAGGGCGGCCACATGGAGTTTTTCTCCTACATGGTGGACCTCCTGCGGCAGCGTGGCGCCGCCCACGTGAAGGTATTCGGCGGCGGCGGCGGCGTCATAGTCCCCGAGGAGATCGCCGAGCTGCACAGGCGCGGCGTCGCCCGCATCTTCTCCCCCGACGACGGGCGCGCGCTCGGCCTGGACGGGATGATCGACGCGATGCTGCAGGCGTGTGACGGGCAAGCCGACAGCTCACAGCCGACAGCTGACAGCAAGAACGACAAAGCGGCACGGGCTGCAGCGGCGGGCCACCGGGACGATTCTCGCGAAGTGGCGCGACTCATCACCCTGGCGGAACAGGGAAGGCTGGCTTCCTCGTCTCTGCGGACCACGGGCCACGGGCCACGGAGCACGGATCCCCGATCGCGCTGTCCGGTCGTGGGGATCACGGGGACTGGAGGAGCCGGCAAGTCCTCGCTGACCGATGAGCTGGTCCGACGTTTCCTCGCCGACTTCCCCGACCTCACGATCGCCGTGCTCGCGGTGGACCCGACCAAGCGCCGGACGGGCGGGGCCCTGCTCGGCGACCGAATCCGCATGAACTCGCTTGCCTCCGACCGCGTGTACATGCGCTCCCTCGCCACCCGGCAGGCGCACCGCACGCTCTCGGCCGGCACGAAGGCGGCAATCGACGTCTGCATCGCCGCCGGATTCGGCCTCGTCCTCGTGGAGTCGGCCGGCGCCGGCCAGGCCGACAGCGAGATCGCGGACCTCGCCGACCTCTCGATCTACGTCATGACGCCCGAGTACGGGGCCGCGATGCAGCTCGAGAAGATCGACATGCTCGATTTTGCGAACCTCGTCGCGATCAACAAGTTCGATCGGCCGGGCGCCCTCGACGCGCTGCGCGACGTCCGCAAGCAGCTCCGGCGGAGCCGCGCCGAGTTCACGATGCCGGACGAGGGGCTTCCGGTGTTCCCGTCCTGCGCCCACCAGTTTCACGACCGCGGGGTGAACATGCTCTACCTCGCGCTCGTGTCTCACATTGAGCGGGATTTCGGGGCTGTTTGGCGCCTCGAGAGCACGCACGCCCAGCCGGCCGGGGAGCCCGAGCGCCACCCGCTCATCCCGGGAGAAAACGTCGGATACCTGCGCGAGATCGCGGCCGCCTGCCGCGGCGCCCGCTCGCGCGCCGAGGCGCAGGCGCGCGCGGCGCGTACCCTCTACCAGTTGGTCGGAGCGCGGGCGGTCCTCGCACGATTGGGGTCCGGGTTGCGGGGTCCGGGTTCCGGGGAGGACAGGGCGCAGAGCGCAGGGCGCAGGACACAGGGTACCGACACCACCGACTACGAGAAGTTGTGGGGGCTGTTCGAGGAGATCGTCGGCGGCGGCGCCAGTGCGGGTGTAGGGGCGGGACTTGCCCCCGCCCGCGCATCGGGGGCTGAGGCCAAGCCGGCACCGCTGGACGCGCTCGACGAGGAGATCCTCCGCGTCGCCGCGGATCTCGACCCCGACACGCGCGAGCAGCTCGCCACATGGGCAAAGCTGCGCGGCGAATACTCGAGCGACACCTTCACCTACACCGTGCGCCGCCGCAAGATCACCGTGCCGCTGACCTCCGTGTCTCTCGCCGGGACCCACGTCCCGAAGGTCGCCCTGCCGGCCCTCGAGGACTGGGGCGATATCGTGCTGTTCCTCCGCACCGAAAATGTCCCCGGCGCCTACCCGTATACTGCGGGCGTCTTCCCGTTGAGACGCACCGAGGAGATGCCGACGCGCATGTTCGCGGGGGAGGGCGGCCCCGAACGCACCAACGCGCGCTTTCACTACGTGTCGCGCGGGCAGTCGTCCGTGCGCCTTTCCACCGCGTTCGACTCGGTGACGCTCTACGGCGAAGACCCCGCCGAGCGTCCGGACATCATCGGCAAGGTCGGCGAATCGGGCGTCTCGATCTGCACCGTCGAGGACATGGAGCGCCTGTACGCCGGGTTCGACCTGTGCGCGCCCAACACCTCGGTCTCGATGACGATCAACGGCCCGGCGCCGATGATCCTCGCGATGTTCTTCAACGTCGCCGGGCGCCAGGAGGCGAAGCGACGCATGATCGCCGACGGGAGGCTGCGCGCGAAGCCGGAGGACGCTCTGCAGCCGGCCGTCGACGGGAAGCGCTGGGACGAGGTTGCCGCCATGCTCGTCCCTGGCGAGTGGGAGACGGTTCTCGCGTGCGCGGTGGCGCAGGTGCGCGGCACAGTCCAGGCCGACATTCTCAAGGAAGACCAGGCGCAGAACACCTGCATCTTCTCGACCGAGTTCGCGCTCCGGATGATGGGCGACATCCAGCAGTGGTTCATCGCCAACAACGTGCGCAACTTCTACTCGGTGTCGATCTCCGGCTACCACATCGCCGAGGCGGGCGCCAACCCGATCAGCCAGCTCGCGTTCACGCTCGCCAACGGGTTCACCTACGTCGAGTGCTACCTCGCCCGCGGGATGGCGATCGACGAGTTCGCCCCCAACCTCTCGTTCTTCTTCTCCAACGGGATGGACCCCGAGTACGCCGTGATCGGCAGGGTCGCCCGGCGGATCTGGGCGGCCGCGATGCGCGAGCGCTACGGCGGCAACGAGCGCTCGCAGAAGCTCAAGTACCACATCCAGACGTCGGGGCGCAGCCTGCACGCGCAGGAGATCTCGTTCAACGACATCCGCACCACGCTGCAGGCGCTGCTCGCGTTGGCCGACAACTGCAACTCCCTCCACACCAACGCGTACGACGAGGCGATCACCACGCCGACCGAGGAGTCGGTGCGCCGGGCGCTCGCGATCCAGATGATCAACGCCAAGGAGTTCGGGCTGCTCGCGAACGAGAACCCGTTCCAGGGCTCGGCGTTCGTCGAGTGGCTCACCGACGAGGTCGAGCGCCGCGTGCTGGAGGAGTTCGAGCGGATCTCCGAGCGTGGCGGCGTGCTGGGCGCGATGGAGACCGGCTACCAGCGCTCGCGCATCCAGGAAGAGTCGATGCACTACGAGAAGCTCAAGCACGACGGCACGCTCCCGATCGTCGGCGTCAACACCTTCCTCGACCCCCACCGCGGCGAGAACGTCCTCGAAGCGTCGGCGCTGACCCGCGCGACCAGGGAGGAGAAGGACGCGCGGCTGGCGCACGTCGCGGACTTCCAGCAACGACATGCCGGGTCAGAGGTGAGGGATCAGGGGTCAGCAGAGACCGATGTCGACACCGGGCGGCCGCAAGGGCCGCCCCTACACATCGATCGTGACGGTGTAGGGGCGGGGCTTGCCCCCGCCCGCGTGGGGAGCGCGGCGCCGTGGCAGGTACCGAGCGCCAAGGCGCTCGCGAACCTGCAGGCGGTCGCGCGGTCGGGAGGCAACGTCTTCGCCGAGCTTCTCGCCGCCGTCTGCTCCTGCACCCTCGGTCAGATCACGCACGCTCTCTACGAGGTCGGCGGGCAGTACAGACGGAGCATGTAGCGGCCGCCCACGGCGTCACCGGAATCCGCCGCGCGTTGCGAACAACCGCTCAAGGACCGCCGACGTACCTCCACAGCGGGTTGCCGTCGACGTCGCCGACGAAGGCGACGCGGTCGGGGCCCAGCACTCGGTTCTCCCGCAGGAGCCTGAATTGCTCTTTCGCGGCATCGCAGTCAAGGAGGAAGTACACGGGCCGCCCGAGGCGGACCAGGGTCCTGCACGTCTGGTCCAGCACCTCGAACCTGGTCCAGATGAAGCGGTACCCGGTGAGGTCGGCGTAGAGCCGCACCGGGCCCGACAGGTCGTCGCAGAAGACGACCGCGTTGCGCTCGACGCGCTCGCCGAGCGTGCGACAGACCCGGTCGCGCGACACCGTGCCGGTTACAAGGTGGGGCAACGTCACGAGCAGCGGCGCGACGACGAGCGCCGCCATCGCGAGGCGCCGGACGGCGTTGGCCCTTCGCAGGAGCTTCCCGATCTCCAGCGCGCCAAACCCGTAGAGCAGCCCGAGCCACGGGTACACGGGCATCAGGTAGCGGTGCTCACGCAGCCTCTCGAACGCGTACGGCAGGAGGAACGCCGCGACCGTCAGCGCACCGGCCACGGCGACCAGCCGCCGCTTCCTTTCGACCAGGCAGGCCACCAGCCCGATCGCCACGACGGCGAGCGCCGGCCAGCCGAATGTCTGCACGACGCTGCGCCCGTAGAAACCGAGGTTCGGGAGGAAGTTTTCGACGCTCATCCGGCTCGCAGTGTACGGGTCGTACGTCATCCGCAGCAGCGTGCCGAACTGGGTCCAGGTGAAGAGTGCCAGCGGCAGCACCCCGAGGAGCGTCGCGCCCGCGCCGAAGAGCGTGACGTCGCGCGCGAGAGCCTTGAGGTCGCACCGCCGCGCCCACTCCACCGCGAACAGCACCAGGATCGGGACCACGGCGGCGGCGTTGGAGTAGCGCACGGCGAGGGCGATGCCGAAGCAGGCGCCCGCGCCAACCGGCAGCGCGGCCCGAGGCTTGCCCAGGTTCAGGTAGAGCAGATACGCGCTCGCGGCGGTCAGCGCCATCGAAGGCACGTCGCTCATCAGCAGCACCGTGTTCTCGAACACGACACGGTTGCAGACCACGAACGCGGCGCCGGTCGCGGCGAACCAGGCGTCCGCGTGGCGGCGGGCGAGAAGGAAGAACGCGAGCGCCACCGCCGGCGTCAGCACCGGAAGGAGGAGCAACGCCACGCTCGCCCCGCCGACGGCCACGAACGGGAGCAGCAGCCACATCAGCCCCGGTGGGAACACGTTGGAGCTGACCCCGGCGTCGAAGTCGCGGACGTAGTGCCCGTGCGGGCTCAGGAGGAACGCCAGGTCCCGGTCGGACGGACGGGTCGCGAACCCCGCCACGATCTGCGGCACGAGAGGGTCGCGCAGCTCGGAGTGGAGCGGCCCACGCGTTGCCATGGCGGCCGCGCCCTGCACATAGGCGTAGCAATCGCACGCAGTCACCGCGGTCGACCTCCGGGCCATCAGCTCCACCGCGTAGGTCCCCAGCACTGCGGCGAAGAGCAGCGAGGCAAGCGCGGTCTCCGTCAAGAACCGGCCGGGGAGGCGTGAAACGCCGACCAGCAGGGCGGCGGCAGTCATCACGAGCAGGAGCCCCCCGAGCACGACCCGCGCGACCGCAAGGGCCCAGTCGGTCGGAGCCTGGCCGGCGCCTGTCAGCGACGGACAGAGCACGCCTGCCGGAAGCACGCGCCCAACGAGGCCGCTCGCCCTCCGGGAGAAATCGATCACCGCGAACCCGCCGGCATCGAAGTAGCGAACCTCCAGGGTGTGGATGCCGCGGGCGAGGCGAAGCCGCGCCGCGCGCGTCCGGGCGCCGTGGCGGCCGCCGTTGTCGATCAAGGTGGCCCCGTCCAGAACGACCCAGGACCCGTCGTCGGAGGTGATCGTGAACGCGTACTCCCCGGCTGCAGGGGCGAACAGGACACCGGTCCACACGGCGCTGTACCCCTGGGCGTCCCCGAGGAGCCGCTTCAAACCTTCCCGGTCCATCCGAATCGTGCCTTCTGTGCGCGTGAGCGCCGGGGCGCCCGCCCAGTCCGGGTTCGTCCAGTAGATCGCTGAGAGCCGGTCGTGACCCCCGACCAGCCGCGTTCCGAGGTAGGCCACCGCAAGCGCCGCCCACGCGACGGTGACGAGCGTGGTCTCGAAGCGGGTGGGATGGCGCAGATGCGCCGCCCACCTGCGGAGCGTGGCCCAGGTCGGCACCCGGCGATTCTACCGTCCCCGCGCCGCTCGCCGCAGACGGGGCTGCGCGGGGGCTCGATTCTCGGTCCGAGCCGGGGGATTGCCGGCAGGAGGCGCGATGGGTTACCGTCAAACGGGGGTCTCCATGAATCGGAGAACCTTACTCGGGATGCCCGCGCTTGCGCTCGCCGCGGTTGCGGGGGCCGGCGTGCCGGCCGTCGGCCGACGCGCGCCGGCGTTCACCCTCCCGTCGTCGGGCGGCGGCACGCATTCCCTCGCCGAAGTCACGGGCAAGAAGAACCTCGTACTGGTCTTCTTTCGAGGAGTCTGGTGAGGGTACTGCCGCAAGCAGCTCGGTGAGCTGCAAAGCCGGCTCGAGGCGTTCGAAGCTCTCGGCGCAGAAGTCTGGGCGGTCAGCAACGACCCGGTCGCGAACCTCAAAGGGTATGCGGCGCGCGCGGGCCTCACGATTCCACTGCTTTCGGATGCGGATCTTGCGGTCATCAAGACGTACGGCATCCTCAACGAAAGCCAGGAGATTGCGCACCCGACGACCTTCATCATCGACCGCTCGGGCACGGTGCGCTATGCGCGCGAGGATGTGGATTTCCGGGTGCGGCCGTCGCTGGACGAACTGCTCGCGGCGCTGCGCGCGCTGCCGCCGACGAAGAGGTAGAGCGGGCCGCCGAGCGAGTTGCCCATCGTACGCCGCCGCACCATCGCCATCTCCGCCGTGCCGTCTCCCGGCGCGGACAGACTGTCCCCGGCCGGCCCTCTCTCGAGCAGCCGAGGCAAGCCTGCGGCCCCGTGCGAACGTGTCGCCCGCTGGCAGGGAGTTTGCTTGCTCTATGATCGGTTGTGAGCCGGCTTGTCACGTTCGATCCCGGCTCGGAGGTGTCTATGCGATCGCGGATGTTCGGAACTGTCCTGATCGCTTGCTTGATCGCCTTTGCGGGACCCGCCTGGAGTCAGAGCAGGGGCGGCGGGCATGGCTGGGGCGGGCACTCGTTCGGCGTCGGGTCCTACGGCTCGGGAGGGCATGGGGGTTACGTCGGCCACGGCGGGCCTGGGGGTCATCCGTACGGGAACCCGGCATTCCGGTTTCACGGCGGGGGCCGCTTCGGCTGGCACGGGTTCTTCGGTTGGGGCGGCATCTATCTCGGTTTCCCGCTCTGGTGGGACGCCTACTGGTATTGGGGGTGGCCCTACGGATACTGCGGATATTACGGGTACTACGACTATTACGGATACCCCGACTCCAGTATCTTCCTAGTGCCGCCGGTCCCTGCTGCGGCTGACCAGGGCTTGGGCGAGGCATCTTCGGCCGCCTCGGCTGAAGCCCTCATGGCAGTCTCGGGCCCGTCCCCGGTGGACTTCGAGGTGTCCCCGAGGAGCGCCCTGGTATACCTCAACGGCGTGCTTGTCGGTTCCGTCGAGGAATTCGGTGGCCCCGACTTTCTCTACCTCGACCCCGGGCAGTACACCATCGACCTCCGCCTGCCCGGCTATCGCACCAGGTCGCTGAGGCTCACCGTCGGCGGCGAGAACAAGGTCGTGCTCAGCTTCGACCTCCATGTCGATCCGGCTGCCGGCACCGAGCCGGCGAATCCGCCATCCCCGGGGCTGCCCTACGGCAGGAGGTTCGGTCCGAGCTTCGGACCGGCCGCGACCCAGGCCAGACCCTCACCCGGCCAGGGCGGCGCGGTCCCACCTGCCGCCGCGGGCTCGGGAGTCACTGCGCTGGAGCTGCGTGTGTCGCCGCCTGACGCCGCGGTGTACATCGATGGTGTGCTCCTCGGCACGGGTGCCGTTCTGGAACACCTCCAGCAGGGCGTCGCGGTTTCGCCGGGTCCGCACCGGATCGACGTCGTGGCGCCGGGCCACGCGGGAAAGACCGTCCAGGTCAACGCCGTGGCCGGCAGGAACCAGGAGCTGGGCATCTCCCTCGAGTGACATGCCTCGAGCGGAGCGCCGAGGACTGTAGTCCCTGACCCGGACCCGCAGCCCGAGTCCGCGAGCCCATGCCTCCCGCGGTGCACGGAAGGAAACCACGCGTTGACACCACGTCTCACCTGCCGGACAATCGGGATTCAGGAGGATCTCATATGAAGACGGCAACGGTTGTCGTGGTCGGCGCTTTCCTCCTCGGGTTAGGGATCGCGGGCGCACAAGACCACGAGATGCACCTGTCAAAGGTCGCGAGCACGCCGCAGTGGGAGAGCATCAAGTCGCTCGTCGGGGAGTGGGACGGTTACCACATGGAGGGCGACCGGAAGATGCCGACCCGCGTCGCGATCCGCATGACCGGCGACGGCTCCGCGGTGATGCACGTGATCGACGCGGGGACTCCGCACGAGATGGTGACGATGTTCCACATGGACAAGGAAAGCCTGATGGCGACGCACTATTGCTCCGCCCACAACCAGCCGCGCTTCGTGGCAGCACCCTCGACCGACCCCAGAAACGTAGTGTTCGAGTTCAAGGACGCCACCAACATCCGGCCCGGCGACGGTCACATGGGCCGCCTGGCCATCACGTACGTGGATGCCGACCACCACAACGAGGAGTGGGGCTTCGACCTCGGCGGGAAGATCTCGAACGGAACCTTCTACCTGACGCGGGTAAAGACGGCGGCGCAGCCCTAGGCCCTCCTACCGCTCAGCTATTGAACGCAGAATCCTCGCCGCCGTCGGGAAACACTGTCACCGCGAGGAGTTCCGCCGCCAGCGGGACGACGATGCGATCTCCTCAAGACCCGCAAAATGCCGTGAGATTTCTTCGTTGTCCGGCCGGCCTCCGGCAATCCCGGCGCCTCGCAATCTTCATATGCCGAGGCATACCCCGGACCATGAAGGCCAGAAGATGGACGGTGCACGCCTTGTCGTCCGGGAGACTCTCAGGACCCGGACGCCAGGACGAGGGCGGGCGCAAGGCCCGCCCCTACATCAAGAAGGCAATAACGTTCCTAGGGACGGGGCGTGTCCCCGCCCTCTTCCGTCATTTCGAAGCGCCGTTGCGCCGGTCCTGGGACTTTCAGGACAACAACACAGGGGGCGAGGAGATTTTCTAGGCAATCCTCATGGGCCGTGGGCGCACCCAGGACCATAAAAGTGGCACGCGGGAAGCCGGAGTCGGCGCGCCGATCTTCTGGGCCATGAAAACCGATTCGCGGGCGGCCGCAAGGGCCGCCCCTACACACGACGGGGCAAGGCCCTCACGCTTGCGCCCTACGCCATCCAGTGTAGGGGCGGGGCTTGCCCCCGCCCGCTAGTGCCGCCGAACTGACATTGCGAGTCAGGCCGTGCAGGCCAAGGGACTTTCTAGGCAAGCCACATGTGGCGGCGCCGCACCCTGGACCATAAAAGTAGCGGAAAGGCGAGTGTATCGTGGTCGGCGAGATAGGTGATAGGTGCCACCCATTAGGAGGCGGGTGTCAAGTGGGTGGGGCTTTCCCTTCCGCAGGCGGGAGCGCCAGCGAATAGATTGCGCGTGAGGCGGGGTCGTGTGCGTTGGTCGGTTCTGCGCG